>JBMNRP010000018.1:0-53127 GCA_050944685.1 Bilifractor sp.
ATCAAAAGAAAGACTGATACACTGGGGCTTTTATGATTTGGCCTCAGCATATCAGTCTGTGCACGTCAACTGTTGAAACCGCCGTGTACCGAACGGTATGCACGAGTGGTGTGAGAGGTCGGGGGCTAACCACCCCCTCCTACTCGATCGGGAGCGGCGGAGATCAGAGCCGGACAGGGCCGAAAAGAGAAAAGGCCGCCGCAAGAGCAGCGGCAGCCTTTTCCCTAAGGTGTATTGGATGTAAGTTCCGGTATAGCCGGAAAATAAATGGAGAGCAGTTTCAGGAAATCCGATGTTTCCCATCGGAACTTATTGCCCATCATAGCATGGGACGGTTCATTATTCAATTGGCGTTTTATGAAAACTCTACAATAATCCAACATTTGGCATGAAAATGAACGTTATTTTGCAATAATAAAATCATGTAAAAGAATTTCGAGGAATTCCGTACGGAGAGGGATTCCGGATGTCCGGGGGAAAGAATCGAAAAGACCGATATTGCTGACACGGGCGCGGGTTGGTATACTGATGAATTGAATGAATGGTTTGAAGAGAAAGGCAGGAGCGACGGATATGAAATACAGAACAGAACACGATTCGATGGGAGAGATGCAGGTTCCCGCGGATGCTTACTGGGGCGCGCAGACCGAGCGCAGCTACGAGAATTTCAAAATCGGAACGGAGAAAATGCCGACAGAGATCATCCGGGCTTTCGCGCAGCTGAAAAAAGCGGCTGCGATCGCGAACCGTCGTCTCGGAAAGCTTGACGACAGAAAATGCGGGCTGATCGGCGAGGTCTGTGATGAGATTCTCGCGGGGAAGCTGGATGGAAATTTTCCGCTCGCCGTCTGGCAGACCGGCAGCGGGACGCAGTCGAATATGAACATGAACGAAGTCATCGCCAACCGGGGGAATGAGATTGCCGGGGAGAAGCTGCTGCATCCGAATGATACGGTCAATATGTCGCAGAGCTCGAACGATACCTTCCCGACGGCCATGCACATCGCCGCGGTCACTTCGATCCGGGAGCAGCTGTTCCCCTCGGTGGATCACGGTATCGAGGTTCTGAAAAGCCTCGAGGAGAAAAACAGAGATGTAGTCAAGAGCGGACGAACGCATCTGATGGATGCGGTTCCGATCCGCTTTTCCCAGGAGATCAGCGGATGGCGGGGCATGCTGGAGTCCGGCCGCGCCATGCTGGAGTCCGCGCTGCCGCACATCAGTGTGCTCGCCCTCGGCGGTACGGCGGTCGGGACCGGTCTGAACGCCCCGGAAGGCTTTGACAGGGAGGCCGCTTCGGCCGTGTCGGAGCTGACCGGATATCCCTTTGAGACAGAGCAGAACAAATTTCACGCCCTGACTTCCCGGGATGCTGTCGTCTTCGCGCACGGAGCGGTCAAGGCGCTGGCAGCCGATATGATGAAAATCGCGAATGATGTCAGGTGGCTGGCGAGCGGCCCCAGATGCGGACTCGGCGAGATCCGGATTCCCGCCAATGAGCCGGGAAGCTCAATCATGCCGGGAAAGGTCAACCCGACCCAGTGCGAGGCCATGACCATGGTGGCGGTTCAGATCATGGGCAATGACGCCGCGATCGGATTTGCCGCGTCCCAGGGCAATTTTGAGCTGAATGTGTTCATGCCGGTCATCGCCTACAATTTCCTGCAGTCGGTCCGCCTGCTTGCGGACGGAATCCGCTCCTTTACCGACAAGTGTCTGATCGGGATCGAACCGGACCGGGAAAAGATGGAAAGCAATCTGCACAACTCCCTGATGCTTGTCACGGCGCTGAATCCGATCATCGGATATGAAAATGCCGCGAAGACGTCATTCAAGGCATACCGCGAAAATATTTCGCTGAAGGAAGCCTGCGTCCAGCTCGGCTTCCTGACGGAGGAGGAGTTTGACCGCGCTGTCCGTCCGGAGGAGATGTGCTGAGAACTCCGGCAGACGGAAGAAGAATTTTTCCCGGAGGGGCATCCGGATGAACCGGCAGAGAGAAACAGAAAAGAACGGAATGGATGGAGCATATGAATATTATCAAGACACTGGCTTCCGAGCTTCAGATACGGGAAGAGCAGGTTCGCGCGACGGTGGATCTGATCGATGCGGGAAATACCATCCCTTTTATTGCCCGCTACCGGAAAGAGGCGACGGGGTCGCTGAATGACGAGGTGCTGCGCACGCTCGATGAGAGACTGACGTATCTTCGGGGGCTCGAGGAGCGCCGCGAGACGGTCCGCTCTTCCATCGAAGAACAGGGAAAGATGACGCCGGCTCTGGCAAAGGCCATCGACGAGGCTGAGACTCTGGTTGCGCTGGAGGATCTCTACCGCCCTTACCGCCCGAAACGCCGGACGCGCGCGTCGGTGGCGAAGGAAAGGGGGCTCGAGCCTCTTGCGGTGCTTCTCCTGAATCAGAAAATCACGACGCCGATCGAAGAGGAGGCGGAGAAATATGTCTCGGAGGAGAAGGGGGTCGCTTCTGCTGCGGATGCTCTTCAGGGCGCCCGCGATATCATCGCCGAAGCGGTCTCGGACAATGCCGCGTTCCGCCGCGGAATCCGAAATCACACCCGCCGGACGGGCGTCGTCGTCACGGCGGCGAAGGACCCGGAGGCGAAATCCGTCTACGAGATGTACTACGATTACCGCGAGGCGGTCTCGAAAATACCCGGCCACCGGATTCTGGCGATCAACCGGGGAGAGGCGGAGAAATTTCTCACCGTGAAGATCGAAGTCGACGCGGACGAGGTCGAGAGGTATCTCGCACACAACATTATCCGCGGGAAAAATCCGGTGACGGAACCGCACATGCGGCGGGCCATTTCCGATTCCTACCGGCGTTTGATCGCGCCCGCGATCGAGCGCGAGGTTCGCGGCGAGCTGACGGAAAAAGCACAGGACGGCGCGATCGTCGTCTTCCGGAAAAATCTGGAGCAGCTGCTGATGCAGCCCCCGATCGGGGGACAGGTGGTGCTCGGATGGGATCCGGCCTTCCGGACCGGATGCAAGCTGGCCGTCGTCGACCAGACCGGGAAGGTCCTGGACACGGCTGTGATTTTCCCGACGGCCCCCACGAACGAAAGAAAGATCGCAGAGGCGAAAAAGGTCCTGAAGAACCTGATTGAAACCTATCATGTGACGCTGATTTCGGTCGGAAACGGAACCGCTTCCCGCGAGTCGGAGCAGTTTATCGCGGCTTTTCTGAAAGAGATTCCGGAGAAGGTTTCCTATGTGATCACGAACGAGGCCGGCGCTTCCGTGTATTCGGCGAGCAGCCTGGCCACGGAGGAGTTTCCGGAGTTCGATGTCGGACAGCGAAGCGCCGCGTCGATCGCGCGCCGTGTGCAGGATCCGCTGGCGGAGCTGGTGAAGATTGACCCCGGATCCATCGGGGTCGGGCAGTACCAGCACGACATGGATCAGAAAAAGCTGGAGACCGCTCTCGGGGGCGTGGTTGAGAACTGTGTAAACCGGGTCGGAGTCGATCTGAATACGGCTTCCGCACCGCTGATGGAATACATCTCCGGAATCTCGAAGCGGGTCGCAAAAAATATCGTCGCGTGGCGGGAGGAGAACGGAAGGTTTACGAACCGGAAAGAGCTGCTGAAGGTCCCGGCTCTGGGGCCGAAGGCGTTCGAGCAGTGTGCCGGATTTATGCGCATTACCGGGGGCAGCGAGCCGCTCGACGCGACGGCGGTCCATCCGGAATCCTATGACGCGATGAAGAAGCTTCTGCAGGCGCTGGATCTCGATCTGGATCAGGTGCTCTCCGGGAAGCAGCAGATCTCTCTGGAGGATTATCCGAAGATGGCGGAGGAGCTCGGCATCGGAGAGATCACGCTGCGGGACAATGTCGCCGAGCTGAAGAAGCCCGGCCGCGATCCCCGTCTGGATATGCCGAAGCCCATTCTCCGCAGCGATGTGCTGGAGATGAAGGATCTGAAGGAGGGGATGATCCTCCGGGGAACCGTCCGGAACGTGATCGATTTCGGCGCGTTCGTCGACATCGGGGTTCATCAGGACGGCCTTGTCCACATCTCCCAGATGTCGGACAAAAAATTCGTGAAGCACCCGCTCGACGTCGTAAAGGTCGGCGATATCGTCGAGGTAAAGGTGCTGGGCGTCGATCTGAAGAAGAACCGGATCTCGCTCACCATGATTCTGTAGGATTCCCTCTCCGGTGTTTCGCTTCGGAGCGCGCACCATGCCGGATGCGGGAGGGACCCGGGGGAATCCGGATACCATGTCAGAAAGGAAATCGCATGTCTTTTATCAATATCAGCCACCTGACGTTTTCGTATGAAGACGGGGAAGAGGAGATCTTCCGTGACGTCAGTCTGCGGATCGACGGTTCCTGGAAGCTCGGGCTGATCGGAAGAAACGGGAGAGGGAAAACGACTTTCCTGAACCTGCTTCTGGGGAAATACAGCTTTAGCGGTTCGATTCAGAGCGATCTGGATTTTGTTTATTTCCCCTATGAGGTCTCCGACAGGAGCCGGATGACGCTGGAGGTTCTGCAGGAGGTCAGCTCCGCCGAGGACTGGGAGCTGATCCGGGAAATCTCTCTTCTGGATCTTGACGCGGAGTGTCTCTACCGCCCGTTTGATACACTCTCTTTCGGGGAACAGACGAAGGCGCTTCTGGCCGCCGTATTTGCCGGGGAGAACCGGTTCCTGCTGCTGGATGAGCCGACGAATCATGTGGACGCGGCCGGCCGGGAAAAAATCGGAGAGTATCTCCGCGGAAAAAGCGGCTACATCCTCGTCTCCCACGATCGCGCGCTGCTGGATGATTGCATCGATCACGTGCTTTCCATCAACCGGACCGACATCGATCTGCAGCGCGGAAATTTTTCTTCGTGGTGGGAAAATTTCCGGCGCACCGAGCAGAATGAAATCGCGGAGAATGAGAAGCTGAAAAAGGAAGCGGCGCGGCTCTCCAGAGCGGCGCGCCAGAGCACGGAGTGGTCCGACCGGGTCGAGAAATCGAAGAAAGGAGTGACGAGCTCCGGATCCAGGGTCGACAGGGGCTTCATCGGCCACAAGTCCGCGAAGATGATGCAGAAAGCAAAGAATTATGAGAAGCGCATGCAGGCGGCGGCCGACGAAAAGGCGAAGCTGCTCCGAAATGTGGAGACGGCGGACGCCCTGCAGATTTTTCCGCTGAAGTATCCGAAAAAGACGCTGATCACCGGGAGAGATATCGCGCTGTTTTACGGTGACGTCCGGGTCTGCGGAAACGTCACCTTCGAGGTCTCGCAGGGAGACCGGCTCGCCGTCACCGGGCGGAACGGGTGCGGAAAATCCACGCTGCTGAAGCTGATCTGCGGGGAGGACATCCGTCACACAGGGACGCTGGAAGCGGGAGGTGGCATGACGATTTCCATTGTGCCGCAGTCGGCCGCGTTTTTGAAGGGAACGGTTCAGAGCTTCGCAAAAGAGCGCGGTCTGGACCTGAGCCTGATAATGGCGCTTCTTCGCAAGCTCGGATTTGAGAGAAGCCAGTTCGCAAACCGGATGGAGTCGATGAGCGAGGGGCAGAAGAAAAAGATTCTGATCGCGGCAAGTCTGTGCCGGAGCGCACATCTGTATATCTGGGACGAGCCGCTCAACTATATCGACGTCATTTCCAGAATGCAGATTGAAGATCTGATTCTGAAATATGAGCCGACGATGATTTTTGTGGAGCACGACCGGGTTTTCGCGGAAAAGATTGCCACGAAAAAGCTGGTTCTCGGCGAATGAGGAACGGACGAAGGGGACGTCCCCGGCGGAAAGAGGGATCGTATGACAGGACTGAGCACCCTGTGCTACATCGAGAAAGACGGAAAATATCTGATGCTGCACAGAACAAAAAAAGAACATGACGTGAATAAGGATAAATGGATCGGAGTCGGCGGCCACTTCGAGGCGGATGAGAGCCCGGAGGAATGCATCCTGCGCGAGGTGAAGGAAGAAACCGGACTGACGCTGACGTCCTGGAGGTACCGGGGAATTGTCACCTTTATTTCCGGAGACGGGGTGACAGAATATATGTCCCTGTTTACGGCAGACGGATTCACCGGCGAGATATCCGACTGCGACGAGGGCGTGCTCGAGTGGGTCGACAAGAAAAAAATCTGGGATCTGAATCTCTGGGAGGGGGACAAGATTTTCTTTCTGCTTCTCGAGAGGGAGGAACCGTTTTTCTCGCTGAAACTCGTCTATGACGGGAACGGCCGCCTCGATTATGCGGCACTGAACGGAAAACCGATGGAGCTCTTTGAGCTGCTGAACGAGGACAAGACACGCTCCGGCGTCGTCGAGGAGCGGAACGTCGCGCATTATCTGGGAAATCTGCACGAGACGGTGCACATGTGGATCGTGCGCCGGGGCAGCGACGGGAGAGCTCAGGTTCTGCTCCAGAAGCGGAGTCAGGAAAAGGATTCCAATCCGGGCTGCTACGACATCTCCTCGGCGGGTCACATGGACGCGGGAGACGAGCCCATGGAGGCGGCTATCCGCGAGATCGGGGAGGAGCTGGGCATACAGGCATCCGCGGAAGATCTCCACTACATCGGGGCGCATTACGGCGCGTTTGACGACGAGTTTCACGGCCGGCCGTTTCACGACCGCGAGTGGTCCCACGTGTTCATCTACAATAAGCCGGTCGATGCGGACAGGCTCCGGCTCCAGAAATCCGAGATCGAGAGCGTCCGCTGGATGGATTACGATGAGTGCCGGCGCCGCATCCTGGACGGAACGCTGGAAACCTGCATCTACCCGGACGAGTTCGACATGGTCGGCGATTACATACGGGATCAGATCGCCGGGCAGCCGGTTTCCCGATGAACGGTTTCCAACATTATCGTTTCCGCTCAGTTCTTAAGGAATGCGAAAGGTTCTTCGTCGTACAGGAAATGCATCATCTGATAGGCGCACAGAAGGGCGACTTCCTCTTCCCGGAGGATGCGGCGGACCTCGTCGCGGTCGGCGAGGACGACCTCGATCTCCTCGCTTTGCTCTTCGAAGCGGTCGCTCACGGTTCCGTTCGAGAAGCCGTATACGGTGGCGCACGCCTCGTCGGTGAGTCCGATCGTCGTGTAGCGCGGAGCCTCGTACATCGGATCCGCCTCGATCGGCGTGAAGGTGAGGCCGGTTTCCTCGTGCATCTCGCGGATGGCGGCAGTCCGGAAGCTCTCGCCCTCCTCGACCAGTCCAGCCGGCAGCTCATAGATGCAGCGGCCGATCGAGTAGCGGTACTGCCGGATGATGACGACCCGGTCGCGCTTTTCTCCGTAGAGACTGTAGATCGCGACCCCGTCGGCGGACGTCTTGCCGGTTTTGATCTTGAGATGATCGATATCCGGTGCCCGTGAGGCCACCATATAATCGGAGTGGTGGCCCTTTGAATTTTCTCCGATCACTTCGTAAAGATTGACGAACTTCCGGTCCGTCAGCTTATTGATCTCGTGAATGACAGCCATTTCAGGCTCCTTTCCTCTGGGAGTGTTTGCCGTGTGATATCCGGCAGGAAACTGCCGTACTTTTCCATTATATACCCGGGCGGATCCCGGGAAAAGAAAAAAACCCTTTACAAAAAACGGAAGAAAATCCCTCACAGATCCGTGTAGACCAGCATGATCTGGTGGATGGATTTGTGCAGGTAGGGGAGGTATTCTTCCATGCGCACCGGCTTTTCGCTGAGAATGCAGCTGTAGGTGGTGGAACTGACCAGCTCGAAGATGGTAAACATCATCAGATCAGGCCGCTCGCATCTGACTTTGCTTTCCTCCATCATACCGAGGAGTTTGTCCAATATCTCCTCTGCCTGCCTGGGATCGGACTCCGCCAGCGCCTGCTCGAAGATTCCCCAGGTGAGGTTCTTGTTGATGAATTTCAGAATCAGAGGGTTTTTGCCCAGATAGTCGATGATGTAGTCGATAATGGAAAACATCTTGTTTTCAAAGCCTTCCACCGGATGCTTCTGGAGATTGTTCCAGGCGTCCATCAGAACCCGTTTGGACTCCCGGACGATCAGACGGTCGCGGAGCTCGTATTTGTTCTTGAAATAGAGGTAGAAGGTTCCCTTGGCCAGACCGGAGGATTTCGCGATGTCCGAGACGGTCGTCTTCGCGAAACCGCGCTTCAGAAACAGCTGAAAGCCTTTTCGGTACAGCATTTCCTCTTTTGATTTTTTCTTTTCTTCAACACGTCCCGCCATAGTGATCTTTCCCGAAGTAAAAATGACTTTTTTCAGAATCTCTTACATGCCATTATTGTAAGTTTTAAGCAAATTGTCAAATGGGAAAATGAACAAAAAGAAATATGACCAAAAGTCATTTTTATCCTTTTTTAACATTGACCGTTGGTCATTTTTGTATTATCATGTTTCACGGATTCTGGAAAACCCGTGCCGAAAAAGCCGGAATATCCGAAAGGAGCGTTGATTACATTGATGATAAAAGTGGGAAAATGGATCGCAAGGCACCGGATTCTGATCCTGATTATTGCGATTGCTCTTCTGTTCCCGGCTATTCAGGGATATAGATCGATGCGGACCAATTACGATCTGCTGACCTATCTTCCCGACAATCTCGAGACGGTGCAGGGGCAGGATATTCTGGTCAATGAATTCGGAACGGGCGCGTATTCGACGATCGTCGTCGAGGATCTGAGCATGAAGGAGATTCAGTCTCTGGCGGATGACCTCGAGGACATCGATCACGTCACGAAAGTGGTGTGGTACGGAAGCGTGGTCAACACGAGTATTCCGAAGGACATGCTTCCGGAGGAGCTGCGCGACAAGATCTTCAAGGACGACGAGACGCTGCTCATCTGCCTTCTGGATGACACGACCTCATCGGATGCCTCCATGAACGCAGTCCAGAAAATCGAAGACACCGTCGACGAGCACTGCTCGGTCAGCGGAATGACCGCGATCCTGCTTGACATCAAGGAGCTGGCGGACAAAGAGGTTCCGATCTACGTCACCATTGCCGTCATCCTCTCCCTGATCGTTCTGCAGCTCACCATGAACTCCTTTGTGACGCCGTTTCTGTTCCTTCTGAGTATCGGAGCGGCCATCATTTACAACATGGGCACGAACTTCATGTTCGGTGAGATTTCCTACATCACCAAGGCCGTGGCGGCGGTCCTGCAGCTGGGCGTGACGATGGATTATTCGATCTTTCTGCTGCACAGCTACGAGGAAAACAAGCTGCGTTTCCCGGGCGATAATAACCGGGCTATGGGACACGCCATTTCCAATACATTTAAATCGATAGTCGGGAGCTCAATCACCACAATCGCCGGTTTCATCGCCCTGTGTTTCATGAGCTTCTCGCTCGGACTCGACCTTGGCATTGTCATGGCAAAGGGGGTCGTGTTCGGCGTTATCTGCTGTATCACCGTGCTTCCGTCTCTGGTCCTGGTCTTCGAGAAGCTGATTGTCAAGACACAGCACCGGACGCTTCTTCAGAATGTCGACAAGGCGTCCGCATTCATCACGAGACATTATAAGGCGTGGATGGTTATTTTCCTGGTTCTGCTCGTTCCGGCGGTCTTCGGAAACAACAACGTGAAGGTCTATTACGACATGAGCAGTTCGCTTCCCGAATCGCTGCCCTCGAAGCAGGCCAGCAAGCAGCTGGAGGATGATTTCGATATCAGCATCATGCATGTCATGATGATCGACAAAAACATGCCGAAGAAGGACAAAAAAGAAATGCTGGATCAGGTGGGAGATGTCGACGGCGTCACCTGGGCGCTGGGGACCGATTCCGTCCTCGGAGCCGCGGTTCCGGATTCCTTCCTTCCGGCGGATCTGAGGGATTCTCTCGAGAGCGATAATTATGAGCTTGCCGTCGTCAGCACGAAATATTACGTCGGATCGAAAGAAGTCAATCAGCAGATTTCGACAATTAATAGTATTATAAAGAAGTACAGCGACAAGAATATGCTGATCGGCGAGGCGCCGCTCACGAAGGATCTGGAGAAGGTCACGGACACGGATTTCCGAAATGTCAATTCCATGTCCATCATTATCATCTTCTTCATCATTGCCCTTGTGTTCCGGTCCTTTTCACTGCCGATTCTGCTGGAGGCGACCATCGAATTTGCGATTCTGGTCAATATGGCTCTCTCGTATTATATGGGGGCGACGATACCATTTGTCACCAGTATTATCCTGGGAACGGTTCAGCTGGGATCGACGGTCGACTACGCCATCGTCATGACCAGCCGGTATCAGAAAGAACGGCAGCGGGGCCACGACAAGAAAGAGGCTCTGGCGATCGCGCACAAGGCGAGCATGCTGTCAATCCTGACGAGCGGACTTTCGTTCTTCGCGGCGACGTTCGGAGTTTACCTCTATTCGGATATCGACATCATCCGGTCCATCTGCCTGATGCTTTCGCGGGGCGCTCTGATCAGTGCGGTAGTGGTTATCTTCGTCCTGCCCTCGATGTTTATGATATTTGATAAATTCATCCTCGCGACCACCTGGAACTTCTTCGGAAAATCCAAACAGGAGCTGATTGAGGAAAAGAGAAAGAAACGAAGAGTACAAAAGCAGCAGACGAACGGGGAAATATAAAAGAAAGGAAAGGGTTGTTATGAACAGAAACAGGAAATGGAAAGTGAAAAATGCCGCGTCCAGGATCGCTTCGATCGGGCTCGTGGCAGTTCTCGCGGCGGTCCCGTCACTCGCGGTTCTGGCCTCCGGAGGGGATTCGTCCGGGAAGACGGAGTCTGTCTCGGTGAGCAGCAGCTCTTCCGACACATCCGAAAGCAAGAAGAGCGGATCTTCTTCGGACAGCATCGAGGCCGATACGGTCACGCAAACCGGGACGGAGGAAGAGACCGCGTCGGATTCGGACAGTGAGGTCAGCAAAGAGGAGACGGTCTACATTAACGCGGACGCAAGCGGAAACGAGGAGAAGACGACGGTTTCGGACCGCCTGAAAAATGCCGGAACGGAAAAGAATCTGGAGGATGTTTCGGATCTTCAGGACATTGAAAACGTCAAGGGCGACGAGACCTTCACCTCAAACGGAAATCAGTACACCTGGAAGACGGACGGAAAAGACATCTACTATCAGGGTACGACCGACAAGGAATCTCCTGTTTCTGTCAGCCTCACCTATTATCTGGACGGCGTGGAGACCGCGCCGGAGAAGCTGGCCGGGAAAAGCGGCGAGCTGAAGATCAAGGTTCAGTACAAGAACAATTCATCGGTCCGTGTCAATGTGGACGGAAAAGAATATGAGGTCAGCACGCCGTTCCTGATGATGACGGCCCTGATTCTTCCGACGGACCAGTTCTCCAATGTCGCCATTGACAACGGCCGCATTCTGAACGACGGCGACCGCAGCATCGTCGTCGGATACGGGATGCCGGGACTGAAGGACAGCCTGAAGCTTTCCGATTTCGGAGAGAAGAATATCGACGAGGTCAACATCAACGACAGCTTCGAACTGACCGCGGACGTCGAGGATTTCTCGATGGATTCCACCTTTACGATCGCGCTTTCGAATCTGTTCGAGGATCTCAATGTGGATGACGTGCTCTCTCTCGACGATTTCAATGACAAGATCAGCGAGATTCAGGACGCCGGCGTCAAGCTGGCGGACGGATCGGAGGATCTCTACGAGGGCGTGAAGACGCTCAATGAAAAATACGGATCCATGGATTCCGGAATTGCTTCTCTGAAGAGCGGAATCGATCAGCTGGCTTCCGGGAGCAATTCTCTTTCCGGCGGCCTCTCCCAGTACGTCAACGGAGTCAATACGCTGGCGAACGGAACCGAGAGCTACGTCGACGGCGCCCAGAAGATCAGCGACGCGGCGGCGGGCCTTTCTTCCATCAGCAAGGCGCTGAAGCAGGTTCAGTCGGGAACAGCAAAGCTTCAGAACGCGTTTGACGGAAAAGGAAGCAGCAGCGACGATCTCGTCCTCGCGACAAAGGCCCTGGCGTCCGGTACGAAACAGCTGAACGATGCCCTGAAAGATGTGGACATGGACAAGATCAAGAGCCTGCTTCAGATAGTGAACAGTCAGGAATTTAAAGACGCAAAGGCGGGGCTCAGCAGCGCGACAGAGGCCATTGACCAGCTGAACTCCCTGGTCAGTGCGTTTTCCACGGTTCAGACACAAATGCAGGCCACTCAGACAGCTATTTCGGAGGCGCAGGGCAAGATCGCCACTTCTCTGAACAAGGCGTACGCCTCCGGCTATTCAGCCGGTTACGCGGCCGGTTCACAGGCGGCGCAGAACACTTATAACGCGGCGATCGATCAGCTGGCGGCGAGTCAGACGGACGAGGGGACCAAAGCCGCGATCGAGGCTCTGAAGAATGCCGGAAATTCGGTACCGGCAGCCGGCCAGCCCGGAGCGTATCCGGACACCGCGAGCGAGGTCGCTGCGGATCTCACGGGTATCGGAGATGCGGTAAAGAATCTCGGAACTACCCTGACGAATATCCAGAGCGGCGTCAGTTCCATGTCCGGTACACTGCAGTCGATCAAGTCGCTGGAGCCGACCCTGAAGAAGCTGGAAACTGCCCTGAGCAGTATCGACACAAGCAAGCTTTCTTCGGTTTCCGAACAGATTTCCTCGCTTCAGAGCAGTGTTTCTCAGATCAATTCCGGCGCTCAGCAGCTGAGCAGTACGGTGAGCAGCACGCTCGCCCCGCAGATCAGCAGCCTGAACTCCGGCGTCAGCAAGCTGCAGTCCTCCGGCTCCTCCGGAATCTCCAGCCTGCAGAGCGGTCTGAAGACACTCGTTTCCAACAACAAGAAGCTGAAAAACGGCGCGGAGCAGCTGAAAAAATCCGGGAGCACTCTGACCAGCGGAACCGGTACGCTGGTCAGCGGCATTCAGACGCTGGATTCCGGAGCGGCGCAGCTGAAGAGTGGAAGCTCCGCTGTTCAGTCCGGTCTGGGTCAGCTGACATCCGGAGCGGAACAGCTGAATGAGGGCATCGATACCTTAAACGAAGAGGCGATTCAGAAAGTGGTCGACTTCTTCGAGGGAGATCTCGCGGATCTCATGGACCGCGTCAAGGCGGTCAGCTCCAGCGAAGCCTCCTACGACAACTTCAGCGGAAAAGCCGAGGGAATGGACGGCTCCGTCAAGTTCCTGATCGAGACGGATGAGATCAGCACGGACGAAGACTGACGCCGCAATCATCCGGAAGCGCGCGGCGCGCGCAGACGGACCGGACAATCGGATACAGAGAACAGGATCGGACCGCCGCATCTGTGCGAGAGTGCAGATGCGGCGGCCTTTTTGTCTCGCGGCTTCTTTCCCCCGGGCTTTTTTGCCCCGGGGATTTTCTTTTGCGGAGAAAATATGCTACCATGAAGATTACAGAACTCCATGGCGCCCGATCCGCCGAAACATGTTATGATAAACGAGAATGGCGAAGAAAAGATAAAAGAGGAGACATCACAGATGAGCAGCTGGGAAGATCAGGTAAGAAAGGTAACGCCCTACACGCCGGGCGAGCAGCCGCAGCAGAAAAACGTCGTAAAGCTGAATACGAATGAGAATCCGTATCCGCCCTCGCCGATGGTTGCCGAGGCGATCCGGCAGACGGACACGGACGCCCTGAGGCTGTATCCGGACCCGACAGCCGGAAAGCTGGTCCGCGCGATCGCGGATTATTACCGGGTAAAGCCGTCTCAGGTTTTCGTCGGGGTGGGGTCGGACGATGTCATCGCCATGTGCTTCCTGACCCTGTTCAATTCCGACCGTCCGGTTCTCTTTCCGGATATCACGTACTCTTTTTATGAGGTGTGGGCGGAGGCCTTCCGTGTCCGGTACAGAAAGGTTCCACTGAACGATTCCTTCGGGATTGATCCGGAGGACTACGCGTGCGAAAACGGAGGAGTGATTTTCCCGAACCCGAACGCGCCCACCGGGATTGAGATGCCGCAGGATTCCATCGAGAAAATCGTGAAGGCCAATCCGGACACGGTAGTGATCGTCGACGAGGCGTACGTCGACTTCGGGGCCCGCTCTGCGCTCCCGCTGGTTGAAAAATACGATAATCTCCTCGTGGTGCAGACGTTCTCGAAATCGCGCCAGATGGCGGGCATGCGCATCGGATTCGCGATCGGAAGCGAAAAGCTGATCCGGTATCTCTCGGACATGAAATATTCCTTTAACTCCTACACCATGAACCGCGTCACGATCGAGGCCGGCACTGCGGCAATTGCCGACGACGCGTATTTTAAGGAGACCTGCCGGAAGATTGCCGGAACCCGCGAGTGGGCGAAGGAGGAGTTCCGCAGAAGAGGCTTCACCTTCGGAGATTCCATGGCCAATTTTATTTTTGTGAAACACAGCAGTGTGCCGGCGTCCCGGCTTTTCGAGCGTCTGCGCGAAAAAAATATTTTCGTGCGGTACTTCCGCCAGCCACGCATCGACAATTATCTGCGCGTGACCGTCGGAACGAGGGAACAGATGGAAAAGCTGTTCGCCGCCCTGGATGAGATGATCCCCGGAGGAGGGGAACAGGAAAGAACGAGAGGGTAAGGTATGGACAAGGAACTGATGTTTGCGGTTCTGATTGACGCGGACAATATCTCGGACAAGTATATCAAGATTATTCTGGACGAGACAGCCAATATCGGAACAGCGACCTACAAGAGAATCTACGGCGACTGGACCAGCCAGAGGATGAATTCCTGGAAGGAAGTTCTTCTGGAAAATTCCGTGATCCCGATCCAGCAGTACAGCTACACGACCGGGAAAAACGCCACCGACTCCGCGATGATCATCGACGCGATGGACATCCTCTACTCGAAGACCGTCGACGGTTTCTGTCTTGTCTCCTCGGACAGCGATTTCACCCGTCTGGCCGCGCGGCTCCGCGAGGCCGGGAAGCAGGTCATCGGGATGGGAGAGAGCAAGACGCCGCCGCCGTTCATCTCCGCCTGCAACCAGTTCAAATATCTGGATCTGCTCTATGAGCAGCGGATGCAGGAAGCGGAAAAAGAGGCGGAGGAGGAATCAGACGACACTGCGGAAGAGAGAATATCCGGGAAATCCGTATTCGACGGAGTTTTCCCCTCCGCGCTTGCCGGTGTCTCTTCGGACTCGCAGCAGAAGGGGAAGGAACAGAAGCAGAGCCGGCAGAAGGATCTGCGCCGCGTCAGACGCACGATCAATTCGATTCTGGAGCAGTTTTCCGACGAGGATGACTGGATCTTTTCCGGAAAGCTGGGAGACCAGCTCTCCAAGCGGCTTCCCGATTTTGACGTCCGGAACTACGGCTACTCGAAATTTACGCCGTTTCTCAAGTCACTCGGGGATTACGAGGTGCGGAAGATCACAGAGAGCAACGGACAGCAGCAGATCTATGTGAGGCTGAAGAAGAAAAAGAAGAAATAAGTCCGGGCCGAACGCTTCAGAATCGCCCGGGGCGATACAGAAATCCCCGGCGGAAGGGAGACGAAATGAAATTTACGAAGATGCACGGATGTGGAAATGACTATGTATATGTCAACTGCTTTGAAGAAAAGGTTGACAATCCGGGAGAGGTTTCGATCAGGGTGAGCGACCGCCATTTCGGGATCGGATCCGACGGACTGATTCTGATCTGCCCTTCGGAAACGGCCGACTTCGAGATGAAGATGTACAATGCGGACGGCTCCGAGGGAGCCATGTGCGGCAACGGAATCCGCTGTGTGGGGAAGTATGTCTACGACAATGGACTCACGGACCGGGATGAGATCACGGTCAGTACAAAGAGCGGGATCAAGAAGCTGAAGCTTTTCGTCGAGAACGGAAAGGTGGCCCGCGCCCGCGTCAATATGGGTCCGGCCATTCTCAACCCGGCGGATATCCCGGTCACGGTGAAAGGAGACCGCGCGGTAAACGTGCCGCTCCTTGTCGACGGGCGCGAGTGGCGCTTCACGGCCGTATCCATGGGAAATCCTCACGCAGTCGTTTTCGTCGACGATGTGGACGATCTGAACCTTCCGGAGCTCGGTCCCCGTTTTGAAAAGCACGAGTTTTTCCCGGACCGGGTAAACACGGAATTCATCAAAGTGCTGGACGACCATACGGTGCAGATGCGTGTCTGGGAGCGCGGCAGCGGCGAGACGCTCGCCTGCGGAACCGGAGCCTGCGCGGCAGCCGTGGCTTCTGTCCTGAACCAAAAGACCGCGGACGGTCCGGTCACCGTAAAGCTCCGCGGCGGCGATCTCCGGATCGAGTGGGACAGAGAGTCCGGAAACGTCTTCCTGACCGGTCCGGCCACGACCGTCTTCACCGGAGAGTATCCCGTCTGACCGTTCTTTAATTATCGTATTCCTCGAGAAAGCTGTGGTAATTTCCGTCTTTTTTGTAGCCGAGGACAGCGTTCAGATGAATGTTTTCCATGCTGCGGAAAATATTGCTCTCGATATTCGGATTCGTTTTTTTCAGCTGCGCGATCAGGCGCTTCGCCTCGATGCGCTTCGAGCGGGAGTCGCCGGTCGCCGGACTGTTTTCGTCGATGGAGCAGGTGTCCGTGAACCGGCAGGCGCAGCGGATGAACTGCAGCCCGTTGTAGTCGCGCCAGTGTCTGATGTCGTCCTCACGGATCAGGTACATGGGACGAATCAGTTCCATCCCCTCGAAATTCGTGCTGTGAAGCTTCGGCATCATCGTCTGGGTCTGGCCGCTGTAGAGGATGCTCATCAGGGTCGTCTCGATCACATCGTCGAAATGGTGGCCGAGGGCGATCTTGTTGCAGCCGAGCTCTTTTGCCTTATTGTAGAGATGGCCCCGGCGCATCCGCGCGCAGAGGTAGCAGGGCGACTTTTTGATCGTGTAGACCGCGTCGAAAATATCGGATTCGAACATGGTGATCGGGATGCCGAGCAGCTTCGCGTTGCTTTGAATCATGCCGAGCGTGACATCTGTGTACCCGGGGTTCATCACGAGAAAGACGGTCTCGAACGGAATCTTGTTCCGGCGGCTCAGCTCCTGAAAACATTTTGCCATCAGCATGGAGTCCTTTCCGCCCGAGATGCAGACCGCGATGCGGTCTCCCGGCTGAATGAGGTCGTAATCGCTGACCGCGTGGACAAATTTGCTCATGATGCTTTTCTTGAATTTCTTCCGGAGACTCTTTTCGATTTCTTCGCGGCGGATCGTATTATCCTCGTCCTCCTGCATGGTCTCCACGAGATATTTTCCGTATCCGCCCTCGAGATTGTAAGCGTCAATTCCCTTTCCGCGCAGAATTTCCGCGGCCTCCCTGCTGAGAATCCCGAACATGCAGCAGAGAATGATTTTTTTCCCCCGGGGAAGCTCTGCGCTTCCGTCCAGGATATCGGGGCGCGGGATCTGGACGGATCCCGGGATATTGCCCATCTCATACGCCGCGCGGTCCCGCACGTCTATCAAAACATATTCCTCCGGGCTCATCTTTCGGAGCTCATCCAGAGTGATCTCAGTATTTTCCATCGCTACCTTCTCCGGCGCTCAGACGCGCCGCGTTTTTCCTTTTGTTATCAGCATGTTCCATCTTATAGCGGGAAGGAAGACGTTGTCAATGACTCTTTTGGCGGGGGGGGGTTGACAAATTAAATTGCATAAAATATAATCAATGGCGACTAATCAGGAGCGAGGAAATAAAATCCATGGATAAATACGATTCCCTGAAACTTGAAAACCAGCTTTGTTTTCCGCTCTACGCCTGTTCAAAGGAGGTTGTGCGGAGATATAAGCCCTTCCTGGATGATCTGAATCTGACCTATACCCAGTATATTGCCATGATGATTATGTGGGAGCGGAAGCAGACGAATGTGAAGGAGCTGGGACAGTGTCTCTATCTCGATTCCGGAACGCTGACGCCGCTTCTGAAGAAACTGGAGACGAAAGGCTATATTGAGCGCAGACGTTCCAGCGAGGACGAGAGAAATCTCATCATCCGCATCACGGCAAAAGGAGAGAAACTGAAGGAAAAGGCGGTTCTGGTTCCCCGGAAGATGGGAGAGTGTCTTCATCTGGAACCGGATGAGACGAAAGAGCTTTATCGTCTGCTCTACAAGCTTCTCGGGAAGATGAGACCGGAGGAACAGAAATAAGTTTTCTCAAAGCCGCCGGGAGATCCCGGATGAATCAGACCGCAGAGAATGAAATGAAAGGAGGATACTGTTATGGCAGTAACCGCAATTACCAGTGAAAATTTTGATCAGGAAGTATTGAAGTCGGACGTTCCCGTTCTGCTTGATTTCTGGGCCGTCTGGTGCGCCCCCTGCAGGATGCTTTCCCCCGTCGTGGATCAGATCGCGGGAGAGAGATCGGATATCAAAGTCGGGAAGGTCAATGTCGACGAACAGCAGGAGCTGGCCATGAAATTCGGCGTCAGCGCGATCCCCACGCTGATCGTCTTCAAGAACGGCGCGGAGGTCAATCGCTCCGTCGGCGTCATCCCGAAGGAGCAGATCCTCGATCTGGTCCGCTGATCCGGGGCAATGACCCCTGCCGGGTCTTTAATCGCATTTCTGAATGTCGGTTACGGTGAGCGTATCTTCGCTCACCGTAAATTTTATGTTGTATCCGGCAAACGAGAGTCCGTAAATCCTCTCCGGGTCATTCTGATAGGAAGGCCGGGGATCCTCTGCCAGAAGGTCGAGGAGTCCCTGACGTTTTTCTTCCGGAAAGACTCCGATGAGACGGTCCGGGAAGCAGACGGAGAGGTGTTTCCGCGGGTGCGTGTCGGTATAACTTCCCGCTGCGTCCGGATGGGAGTCGCAGAAAGACAGGTATGGCTTGATGTCGTAGATGGGGGTTCCGTCCGCGAGATCCGCGCCCTCGACGATCAGGACCGGAGAATCCGGCGAGTCGAAATCGATTTTCAGCAGACGAACACTGGAGAGTCCCAGACCGTTCGGACGGAACGGAGAGCGGCTGGCAAATACGCCGACCCGCTTGTTTCCTCCCAGACGGGGCGGGCGGACCGTCGGATGCCAGGGAGCATCCTCGTTCTTTGAGAAACCCCAGATCAGCCAGATCCAGGAGAATTTCTCCAGCTCGCGGACCGCTTCCGCACTGCGGAATTCCGGCTCAAAATGAATCTCCGCCCTCGTGCGCGCCAGAGAGCTCTGCCGCGGAATTCCGAACTTCTGCGGAAAATCCGAGCGGATCCGGGCGACCGGAACGACGGTTTTTTCTGCTTTTTCCATGATTTTTCTCCTTATTATTCCCGGACGGATAAGGCGGACGCGCGGGTATCGCGGAGAATCCGCCGCAATACTGAAGATATACAGCAGACAGGGATCCCGGACCTTCTCCTGTTTCTGGATTCTGTCCGGAATCCCTGTTTTGAATTACCGTGTTTTGGAAGCCCGCCGGGCTTCTTTTTTTGCGCCATGGGCGGCGCTTTCGCCGAATGACGGAGTGATGTCCGCCGGGAGCCTGATGTGAAGTGCCTCCCGGATTACTTCCTGAACCGTTCCCACCGGGACGATTTCCAGGTTGTTCCGCACCTCTTCCGGAACATCCTCCAGGTCGCGGACATTTTCCTTCGGGATCAGTACCTTCTTTACGCCGGCGCGCTGGGCGGCCATCAGTTTCTCGGGAAGACCGCCGATCGGAAGCACCTGGCCGCGCAGAGAGATCTCTCCGGTCATGGCCAGATCCGGGCTGACGGTCTTTCCGCTCACCAGAGAGACGAGCGCCGTGAACAGGGTCACGCCGGCGGACGGACCGTCCTTCGGCACCGCGCCCTCCGGAACGTGGATATGAATGTCGGTATTCTTGAAATCCAGATCTTCGGATCCGAACACCGATTTCACAAGGCTCAGAGCGATGGTGGCGGACTCCTTCATGACATCTCCGAGCTGTCCGGTGATGATGATCTGTCCGCTTCCGTGCATGGCCTTCGTCTCGATGAAGAGAATCTCGCCTCCCGCCTGCGTCCACGCGAGACCCGTGCAGACGCCCGGAGGACATTTCTTCAGGATGCGGTCGTGAAGGATCGCCTTGTTGCCCAGGAATTTCGGGACGTCACGCTCCGTGACATTGACGACGATCTTTTTCCCGTCGCCGGAGGCGGCCGCTTCGGTTTCTTTTGTTTCCGCCGGTGTTTCTTCACCGGACGGCTTTTCGTCATGGCTCTCTTTCTCCGGATTCATGCTGGCGGAACCCTGTCCGCGCGCCTCGACGATCTCGGCAGCGGTCTTCCGGCAGAGGACGTCCAGCTGCTTTTTCAGGCCCCGGACGCCGGACTCCATCGTATATTCGCTGATGATCCGGCGGAACGCGCCGTCGGTCACGTGGAGCTCGGATTTGTCGATGCCCGCGTCTTCCATGGCCCGCGGGAGCAGATGACGTTTCGCGATCTGCAGCTTTTCGATCGGCGAGTAGCCGGGAAGCTGAATCATCTCCATGCGGTCGAGCAGCGGCTGCGGGATCGTGTCGGTTGTATTGGCCGTGCAGATGAAGAACACATTGGACAGATCGTACGGGATATTCATGTAGTGATCGGTAAATGTGTTATTCTGCTCCGGATCCAGCACTTCCAGAAGTGCGCTGGAGGGATCCCCGTCGAAGCCGCGGCTCAGCTTGTCTACCTCATCGAGGACAACGACCGGGTTCATGGCGCCGGAGCGCTTGATTCCGTCCATGATGCGGCCGGGCATCGCGCCGACGTACGTTCTCCGGTGCCCGCGGATCTCTGCCTCATCGCGGATGCCGCCGAGACTGATTCGGACGTATTTGCGGCCGAGCGCCTCTGCGATGCTCTTTCCGAGACTGGTCTTGCCGGTTCCGGGAGCACCGACGAACAGGATGATCGAACCTCCCTGCTTCTGTTTCAGCGTCATGACGGCGATCTGCTGCAGAATGCGTTCTTTGACCTTATCCAGACCGTAGTGGTCGCGGTTGAGGATCTTCTTTGCCTCCTCCAGATCAACCGGGCCGGTGTCTTCCACCTTCCATTTCAGCTCGGTCACGAAATCGAGATAATTCTCCATCGAGTTCCGCTCCGGATCATTCGGCTGCGACTGCATGTAGCGCTGAAGTACGCGCTCCACTTCCTTTCGCGCCTCTTCCGGCATGCCGGAGGCCTCGATTTTCTTCTTGTACTCGTCTTCCTCGGAAGCCGCCTCCGGGTCCATGTCGTCGAGTTCCTGCTGAAGCAGGCCGATCTGTTTCTGGATGGCGGCCTTTTTGTACATATTGCCTTCGCCGTCGTTGTAGCGCTTGTTCAGATCGATCTGCAGATCAATCGTTCCCTTGAACTTCATCAGCGCCGCGCGGACCAGCATGGCGCGCTCGCGGAAGGAATCGGTCTTCAGCAGCTCGTATTTTTCATCCGGCGTCATGCCGAAGAACTGGCAGAACATGGCCGCGAATTCGGTGACGGAGCTGCAGTGCTTGATATAGCCCTGAGCCAGCGCACCTCCCTGAATGTGCGTCGAAACCTCGAGCGCCGTCTTTTTCAGGTCCTCGAGCAGCTCCTGTTCGCCGCCTCTGGTGATGTCCACGATTTCCTCGCGGGGGACCCAGACGCCCTCGAGCATATCGGCTGTCTCATAAATATGAGTCACCTGGACTTTTTCGCGCGTGCTTACGTGCAGGCGCGTGCCTCCCTGCCCCTCCTGAATCTCGCTGACCTCGGCCAGAACGCCCAGACCGTAGAAATCACTCATGGAGTAGGGGCCGCTGCTTTTTTCTTCTTTCAGGGGAAGCAGAATCGCCTTGTTGCCGTCAATTTTTATCCGGCTTTTTTCCGCTTCGTTCAAATTGCCGATCCCGACCTGATAGTCCACATCGGGGAGAATCACGGTGTCGAAGATGGGTATGATAAAATTTAAATTTTGATTCATTATTTCACACTCCCTTGTATGTTCATACAGATACTTTACTGTTTTCTACTGTTGTTCCTGCTGTTTCCGGTCTGCAGAAAGAGGGTTTTCCGACCGTTTCCCTTCTCGTTTTTCTCACTTCATACGGCTGGCCTCCTGGTCTGCTAGCACTCATCTAATTTGAGTGCTAATAACCGATTAAAGAAATTATAGCATCTCTTTCAGGAATGTCAAGCCATTTGGAAAAAGGATGGAGAAAATAATAATTATTCCGAAAAGGTCTGCCTGAGCGCTCTGCGATGTATCGCTCACAGAGAAAATGATATAGTGAAAAAATGGAAATACTGTGAAAAAACCGGTCCGGCAAAAACGAAATCAGAACGGATCGGATGGGAAGGAATTGTGTGATGTGTGCGATGGATACAAACGGAGGATATAACTTTATCAAGATACGCGGAGCGTGTGAAAACAATCTGAAACAGGTCAGCCTGGATATTAAAAAAGGAACCATTACCGTGCTGGCAGGCGTTTCCGGGTCCGGAAAGACCTCTCTGGCGTTTGATACGATCGCGGCGGAGTCTATGCGTCAGCTGTATGAAACGTTTCCTCTGTACGTGAGAAACCGGATGCCGTTTTATCGTGCTCCGGACGCGGAATCGATTCAGAATCTGACCACCGCAATCGTGGTAGATCAGAAACTGTATTCGGGAGACGTGCGTTCCACGGTCGGAACCATGACGGATATCAGTCCGCTGATGCGCCTTCTGTTTTCAAGATTTTCCGAAAATACGGCGGGGACATCCAACCGCTACTCGTTCAACGATCCGGAAGGAATGTGTCCGTTCTGCTCGGGACTCGGGACAAAGCTGCGTTTTAATATGGATAAGGTGCTGGACCGGGAAAAATCGCTCGCGCAGGGGGCGATCCGCCTTTCCGCGTTCAGACCGGGATCCTATCAGTGGCAGATGTACGCAAATTCGGGCCATTTTGACCCGGACAAACCTCTGAAAGATTACAGCAGAGAGGAGTGGGAGTATTTTCTCCACGGGTCCGGCCAGATTGTCCGGATCCACAATGTGACGGGCACCGTCTGGGGGGACTCATATAATCTGACCTATGAGGGACTGTATGACCGGATCAACCGCCTTTATCTGAAAAAGGGAACCCGGACGGTCAGCAAATCGATCCGGAAAATACTGAATGAATTCGCGGAGGAGGAAATCTGCCCGAGCTGTCAGGGGAAAAGACTGAACGAGAGAGCGCTGAAAAGCAGGATAATGGGGTATTCCATCTGGGATATGGGGCAGATGGAGATATCGGATCTGAAAAATTGTCTGCAATCCTTCGATAATCCCCGCGCGCAGGGACTGATCCGCCAGATCAGCAGGAGACTGTCCGATATTGAAGAAGTCGGTCTGGAGTATCTGAACCTGAATCGAAACAGCAGTTCCCTTTCCGGCGGGGAAGCGCAGAGGCTGAAGATTGTCAAACATCTGGGAACGGGACTTACCGGAATCACCTATATCTTTGACGAGCCGTGCGCGGGGCTTCATCCCAGGGATATTATTCGCGTCAGCAGGCTTCTCCGGCGCCTGAAAGAGAGGGGAAATACAGTCATTGTCGTAGAACATAACCGAAGCGCGATGGAGATATCGGATGAGATTATCGAACTGGGGCCGGGCGCCGGGAGAAAAGGGGGAAATGTTCTGTTTCAGGGCAGTTTTCCGGAGCTGTTAAGAGAGTCGACGCCTACCGCAGAATGGCTCAGGAAAAAGATTCCGCTGAACCGGAATCCGATTGCCCCCAAATCCTGGATTCATCTGAAAAACTGCTGCCTGAATAATCTGAAGCAGGTTTCCGTCGATATCCCGCTGCATGTTTTCACGGCCGTAACCGGGGTCGCGGGAGCGGGAAAAACGTCACTGGTCTGCGGAGAACTGCTGAGACAGTATCCGGATGCCGTGCATATCAGTCAGGGGGCGATCGGAACGACGATCCGTTCCAATCCGGCAAGCTATGTCGGTGTAATGGATGATATTCGGAGGCTGTTCGCGAAAGCGAGCGGAAAACCGGCCAGCCTGTTCAGCTTCAACTCGAAAGGTGCCTGTCCGGTGTGCGGGGGAAAAGGAGTGGTCAAAACGGAGATGGCCTATCTGGAACCGGTCATTTCAACCTGCGAGTTATGCGGGGGAGCGCGTTACAATAAGGAAGCGCTTTCGTTTCGCTATCGGGGAAAAACAATCGCGGATGTCCTGAAGATGACGATCGCGGAAGCGCTGGAGTTCTTTCCCGATTCGAATATCCGGGACAGACTGCAGACGCTGGCGGATGCCGGTCTGGATTATCTGACGCTGGGTCAGCCCACATCTTCGCTTTCCGGCGGAGAATGTCAGAGGATAAAGCTGGCCGCTTATCTGAAGAGGCAGAATGTTGTTTACGTTCTGGATGAACCGACCTCCGGTCTGCACGGAAAGGATATCGGGCTTCTGATGCGCCTGATGAAAGGCCTGGTGCGGAAGGGAAATACGGTGATTGTCATAGATCACAAGGCGGATGTGATTGCACAGGCGGACTGGATCATCGACGTGGGGCCGGAAGGCGGAAAAAACGGAGGAGAAATCGTTTTTGAAGGGACCGTCGAAGAACTTCTTCAGAGCGGAACCTCCTATACGGCGGAATATCTTCGAAAAGACATGAAAAAGCGGCTTCCGGAGCCGTGACAGAAGTGCAACGGTCTGATTCGGCATTCATAAATGCAGGATTTCCGGATCCCGAAAGCTGGGGTTTGTGTTTCGGAACCCGGAAATCTGAGTATGGAGAATAGGGTTATAAGCTATTATGGGGCAGAATCAGGTCTGCCAGTTGGCCGGAACTTTCTTTCCGTCCCGGTAATCGTAAAAACCGATGCCGGTTTTCCTGCCGAGTTTTCTTCCGCGCACCATTTTTTTCAGAAGAGGTGCGGCGCGGTATTTCGAATCGCCTGTCTCATCGGCGAGTGTATCCGTGATGGCGAGAACGATGTCCAGACCGATCAGATCTCCCAGCTCGAGAGGCCCCATCGGGTGGTTGGCACCCAGCCGCATCGCGGTGTCAATGTCTTCGATATTTGACACACCTTCGGAGAGGACGAAAATTCCTTCATTAATGTAAGGGATCAGAATCCGGTTTACTACAAATCCCGGCGATTCGTTTACTTCGATCGGGTGCTTTCCGAGCAGACGGGATATTTCCTTGACTTTTTCGACATGCTCCGGGAGAGTATCGATTCCTTTTGTGACTTCAATCAGTTTCATGACGGGGGCCGGGTTGAAAAAATGCATTCCGACCACCGATTTCGGGAGCCCTTCTGACATTTCCGTAATAGAAAGAGAAGAGGTATTGGAAGCAAAGATGCAATCGGGATTCTGAACAATTTCTGTTTCCAGCTGACGGAACAGAGTGCGTTTTAAATCGATTTTTTCCAGAATCGCCTCAACGATCAGATCGGTATCTGTACAGATGTCTGAAAGACCGGTGGTAATTTTTCCGAGTGCCCGGTCACAGTCTTCCTGACTGAGTTTTCCTTTGGCTACACGTCTGTCAAGTGATGCTTTTATTTTCGCAAATCCGTTTTCCGCATATTCTTTTTTTACATCGCATAAATATACTTTTTCCACGTCTTTGCACGCAGCAAATGTCTGGGCGATTCCGGAACCCATGGCTCCTGCTCCGACAACTCCAACTATCATTTTCTTCATACCTCCTGAAAAATAATAAATACGGTGTGTATCAAAGCCGTTTCTGAGTCTCCTTCGGCGGATTTTCAGACCCGGATGATTTCGGCGGCGAACTTTGAATACCGGCTGTACGATTCGAGGTCGAGGTTGGTGTCTGTGATGATTTTATCGACGTCGTTAAGGGATCCGAAAGGAAGAAGAGACCGCTTTCCGAATTTGTCCGAGTGGGCGACGATGGAAACCGACGCGGTCTTCTTCAGCAGTACTTCGTCGAGACGCGCGGTGTCTGCGTCCATTACCATCAGCCCGTCCTGCTCGTCGATCGCATCTACCCCGATAAAAGCGTGATCAAAGCAGAGATTTCGGAGAAAGCGCTCACTTAAATATCCGACAAAGTCCTGGCGCGCGGGACGATATTCTCCTCCGACCAGCAGTACGCCGGTGACGGGTGAAAGGACTCTCAGATTGTTGAGCGAATTGGTAAAAACCGTGACGTTTTTGCATTTTCCCTCTGAAATACGCTCAGCCAGGGTGACGGCGCACTGGTAAACCGTGGTTCCCGCCTCAAGGAATACCACATCATCGTCGTGCACCGATTCACAGGCGCATTTCGCGATTCGGATCTTTTCCTCCCCGAATTCCTGGGATTTCAGTTCAAAAGAATAGGCCGCCTGGGACTGGGGCGTAACCCGGATTCCCCCGCGCCGACGGATGACGGAACCGTCTGCTTCCAGCGCTGCGCAGAGCCGTCTGGCAGAGGCGGGCGAAATATCAAACAGTTTTTCGATATCTGAGTTCGTCATCGATCCCTGTTCCGAGAGAATTGCCAGGATTTCGTTTTTTCTTTCAACATATTTATTCATTATAATGACCATAAAAAAATAAAACAATCAATATTTGACCGTTACTTGCTCACGATTCAATCATATATTGAAAAAATGAGAATGTCAAGACGGACCGGAAAAGAAATTATTCCATAACTTTCCGTTAAAAATTATGCAAATAGCCCGATAAAATCAGTAAAAAATACTGTACTATCGAAAATGTGTAAAATAATAATGGATATTTATCATATTTGCCGAAAATGATCAAAATGAGCGAAATTTAATTGAACGCTCACATTTATAGGTATATTATGAGCGCAAAGAACAATAACTTGCAAAAAAAACGATCTTTATTACAGGAAGGTGGTAGTCAGTATGTTTATCGTTAACAGTTATTCTCCTGTACGTGTCATTTTCGGAAGCGGAAGGCTGGAGGAGCTTGCCACAGTGAAACTTCCGGGTAAAAAAGCGCTTCTCTGCACAACTCCGGACGATGTCATGAAAGGTTTTCTGAAACGCATTCTGAAGCTGCTCGAAAAAAACGGCGTAGAAACCGTTGTCTATGACGAAGTCGTTCCGAATCCGACGCGCGCCAGCGTCATGAAGGCGGCATCGATCTGCCGTGAAAACGGATGTGAATTTCTGATCGGACTCGGAGGAGGCAGCAGTATCGATACGGCGAAAGCGACCTCCATCATGGCCTGTAATCCCGGCGACCTGTGGGATTACGCGACCATCGGAACGGGAGGGAAAAAGCCGGTTGAAAAATCTCTTCCCGTCGTTGTAATTTCCACCACCGCCGGAACGGGGACCGAATGTGACTGCTACTGTGTCATCACAAATGAAGTGACACATGAAAAGCTCGACTTCGGAATTGACAGTATCTATCCCGCCATTTCCATTATTGATCCGGATCTGATGGTTAAGCTTCCGAAACATCTGACGGCTTTTCAGGGATTGGACGGACTGTTCCATGCGGTTGAAAACTATATCTGTAATAAAAATGAAAGCAAGCTTGTCGATTTGTATGCCTCGGAGGCGATCCGTCTGATCACCAGATGGCTTCCGGAAGCTTATCAGAACGGAGAAAACATCGAGGCCCGCTCCAACGTGGCATATGCGACAAACGTTCTGGAGGGATTCAATCAGGCGCTCACGTTCGTTACTTCTCATCACATCATCGGACAGTGCCTGGGCGGCCTGTTCCCGAAATTCCCGCACGGAGCGACTTTGATCTGTTTTGCGGAAGCTTATTACACGAAGCTGAAGGAGTTTATTCCGGAAGTACTGGATGAACTGGGCGGATTCATGGGCGAGCCCGTTGTTCCGGGAGATCCGGGACAGTCCTTTGTTAACGGCCTTGTAAAACTGATGGAAGCCTGTGAGGTCCGTGATCTTCCGATGTCCCGGTTCGGGGTGGATCCGAAGAAGTTCCCGGAAGCGGCAGACATTGTAAAAGACGTTGTCGGGATTGATTTCGACCGCTATGAACTGTCCAAACAGGACATCATTGACATGCTGCAGAAGTCTTACCGTTGATCCGGCATTTTTATAGAAAAAGGAGTTCAAAATGTCAATAATTCCGATGGGTGATCTGCTCAAAGAGTCTGTGAAGAAGCACTATGGCGTAGGCGCCTTTGCCTGCCTGGATCTGATTACCGCGATGACGACGATCCGCGTTGCGGAAGAAAAAAATGTTCCGCTTATCATGCTCTGTGAGGTGGGACGCCATAAGACCTTCCGTGATCTGGAGATGTATTTTTCCGCGCTGAACAGCATGGCTCAGATGGCCAGGGTCCCGGTTGCCACAATCCTGGATCACGGTCCGGATTTTGAATCCTGTATGCAGGCAATCAAGCTCGGGTTCAGTACGGTTATGTTTGACGGGTCTGCGCTTCCTGTGGAAGAAAATATTGCAAAAACGAAAAAGATCGTGGAAGCCGCGCATGCCTGTCACGTTCAGGTCGAGGCGGAGATCGGTCACGTTGGCGGAGAAGAAGGTGAATCCGCCGAAGGCGGATCGGAAGTCGATGCCAGCGCTTATACCGAACCGGAAGAAGCGGTGAAGTTCGTGGAAGAAACGAATGTAGATGCGCTTGCGATCGCCGTCGGAACGGTTCACGGAGCGTTCAAGGCAAAACCGAATCTCGATATTCCGCGCATCGCGAAAATTCGCGAGCTGCTCCCGGATCTTCCGCTGGTTCTGCACGGAGGTTCCGGAGTCCCGGACGATCAGTTCCGGGCCGCAATCCGCGCAGGTATAAACAAAATCAACATTTACACCAGCGTGGCGACAGCTTCCGCCAACGCCTGCCGCGACTGGTGCGACAGCAAAAAGGGAAAAACCGTTGTATTTGATGATCTCGTTCTCGAGAGCGTCGCTCAGATCGAAAAAGTCACCGCGCGTCACATGGATGTTTTCATGACACAGCCATTATATATCTGAGAAAGACAGCACCTGCGGGATCGCAGGGATCCCTGCCCCGCGGTGACAGGAAAAGGAGGAGAGATCGATATGCGTTATCAGGCGGATGTGGTCATTGTAGGCGCAGGTGCCGTCGGCGGAGTCATTGCCCGTGAACTTTCCAGGTTCAAACTGAATGTCATCGTCGTGGAGCAGCAGAATGACGTAGTCGGATACTGCAGCAAGGCGAATGGGGCGACGGTCAGCTCGGGTCAGGATTCCAAGGTTGGAACGAAAGAAGCGAAGTGGAAGGTCGCGTCCAACCGGATATACCGGAAGATTACAAAAGATCTGGATGTTAATTTTAAACAGGTCGGCGCTATGACCGTTGCTTTCCGGGAAGAGGAAATCGGAGAGCTGAAGAAACTCCAGGCGGACGCGCTGGAAAACGGAGTGTACGATACGGAGATTATTTCTCCGCAGAGAGCCTATGAAATCGTTCCGTCCCTGGGTCCGGACGTGAAAGCGGCATTCTGGGATCCGGGAGACTGTATTATAGATGTTTTCGAGCTTGTGCTGGCGAATATGCAGAATGCCATGCACAACGGTGTCCATCTGATGCTCAGTACAAAGGTGACCGGTATTTCGCTTGAAAATCACGCGGTCAGGACAGTTCATACCACCGGCGGAGATATTGAGACGCGTTTTGTGATTAACTGCTGCGGCATACACGCCGATGAACTGGCGAAGATGGTCGGATGCTGTGATTTCCGGAATTATGCGAGAGCGGGAGAGTTTTTCGTTCTCGACAAGAATCTGCCGTATGCTCCGAAATGTCTCGTGAACCCGCTTCCCTCGCCCGAGACGCGAGGCATTCTGATCGTGCCGACGATTCATGGAAATCTTCTTCTGGGGCCGACCCTGGAGATTCGGGATGACGTGGACGATACCAGAACCACAAAGCCGAAGCTCGATCAGGTGATCGCTTCCTGCAGAGAACGTATTCCGGCGATTGATCCGAGGGACAGTGTGACACAGTTCACCGGAGTCCGTCCCGCTAAAACGCCGTCGGGATGGTGCGTCAGAGCGACGGAAGCGGTGTACGGATATCTTGAGGCAGTCGGAATCATGGGTGCGATCGGAGCCGGTCCGGCGATTGCGGTCGAGATGAGAGAGATTCTGGCGAATCAGGGTCTGGAGCTGATTCCGAAAGATGATTTTGATCCGGTTCGTCTGAGCATTCCGAGATTTAATGAAATGAGCGAAAAGGAAAGAGCGGAAGCGATCGCGAGAGATCCGAGATACGGACATATTATCTGCCGGTGTGAGACAGTCACGGAGGCGGAGATAGTCGAAGCGATCCGCAGAGAGCCGCATGCCACTTCGCTGGATGCCATCAAGCGGCGGCTGAGAGCCGGAATGGGACGCTGCCAGGGCGGTTTCTGCAGCCCGAGGGTTGTGGAAATTCTCGCCCGGGAACTGAATGTTCCGGCCGAGACAATTTGCAAGAATGAAAAAGGTTCCGAAATTCTGACGAGAAAAAACAGGGCGGAGGATATAAATGCGTAAACTTCACTATGACGTGGTTGTTATCGGCGGCGGTCCGGCCGGTCTTGCCGCGGCTGTGTCCGCCAAAAAAAACGGCGCTGGCAGTGTGCTGATCGTTGAGCGTGATTTCCGGATGGGAGGAATTCTGGAACAGTGCATTCACACCGGTTTCGGGCTGAAATATTTCGGCGAGGAGATGGCCGGACCCGAGTACGCCGCCCGGTTTATCAGCCGGGCCGAAGATCTTGGCGTTGAATTTCTGTTAAACACCATGGTTCTTTCCATCGAAGCGGAAACCCGTACCATTCACTGTGTCAATTCTTCGGATGGCACGATCGCGGTGCAGGCCGGAGCGATTGTTCTGGCGATGGGATGCCGTGAGCGCACGAGAGCGGCGGTCGTGATGCCGGGAACCCGCCCGGCGGGAATTTTTACCGCGGGTACGGCACAGAGATTTGTAAACGTTCAGAACTATCTTTGCGGAAATAAAGTCGTGATCGTCGGTTCCGGAGATATCGGAATGATTATGGCAAGACGCATGACGCTGGAAAATGTAAAGGTCGAGGCGGTCGTGGAGATCATGCCTTTCCTGGCGGGTCTGACGAGAAACCGGGTCCAGTGCCTGGATGATTTCGGAATTCCGCTTTATCTGAGCCACACGGTTACTCAGATTCACGGAAAAAAACGTGTTTCGGGAGTTACGGTGGCTGAGGTCGGGAAAGATATGCAGCCGATTGCGGGCACCGAATTTGATATTGACTGTGACACAGTTCTGCTCTCGGTTGGTCTGATCCCGGAAAACGAAATTTCGTCGAAGGCGGGAGTCAGGCTGGATCCGCTGACGAAAGGGCCGGTGGTCGATCATACCATGCAGACAAGCGTGCCGGGAATTTTCGCTTCCGGAAATGTCGTCCATGTCAACGATCTGGTGGACAATGTTTCGCACGAGAGCGAGACCGCCGGTAAATATGCGGCGGAATTTTCAGCCAGGGAAAGAAAGGCGGAACAGGAGAAAAAAGTTTCACTGGTTCCCGGCGAAGGTGTCCGGTACGTTGTGCCGCAGATCGTTTCCAAAGACTATGTGGATGATAAAGTTACCGCATATTTCCGTGTGAGAAGCACCATGCGAAATGTCATCATTCAGGGAGTGGCGGGAGACGAGGTTATTGCGAAGCGGAAACGGAATATTGTCAATCCGGGAGAAATCGAAAATCTGACTTTTGGTTCTGAAGTCCTGAAAACATGCGGAGCCGACAAGATTACAGTCCGGGTTGTAATGCAGAAAGACCAGGCGTGACGAAGAAAGGTGGTTTTGGGATGGAAGTAAAAGAATTTCCCTGTATTATCTGTCCTTCCGGCTGTCGTCTCCGTGTGACGGCGGAAGGGAAAGAAATCGTCGGCATTGAAGGTTTTTCGTGTAAACGGGGCGAACAGTATGCCAGAAGCGAATTTCTTGCTCCGGTTCGTATGGTTACTTCTACCGTGAAGGCAATCGGATACAAATCCGAAGTCATATCCGTCCGAACCGACAAGCCGATCCCGAAGGAACTGATGTTCCGGTGCATGGATGAGATCCGGAAGGTGACGGTCGGACCGCCCTTTGAAATCGGCCGGGTCGTGATTGAAAACGTTCTGGGAACCGGAAGCAATATTATTCTGAGCAACAATTAACCCCGGTATCCGAACAGAAAGCAGGGTATGATTTGGAACTCAACGCATTGGAAAGTTTCGTGGAAAATACGTGGGATGTCGGAAAAGTTACCGGGATCCGGCGTTTCACAAACGGAGTGACCAATCTTCAGTATAAGGTGACGTGTCAGAAAGAAGGCGCACAAACCTGTTTCGCCCTGAAGCGCTACGAGGGCAGGGTTTCCCGCTGTACGGTCGAATACGAACATGCGCTCATGCACCACCTGAAAAAATACAGCGGCGGGATGACGAGCGTCCCGATCTATACGAGAGCGGGGAACGATTATATTCGCAGCGAGGACGAAGGAAGGCTGTTTTTCTGGGGTCTCTTCACATTCCTTCCCGGGGCCAGTACTTATACCTGGCTTTACACCAGAATACCGGATGTCAGCATCCGTTCGTGCGGGGAGGCAGGTGCCCTGTTTCACACCTGGGGAAATGATTTCCTTCCGGATGCGGAACTTGCCTGTCAGCAGGAAAATGTGCTGTCGCGCTTTTCCCGGATTCCGGAAGAACTGGCCAGATGGATCCCGGAGCTGGAGAAAGAACACACGCACCCGTATTTCGTCGGATACCTGAAACAGTATCAGTCGTATTTTGAGTCAGAAGTGAAACGGCTGGATGCGCTCCTGAGAGAAGTGGCCGGAGATCTGCCGGAATGTACGATTCATCAGGATATGAATCAGGGCAATTTCATGTTTGGTGAAAACGGAAAGGTATCGGCTGTTCTGGATCTGGACTGGGCGGTCCACGGAAAGCGGCTTTATGACGTGGCCTGGATGGCACAGCAGATGCTTTCGAGCTGGGAGGAGGCCAGTCTGGGAGAAATCCTCGCGGACAAGCTTCCGATGTATCTGGAAGCTTACAACCGGACGGCAGAAGGATCGCTGCCCGGCCCCCTGACGAAGACAGAATGTGAATTTCTTCCGGAAATGATGGCGATTACCGAATTGATTGTTATCCGGGATTTTGTCGATCTGGTTTATACCAATCGAGGGTTCAGTGATATTCTTTACTATTTTTATTTGTGGCGTTACCGCCGGATGCTTGTCGACACCGCAGAAAAGCGGGATTTAATCCGGAAGGCAGCTGATCAGGCAAGGCGATAACAGGATATACATATCAAAGGAAGAGAGGAGAAGTTTTATGAAAGCAATACGTTTTGCATCAAAAGGCGTGGCAGAGCTTTGTGAACTGCCGAAACCCGTCTGTACGGACGACACAATGATTATCGAAGTCAAGTATACAGGCGTGACGAACGGCACAGACCGGAACTGCTTTATGGGAATGACCCTGGCACTCGGATCCTGGCCTGACATGGGCGTGAATTATCAGCACGCCGGTGTTGTCATTGAAGTCGGAAAAAATATCCGTAACTTCAAGGTGGGCGATCATGTCTTCGCAGGCGGCGTTTTCGTGGGTTATGTGCACTACATTGCGGCCCATGAAGATGATATCGTTGTGAAGCTTCCGGATGACTTTCCGCTTAAGCAGGCCGCTCTTCTCGGAGTCTGCGGCGTCGGCTATCACGCGAATGTCCGCGCGAACACCCGGCCTCACGATAAAGTGGTGGTGTTCGGAGCAGGCGTCATCGGAATAAACGCGATGCAGGGAGCACTGGCGCACGGTGCGGAAGTTTATATCTGCGATGTCGATGACAGACGTCTTGATATGGCGATGAAGCTTGGTGCATACGGAGCTTTTAATACTTCCACAAAAGAAGGAAAGGATGCCGTAGAGGCGCTCGGCCCGTTTTCACTCGCATTTGAGGTGACCGGCGCGCATCCGGTTGAAGTTTTTCTGATCGGCCCTGGATTCAGCACAAGACCGGGAACCGTCAGCAGCGCCAAATGTCTGACGACAGGCTCACGTGTCGTCATGGTGGCCGGACGGAAGGACGTTCAGTACAATTTCAACGAGGCGGAGATGAGAGAACTGACGATCATTCATAACACGCATTACAACGCGACGGATATCAAAAATATCATCCGGCACGTGCAGGCGGGAAGAATGAGCATCGAAGGTTTTATGACAAATGAATTCAAATACAGCGAAGGCGTCCAGCTCTTCAATATTATCCGGGACAACCCGTCCGAACTGATGGGAACGGTCGTTAACTGGAGTGATTGCGGAGACGACTGATCCGGAAAGAAATTATCAGCGATTACAGATCGGCTCTATTCTATATTTTTTCTCACATTATTTTAAAGGAGGTTTTCTCAATGAAAGGTATTGTTTTCACAGCGAAGGGTGTTACGGAAATCGTCGATCTTCCCAAACCGAAATGCACGGATGATACCATGCTTCTTCAGAACATTTATTCCGGTATCTCGAACGGATCCGAGCGGAATATCATGATGGGCGGAAATTACTGGCTCGGGCGCTGGCCTGACTGGTTGAATTATCAGCCCGTGGCGCGCGTCGTGGAAGTCGGAAAAAATATTACGAAATTTAAAGTCGGAGATATCCTTTTTGTCGGCGGAACTTTCCCGGGACATATGCAGTACCATCTGGCAACAGAAGATGAAGTCAAGAATATCATGATTAAAATTCCGGATGACTTCCCGCTGGAGCAGGCCGCATTCCTCGGCGTTATGGGCGTAGGATATCATGCGACGGAATACGCCGGAATCAAACCGGAAGACAACTGCCTTGTCATCGGATCAGGCGTTATCGGACTTGCAACCCTGCAGGGCGTGATGGCACACGGCGCGCGTGCTACGATTGCCGCCCGCGATGACGCCGCCCTGAAATTCGCCAAAGAAGAGCTGCTCTGCGACGCTGCTTTCAATCTGACGACAGACGAAGGGAAAGCCGGAATTACGGCCGGCGGTCCGTATACGTACGTCCTTGACTGCACAGGCGCCAGAGAAATCGAAGAAGCGATCGTCGGTCCGGGATGGAATCTCCGCGAGGGCGAAAGCAAGGCAAAATGGGTGGATAATTTCTCGAAAGTTGTCTGGATCGCTGCCCGCGACAATGTTGTTTACAATTTCAACGAGGCCGAGCAGAGACAGATGATCTTTATTCATCCGACTCACTTTACGCGTCAGGATCTCGATACGATGATTCGTCTCGCAAAGCGCGGTGTTCTGAAAATCGACAAGATGATCACCAGGATTGTTCCGTTCAAGGATGCGGTTTCCGTATTCGATACACTTCGGGATAATCCGCGTGCGCTTCGCGGCACGATTATCGACTGGAGAGACGTGCCTCCGTGTGACGACTGATAACTACTTTTTCTGATAAAAGGGTAAGACTGAAGCGAACTGTATCTCTCCTTGCGCAAATTCTGTTCTGATGGAACATAACCTTTTCCATTTCCCTCTTTTGCTACCATTACCAGTCCATCTGATACATCGCTCGTCTTACCCTTATTTCATACTATTTTTTATTACATAAACAGGAGGTCTGACCATGAAACTGGGATTAATTGCCGGAATGTTCGGAGATGTGACGATTCAGGAAGCCGCGAAGCTCGCCGCCGAGAACGGCTATGAGGCGATCGAAGTCTGCGCGAATGAACATTCGGGTATGCTGAATACGGATGAAGTTCTGAAGAGCGGAAAAGGAAAAGCGATCGCGAAATCGGTGAGAGACTGCGGTGTCGAGATCTCGGCGCTCAGCAATCATGACTTTTCTCTTATTATCGGAGGACCGCACGGTCCTGCGACCGATTTTATCATGAAGGGAACCCCGGAAGAAAAAATTGCAGCAGGAAAAGCAAGCCTGATTAAAACGGCGCAGCTCGCCAATGAGATGGAAGTCGATACGATCGTCGGCATGGCAGGCGTTCTGGATTTCTGTGCGGCATTTTCCTGGCCGTATGCAGACGGCTGGAAACTCTCCGAGGAAGCTTTTGTAGAAAATTATGTTCCGGTTCTGGATAAACTTCAGGAATACGGATGCAGATTCGCCGTCGAAGTTCATCCGAACAGCATAATGTATGACCTTTATACGTGCAAGCGCGCCATCGAACTGACCGGAAACCATCCGGCTCTCGGAATCAATCTGGATCCCGGCAATCTGATGTATGTAGGTGTCGGAATCGAAGAATTTATCGATGCGCTGAGTGACAGAATCTATTACGTCCATCTGAAGGACGGAGAATATTCGCCTCATAACTTCCGCAAAGGCGGATGGCTGATGCGAGGGGAAGATACCAGAATTGATAAATCTTTCCGCTACCGGATTCCGGGATGGGGAAATATCAACTGGAGAAGCTTTATGACGGAGCTGCATCTGATCGGATACGACGGATATCTCAGCTTTGAGCACGAAGACGCGATCTTTACGGTTATGGACGGCGTGAAAAAAACGCGTGATTTTATCCGCCCGCTCATGATCGAATCCTGATATTTCTCCGGAAAAGGAAGTGAAAAAAGGAAAAAGAAGGAGGTGCAGAAGATGAAAAAGAACCACCGAAGGATCATTTCACTGACAGCGGCTGCTGTTCTGATGGCGGGAATGCTTGCGGGCTGCGGAGGGTCTGTTATTACCACCGGAGATTCCGGCTCATCCGGCAGTACGGCGTCCGTAAGCTCGTCGGGCGGAGACAGTTCGTCCGGGGACAAACTGAAGGTCGCCTGGATCGGAGTATCCGCGTCAGATGAAAGTACGATTGCGATCGGAAAGTTCGCGGAGGACTACGCGGAAGAAATCGGCACGGTAGAAATCGTCAGCTATGACGCGCAGGCGGATCCGCAGACGCAGGTCAACTGTGTCAATAATGCCATCACACAGCAGTGCGATGCGATCATGGTTGCTCCGCTGGATGCGACCGCGATCTCCCCGAGCCTGAAAGATGCCATGAACGCGGGAATTATTGTTCTGACCTGTACGATTGATGTAGCAGATGAAAGCTGCCGGAACGCCTATGTAGGCGTCGACGATACGGAAGCGGGAAGAATTGCGGCGGAGCAGATCGTCAAAAAATTCCCGGACGGCGGCAAAGCGGTCATGGTGGAAGGAAACGCCGGGGAATCGGTTCAGATCAACCGGACCGAGGGATTTGAGGAAGTGCTCGCGGACAGCAAGGTTGAACTGATTGACAAGCACACGACGGAGGCCTGGGAAGCTGAGACGGCCATGACCGTTGCACAGGATTTCCTGACGAAGTATGACGATATCGATGCGATTTACTGCCAGTGGGACAACGGAACGGTTGCGGTCGTACAGGCGATAGAGGCGACGGGCAAGTCGGTCGATGACTTTTTCATCGTTTCAGTTGACGGCTGCTACAACGGATTTGATCTGGTGAGAGACGGAGATATTTATTCTACGGTCATGCTGGATTACAACGCCACGATGCAGAAGGCGATCGATCTGATCGTAGATGCGAAGAATAACGGAAAATCAATCGATGAAAGTTATTACTACATTGATCCGATTCTGATCACTTCCGAGAACGTAGACGATTACGATCCCGGCTGGTAATCAGCGTTCGTTGCGGAGCGCTTCCGGGTCCCGCGGGATTTCGGAAGCCTCCTTTCGCGGATGGTGTATCGGGAACAGAAACGCTTTGACGTACCGGATATTTGTAACTGACAGGGGAAGTGGTTCGATTCAGTAAGGAGGAATTATCCTGTGAGCAAAACAGAAGAATCAGATGTGATTTTATCACTGGATAACATATCGAAAAGTTTCCCGGGTGTGCGCGCATTGGATCATGTGTCGCTTCAGGTGAAACGAGGCTCCGTACACGGTCTTGTCGGAGAGAACGGCGCCGGAAAATCGACACTGATGAAATGTCTGATGGGTGTCTATAAAAAAGACGAAGGGAAGATCACATTTGACGGAGAAGTTATTGAAAACGCGCGGCCGGCCGACGTTCTCCGCAAGGGACTGAGTATCGTGTTCCAGGAGTTTAATCTGGTCAACAATCTGAGTATCGGGGAGAATATTTTCCTCGGGCGATATAACGAGATAGGAAGCCTGAAAAATATCCACAAAAAAGCCGCTGAGCTGCTGAAGGTTGTCGACTGTGATTACGATACCCATACTAACGTAGGGGATATCCGGACTTCTGAAAAACAGAAGGTTGAAATTGCGAAAGCTATTTCGTTTGACTGCAAGCTGATTATTTTTGATGAGCCGAGCAGTTCCCTCACAAATGCCGAATTTCAGCATTTTACGAAGCTGATCCGCCAGCTTCAGGACGAGGGTATGACGATTATCTATATCAGCCATCGGCTGGAAGAAATTTTCGAACTCTGTGATATGGTTACGATTCTGCGCGACGGGCAGGTCGTCGAGACAAAACCGGTGGCGGAGGTAACCCGGAAAGAAATGATCGCGAAAATGATCGGACGGGAGCAGACCAATGAATTCCCGCCGAGACCGGAATGCGTCAAGGATGAAGTGATTCTTTCCGTAGAAGATCTCTGTACCAACCGGCTTCACCACATCTCTTTTGAACTGAAGAAGGGTGAAATTCTCGGCCTCGCCGGTCTGGATGGAGCCGGGAGAACTCTGATCGCCCGGGCGATATTCGGAGCGGACAAGAGGACCAGCGGGAAAATCTGCATCGAGGGGAAGGAAGTCCAGATTCGCAATACCAGAGACGCGATCAAAGCCGGGATGGGATTCATCACCGAGGACCGGAAAGAGCAGGGGCTTGTTCTCAATGCGTCGGTTGAACAGAATATTTCGATCGCTTCTCTCAATAATATTCTCGGCGGGCATCTTTTGAACAAAGAAAAAGAAAGAAAGATGGCGGAGAAGTATGTGGACGCGCTTGATATCAAAACCCCGTCGCTCAGGCAGAAAGTGATTCTGCTGTCCGGAGGGAATCAGCAGAAGTGTATTATCGGACGCTGGTGCGAGATTGAGCCGAAGATTCTGATTATGGATGAGCCGACGCGAGGGATCGACGTATCCGCAAAATACGAGATCTACGTGATCATGAAAAACCTCGTGGAGTCGGGAAACAGCATCATCTTTATTTCCTCGGATCTTTCCGAAATCATGAACATGAGCAACCGTGTACTCACTGTGAGCGAGGGAGCTCTGACGGGAGAATTCGATCCCAGAGTACTCACGGCGGATACGATTATGGATGCTGCGTTCAAGTAAGGAGGGATAATCAGTATGGAAGCTGCGACAATAAAAGAAAACAGCAAAATAAAGGGGAAATGGAACAGGAAACGCGTCAGAAATTTTCTGCTTGAAAACGTCCTGATCATTCTTATTGTTGTCATGATCTTGATAACTGCCATCGTAGAGCCCAAATTCCTGACGCTGACGAACTTCCAGAATATACTTTCGCGCTTCGGAGCCTTAAGCGTCACGTCGCTCGGCATGTGTATCGTACTGGTTACCGGGTATCTGGATCTTTCAATAGCAGGTCTGATTTCGTTCTGCGCGGTTGTCGCCGGAGCCCTTCTGGAACCGTTCGGTACGGCTGCCGCGATTATCGCGGCCATTGTGGTCGGAGGGCTCGGAGGTCTGGTAACTTCATCGATCCTGCTTTTTGTAAAAGCTCACCGGCTGGACACCGCCGTATTTATCACTTACGGAATGGCCACGGTGTATAACGCGCTGGCGCTGCTTGTTTCGGGCGGCTCGTCCACCAAAATTCCGGATGAAAACCAGGTATTCAATGTCCTCGGAAAAGGAGCTGTCGGGATTGTTCCGGTTTCGTTCCTGATCTTTCTCGGAATTGCGGTTGTTCTTCATATTTACCTCGGTCATACGAAGGCAGGCCGCTGCATATATATGACAGGCGGAAATGAGGTCTGTGCACAGCTCTGCGGAATTGACACGAAAAAAGCCGTGACGTCCGCCTTTGTTCTGATCGGTGTGATGTCCGGTCTCGGGGCGATTCTGGCTTTCAGCCGCCAGTCGCTGATCACTCCGGTCATGGGCAAAAACTATGAGACAAATTCCCTGATGTGCGCGGTTATCGGAGGAACGAGCATGAAGGGAGGCCGGGGAAGTATTCCGCGGACGGCTTTCGGCGTTGCTCTGGTTGTTATTCTGATGAACGCGATGAATATACTTGGTCTGAGTTCGGATCTGCAGGACGTGGTGAAAGGTCTGGTACTGATTATCGCGATCTGCATGGACGCGACCAGACAGAAATGGGGTGAGACATTTTGAAAACGCAGGTGAACAGAAAAAACGTCGGTAAATTTATCATGGAGCAGAAATCGCTGCTGTTTATCCTGGCCATCATGCTCATTATGACTTTTGCGAGCCCTTATTTCTGGACCTGGACCAATATTCACAATATATTACTCCAGACATCCACGTACGGGGTTCTGCTGGTCGGAACGACTTTTATTTTGATTGCAGGAGAGTGCGACCTGTCACTGGGAGGCAATTTCTGTATTTCCGGTATCACCGTCATTATGGTCTCCAGAGTCGCACCTCTTCCGGTGGCTATCCTGGCCGCTCTGGCGATAGGTCTCCTGATCGGATGCGTCAATGGTGTGCTGGTAGTCATGCTGAGGGCGGAGTCTTTCATCATCACATTCGGATTCGGTACGCTTCTGCGCGGTATCTGCAAAGTCTGGACGAATGCGCATCCGGTCGCAGGAACAAATGAGGCGTATGCAGCATTCGGATCCATGAGGATTTTCGGGATTTCCGTCATTGTTCTGATCTTTCTGGTGATGATTTTCCTGGGAAACAGTGTCCTGAACCGGACACAGTTCGGACGAAATATTTACGCGATCGGCGGCAATTTTACCGTGGCGGAATATTCGGGAATCAACGCGAAAAAGATAAGGTTTATCTGTTATCTTATCTCCGGCGTCATCGGCGCATTCGGCGGAATTCTGTTTTCGGCCCGCATGAATACCGGTGCCAGCACGTACGGAGAGTATATTCCTCTGATGGTTAACTGCAGCGCCGTAATCGGCGGAACGTCCTTTAACGGAGGTACCGGAAGCGCGGCGAAATCCGTCAGCGGAATCCTTCTGCTCACGATTCTGGAAATCAGCATGAACCTGCTCGGAATCGCGACCGCGCCGCAGATGCTGACGAAAGGTCTTCTGATTGTATTTATTATTGCGCTGGACAGCTACTCGACCATGAAGCGCGAGATGCGCCAGGCCAATGCCTGACAGGGATTGCGGATAATCCTTCCGTGCTGCGGAAATTTGCGGGAGTTCCGGACTGCGTTCGGAGAAAGCATCTCCCGGAGGAGGTAATAAAATGAGCTGCATTCATAAAAGTTTTCAGATTCAATCTGACCGGAGGCCCACCTTCGACGACGTGACAGACCGGGCGGTGGAAATAGCAAAGGAATCTTCCGTGAAGAACGGGTTTATGATGGTCTATTCCCAGCACACGACCTGTGCCGTGCTGATTCAGGAACAATCGGATGACGTCACATATCACGGCACGCAGTTTGTCCTTCAGGATATGGTGAACGGACTCGGGAAACTGTTCCCGGACTGCAAAAATGAGGGCCAGTACCTGCATCCGGGACCGAAGCATATCGAAATCGCGGGCCGTGAGCGGGACGAAGAGGCATTCTGGTCCCTGAATACGGACGCTCACCTGCGGTCTGTCATGCTCGGCCGTTCCGTGTGCGTCCCGATCGTTGACGGAGAAGTGATTCTGGGTGAGTTCGGGCGGATTTATTTTGCGGATTTTGATCAGGTCCGCGCCAGAAAGCGTACCGTACGGGTTATGGTCATGGGAGATTGAAAGGACAGGAGAAAAGCATGCGTAAATTACTGTGTCTGGATGTCGGAACTACTTCCGTGAAAGCGGCGCTGTTTGACGAAAATCTCCGGCTGCTGAAAGTGGTCATCCGCGAGTATAAGCTCGAAACGCCCCGTACCGGGTATGTTGAGATGGAGCCTTTGCTTTACTGGGAGAGTGCCGTGGAAGGAATCCGGCAGGTAATCCGGGAAACCGGGACGGATCCCGGAGAGGTTGCCGCCATTACCTGTACGACGCAGGGAGAGACCCTGATTCCTGTCGACATCCGGGGCAATGCCCTCCATAAGGCGATCGTATGGCTTGATTCCCGTGCGCGGGAAGAGTCCGGGACGATAGCAGAAAAGTTCGATGCGACTGCTTTTTACGCGAAAACGGGAATACCGGAGGTCAACGGCTACTGTCCGATTTCGAAGCTGCTCTGGATCCGGAATCATCTGCCGGAGGTCTATGAAAAAACGGAGAAATTTCTTCTTCTTGAAGATTATCTGGTTTTTAAGCTTACCGGACGGTTTGTCACAAATCCCGGGATCATGTGTACGACAGGTTATTTTGACATTGAAAAATCGGCGATATGGACGGAGATTCTGGACCGGTGCGGCCTGAATCCGTCCAAAATACCGGAGGTGCTTCCCTGCGGGGAGTGTGTCGATACGCTGTCGGATTCTGCCTGTGAGGCACTTGGTCTGACAGATCAGACGGTCGTGAGCACGGGAGCCATGGATCAGATTACCGGGGCGATCGGCGCGGGAAACTTTGATGAAGGGATGGTTTCGGAAACGACGGGAACCGCCATGGTCATCGCGGCCACGACAGAGCATCCGGCTCTGTCCCGTCCGTCACCGGTATCCGTTTATACACATGCGTGCAGCGGGAAATATCTTTATATCGATGTCCGTCAGACCGCGGGAATGGTTCTGAAATGGTTCCGGGATGAGTTCTGCAGAGATCTTCCGGAAGAAACTTCGTATCAGGAAATGAGCAGAATGGCAGAAGCGGTGCCGCCTCTCTCCAGAGGCGTATCCATGTATCCGCATCTGACCGGTATTCAGACCCCCGTTCTGAATGAGAACGCGAGAGGCGTCTTCTTCGGTCTGGGACTCGATACCGGAAGAGACTGCCTGATCCGCGCGCTTATGGAAAGCATCGGATATTCCCTCAGGGAAAGTCTCGAACTGATGGGACTGAAACCGGTTCTGCTGACCAGTCTGGGAGGAGGTTCCAAGAGCGATGTCTGGAACCAGATCAAAGCGGACATCTGCAATCTCAGAATCCGGACACCTTCGGTTACAGAGGCGGCGTCTCTGGGGGCAGCGATCCTGGGAGGCGCAGCATGCGGTATCTTTCCGGATATCGAGACTCCCGTCCGGAAAATATCGTTCCGGAAACAATATTCTCCGGAACAGGAATATCTGAGCGCCTATGAGGACGGATATCAAAGATACAGGAAAATGTATGAGCGGTTTGCACCGCTGTTTAATAAAAACTAGAGGAGGTATCTGCATGGAAATCAGGAAACCGAAACTTGGCCTGCTGGGTTTGATGACCGGAGGATATGAAGAAACATTTCCGGGGATTCTGGATCGCCAGTATGCGTACGCGCAGGAACTGGTGGAAACGATGTCGCCGGTGGCGGACGTAACCTTTGCGGGGATCGGAACCGACCGGGGGAAAATTGAGGAGATCGTCAAATCATACAATGAAGCGAATCTGGATGGCATTCTGATTGTTCTTCTCGCTTATTCGCAGGGGGCGTATCTGATGCGCGCGCTTGAAAACAACCGTCTTCCCATTGCGCTCGCCGTCGTTCAGCCGGATCAGGAAGTCCTGGACGACTGGGAAGAACTGGATCTGACAGTCAATCAGGGAATTCACGGCGCCCAGGATAACGCCAACATGATAATCCGGTCGGGTTATCAATGTGAGTTCTTTGTGGGAAACCGCCACGAGGAGCCGTTCGTGCGGTTCGTGGAGGATTTCGGAAAAGCCTGCCAGACGAGAGCCAAGCTGAAAAATATGCGTGTCGGCGTTTTTTCCAGAATGTGCGGGATGGCGGATATTCTGACGGACGACAGAGCTTTTATGCAGCAGATCGGACCGGAAATCTGCCACGATACCATCGGAAGCGTTTACAGCCTGATGACTCAGGTGACCGACGAGGAAATTGAAAAACAGATCCGTCTTGACTACGAGCGCTTTGACGTCGATCCGAAACTGTCGCATGAGTCGCATGCCATCGCGGTCAGAGAATATTTCGGTTTCAAGAGATTCCTGGAAGAGCATCATTATGACGCTTTTACCGCGCATTTTGATCAGTTCGCGGCGGACGGGCGTTTTCGTCAGCTCCCGCTTTACGGTGCGTCCAATCTGATGGCTGAGGGCTACGGATATGCTGCGGAAGGAGACTTTGTCTGCGCGAGCATGGTGGCGGCGGCCCACACTCTCGGCGACGGCAGGGCGAATTTCACTGAGATGTACACGATGGACTATGTGAAAAGAGCAATTATCTTCTGTCACGCGGGAGAAGGAAACTGGAACAGCGCCCGCTCAGATATGAAGGTCCGGCTGATTGACCGGTATCTGGGCGAAGGAGGCCTGGAGAATCCGCCGACTCACATCTTTACTCCGCAGTACGGTCCGGCGACGCTGACGTCGCTTGTATCGATCGGAGGAAACCGGTTCCGTCTGGTGTCGGCTAAGGGAGAGATTCTTCCGAAGTCGGATATGAAACGGTGCGAGATGCCCTATATTTTCTGGCGTCCCGACTCCGGAATCGAAAATTGCGTGGAAGCCTGGCTGAAAAACGGCGGAACCCATCACGAAGTCATTAACCTTGGCGACGTCTCAAGACGCTGGAAGATGCTCTGCCATATGCTGGATATCGAATACGTGGAGGTGTAAGTTTGAAGCTCAATGTAGAAAAGATGGCGTCCTACAAAAAACTGGGAAAGGCCCTGAAACTCTGGAATGACAAGATACAGGTGATTATTCCGCTGGAAATCGGTCCGAGGATCATGCACATCTCTCTGCCCGGGCGTCCGAGCGTCGTAGAGGACGAGTGCCCGCTGGAAGAAAAACTTCCGGACGGTCAGATCTACAAATTTTACGGGGGACACCGCCTCTGGCACAGCCCGGAAGCGTTTCCGAGAAGTTACATGGCAGACAACGAGCCTCTGGAGAGCTATGAGCTGTTTGACAACGGCATCCGCCTTGTTCAGAAACAGGAAGAATGGACGCAGATGAAGAAAAGCCTGGAGCTTTACTTCGAGGAGGACGGAGGAATTCGCGTGGTGAACAGCATCACGAATAATAACGCTTGGCCGATCGAGATGGCGGTCTGGGCGCTGACCATCGGATCCCGGTCCGGGCGCGAGGTAATTCCGGTGGTTCAGAGAAACTGCGGATTGCAGACCAATACGGGTTATCGTCAGTGGGCCTATTCCCGCATGGATGATCCGAGAGTTCACTGGGGACAGCGCTATATCGTTCTGGATAATGATCCGAAAGACGAGACAGCATTCAAGGTAGGTTACGCGAACGAATACGGCTGGATGACGTACTTTAATCATGATCAGGTATTCGTAAAGAAATATCAGCATCAGCGGGGCAAAAAATATCCGGACATGGGATGCAGCTATGAAACGTACACGTCATACTGGGGCGTTGAGCTGGAAAGCCTTTCTCCGCTTCAGATCGTCAAGCCGGGCAGGACCCTGACGCACGAGGAACACTGGTACGTCATGGAGAGCAAGGGTCTTCCGACATACGACGAGGATGAGATCGCCGAAAAGCTCGCTCCGATTGCGGAATATACGGGAATCGAACTTCCGATCAGCACAGGAGAGCCCTGGGATCCGAATTTTGTGGAAGAGGATGACTGATCATGACAAAGCAGGATTGGCTGAAATATGTCGGAAACATGTCACAGGTGGCAGGAGTGACCGAACTGGTCAGCGATGCCGGTAAAACCCGCGGAATGCGTGTCTGGCATGTGAAAACGGGGAACGGGCTTGTCTTTGATCTGCTTCCGGATATGTGCATGAATATCATGGATCTTTCCTGGAGAGGCGTCAATATCAGCTGGCAGTCCAAGAACGGATATGCGGCAGGAGTTTACGGATATCCGGTGCTCAATGAATTTGACCGTTATTTCGGAGGAGGCATGCTCTGGACATGCGGTCTGAAGAATACGGGAGGAGATTATATCGACAGTGACGGCCGTTTCCAGCATCTTCACGGAAGACTGGGCCTCACACCCTGTGAATCCGCCTGGCACAGAGAGTGCTGGGAAGGGGATGACTATGTGATCGAGGCAGGAGGTACCGTGCGCGACAGCATTCTGACCGGACACGATCTCGTTCTTGTCAGGACGCTGCGCGTCGGAATCAATGAGCCGTCAGTCGAGGTGGAAGATGTGATTGAGAATCAGGAACCGGAGGAACAGGAATATCTGTCTCTTTATCATTTCAATTTCGGATATCCTTTTGTCAGTCCGGGACTGGAACAGGATTACGGACAGGAAACCGAAGATGTCCTTCCGAGAACGGAAAACGCCAGAGACGGTATGGAACAGATGCTGGAAACGGAACCTCCGGTTGACGGATACGAAGAACAGTGTTTCTTCCATCATCAGAAAAGCCGGGACGGATGGTGCAGAGTAAACCTGAAAAACCGGGAACTGGGAATCGGTGTGACCCTGGAATATGAGAAGGAAAATCTGCCGATTCTGACTCAGTGGAAATCTGTTCGTTCCGGGGAGTATGTGCTGGGTGTAGAACCGGGGAATTCATATCTGAGAGGTCTGGCTGCCGAGCAGAAGGACGGCACGGTTGGACATATCAGAGGATTTGAGAAGAAAACGAACCGGCTGAGGCTGTCGTTTTCGACTCTCTGAAAAAAATCTCCGGTCGGATCGCCATGAAGTATTTCAGATATGGCGAAATCATTGGATAGAGGTGAGAAACGTTGAGAAAACCAATAAAAAGTGCGGACATCGTAATTATCGGCGGCGGAGTTATGGGTACGGCAACGGCGTATGAGCTGACAAAAGCCGGAATGGACGTTGTCCTTTGTGAGATGCGGAATCTCGGATCCGGAGCGTCCGGGCGCTGCGGCGGTATGATCTGCCACTGCTACGGCAGGGAAAATAATCTGGACAAAGCGACAGAGCGACTGAAAATTACGCGTTACAATACGAAAATGCTTCAGAAGACCCAGGAAGAGCTGGATATTGATTATCATGTCAGAATTACCGGCCTTCTCGATGTCTGGATCAATGAAAAAGAAGCGGAAGAAGGAAAGCGGCTCTATGAGCTGGAGCGCTCGCAGGGTCTGACGACGGATCATGATATTAAACTGCTTGACAAGAAAGAAACGCTTTCCGTGATGCCGACGCTGAATCCCGATCTGGTTGTCGGATCGAGATTCCGCCCGGAGGACGGAAATCTTTCTCCGTATCAGCTGTGTGCCTCTCTCGGATTCGGAGCACAGAAAAAAGGCGCGACGATCATGACTCATACGAAAGTCAATAAGATCGTTGTGGAAAAAGGCCGTATCTGCGGAGTTGAAACAGACAAGGGATATATCGCATGCAAATGGGTAATGAACGCCACCAACGGATGGGCGGCCCAGTTCGGGGAAGAGACAAAAATGATCACTCCGATCCGGGAGTGTGCATGCGTGACCGAAGCGATCGGACCTGTCCCGCCGATGCCGTTTGAAATGCAGTATAACGGGCAGTTTGCATACGGCGGTACCCAGACGGCTGCCGGAAATCTGACGATCGGCGGACCGGCTCATCCGAGAGACAAACGGATCGGATTCTACAATGAGACGATTTATATGGACGAGGTTCGCAGACTGGCCGGGTATGTGTCGGGCATTTTCCCGAGACTGAAAAATCTGAAGATGATCCGTGCCTGGATCGGAACGATGGGATTCACCCCGGATGCACAGCCGATCGTGGGAAAATCCACTCTGGTGGAAGGATACCTGATCGCGGCCGGCTTTGTCGCGGGAATTTCCTGGCCGTTTTCAACTGCGAGAATCATGAAAGAACTGATCGAGTACGGCGAAGTGAAGTGGGATATCGATATGTCGCTGTATGATCCCGGACGCTTCCTGAACAATGAAAAATATGCTTCCTTCAAATGGCCGTATCCCCGCGATATCGGAATTTCCGGCGATTATTCATGGGCATTCAAGCAGGGAAAGGCCGACAATTTCAAGATCCCGTACGATCTGACGGCAAAACGCTGAGGAGGTAGGAAATGAATTATCGAGTTGAAGAACATCCGATTTTCGGAGAAATCAAACACGGAAAAAAAGTTACGATATATCTTGGGGATCAGCCGATTCCGGCATATGAAGACGACACGATAGCCGCCGCCTTGTGGGCGCAGGGTATCCGTGTATCCCGCTATTCGCCCAAACGGTGCGAGGCGAGGGGACTTTTCTGTGCGATCGGGTACTGTTCGGATTGTCTGATGACAGTAGACGGTGTGCCGAATACCCGGACATGCGTCACGCCGGTGCGCGACGGAATGCGGGTTGAGATCCAGAACGGTCACGGCGACTGGAGCGCGATGAAAAAACCCGAGTGACGTGCGGGTGTATCCGTTGCGGTGTCTGAATTGAATATCTAATCTACAGGAAAGGATTGGTAATACCATGAGTAAGAAAAAATACTGCGATATCGCAGTGATCGGCGGCGGTCCGGCCGGACTTTCCGCGGCCTATGAAGCGGCGATCAGCGGCGCGCGCGTGGTACTGGTGGACGAGAACAAGGTTCTCGGGGGACAGCTGTTCAAACAGATTCATAAATTCTTCGGGTCGAAAGAGCATCACGCCGGGACCAGAGGATTTCACATCGCAGAAGAGCTGGTTCAGAATATCAAAGACTCAAATGTGGAATATTATACGGATGCGATTGCGTGGGGAATCAACCCCGGATATCAGATCGGCGTGACGGTCGGAGGAATGGATACTTTTATCCTGGAGCCGAAAAAAGTGATTATCGCGACCGGTGCGGCGGAGAATACGCTGGCATTTCCCGGAAGCACGCTGCCGGGAATCATCGGCGCGGGAGCTGCGCAGACGCTCGTGAATATACGGAAGGTCCGTCCGGGAAACCGCGTGGTTGTCGTGGGCTCGGGGAACGTCGGATTAATCGTTTCTTATCAGCTCATGCAGGCGGGCATCGATGTAATCGCGCTTGTGGAAGCCGCTCCTTCTATCGGCGGATATATGGTTCATGCCTCGAAAATCAGGCGTGCCGGAGTGAAAATCATGACCAGCACGACGATCACGAAAGCGGAAGGAAAAGACGGCGTCGAGCGTGTTCATATTGCAAAGGTGGATGAAAAATTCCAGCCGATTCCCGGGACAGAACAGACGGTGGACTGTGATCTGGTCGCGATCGCGGTCGGCCTGCATCCGATGGCGGATCTCTGTATGATGCTCGGATGCGAGACAACATTCCATAAAGGACTGGGAGGCTTTGTCGCCCGGCATGACAAAAATATGGAGACCTCTCTCCACGGCGTGTATGTCGCCGGAGACGTATCGAGTATTGAGGAGGCGTCCGTTGCAATCGAGGAGGGAAAACTCGCGGGCATCGCTGCCGCCGAAGCCCTCGGATATATTCCGAAGAACATGGCAGAGGAACTGAAGGATGCCGCGCACGCAGGACTTTCCGATCTCCGCAGCGGAGAGCGCGGCGAGAAGATCGCTTCCTTCAAGCAGGAAATTATGTACGATTGAGAGGTGAGAAAGTATGCTGAAAGAATGTAAAAAAGACGGCGTTCTGACAAAAGAGGTTCTCAGCCAGATTCCGGGATATCGGATGGACGCGGTTTATGCGGCCAAGGGGCCGGTTGTGGTCATTGAGTGCGCGGAGCATATTCCGTGCAATCCCTGCGCCACTTCCTGCCCGCAGCATGCGATTACCGTGGGAGAACCGATTACCAATCTTCCGTCGGTAGATCCGGAAAAGTGTGTCGGCTGCGGTATGTGCGTAGCGGTGTGCCCCGGACTTGCCATTTTTCTCCTGAATGCGCATTTCGCGGAGGGACGGGGCTCGCTGACATTTGCATATGAATATCTCCCTGTTCCGAAGAAGGGTGATATTGTGCGCGCGGTAAACCGTGTCGGAGAATATGTATGTGATGCGGTCGTGGAAAAGGTTGTCTGCGTGCCGGCTTATGACCAGACGAGAGTTATGACGATCTCTTTCCCGGTCGAATATCTGGAAGAAGTAAGAGCCATCGAGCGTAAGAAGGGAGCGGACTGATAATGAGTGATGAATGCAAATGCCGCAAAGACGGCGATGATGTTGTGATCTGCCGCTGTGAGGAGATCACGAAAGCTGCCATTGAAGAGGCAATCCGGAACGGATGTCACGATCTGGACGCGGTTAAGCGCGCGACTCGCGCCGGGATGGGCATGTGTCAGTCCAAGAGCTGCTCCACGGTTATTGCCCGTATGATTTCCCAGATAGCGGGAGTCCCGGCTTCTGAAGTGAAGCCGTTTACGAAACGTCCGCCGCTTCGTCCGATCAGCGTAGACGCGCTGACTGACAAGGACTGAAACAGAACAGAGAATTCCGGGATCTTCCCTGAGTCCGGAAGGTCCCGGAGTAAATCGGATATCGGATGAAGATCGGTACAGACGGGAGGCGTAAAGCCCATGAAAAGAAAGATAAGGGTGCCGTTTTTTGAAATAGGCGTAAAAAATTATTTATACGGAGACGAAGTTCTGAAACTTGCGGTTGCCGCGGACCGGGCGGCGGAAAAATACGATATTGATGTGATGTTTATCGCACCGTATGCGGATATTCGAAGGGTGTCGGAAAAGACGAAAAACCTTATTATCATTGCCCCGTATATGGATATTCTTCCCCCCGGCCGGGGCATGGCGGATGTTCTGCCGGAATCCCTGAAAGCCGCAGGAGCAGAAGGAGTCTGTATCAATCACTGTGAGCGCCCCATGACTCTGGAAGCGATCCGGAAAACGATACAGCGGGCAAATGACCTGGAAATGCTTTCGTTTGCCTGCGCGGACACCATATCGGAAGCAAAAGCGATCGCCCAGTTTCATCCGGACATCATTAATCCGGAACCGACAGAACTGATCGGTCAGGCAGATTCAGAACACGATTTATCCTACGTGGAAGGTTCTATCCGGGCAGTAAAAGAAGTATTCCGTGATATTCTCGTGGAGCAGGCGGCCGGAATTTCTTCGCCCGGTCAGGTTTATGAGCTGATCCGTATCGGAGCGGAGGGAGTGGGCGCCGCTTCCGGAATCTGCTGCGCAGAGGACCCGGCCGGCATGGCAGCTTCAATGATTGAAAGCGTGAGAAAAGCGCTGGACGATATGAGAGAAGAAGCCGGAAAGGAATGTGTATGATTTACAGGGAATCAGTGAAAGTGCTGTCAGAAGACCGCAGGGTGACATTTCACGATGTGACCCGGAGCGTAAAGGATATTGTCGCGAGATCCGGCATTCGCAACGGTGTCGTCGTCGTATATTCTCATCATACGACGTGCAGTGTCATTACGGACGAATACGCTTTTGATATGTCTATGACAGGGCTGGAGACGCTCCAGCAGGATCTGGTGGACGTCATGGAAAAACTGGCACCGACCTGCAGAAGAGATCATCAGTATCTGCACCCGGGGCCAAAGGCCATTGCCTTTGCCGCGGAGCACGATGAAAATCTGTTTTGCTGTCATAACACGGACGCACATCTGCGTTCTTCCATTATCGGACGAAGCGCGACAATTGTCATTATTGACGGAAATATTGATCTTGGAGAGTTCGGCCATATCGAATTTGTTGACTGGGATCAGACGAGGGCGCGGGAGAGAACCGTTCAGGTTCAGGTCCTCGGGGAGTAGAAAATCATAAAAGAGAGGAGGCGATCGCTTTTGAATACGAATTTCGAGGTTCGGAAAGAACAGATTATGGCGGAGCTGAATAAAAAAGGATCGCTGACCGTAAAAGAACTGGAAGAAATGCTGCATCTGTCTCCGGCGTCGGTTCGGAGACTTGCGGCCGCCCTGGAAAAAAACGGCGCCGTGCTTCGCGTGCGTGGCGGGATACGTCTGAACTCACGGAGCCAGGATACTTATTCGTTCGATATTCAGGAAAAAGAAGCATCCGCTGAAAAAACACGGATTGCCCGGTATGCGGTCGGTCAGATCCATGACCGCCAGACGGTGTTTCTTGAGTCGGGCAGCACCTTAATGCAATGTGCCGTCGCGCTTGCGGAAAGGATCCGCGTGAAAAATTTTTCCGAGGTTACGGTATTTACGAATTCCTACCTCAATATGAAGATTCTGGAATCCGTTACGAGGACAATTCTGGTCGGCGGAGTTTACCGCTCTGCCCGGCAGGATTTTGCGGGAATCCTGTGCGAACGGATTCTCAGTGAATACTATTTTGACCATGCCATCATCGGCGCGGACGCGATTAATCCGAATTACGGGCTGATGGTTCTGGACTTTGATACGGCCAGAATAGATGAGATTCTGACGAAGCAATCTTCGAGACTGACGGTTGTCGCACATTCCAGCAAATTCTGGAAAAATTCACTGATCCCGTTTGCATCACTGGATGATGTTTCTTCGATCATTACAGATACGGGCCTGAGCGATGAAAAGCTGAGAAGTTACAAAAATGCAGGGTGCGATGTCATTCGTGTATAAATAAAAGGAAATCGAACTCATTGTCTGCGGTCGGTTTCGGCCGCTATCTTTTTGACCTTTTACGGGAAAAAATAATATCGGTTAAGGAGGAGACATTCATGACTAAAAAAGTAGTGCTGGCCGGTGCCTGTCGAACCGCTGTCGGCAAGATGGGCGGAGAGCTCAGTACCGTTCCGGCCGTCGATCTGGGTACGATTGTCATTAAAGAAGCGCTGAACCGGGCCGGCGTGGCTCCGGATCAGGTCGATGAAGTTCTTATGGGATGCGTCATCCAGGCCGGCCTCGGACAGAACGTTGCGAGACAGGCGTCTGTTTACGCGGGAATTCCCGTGGAGGTTCCGGCGGTGACCATCAATGTCGTCTGCGGTTCCGGACTGAACAGCGTCAATATGGCGGCCGATATGATTCGCGCCGGGGAAGCGGATATCATCGTGGCAGGCGGAATGGAGAGCATGTCCAGAGCGCCGTTTGCCGCCATGAACGCCCGTTTCGGATACCGGATGAACAACGGCGTTTTGGTGGACACGATGATCAAGGACGGCCTCTGGGACGCGTTCAATGATTATCATATGGGAATCACCGCGGAGAATGTCGCCGAGAGATGGGGGCTGACCCGCGAGGAGCTGGATGCCTTCTCCGTCCGCAGCCAGAACAGGGCCTGCAAGGCGATCGAAGAGGGACGCTTCAAAGATGAGATCGTACCGGTGACCGTAAAACTGAAAAAGAAGACGGTCGTCGTGGATACCGACGAGGGACCCCGTCCGGGATCGACCA
>JBMNRP010000019.1:0-50005 GCA_050944685.1 Bilifractor sp.
CACGGACAAAATGGTCCTGAACTGGTATGAGCACAAAAAGTTCACGACCCTGTACGTGGATGGCAATCACGAAAACTTCGAGGCACTGCTCTCCTATCCGGAGACGGAATATGCCGGGGCGAAATGTCAGAAAATCCGCCCGCACGTTCTCCATATCAGGCGGGGCGAAGTCCTGCATCTTTGCGGTCACAAGATCTGGTGTATGGGCGGAGCCAGCTCTCACGACAAAGAATACCGCATCGAACACATCTCCTGGTGGAAACAGGAAGAGCCGAGCGAAGCAGAATGGAGACATGCGGAGGAAACACTGCTTCGTGAGAAACCGGATATCATCATCACGCATGAGGCGCCCGCCCGCCTGATCGCCGAGGAATCCAGAAATCTGGCCTCCCCTGTCGCCAGGGCATTTGAGCGGATCGCCGTGCTGATCGAAGAAAACCATATTCCCGTCACAAACTGGTTTTTCGGTCATCACCATATGGACGCCGCCTGGAAAGAGGGAAAAATTACATATTGCTGCCTTTACCATCAGGTGATCCGGATCCTCTGAGGCATTCATTTTCCTCCTGCCCGATGCGGACCTCCGACGGCAGCCGATCCATTCTTGCGTTAACAGGCCCCTCATGTTAAAATAGCAAAGTGCTTTTCGTACGCACATGCCGGCATGTCGGAATTGGCAGACGAGACAGACTCAAAATCTGTTGCTCTTCACGAGCGTGTGGGTTCGACCCCCACTGCCGGCATCCATATTTTTCAGCACAGCAGAGTCCTGTTCGTTCATTATTAAGGAAGGGCAGGACCTGTATTTTTGTCCTGCCCTTCTATTATATTCCCAATTCATGAACATTATTCTGTAGGAAAATTAATCGTCACAATGATGTGTCTCGGAATGATGTGTGCCGGAATGATCACATTCCGTATGGTGGGTCGTCTGGGTGCAGACGCCGTACCAGGCCGTTCCTTCTCCTCTCCATCCGATGCTGCACAGGTGGTCGTTCTCACTCTTGCTCGTGGTATAGTTGTGACAGCCGGTCTTCGCATTGGCGTTATACTGTCTGTACAGCGGCACTGAATGATTTTGATCCGAATACCATCCGACTCCCTCGTATTTCCACCCGACCGAAACCAGATGATTCCTCTCACTCGCGTTCATGGTGTAATGGTGATCCCCGGCGACGGGATTGTACAGCCGGTAAACCGGATCGCCGGAAACCGGAGCATACCATCCGATTCCTTCATCGTGCCATCCGGCCCGAATGACATTATTTCTCTCAGTCAAATTTCCCGTGTAAAAATGCTCTCCTGTATTCGGATTATACAGGCGGTACATCGGTTTGCAGGATGTGCCTGCCGCGCGGACAGTTTGCACCTCCACAGGGGAACACAGTGCTGCTGCGATCGCAAGCAGACAGACCGGCAGTAGGAATCTTCTCTTCATGTTAATCCATCTCCTTTAATAGATCCTCCGCAGAATTGCGGAGCTGCGGCACATATCACTGCGTTCTCCCGGATATATTTGGTTCTGAAAAAAGCAAGCGGTTTAATTACATTTTGGGGAAACGCACATCCGATATGCGTCAACCAGAAATCTGCCATCCCCCCGGCTGAACCGAAATCAAATTTCCTGCCAAAGCCATTATACCATAAATATGGACGCGTTATGTAAAATACGGGGCCCGGACTGCCGCCCGGAAGTAAAAAAGAACCCTGCCGTTTTGTGCAGGGTTCCTAATGAACGATCATCCGAACATTTTCTTATATTCCGGGGTGAAGTCCAGGGTGGCAAAATAATCCTTCGGAGTCTCCGCGCGGCGGATCATCTCCACGCTTCCATCGGAATGAAGAAGCAGTTCTGAGGACCAAAGGCGTCCGTTGTAGTTGTAGCCCATGGAAAAACCGTGTGCTCCGGTGTCGTGAATCACGAGCAGGTCTCCGATGTCGATCTTCGGGAGCCAGCGGTCAATAGCGAATTTATCGTTGTTCTCGCAGAGCGAGCCGGTCACGTCGTAGCGGTGATCGCACGGAAGATTTTCCTTCCCCATGACGGTAATGTGATGATACGCGCCGTACATCGCCGGCCGCATCAGATTGGCCGCGCAGGCGTCACATCCGATGTACTCTTTATAAATATGCTTCTGGTGGATCGCTCTTGTGACAAGGCAGCCGTACGGGCCCGTCATAAAGCGTCCCATCTCCGTGCAGAGACTGACATCTCCCATTCCGGCGGGAACGAGAATTTTTTCGAAGACCTCGCGGACGCCATCGCCGATCTTCAGAATATCATTCGGCTCTTCGTCCGGCTTGTAGGGAATACCGACCCCGCCCGAGAGATTGATGAAGGTAATGTGGCATCCGGTCTCTTTCTGAAGACGGACAGCCAGATCGAAGAGGATGCCCGCGAGCTGCGGGTAATATTCATTGGAGACCGTATTGCTGGCGAGGAACGCATGAATGCCGAACTCCTCCGCTCCTTTGGATTTCAGGATGCGGAACGCCTGAAAGATCTGCTCCTCCGTCATGCCGTACTTGGAATCACCCGGATTGTCCATGATCCCGTTGCTTAACCGGAAAAGACCGCCCGGATTAAACCGGCAGGAAATTTTTTTCGGGATGTAACCGAGTGTTCTTTCCAGAAAATCAATGTGGGTAATATCGTCGAGATTAATGATCGCGTGGATCGACTCTGCCTTGACGTACTCCTCAGCGGGAGTCACATTGGACGAAAACATGATCTCGTCCCCGGAAAAACCGCAGGCCTCTGAGAGCATCAGCTCGGTCATGGAGGAGCAGTCGCATCCGAAACCGTAATCCCGGAAGATTTTCATCAGAGAGGGATTCGGCGTGGCTTTAACCGCAAAATACTCGCGGAAACCCGGATTCCACGAAAATGCCTTCTTCACTTTCTCTGCATTTTCCCGGATTCCCTTTTCATCATACAGATGAAATGGCGTCGGATAGGTCTTGCAGATTTCTTCGAGCTGTTCCTTTGTCACAAATGGCTTCTTTTCCATTTTCCGATTTCCTTCCTGAGATGCAAAAATTCGTGTCACTCCACATGCTTGTGATTATAGAGGTGGTCGCTGCAGTATTCGTAATTGCCCTTGCATTTGCTGCAGAACCGGAACTCCAGATTCGGATCGTCCAGTTCTGTTCTGCCGCAGACCGCGCACCGGTGAATCGCTATTTTCGTGTGATTCCCGGCACCGGAGCTGTTCTGATGACCACGCGATGTGGCGTACGGTCCGGCCGACCTTCCGCTGTAGGCCTCCCGGAACTGCCTTCGTTTCTCCTTCTGGTGTTTAAATCCGGACCGCCTGTAGCTTCTTGACATGAAGAAGAAGATAATGGTGCTCGCGAGTGAGCAGAGAATCAGCACCAGCGTGATGATGTGGTACGGGCTCACGATTACGCTGTACACCAGATATACTACGTCCAGGATTGCCAGATATTTGATCTTCACCGGGATGATGAACATAAACAGCATCACCTGGTCCGGGAAGGTCATCGCAAATCCGAGGAATATGGACAGACTGACGTAATAGGTTGTGACAACGGACCCCCCGTACTGCGTGGAAACCGTGACAACCTGCCGGAAAAACGGATAGACCGCATACATGATGCACGTCCCGATGACGGTCATTATCATGCCAAAAAAAATGTAGAAATTATAGAGAAAATCGCCCCAGGCGCGCTCCAGCATAGTGCCCAGCTGATAGTAGCAGATGAGCATGACGATTGTCCAGATATCGAAACTGGACGGCGGGATCAGCAGCCAGGAAACGATCCTCCAGATCTGTCCCTGCGCGATTTTGCCCGGGTCCAGCGACAGATAGCCGAGGATCGGAACGCCCTGTGCCCTCTGGATAAAATAGAGAATATATCCGATGACATAGGTGCCGATAATATACAGCGTCAGATGTGAAATGGCATATTTGCCGATTTTCTTTTCCAGATTTTGAAGAAATTTCATAATACCCTCAATTACCATTCAGACTTACTATCAAAGGATTATAGTTTACCGCAGTGTGCTTTGTCAAACCGGGATCGAAAACACAGGAAAAAAGATGAAATCCCGGAAGGCGGGATTTCTTTTCCGGCAATGTCAGAGAAAATTCCGGCAGCCGGGCTTGCGGCCACGTCCCGCCGCATATTATAATGATTCGTACAATAAACAGTCGGAATCATACTTCAGAAGGGATTATCAGCAAGAATATGGCAGGTTCATCTTTTGGAAGAATGTTTTGCATTACCACGTGGGGAGAATCCCACGGAAAGGGAATCGGGGTCGTCGTCGACGGATGTCCTTCCGGTCTTCCGCTCTCGGAGTCGGATATCCAGCCGTACCTGAACAGGAGGAAACCCGGTCAGAGCAGATTTGCCACACACCGGACGGAATCGGACCAGGTGGAAATCCTGTCCGGGATATTTGAGGGAAAAACGACCGGAACCCCGATCTCCATGGTCGTGTTCAACAAAGATCAGCGTTCCGGAGATTATTCGAATATTGCAGAGGTTTTTCGCCCCGGCCACGCGGACTTCGGCTATTTTGAAAAATACGGGATCCGAGATTACCGGGGAGGCGGCCGCTCTTCCGGGAGGGAAACTATCGGACGGGTTGCGGGAGGAGCCGTCGCGGCGAAGCTGCTGAAGGAAATCGGCGTATCTGTCCTGGCCTACACGAAATCCATCGGCCCCGTAAAAATCCGGTCTTTCTCGGAAGAAGAGATTTCCCGGAATCCTTTCTGTATGCCGGATGCGGAGGCGGCACAGCGGGCTTCGGATTATCTGACCGCACGCATGGCGGAAAAAGATTCCTCAGGCGGCGTCATCGAGTGTATCGCAAAAGGGATGCCGGCCGGATTCGGGGACCCGGTTTTCCATAAGCTGGACGGGGATCTTGCACGGGCTCTGATGTCCGTCGGCGCCGTGAAAGCGGTGGAAATCGGGGACGGCATTGCGGTCTCGGAATCGACCGGTTCCGTCAATAATGACTCTTTCATCCGCGGAGAAAACGGTTCCATCGTAAAAGCGACCAACCACTCCGGCGGGATTCTCGGGGGCATTTCCGACGGGAGCGACATCATCCTTCGGGCACACGTGAAGCCGACGCCTTCCATCGCCTCAGAGCAGCAGACTGTGCGGGAGGACGGGACTCCGGTCACGATCGAGATCCACGGGCGCCACGACCCGGTTATCGTGCCGCGTGCTTGCGTGGTCATTGAGTGCATGACTTCCCTCGTCCTCGCGGACGCGCTCCTCTGCGGGGCATGCTCGAAACTGGAAAACCTGAAGAAAATCGTAAAATAAGCCAAAAAAAGAAGCCGGCACATTTGCCGGCTTCTGTCTTATCCGAAGGGGATGGGTGATTCGCAGAAATGCAGCTCTTCGAAACGGACTCTCCCGCCGAAGAATTTACGCGACCGCGTCCTTGGCGATCTCAGCGAGCTTTGCGAATCCCTCTTTATCATTAACCGCCATGTCGGCCAGGACCTTGCGGTCCAGATCAACGCCGGCTTTCTTCAGTCCGTCCATAAACACGCTGTAGGAAAGGCCGTTCATGCGGGCAGCGGCATTGATACGGGTGATCCAGAGCTGACGGAACTGACGTTTTCTCTGCTTCCGTCCGGCATAGGCCGTCGCCTCGGCGCGCATAACCGCCTGCTTCGCATAGCGGTACTGTTTGCTTCTCGCACCCCTGTATCCCTTAGCTTCTTTCAATACTCTGTTATGTTTTTTCTTGGCGTTCAGACCGCCTTTGATTCTTGCCATTTCATCTTCCTCCTGTCTATGCACACGGCGGAGTGCCCGCCGTTATCTTCAATCTTGCAAAAATTAGAATGCACGCCGTCCGGAATCAGAGATACGGCATAATCTTTTTCATGGTCTTGACGTTGGTCGGATCCGTAACAACAGGCTTGCGGAGATTTCTTTTTCTTTTGGTGGTCTTTTTCGTAAGAATATGACTTGCGTATGCTTTATGTCTGACCAGCTTTCCTGTTCCTGTTTTTTTGAAACGCTTCGCGGCTGCTCTTTTTGTTTTTACCTTTGGCATTGTTTCATTCCTCCTGTCATTATTTATTCCGCTTTTCACCCAGAACCATCGTCATGTTTCTGCCTTCCATCTTCGGAGGCTTCTCAATGACCGCGACATCTTCGAGCTTCTCGGCAAAGAGATCCATAATCTCTCTTCCATTGCCGATGTGCGCCATCTCCCGACCGCGGAAACGCAGGGTCACCTTCACTTTGTTTCCCTTGGTCAGAAACTTCCTCGCGGCACTCGCTTTTGTATTCAGATCGTTGGTATCAATGTTCGGGGAAAGACGAACTTCCTTGATCTCGACGATCTTCTGCTTTTTGCGGGCTTCGCGTTCTTTGCGCGACTGCTCATATCTGTATTTGCCATAGTCAATGATCCGGCATACGGGCGGCTTTGCGCGCGGCGCGATCTTAACGAGATCGAGACCCGCCTCCTGCGCCTTCGCATACGCTTCGGCGGAAGACATGATTCCAAGCTGCTCGCCGTTCTCACCGATCAGCCGAACTTCTCTGTCACGAATTTGTCCATTGATCTGTAAATCGTTACTAATTGCCGTGTACCTCCCCGGATAAAATAAAAAGCGGATAGGTGCATAACTATCCGCTTAATATCATACTGCCGCCGCAACACAGACGCCCCGTCCGAAAAAACGGATGAGACTGCTGTCTGGCCATTATTAACCCGGGTCACGGCAATTCAGCGTGCCAAGGTGAGAGCGGATACTCTGCTTCCTTTATCAACTCCAATACGATACCATGCGTCATTCGGCAGTGTCAAGACTTTTTCATAAAAATCTCACGATTCCTTCGGAAGTGCGCGGGTGGCGATCTCCTCGCTGATCATGGCAACAAAATCATCGAGCGGCTCCGCCCCTTTGTCTCCTCCGAGGCGCGTGCGGACGGCAACGGTACCTGCCTCCTGCTCTTTTTCTCCGACGACGAGCATGTACGGGATCTTCAGATTCTGCGCCTCCCGGATCTTGTAGCCGAGCTTCTCACTGCGCTCGTCCGCCTCGGCACGGATCTTGTGATCCTTCAGAATGCCCTCCACCTTCTTCGCGTAATCGAGATACTTTTCCGAGACGGGAAGTATTTTGACCTGAACCGGAGCGAGCCATGTCGGGAAAGCTCCCGCGAAATGCTCGATCAGAATTCCGATAAACCGCTCGACGGAGCCGAAGCAGACGCGGTGAATCATGATCGGCTGATGCTTCTCTCCGTCCGACCCGGTATACTCCAGATGAAATCTCTGCGGCAGCTGGAAGTCGAGCTGGATGGTTCCGCACTGCCAGGTTCTTCCCAGGCAGTCCTGCAGATGGAAATCGATTTTCGGACCGTAGAAGGCGCCGTCGCCCTCATTGATCACGTAGTCTTTCCCGAGAGAATCCAGGGCATCCTTCAGAGCATTCGTCGCGACCTCCCAGTCCTCGTCGCTTCCCATGGAATTGTCCGGGCGTGTAGAAAGCTCTACTTTATACTGAAAGCCGAACAGCTGATACACTTCGTCGATGATATTGGCGATACGGATGATCTCGTCGCGGATCTGATCGCGGGCGAGAAACATGTGAGCGTCATCCTGCGTGAAGCAGCGCACACGCATCAGACCGTGCAGCTGACCGGATTTCTCGTGGCGGTGGACCAGACCCAGCTCGCCGTAGCGAAGCGGAAGATCCCGGTAGGAGCGAGGCTCATTCTGGTAGACGAGAATACTTCCGGGACAGTTCATCGGCTTGATCGCGTAGTCTTCATCGTCAATGACAGTGGTGTACATATTCTCTTTGTAGTGATCCCAGTGTCCGGAAGTCTCCCACAGAGACCGGTTGAGGATAATCGGGGTGGAGATCTCAACGTATCCGTTTTTCAGGTGAATCTCCCGCCAGTAGTCCAGAAGGGTGTTCTTCAGGATCATTCCCTTCGGAAGGAAGAACGGGAAGCCCGGACCGGCGTCATTCATCATGAAGAGGCCGAGTTCCTTCCCGAGTTTGCGGTGATCACGCTTCTTCGCCTCTTCGATCATGGTCAGGTACGCATCCAGGTCCGCCTTCTTCGGAAAAGCGGTTCCGTAGATACGGGTGAGCATCTTATTGTGCTCGTCGCCGCGCCAGTAAGCTCCGGCGATGCTCGTCAGCTTGAATGCCTTGATCGGCTTCGTGGACATCAGATGCGGGCCGGCACACAGATCCGTGAAATCGCCCTGCTCGTAGAAGCTGATCTCCGCGTCCTCCGGCAGATCCTCGATCAGCTGGACCTTGTACGGCTCCTCGCGCTTCTTCATGAATTCGATCGCCTCATTTCTGGGCAGGGTAAAACGCTTCAGCGGAATCGCCTCTTTGATGATCTTTTTCATTTCCGCCTCGATCTTCTCCAGATCCTCCGCGGTAAATCCGCCGTCGATGTCGATATCGTAGTAGAATCCGTCGGCGATCGACGGTCCGATGGCGAGCTTTGCCTCCGGATAAAGCCGCTTGATCGCCTGTGCCATGATATGGGAAGTCGTGTGACGGTAAGCCGCCAGGCCTTCCGGATCATTCCAGGTGTGAATGGTGAGGCTGCAGTCATGGTCGATGACGGTGCGGAGGTCCGCCTCCTTCCCGTCCACATCGGCGACGGCCGCCATACGTCCGAGTCCCTCGGATATGTCATTGGCGATGTCAAGAATTGACATCGGATGATCATACTCTTTCACAGTTCCATCTTTCAGTGTGATCTTCATGGTTCCTTCCTCCATTTCTTTCCTCTGTGCTGACTGAATCAAGGGAGCCGGGTCTTTCTTATTGTTAAACGAAAAAATCCCCTGCATCCTTTGATGCAAGGGACGATGGTCAATCGCGGTTCCACCCTTTTTGCAGTGCCGTTTTTTTAACGGACACACTGCCGCTTCGTTGAATGATGATAACGGAATCGCCGGGCCGGATTGGGGCCGCTCGGAGATGGTCTTCAGATGCGCCCGCACAAGGATCCTCACAGCTCCGCATCGTTTTGCGGCAGATCCCTCTCTTTTGCCCTGCGCGTCCTACTCTTCTCTTCAGCGCTTTTTCATATCCAGTTGTCCGGTGGATGTATTTCCACCAACACGGTCATTATAGCATCCGGATTTCATTTGTCAAAGAATTTTTCAGATACATGAGCCGTTCCCGTCCGGCGGCGGATCCTGCGCCCAGAAATCGCCGATGAGTCCGGCAATATGATCGGAGTCGGTGACCTTCAGATCGCTCCACTCTCTGGGAAGGAGGGCAAGGTATTCCTTCTGCAGGAAACGCTCGTCCAGAAGCAGTATAATCCCCCGGTCCGTCTCGGTGCGGATGACTCTGCCCGAAGCCTGCAGCACTTTATTCATGCCCGGATAGCGGTAGGCAAAGTCGAAGCCGTTCTCTCCCGTTCGGTCATAATATTGTTTCAGCAGTTCCCGCTCCGCGCTCACCTGCGGCAGTCCCGTTCCGACAACAATCGCTCCGATCAGCCTTTCTCCCGTCAGGTCAATTCCCTCGGCAAAGATGCCTCCCATCACGCAGAAGGCGGCAAGCGTCCGCCGCGACTCCTCCGAGAACTCACGGAGGAAGGATTCCCGGTTTTTCTCCCGCATCCCGGCGCTCTGAACAATCAGCCGGAGCCCCGGCGATTCAAATCCCGGATAGCCGTCCTCTCCGCTGTCATCTTCCGGATCGTCCTCTTCCAGGCCGTGAAGCTCCAGAAAAACATCCAGAACATCCTCCATCATGCGGTAGGAAGGAAAGAACACGATATAATTTCCCTTCCGTCCGGAAAGAACGGCGTCGATATAGCGGACCATTCTCCCGTACTCCTTTGGCCCGCGCCTTTTGAAACGGCTGCTTACATCCCGGCCGACCGCGATCAGACGGTGTGACGGGCAGAATGGAGAAGGCAGATAGATCCGGTAGCTGTCCTCCTTCGTCGTGAGAAGACGATCGTAATACCGGATGGGCAGAAGGGTCGCGGAAAAAAAGACGACACTCCGGCACTTGTCCAGGGAGGCCTGGAGGCGGGAAGCCGGATTCATGCAGGAGATTTTTACGGAAAAGCCGCCGCCCGGGTCTATCTTCGACAGAATCATAACGTCCGGGTCCATCTCCAGAAAGCAGTTCACAAAGGTCCGGACATCGAAAAAGAACTGCTGCAGTTCCGTCAGAACATCTTCTTCCCCGGACGGTATCCGCCCCCGCCCGGCATCTGTCAGATAGTCCTCCAGGGCGGCATCCAGATTCATAAGCGGAGCAGCGAGGTTTCCCGCATCCCGGCACTCCAGGCATCTTTCCTCATAAACCCGCACCGCGTCTGCGTCCGTCTCGCACTGCTTCTTCAGGGTCCGCATCGCCTGATTGCAGGCGGAAAGTGCGGCGGTTATCTTCTTTATCCCTGCACCGGGCTTTTTCGAGAGCATCCGGCGAATCCGGAGAATCTCCTCTTTACGAAGTTCGGCGCTGAACATGTCGCGCCCTCGGTCAACGAGATCGTGCGCCTCGTCCGCGAGGAGAATGCAGGTTCCCTTTCTTGCGGAGTCACCGAAATAACGGCCCAGCTTCGCGTTCGGATCAAATACGTAATTGTAGTCGCAGATCACCCCGTCCATGAAATCCGTCAGATCCAGCTGCAGCTCGTAGGGGCAGACATTCCATTTTTCCGCCGCCTTCTGTACCTCTTCCCGGTCAAATCTTCCATCACCTGTCAGGATGTCGTAGAGAGCATCGTTTATCCGGTCAAAATGGCCGGCAGCTCTCGGACAGTACTCCGGACTGCAGTTGACCTCATCACAGACGCAGATTTTTTCACGCGCAGTGATTGTCAGGCTGTAAAATTCCAGTCCCTGTTTCCGGAGAATGGAAAACGCCTCTTCCGCTACGGTCCGCCCGATGGTCCTGGAGGTCAGATAAAAAATTTTTTCCGCCATTCCTCTCCCGACACCCTGGACCGCGGGGAAAAGAGAGGACATGGTCTTCCCGGTTCCGGTCGGCGCCTGGACGAAAATCTGTTTTTCCTGTAAGATTGCCTGCCAGACGGCGGCGGTCATTTTTTTCTGACCCTCCCGGTAGGGAAACGGAAATTTCAGACAGCCGACGGAACGATTTCGTTTTCCCTCGTGCAGGACGATCAGCTTCGCCCACTTCATGTAAGAGTATGCCAGGTTCTCAAACCACTGTCGGAGCGAATCGATTTCGTAGGTGAAAAGAAAGGCGCGCGTATCCCCGTTTTCCAGATTGGCATACGTCATGCGGACGAAGATCGTTTGCAGTTTCCTCTGTTTTCCGTAAATCGCCGCATAACACTTCGCCTGGGCGAGGTGAACCGCAGAGGGTCCCTCCATCTCACTGACATCCAGAAAGACGCCCTTGATTTCCTCGATCGCGGTTCTCCCTTCCTTTTCCTCGATTCCATCCGCGCGCCCCTCGATCTGAAGCGTAAAAGGCGGGCAGGAACTGTCTTCCTCAGAAGAATACGGATCGGGAAAGGATTCCTTCAGAGGAACTTCCGCCCGGTATCCGGTTCCACGTCCTCCCTGGATTTTCCGGTGAACGCGGCTTCCCGCCTGCATGGCCTCCTTATCGGCGACTCCTCCCCTTCCTTTTTCGAGATCGCCCTCGCGCAGCAGAAATTCAACAAGAGAGCGCACAGATATTTTCACCGTGCGCCCGTTATTTTCACCGTTATTTCGTTTTTCTTTTGTTTCTGTTGATTTCTTTTCCGTCATAATCCCGGATTACTGATCCAATGAACGGAGCGCTTCAATTGCCCCGTCGATGCAGGTATTCGCTACCTCTCCAAACGAACCTTCATCCGCCGCCCTGGCATACTCCTCGTTAATGGGAATTTTCCCGAGAACCGGAATGTTCAGGGATGCGGCGATCTCGTCGACGTGGCTCTGTCCGAAGACATCGATTTTTCTCCCGCAGCCCGGACAGACGAGATAGCTGTAATTTTCAATCAGGCCGAGAACCGGAATGTTCATCAGCCCCGCCATCTTATAGGCCTTCGTGACAATCATTTTGACCAGATCCTGCGGGGAAGTGACGATCACCACTCCCTCAATCGGAAGGGACTGATAGACCGTGAGCGGTACGTCTCCCGTTCCCGGAGGCATATCAATGATCAGATAATCCAGCTGACCCCAGATCACATCGGTCCAGAACTGTTTCACAACGCCGCCGAGAACCGGGCCTCTCCAGACGACCGGCTCCTCCTCGCCTTCGAGAAGCAGATTGATCGACATGATCTCGATCCCGTTTTCCGTGACGGGCGGATAGATGCCGTTGTCGTCGCCCTTCGCCCTCTCATGAAGGCCGTACATTTTCGGGATCGAGGGCCCGGTGATATCCGCGTCCAGAATACCGACCCGGTACCCCTGTGCCGCCATCGCGTTCGCGAGCGAGGCAGCCACCATGGACTTTCCCACGCCGCCCTTTCCGCTGACGACGCCGATTACATGCTCAATATTGGAATAGGCGTTCATCTCCGCCCTGAAATCTTCCTGCTGGTTCTCCGCCATATCAGTTTATTCCTCTCTGTTCAACAATACTTCCAACGATGCAGCCGGAGGCTGCCAATCGTTCGGATTTTTTCGCTTTCGTTTTTCTTCCGGCGATTGTCAGAGCGGAAGCTCCTCAGCCGCCTCCGCACAGACCTTCCACGCCTCTTTCAGACGGTCGAGGCTCCAGGCGGCGTTCGCCGGACTGGTCGACGGGAGCTTCACCGCATCCCTCCCGGTTACGGGACAGATGTATTTCTGATACATCCGGTAAGATGTTGCTCCGTTGCAGAATATCCGGCGGATATCCGCCGTCGCGAGGATTTTCCCGATGTCATTCGGGACCACGTCCCGGATCGAGCTGTCGGAAGATCCCGTGATCGTGCAGGAATGGATGGAATCCCACATCGCGATGTGATTTCGTCTGAGAAAATCCTTTTTCGAAGGAATATCCAAAGGCGTCTCTTCTCCGAACACTGCGGCGATCACCTTCCAGAAGCGGTTCTGCGGATGACCGTAAAAGAACATCACCTCGCGGGACTTCACGGAAGGAAAGCTTCCCAGAATCAGAATGCGGGATTCCCGGTCATAGTACGGATCAAACGGATGCACGATCCGGCCGGGCTCATTCTTTTTTCGCTGACTGGAAACACGTCCTCTCACTTCGGCTCCTCTTCATCAAATTCGACAACGACATAAAATCCCCGCTCGGTCTCCCGGATATCTTTCACAATACCCTTGCGGGATTTCAGCCTCTCATATCCCTGGTAATTCCGGCTCATGGCAACAGCCGGAATGACCGTATAATAGAAGGACGCAGGAAGGGCGCTCTCCGACACGGATACCTCCTGTCCGATCTCAACCAGCCCCTTCCGCTCCATCTTGAATTCCATTGTACGCATACGGAAACCTTTCAAAATCAGTGGTGGAAAAGCCGGATTCCCGTAAACGCCATCGCCATTCCGTACTTGTCGCAGCATTCGATCACCGCGTCGTCACGGACCGATCCGCCTGGCTCGGCGATGTACTTCACGCCGCTCTTGTGCGCGCGCTCGATATTGTCCGGGAACGGAAAGAACGCGTCGGAACCGAGCGTCACATCCGTGAGACCATCGAGCCATGCCCGCTTCTCCTCTCGCGTGAACACCTCCGGTTTTTTCGTAAACACTCTTTCCCAGGCGCCGTCCGCGAGGAGATCCATGTACTCGTCTCCCATGTAGACATCGATCGCATTGTCGCGGTCCGCGCGGCGGATGTTTTCTCTGAACGGAAGCTCCAGAACCTTCGGACATTGGCGCAGATACCAGTTATCTGCCTTCTGTCCCGCCAGCCTCGTGCAGTGAATCCGAGACTGCTGTCCGGCGCCGACGCCGATCGCCTGTCCGTCTTTTACGTAACAGACCGAATTCGACTGCGTATATTTCAGTGTAATCAGGGAAATCTTCAGATCACGCATCGCCCCGGCCGGAATCTCCTTATTTTTCGTGACAATGTTGGAGAGCAGCGCGTCATCGATCGGCAGCTCCTGACGACCCTGTTCGAAGGTAATGCCATAGATCTGCCTGTGCTCGATCGGAGCCGGGCGGTAATTTTCGTCCATCTGAATGATGACGTAATTTCCCTTCTTTTTCTGCTTCAGGATCTCAAGCGCCTCGTCCGTATATCCGGGGGCAATGATGCCGTCGGAGACCTCTCTCTTGATGAGCCTGGCCGTGTCGGCGTCGCAGACGTCGGAAAGAGAGATAAAATCTCCGAAGGAAGACATGCGGTCCGCCCCTCTCGCTCTTGCATAAGCGCAGGCGAGCGGGGAAAGATCGCCCTGATCATCGACCCAGTAGATCTTCCGCAGAACATCCGACATCGGGAGACCTACCGCTGCCCCTGCCGGGGAGACGTGCTTGAACGATGTCGCGGCCGGGAGACCGGTCGCGTTTTTCAGCTCGCGCACCAGCTGCCAGCCGTTAAACGCATCCAGAAAATTGATATATCCCGGGCGTCCGTTCAGCACTCTGATCGGAAGATCGCTTCCGTCCTCCATGTATATTCGCGACGGCTTCTGATTCGGATTGCAACCGTATTTCAGCTGAAGTTCATTCATCGTTCTTACCTCCCGTTCTTATTGACAATCTTCGTCTGATACGCTCCGCTGCCGATGTCGATGAAGCGGACGAACAAAGACACCTTGTTATCCGCATTCAAACCTTTCCAGACAAGATCCGTAAACTCGTCGATCCCGCCGCGGATATCGACCGGAGTCGGTTCTCCCTCAAAGCTGGGAAGCGGGTTTCCGTCCCTTTTGTACGTGTGGATAAAATGTCCGGTCCCCGGAGCACAGTCCGAATAATCGAACGTGTAGCGGTTCGTCTGATTCAGGTCGCCCGGCTGTCTCTTGAGGATGGACATCGCGTAGCGGAAGGCCCCGTTTTCGATGTGCAGGATTCCGGAAATCCGGGGCGTCCAGTTCGGCCCGTCCGGCTCATAGTCGCGTCCGCGCAGAGACTCCTCGAACGTCTTGCCCTTTTCCATTTCCTCAAAGACCGTGTCCGTCTGATCGCCGTTGGTGACGATGGTATCACACCCTCTGACGCGGACCGGGGCGTAGATGATCAGACTCGGGTCCTCAACCTTCGAGGGATCAAACGCCTGCGTTCGGATTCCCTCGCCTTCCTCCACGAAAACGCGGTTGCGGCTGTTCGCGCTTCTTCCCATGATGAAATAGGCGGTCACGGCATAGCGGCCGCACTCCGACCTTCCGATAACAATTCCCCGTCCCGGATACGTGTTTGACTTCAGTTCCTGCTCCAGTGAACGACTCGGCATATTTCCTCCTTTACTGACTGCAATACTCCGGAAATGACTGCAAGAGTTTCCTTATTCAGGAAAGACAAATGGCTCCGGACACTCCGGCGTTCTTATCAAAGCGCCGGAATGCCGGAACCAGAAAAATCAATAATTCATTACTCCAGCGGATATTTGTCTGTCAGGGATTTAATGATGGCTCTCGCCCGATCGCCCGTGTTCTCATGATCCTTGATGGTCATGGCGATTGCCTCCGCGACCTGGTCCATGTCATCCGTGTTCAGTCCGCGGGTCGTGACGGCCGGCGTTCCGAGCCGGATTCCGCTGGTCACGAACGGTGATCTGGGCTCATTCGGAACGGTGTTCTTATTCGCGGTGATGTTGACATCCTCGAGCCAGTTCTGCACATCCTTGCCGGAAAGATCGAGCGGAATGAGGTTAATCAGCATCAGGTGATTGTCGGTTCCTCCTGAAACGAGCGGAATCCCGCGCCTGATCAGACCGTTCGCGAGGGCCTGCGCATTATCCACGATTCCCTTCACATATTCCTTGTAGGAGGGCTGCAGATCCTCTTTAAAACAGACGGCTTTCGCGGCAATCACATGCTCGAGCGGTCCGCCCTGGATGCCCGGGAACACGGCCTTGTTCAGCTTGTGTTCTTTTGCGAACTCCTCGCTGGAGAGAATAATGCCTCCGCGCGGTCCGCGAAGCGTCTTGTGCGTCGTGGAGGTCGTCACGTGAGCATAGGGAATCGAGCTCTCGTGGTACCCGGTGGCAACCAGTCCGGCGATGTGAGCGATGTCGGCCAGAAGATACGCGCCGACCTCGTCCGCGATCTCCCGGAACCTTTTGAAATCAATCTTTCTCGCGTACGCGCTCGCTCCGCAGACGATCAGCTTCGGCCTGCATTCCTTCGCAATCCGCTCTACCTCGTCGTAATCGATATATCCTTCCGCGTTGACCCCGTAGGGAACGACGTGGAAATAATTGCCGGAGAAGTTGGCAGGGCTTCCGTGGGAAAGGTGACCGCCTTCGTTGAGGTTCATTCCCATGACCGTATCGCCCGGCTTCAGAAGGGCATAGAACACCGCCATATTCGCCTGCGCGCCGGAATGCGGCTGCACATTCGCGTAGGTACAGCCGAACAGCTTTTTCACGCGCTCGATCGCCAGCGTCTCTGCCTGGTCAATGATCTCGCACCCGCCGTAATAGCGCTTTCCCGGATAGCCCTCCGCATATTTGTTCGTAAACGGGCTTCCCATCGCGGCCATAACGGCTTTTGAGGTCCAGTTTTCCGATGCAATCAGTTCCAGATGGCTGTTCTGACGTTCAACCTCTGCACTGAGAAGAGATGCGATTTCCGGATCGACCTTCTTGACTTCGTCCAATGAATACATGTCAGCTCCTCCATGATAGATGGTAAATTCAGGTATCCTGTCTTTACAATCGACAGCTAAAACTATCATAAAGATTGAAGGAATAATTGTCAATTCGAAAACGATCGGAATTTCCGGCGCCCCGGGTGAAAAAGCAGATTCTGTCATGTCCCCGGAACGATTACAATATGATCAGATCCTTCGGAGAATGGGTCAGATTTTCAATTCCGTCCTCCCGGATCACAACCATATCCTCGATGCGCACACCGCAGAAGCCGGGCACGTAAATGCCGGGTTCCACCGTTTCGATCATATTCGGTTTCAGAATATCCGCGCTCCCCGGCCCGAGTCGGGGATTCTCGTGGATAAACAGGCCGACCGAATGACCGAGCGCATGACCGAAGCAGTTTCCGTATCCTCCGGACTGAATGACGCTCCGCGCGAATTGATCGCCTACCTCTCCCGTGATGCCGGCTCTGAGATTCGAAAGAGCCGCGTTCTGCGCTTCCAGGACGATGCTGTAAATTTCCTCCTGCTTTTCCGATATGCTGCCGATCGCTATGGTGCGGGTCATATCCGAGCAGTATCCCTCGTACCGGCATCCGAAGTCCATAGTCACGAAATCCCCGTCCCTCAGCTTTCTTTCAGAGGGAATCGCGTGCGGCATCGAAGAATTCGGGCCGGAAGCGATAATGGTGTCAAAGGAAAATCCCTGGGCTCCGTGTTTCTTCATCCGGTACTCCAGCTCCGCCGCGATTTCCAGCTCGGACATTCCCTTCCGGATGAATTTGAGAATATCGGCAAATGCCGCGTCCCCGATGGCCTCTGCTTTTCGGAGCAGCTCAATTTCCTCCTCCGACTTGACCGCGCGCAGATCGTTCACCTTTTCTCCCAGAGGGATCCACTGAATCGACTCAGGGAGCTTTGCCTTCAGACGGGAGAACTCGCAGCAGCGCATATGGCTGTCCTCGTAGCCGATCGATCCGATTTCCTCTCTTCGGACATATTCCAGGACGATTTCCGATCTCGGCAGTTTCCGGCTTTCCTCCTCTACCGTAAAATCACTCTCCGCCGCCGCGGCTTCCGTATAGCGGCTGTCCGTGATCAGCACACGGCTTTCTCTCGAGATAAAAAGGATACCCTCTCCGCCGCGGAATCCGGAAAGATACCGCATATTAAAGGGATCCGTAATCAGCATGGCGTCCGCCCCGCAGAGCGGAGCGATCCTTTTTCCCTTGTCCATCTCAGGCCTCCTGTTCCAGAACAATTCAAAAAGACAATATGGATTACGTCAGAGTTTTCCGTAAATCTCCCGGGGCACATAGGCCCGGACTCGAATGCCGCCGCTCAGATATTCTTCCTCGAGCATCTGGCCCCTGCTTCGGATCAGGGCAATTTTCCCCGCTTCTGAATACGGGAAGATACGCTCAACCAGAATGCGGGAAGACTGAACGATCTCTTCCAGTACTTCCTTCAGGCGGTCCAGACCCCGGCCGTTAACGGCTTCCGTCCGGATCGTGTAATCCGCACGGGGGTCCCTCAGTCCCGAAGAATTATCCCCTTTGATCCGGTCCTGCTTGTTAAACAGCGTGACAGTGGGTTTCCCGTCCGCCCCGAGTTCGTGAAGCGTCTCGTAGACAACCTGCATCTGCTGTTCGACATCCGGATTGGACGCATCTGCTACATGAATAATAATGTCCGCGTAAGCGGCCTCCTCCAGCGTGCTGCGGAAGGCCTCAATCAGGTGATGCGGCAGCTTGCGGATAAAGCCGACCGTATCTGTGATGAGGATGGATTCTCCCCCGGGCAGTTTCAGCGCGCGGGTCGTCGGGTCGAGCGTAGCGAACAGGGCGTCCTCCTGAAGGACGTCCGCGTCCGTCAGATAATTCAGAAGCGTCGATTTGCCTGCATTCGTATAACCGACGATGGCAGCTGTCGGGAGATTTCCCTTTTTCCGCCCCTCACGGACGAGATCCCGGTGTCTTTTGACCTCCTTCAGCTCCCGGTTCAGCACGCCGATGCGTTCCGAAATAAGCCGGCGGTCGGTCTCGAGTTTTTTCTCCCCGGGACCTCTCGTTCCGATTCCTCCTCCCAGCCTCGACAGAGATTTCCCGAACCCGATCAGACGGAGCTGACGATACTTCAGCTGGGCGAGTTCCACCTGGATCTTTCCCTCGCTTGTCCTCGCGCGGGCGGCAAAAATATCAAGGATCAGCAGGGTGCGGTCCATAATTTTGCACCCCAGCTGACCCTCCAGATTCTTTATCTGAGCCGGCGAAAGTTCATCGTCGCATATAATCCCGTTCGCATCATATACAGCGATCTGTTCCCGAAGCTCTTCTGTTTTTCCGCTTCCGATGTAGGTGGCGGGATCCGGGCGGCTGCGCTTCTGCATCACAGATGTGACGACCTCGGCGCCTGCCGTTCTGGCGAGCTCTCGGAGCTCCGTCAGGGAAGCTTCCGCCTCCTCTTCCGAGGTCCCGCAGATGCCGACCAGAATCACCCTGTCCTGAAATTTTTCCAGTTCAATCATTCATTCCGATTTCCTTTTTCTGTCATCACGCACCCAGGCTGGACGAGGATACGCTCTCGCTTCCCTCTTCCGTATCCCCGGAGGAGGATTCGCCTGAAGTTCCCTCTGAGGAAGAAACCCTTGTCTGGAGAAACTGATATTCCCGCTTTGCCTCTGCATTATCCGGCCAGCTCTCAAGGAAATCCTTCAGCTTCGATTCCGCGGTCGAAAAATCCAGCTGTCTCTCATATACCACGACTTCATTGAAGCGGAGCGTCTCGGTCATATCTTCGTCGTTCTGATTCAGCCCCTCCTGGATGTGGTCAAGCGCATCGTCGTACTCCTGATCTGCGATATCGCAGAGCGCCAGTCCGTTGTAGATGGCGGCCAGATTTTCGCCCTTCTGAAGCTGCTCGTTAAAAGTTTTGCGGGCCTGATCCGTCTTTCCACCATCTATGCTGATCTTGGCATACATCGCGAAAGCATCCTTGCTGCCCTCGCTCATAGCCGTGTTCAGGCTGTCCAGCGCCTTGTCACTGTTTCCCAGCTCATTGTAGACTAAGCCCTGATAGTAATAATCATCCGCGGATTCCGGAGAAGAGCTGAGACACTTTTTCAGGTAATCCGCACCATCCGCCTTGTGACTCGCGCCGGAAAGCGCCTCGTAAATTTTCAGACAGTTTTCGTAGCTGGGATTATTCGCAACGACGTGGTCAAAGTCATCCATGGCCGCATCAATATCATTGTTTCTGATATTCGCCATCCCGCGCAGCAGAAAGGCCCGGTCCGGAGTTTTCCCGCTGGTGAGCTCCGCGTAGATGCTCATGGCCTGATCAATATCCCCGCTCCGGGTATATGCCTCGGCCAGGTAATATTCGACATCCTCTTCGAAGTCCTCATCCCCGCTTCCGCTTCTGCGGAACGCGGAAAGACTTCTCTCGAACACGGTAGCGGCACTCTCGTAATTGCCCTGCTTCATGAATACCAGACCCTCGCCGCGGTAAGCCTCCGCCACACGGCTGTTCTGATCCACCGCGGTGCGGAATTCCGTCATCGCGGTATCCAGATCCCCGTTTTTCAGAGCTTTGACGCCTTTGGTATACGCTCCCGAATCCGAGGTCCCGTAAACGCCGCAGCCGGCAATTCCGCCGGCCGCGACCAGAAATACACACAGCACAACTGCCGCGATTCGTTTCAGACAGTTTTTCATATCCGTTTTCATCCTGCTTTCGTCCGGAAATATCCGGAATCTGCCTTCCGGTCTTCATTGCTTTTCCTGCGGTTCCCGGAAAATCATTCGAGGACAAGACCCTCGCGGACCATTACATCCACCACACGTCCTGCGTAGTGATTGCAGATCTCATCCGTCTCTCCTTCCACCATCACGCGGATCAGCGGCTCCGTGCCGCTCTCGCGGACGAGAATCCGCCCGTTGCTCCCGAGCTCCTTCGCGACGGCCTCAACTTCTTTCTGTACCTTCGGGTTGTTTTTCGCCGCTGATTTGTCCGCCACACGGACATTCTTCAGAACCTGCGGGTAAATCGTCACTTCATCCGCCAGTTTTTTAAGAGAAGACTTTTTCTCGATCATCGCCTCCATCAGCATCAGAGATGTGAGAATGCCGTCTCCCGTTCTGGCGTATTTGCTGAAAATGATGTGACCGGACTGCTCTCCGCCGATCTTATAATCGTTTGCAAACATATTTTCCGCGACGTACTTGTCGCCGACGGCCGTCTGCTCATACCGCATGCCCTCGCGCTCGAGCGCTTTATAGAGTCCGAGATTGGACATGACCGTCGTGACGAGTGTGTTGTCCTTGAGCTTTCCCTGCTCCTTCATATACTTGGCACAGATAAACATGATCCGGTCCCCGTCAATGAGATTTCCGCTTTCATCTACGGCGAGGCAGCGGTCCCCGTCTCCGTCGTAGGCAAATCCGACATCGAGACCGTTGTCCACGACGAATTTCCGGAGCCCCTCGATGTGCGTGGAACCACAGTCGCGGTTGATATTCGTTCCGTCCGGATTGTTGTTTATTACGTAGGTTTCCGCTCCGATCGCGTCAAATACATTTTTCGCGATGGAAGAGGTGCTGCCGTTCGCACAGTCCAGACCGATACGGTAGTTCTCAAAGGAGCGTGTGGGAATCGAAATCAGATAACCGATGTAGCGGTTTCTGCCGGAGAAGTAATCCACGGTCCTCCCGATGTTTTCGCGCACCGCGAAGGGAATATCCGGCTCCTTCGTGTCGATATACTGTTCGATCAGTTCCTCAATGTGCGGATCTATTTTCGTTCCGCCGCCTCCGATCAGCTTGATCCCGTTATCATAGTACGGATTGTGCGAGGCGGAAATCATGACACCGCAGTCAAAGCGGTCGGTTCTTGTGATGTAAGATACGCTCGGAGTTGTCGTGACGTGCATCAGACATGCGTCCGCTCCGGAAGCCGTGATGCCGGCCGCGATTGAGTATTCCAGCATATAGCTGGACCGTCTCGTGTCTTTTCCGATGACGATGCGGGGCTTGTGCGTCCTGCCGAAATACCATCCGATAAACCGGCCGATCTCAAATGCATGGACCGCCGTCAGTGTCACATTTGCTTCTCCCCTGAACCCATCTGTTCCGAAATACTTGCCCATAAGGTCTCCTTGCAAGAAATGAATATGAAATAAATATGAAACGGTTAAACGGTGAAGGATGATCACAGAGAAAGATCTGAATAGAGATCCCTGCTGTAAATGCCCCGCTCCGTCAGGCTGCGGAACTCATCGATCACGTTCTGTTTATCTTCCTGGTAAGTCACGCCGAACCACCTGTCCTCACTGGAGAGCACCGTGACCTCCGCGCGGTCCTCCCTCAGAAGGCGGTCGATTACATCCGGAATCAGATACTCTCCGGTGCTCCCGTCTCCCTCAAGGCCGGACAGGAATTCACAGAAGCCGTCCCGAAGGATATCGAGGAAGGAATCCTGAAGACCCCACATGTTCATGGAGACGCGCAGATCCGCGCTCAGCTTTTTCATCGTTCCGTCCGGTCCGGGTGCCTCGGCCCCCTCCGGTGTCTTGACGATGTTTCTCGTCTCCCGGATTCCCGTGAGATGATTCTCCCGGTCCAGAATACAGATTCCGCGCGTCACGCCTCCGTGATCGCTCAGTGTATTTCCGAGCCGGAAGGAAACCATGGATACTTGCTCCTTTCCATCCGCAGGGGGAAGCCCGCCGCAGAGATTTTCATGAAGACGGACAAAGGCGGATTTTCCGTAGTAATCGTCCGCGTTGATCACCGCAAAAGGTCCGTTGATCTCTCTTGCGGCCGCCAGGATGGCCTGTCCGGTTCCCCAGGGCTTCCTGCGGGCCGGCGGAAGGGAAAATCCTTTCGGGAGATCATCCAGTTCCTGAAATACATAAGACACATCCGCGAACTTTTCCATCCGCTTTCCGATCGTCTCCCGGAACTCCCTTTCAATATCTTTTCGTATGATGAAAACAATCTTATCAAATCCGGCTTCCAGAGCGTCATGGACCGAGTAATCCATGATCAGCTCCCCCGACGGACCGACATGCGCCAGCTGCTTGATGCCCTTTCCGTATCGGCTTCCGATGCCGGCTGCCATGACTGCGAGCGTCGACTTCACATGACTCATATTTTTTTCTTCTCCTCGCTTCCTGCTTCCCTGCGGCAGTCATCCGGTCTTTCTCTTTATGTAAACTTATATGCCTCGCAATAACGACGGCTGCCGGAAAGGATTGACGATAACATCCCCTCTTCAGGCTGCAATTCTGTCAGGTCCATGAAATGACACCATTATACCGCAAATTGCTTCGCGGGAAAAGGCGCATAAAAAGCAGAATCCCGGGGCAGATTGATCTTCTTTTTGTTGAAAAAAGCAAAGACGGGAAAATATCCGCTGCTTCAGCTCTCCTCCGAGAGCTTCTCCGCCTGATCCGCCGTCGTCAGAGCATCGATCAGTTCATCCAGATCTCCGTCCAGAATCTCTGAAATCCGGTGCGATGTCAGTTTTATACGATGATCGGTCACCCGTCCCTGCGGAAAATTGTAGGTCCGGATTTTCTCGGAGCGGTCTCCCGACCCGATCTGACTCCTCCGGTTCGCGGCCTCCCTGGCATGCCTCTTGTCAAGCTCCATCTGGTAGAGCCGCGACCGCAGAACCTTCATCGCTTTATCTTTGTTTTTCAGCTGCGATTTTTCATCCTGACAGGAGATGACAATCCCCGTCGGGATGTGCGTCAGGCGCACCGCGGAATCGGTGGTATTGACACTCTGCCCTCCGTTTCCGGAAGACCGGAACACATCGAAGTGACAGTCTTTTGGATCCAGATAGAAATCCACCTCGTCCGCCTCCGGCATAATCGCCACCGTGGCGGTTGACGTATGTATTCTGCCGCCGCTCTCCGTTTCCGGGACGCGCTGGACACGATGAACTCCACTCTCATATTTCAGACGCGAGTAGGCGCCGTATCCGCGGATCATAAAGGTGGCCTCTTTGAACCCGCCGATGCCGTTCTCATTGACACTGATCAGCTCGCTGGACCAGCCGTGCCGGTCCGCATATTTGACATACATTCGGTAAAGCTCGCAGGCAAACAGCGCGGCCTCGTCGCCGCCGGCTCCTGCCCGCAGCTCCACAATCACATTTTTTTCATCGTTTTTATCCTTTGGAACGAGCATTTTCTGCAGTTCCCGGGAAAGCTCCTCCCCGGACGATCTGGCCGAAGAGAGCTCCTCCTTCAGAAGATCGCGCATCTCCGGGTCCTTTTCTTCCTTCAGCATCTGGAGACTGTCCTCAATCGTTTTCCGGCAGGCAAGATACTCCTCATATTTTCCAACCAGAGGAGACAGCTCCGCCTGTTCCTTCATCAGAGACTGAAATTTCTTCAGATCCGCGGACGCTCCCGGTTCGTTTAACTCATGTGTGATTTCCTCTAGCCTTTGCCGGACATCTTCCAGCTTCTCAAACATTACTCTGATTCTCCTGCTTTCTCCGGACATCTGCCTGCCGCCACGCGATCGAGACCGGAAAAATCCCGGATGATTTCGATTTCACGGTATCCGTTTTCTTCCAGCATCCGACGCACGCGGTCTCCCTCGTCATAGCCGATTTCCATAAGCAGCCATCCGTCCCGGTTCAGATGCTCACCCGCCCCGCGGATGATTCTCCTGAAAAAATTCATGCCGTCCTCCCCGCCGTCCAGTGCGAAATGCGGCTCATGGTCCCGTACTTCCGGATCCAGGCGTTCCACTTCCCCGGTCGGAATGTAGGGAGGATTCGAGACGATCAGATCGAACCGTCCCCGGATATCCCGCAGCAGATCACTTCTGACGAGCTCCGCCTGAAGTCCGTAATGCTCCAGGTTTATTTTCGCGACACGAAGCGCCTCTTCCGAGAGGTCGCTCCCCGTGCCAATGGCTTTCCGAAGGAGGAGAAGCGACACCAGAATACAGCCGCTCCCGGTGCACAGGTCCAGGAACCGCATCCCGGGAAGAAGACGCTTCGATGATTCGTCGATCAGGATTTCCGTGTCGAGCCGCGGAATCAGAACATCTTCATTGACATAGAATGTGTTCCCAAAGCACCAGGCTTTCCCCAGAATATACTGGACCGGAATACGGGACAGCCGCTTTTCAATCTGTCCGGAAAACCGTTTCTCCATCGCCGGATCCATGACCTCGTCGCTCCGGAGATAATACTCATTTCTGGAAAGGCCGGTTGTCTCGGAGAACAGAATCCACGCATCCGTTTCGGCTTCGGCGATTCCCGCCTTTTCGAGTTTTTTCATCCCGCGAAGAAAACAGCTGCCGAGGGAATGTCCCTGTGAATGATCTTCCCGGAAGCTCATGCCGGATTTCCTCCTCCGTTCTCCTTCAGATATGCTCTCCAGTCAAACACCGCCTCGACCGCGGCGATCGCGACCTCAGCCATGGATTCGTCCGGTTCGCTCGTCGTCAGGCGCTGTGTCGCCAGCCCGGGTGCGGAAAGAAGGTCAACGATTTTCCCCTCGTGACGTCCCGTAAACTGGAGGAGCTCAAAAGATATCCCGGCGATTACCGGAATCAGAAGCAGCCGCCAGACAACCCGCAATACCCGCGAGTCCGTCTGGACAAACATCAGAAGTACGGCGCTCAGGATGACGACAATCACCAGGAAGCTGGTCCCGCACCGCTTATGGAAGCGGGAACTCTGCATGACATTTTCGACCGTCAGAGGCTTCCCGTGCTCGATGCAGTTGATGCACTTGTGCTCTGCCCCGTGATACATGAACGTCCGGTTGACATCCTTCATTTTCGTCATCCAAAACAGATATCCGAGAAAAATCGCGACCCGCAGAACTGCCTCGATGAGAGTGATCAGGATTCTGCCCGGAATGATTTTCCCAAGAAGAACAGAGATATAATACGGAAGCAGCACAAAAAGAAGAATGGCGACAGCAAATGAGAAAAGAAAGACGCCGGTCATCTCCGCCTCCTCCTTCTTCTTTTTCTTTTCCTCCGAAATCCCGGATTCTTTTTCCTTTTCCCTGTCTTTCCCGGCCGTCTCCTCCTCATCGTCTTCTACAAAGGAAGCCGAATAGAAAAGCGCACGGATTCCGATCACAAGGGAATCAATAAAGCTGATCACGCCGCGGACGACGGGTATCTTCTTCAGAATTCTCGAACTTGTGATGGATCTGCAGGGTTCCTTTTTGACAACGATCTGATTGTCCGGGGTGCGGACCGCCACAGAATATTCGTTCATGTGACGCATCATGATTCCCTCAATCAGTGCCTGCCCTCCGATGTTGGATGACTTCATACCTTCTGTCCGATCTGCCGCAGAAAAAGCGGCGTTCGGATTCCGGTCCGTCCTTCGGGAAGAAACCGGAATCGTAACACAAAAACGGGCTGAAGCCAGATCCGGCCCCAACCCGCTTTTCTTCATGCTCTGTTTATTATTTACCCAAACCGTATTTTCTGTTGAACTGCTCAATACGGCCGCGAGCTGCTGTAGCCTTCTGCTGTCCGGTATAGAACGGATGGCATTTGGAGCAGATCTCGACGTGGATCTCCGGCTTTGTGGAGCCGACCGTAAAGGTATTCCCGCAGTTACAGGTAACGGTTGCCTGATAATACTTCGGCTGAATATCTTCTCTCACTGTTTTCACCTCTTTCAATCTCATGTCGCTGTACATTTCCGACGTACAGCGAGGGTATTATACCACGCGTCACCTCAAAATGCAATATCGATCAGATCATCTTTCTCCGGTTGATCATCCGGACCAGTTCCGCGTTGTTCCGCGTGTGCGCGAAGAGATCCAGAATGTTTTCCGCGGCTTCCTCCGTCTTCATCCGGTTGAGCGAGCGGCGCATGATATTGACCGCATCCAGCTCATCTTTGGTGAGCAGGAGATCTTCTTTTCTGGTTCCGGAACGGACGATGTCGATCGCGGGGAAAACGCGCCTCTCCTGAAGCTTCCGGTCGAGGACGAGCTCCATGTTCCCGGTTCCCTTGAACTCCTCGTAGACGACGTCATCCATCTTGCTTCCGGTATCTACCAGAGCCGTGGCGAGAATGGTCAGGCTGCCGCCCTCCCGCATATTCCGCGCCGCTCCGAAGAAACGTTTCGGCATATGGAGAGCAGCCGGATCGAGGCCGCCCGAGAGCGTTCTGCCGCTCGGAGGAACGACCTGATTATAGGCGCGCGCCAGTCTCGTGATGCTGTCAATGAAGATCATGACGTCCTGGTGGTTTTCGACCAGCCGCTTGGCCCGCTCGATCACCATCTCGGAAACTCTCTTGTGGTGTTCGGGCAGTTCGTCGAATGTCGAATAGATGACTTCGACATTGCTCCCGCGGACGGTCTCCTTGATATCCGTGACTTCCTCCGGGCGCTCGTCAATCAGAAGAATAATGAGATGCATCTCCGGATTATTCTGAAGAATAGACATCGCCGTCTCTTTCAGCAGCGTCGTTTTCCCCGCCTTCGGAGGAGAAACGATCATACCTCTCTGGCCCTTTCCGATCGGGCTGATGAGATCCACGATCCGCATGGCCATGCTCCCGCCGCTCCTCTCGAGATGGATTCTCTCGTTGGGGAATACCGGTGTCATATTTTCAAAATGCATTCTTCTCTGACAGGACGCTGGATTCATTCCATTGACATCCTTGATGTAGAGAAGGGCGGAAAATTTTTCATTGGCGGATTTGATCCGCGTATTTCCGTAGAGCATATCTCCCGTTTTCAGGCCGAACTTTCGGATCTGGGAGGGGGATACGTAGACGTCGTCGTCACCGGGGAGAAAATTTTCCGAGCGGATAAATCCGTATCCCTCGGCGAGTACCTCGAGAATGCCGTGCGCCTCATTTCCGCTATCCAGCTCCTGAACATCCGTTTTCACCCGCGCCGCTTCGGTGCGCTCTTTCTGCCGCGCGGAACCGTCCGGGACCGCCGATCGGTTCCTCATCGGATTCCGGGCCGGGGATTTTTCGTTTCCGGAATGACTTCCGATACCGTGATCGGATGTCTGGTTTCGCCCCTTCTGCCGGAAATTCCGGTCCGCACTGCGGCTTCTTGTCTGCTCCTCTTTCGCGTCCGGTTTTTCCGGTTCTTTTTCAGGCAGATCGGAGACAGCCGACATTTCTTCCGCCGGATTCGAAAGATTCTCCGGCCCTTCGGCTTTTCCTGCGGAAGCGGCGGCCTCATCCTCCCGGTCCGCTTCCAGCATACGCTCGATCAGATCGCGCTTGCGAAGAGACGAAATCTTTTTCAGACCGCGTGCCTTCGCGACGGCACGCAGCTCATTTAAAGGCAGAGATTCATATTGTTCCTGTGTCATTAATCGCTCCTGAAACATTCCCGAAGAGAACCGGAAAACAATCTCTCTTCTCCGGATCCGGGATAAAAAATAATACCGTTCGTATTTCAAATAGACTGGGTAGAAGTGATACAGAACGTATCAGAAAGAAAATGGCTGCGGCTAACAGGACTCGAACCTGCATGGTCTCCCAACGGAACCTAAATCCGCCGCGTCTGCCAATTCCGCCATAGCCGCATAATCGTCGGCTCATATTTTATTCTCATCGGAAAGCGATAAAGAATCCGATACGCCGGACATTTCTCCGGTCTCCCGGCGAAAGCCGGAAAAGAAAAATGCGGGCATACCGCCTGCCGAACCGTTGTGACGATCGGCAGAAGTGAAGCATCGGGGACTCGAACCCCGGACAACTTGATTAAAAGTCAAGTGCTCTACCACCTGAGCTAATGCTCCATTTGACTGGGCCAGCCGGATTCGAACCGGCGCATACAGCAGTCAAAGTGCTGTGCCTTACCGCTTGGCGATAGCCCATCGTTCGCCTTACGGCAGGGTGGGTAGAGGGATTCGAACCCACGGTCTCCAGAGCCACAATCTGGCGCGTTAACCAACTACGCTATACCCACCATATGATATTTTGCCTCCGAAAGGAAGAGCCAACCGTGCCTGAAGGGATTCGAACCCCCGACCCACGGCTTAGAAGGCCGTTGCTCTATCCAGCTGAGCTACAGACACATAAGCAGGTGATGGGAATCGAACCCACATATCCAGCTTGGAAGGCTGGTGTTCTGCCACTGAACTACACCTGCACAAGAAATCGGGGTGACAGGATTCGAACCTGCGGCTTCCTGGTCCCAAACCAGGCGCTCTAGCCAAACTGAGCCACACCCCGTTTTGAGAAGAAATTCCGCTCCCCAATGTCATCTGCCGAACAAACATTAAACAATATACATGATCCGGCGAGGAACGTCAACAAGAAATATATAATTCCGTGCCGCATGACGCTTGATTATTATATAATTTTTTGTTTACATTGTCCAGATGAAAATCGCGCGTTTCCGAAATTGATTCCGAAGAGAACCCTCTCATCCGGAAAAAACCGATTTGTCATTCAGCTGCCCGATTGAGAACGAAATGTTCCTTTCACTGTCGATGGTGATGATTCCGAAGGTCGGCTTTCTTCCGGTCTGTCTGGGAAGGCCCACCGATCCCGGGTTCATCAGAACGACATTGCTGATCTTTTTCAGATAGGGCCGGTGCGTGTGACCGAAAATGGCGATATCCGCTCTCTGGCTCTTCGCTTCATCCAGCAGGCGCTCCGTCCCCATGGAAACACCGTACCGGTGGCCGTGCGTCACAAAAAAACGGTAATCCTCCAGACGGAAGATCGCCTCTTTCTTCAGGTCCGTGCCCCAGTCGTTGTTCCCGGCCACCATACAGACCGGGCAGTCTGCGATCGAACGGATATAATCCTCCTCTCCCTCGACATCTCCGGCGTGGATCAGATAATCGACCGGTCCGGTCTGCCTGAGGATAAGCGGAACTCTGCGTCCGATTCCGTGTGTGTCACTAATCACCAGAATTTTCATGAAAGAATGCCTCTCCTCTTAAGTTCGGCCTTTATCGCACGAAGGGCGGCTCCTCGGTGGCTGATCGCGTTTTTCTTTTCCGGTGGAAGCTCCGCCGTGGTTCGGCTCATATCCGGGAGGTAAAAAATCGGGTCGTAGCCGAAGCCGTTTTCTCCTCGCTCTTCATATCCGATTTTTCCTTCGATCGTCCCCCTCTCCGTAAGTTCAGTGCCGTCCGGCAGCACCGCCGCGATCTCGCACACAAAGCGCGCCGTTCTTTTTTCCTTCGGAACGCCTTCCAGACGCCGGATCAGCTCCGCGTTCTTCACGCGGTAGGACGTATCTTTTCCCATATAGCGAGCCGAATAGATTCCCGGCTCACCTCCGAGTGCGTCAATCTCCAGTCCCGAATCATCCGCCAGGACAATCGTCTCCTCCGGATCCAGACCGGATTCCGGAATCCGCGCGGCGACTGCCCGTGCCTTGATGAGAGCGTTTTCGGCAAATGTGGTCCCGATTTCTTCCGGGTCCGCCTCCAATCCCGCCTCTCTCATGGAATAAATGTTCACCTGTGTATCCGAGAGAATCTCCCGGACTTCTTTCATCTTTCCGGCATTGCCGCTCGCAAAAATAATCGTTTTCAAATGTCTTCCCATCCGTTTTTTCTCATGCTTCTGCCCGCGGCGTAAAACCTTTTTTCGGCGGTTTCGGCCCGGGATACTGGTAGAAATACGTCTTGATCATTCCGTTATATATCTTGCGGTTTTTCGAGGCTTTCTTTCCGATATACCGCTCCGCGTCCTCGTACGCGCTGATCACGTAGAGAGACCATCTGTCCAGAAGAGAAAAACGCTCGCCGAGAGCGCGGTAGATATCCGGCAGGTTTTTCTTTTCCTCCAGCCGCTCGCCGTACGGCGGATTGGTTACGATAAAGCCATAGGACCCGCTGTGAGATAATTCCGAAACCGGACGTCTCTGGAAATGAATCATACCCGCCACTCCCGCGCGCTGCGCGTTTCCGCGGGCGGCCTCCAGCACCTTCCCGTCGATATCGTATCCCTGGATGTCGGACTTCAGAGACATCTCCGCCAGATCGTCTGCCTCCTCCCTGGCGTTCTTCCAGCAGGATGCGCCGATCAGATTCGTCCAGTTCTCCGCGAGAAAGGAACGGTTTCTTCCCGGTGCCAGATGGCAGGCCATCATGGCCGCCTCGATCGGAAACGTACCGCTCCCGCAGAAGGGATCGACCAGGATCCGGCCGCCTTTCCACGGCGTCAGCATCAGAAGACCGGCTGCGAGCGTCTCGCTGATCGGAGCCTTCACCGTCTGACGGCGGTAGCCGCGCTTGTGTAGAGAGACTCCCGTCGTATCCAGGCCGACGGTAACCCGGTCCTTCAGGATCGAGACACGGATCGGAAAAGACGCTCCGCTCTCCTCAAACCAGTCGCAGCGATAGACTGTTTTCAGCCGCTCGACAATCGCCTTCTTCATGATGGACTGGATGTCCGACGGGCTGAACAGCCTGCTCTTGACCGAGTTTGCCTTCGCCACCCAGAACTTTCCGTCCCTCGGAATATAGCGTTCCCAGGGAATCTCCCTGGTCTTTTCAAACAATTCGTCAAAGGTCACTGCGGTAAACTCCCCCGCCTCGATCAGGATGCGTTCCGTTGTGCGAAAGAATATATTCGCGTCCGCAACTGCCTGCGCATCCCCGCCGAAGACGACTTTCCCGTCCTCGACATGCGTCACCTCATAACCGAGATCCGTGATCTCACGCTTCATCACCGATTCCAGTCCGAAATGACATGGGGCGATTAACTGAAACTGTTCCATAGAAAATCCTTCCGATTCTTCGTTAAGAGAAATGCCTCGGTAGGGGAGCTACCGAGGCATTTCGAGGGGAGTATAAATAATTAATAAGGGGTTATTAATTTGTAAAAAAAATTTTTGAAGGGTAAATTCTTTTTACAAATGAAATTATATACCATCGGCGAAAGAAAAGCAACACAAAAAAATCACAGGTTAGACATCAATTGCTGTAATTCCGAGACGATTTTTTCAAACTGCATGTAGTGGGACGCTTTTACCAGGATCGTGTCGTTTTCACGGATCAGTTCCGGAAGAGCTTTTTCCAGGTCCTCCCGGGAGGCGAAATGGCGGATATCCTTTTTTCCGTCCCGGTCTGCCGTTCTTGCGCCGCGGACGAGATTCTCCGACAGCGGCCCGGCACAGTAAACGGCATCGATATCCATTGCTCCGGCCGCTTCCCCGACCTTCTCGTGCAAAGAAACCTCATCCGGTCCGAGTTCGCCCATATCCCCGAGCACCGCCACTCTCCGTCCGGCCCCGGATTGCAATACTTCCAGGGAAGCCTTCATCGAAACCGGGTTGGCATTGTAGCAGTCGTCCACGATCACGCCCTTTTCCGTGCGGATGACGTGAAAACGGCCCGCCAGTGTCTGACAGCTCTCGATTCCTTTCCGGATCTCTTCAGGGCCGATCCCGTACAGAAGTCCGACAGATGCTCCGGCGAGGGCGTTATAAACCATGTGGATCCCGGGAATCGGAATCTTCACGTCAAACGACCCCTCCCCGGTGTGAATACGGCAGGAGGTTCCCTCAAATCCGTGCGGACAGATTTCATCGGCCCGGACGTCATTGGAAGCTCCGAGCCCGAAGCTGAGTCTGGTGTGTGTGCCTGTCCGGACCTTCTGCAGCTTGTCGTCGTCCCCGTTCAGGACGATCTTTCCATCGTCCCTCAGGAAATCCATGATCTCGGATTTCGCTCTCAGGATACCATCCCGGTCTCCGAGATTTTCCAGATGGGCCCAGCCGATGTTCGTCATCACACAGGTGTCCGGTCGGGCGATCTTCGCCAGCCGGTGCATCTCACCGAAATGACTGATGCCCATCTCCAGGACAGCGATCTGATCCTCCTCCCTCAGGCGGAAGACCGTCAGCGGCAGGCCGAGCTCGTTATTGAAATTTCCCTCGGTTTTCAGGACGCGATATTTCCGGGAAAGAACGGAGGCGATCATCTCTTTCGTGCTCGTCTTCCCCACCGAGCCCGTGATACCCACAACCGGAATATCCAGCTGTTTCAGATAAAACTCGGCGATGTCTCTGACCGCGTCGAGCGTCGATCCTACCAGAATATATGGCCTGTCGCTCCACCCGAGATCCCGCTCGGCGAGAACGGCAGCCGCCCCGTTTTCCATCACCTGAGCGGCAAAGTCATGGCCGTCGGCCCGCTCTCCTTTGATTGCGACAAAAAGGCAGCCCTCTGTCACTGTCCGGCTGTCTGTGGTGACCGCAGTTACTTCAAAATTACGTTTATCGGTATTGCCCTTCAGGGTGCCGCCGCAGCAGGCGGCAATATGCTCCAGTGTGAGATTTTTCACTCTTTTATCCTGTCTTTCCGGTCGGGAATCTGTATCATTCGAATTTTTCCATAGAAATCTCGATCAGTTTTTCGCAAAGCTGCGGATAGCTGATCCCGAGAACCGCCGCTTCCTGAGGAATCAGGCTGGTCGGGGTCATGCCGGGAAGCGTATTCGCCTCGAGAACAAAAATCTCGCCCGTATCCCGCATCAGGAAGTCGAGACGGCAGTAGTCGGTGATCCCGAGAGCCTCTGCCCCCTTCACCGCCAGCATCTGCATCTCCTTCGTCTTTTTCTCCGGAATATCTGCCGGACAGGTCTCAACGGTTGATCCGGCGGAATACTTGTTCTTGTAATCGTAGAAGCCGCTTTTCGGAGCGATCTCGATGACCGGATAGGCCTCCCCGTCAATGACCGCGACCGAGAACTCGCGTCCCTTCACGTATTCTTCCACGACGACTTCGCCCTCCAGGGCAAAAGCCGTATCCATGGATGTTTGAAATTCCTGTTCGTCGCGGGCAATGGTGATTCCGACACTGGATCCGCCGCAGCACGGCTTGACAACGACCGGAAGGGAAAGCCCTCTCGAAGTCGGCAGGGGATAAACCGGACGTCCGTCTTTTTTCGTAAGATCATCCAGAACCACGGAAAATCCCTTCGGAGTCGGGATGCCGTGAGCAAGGAACGCCTGCTTTGTCATCGTCTTGTCCATCGCGAGCGCGCTGCTCAGATGGCCCGTTCCGGTATAGGGAATCTCCAGAAGATCAAAGGTTGCCTGCACTCTTCCATCCTCTCCGTTTGCCCCGTGAAGCGCGAGAAAAACGACATCCGCAGCCAGGCAGACGTCAATCACGTTCGGTCCGAAAAAACCGCGCCGGTTTTTCCGGGTTTCTTCCAGCAGCGGATTATTTGCCTTGATTTTTTCGGCGGCTGTGTCCACATCGTAGGACTCCGGAAACAAATCGCCGGACAGCGCGTCGGGATCCCCGAAAAATACGTCGAGGAGAATGGACCGGTGGCCGCGCTCCCGGAGGGCGCGGCAGACACCCGTGCCCGAGATAATCGAAATGTCACGCTCTGTACTTGTTCCTCCGCAGAGAACCACGATGTTCATATTCTTCTTCATTTGAAACCCCATTCAAAAATCATTTTTTCGGATTCCTCAGGCGGTCCGAAAGAAAAGCGATGGCAAAAGCATCAGCCTACCGTTACCTCTCCGGTCGGAGAAGGACCTACCACCTGATCGACGCTGTAATAGACGACAACCGGATATCCTATTTCCATGGTTTCAAAAATCTTTCCCGCGGCATCGTGCGGTGTATTGACACAGCCATGGGAGCCGTTTGTCTTGTAGATCGATCCGCCGTACTGAGATCTCCAGCTGGCATCATGAATTCCGCAGCCGTCGTTAAACGGAAGCCAGTAATCGACGTGCACTCCGGATGAAAACCAGTCGTCCGCTTTTTTGGCGTCAATTGCCCAGACAGAGCCGGAAGGCGTACAGGTTCCTTTCGCCTCATTTCCCGTAACAACGTCGGTGTCCACGACCAGCTGACCGTCCTTATAGCACCACATATGCTGCATGGAAATATTCACCTCGACATAGGTTCCTCCGATATCGTTCGTCGAGCGGTCGAGTCCCTTGTAACGGTACTCCGGCTCGATGGTCTCGGTCTTTCCCTCCTTCAGATCCGCGATCAGCTTCTGCGTAGTGGAGTCACGGGCGATCAGCCACCCGTAATCCCCGCCGGCCGCGAGAGTGATCGTCTGTCCGGTCGAAGTCTTGAACTGGTGCTCCAGTCCGAAGGTATCGGTCTCGCGAGCCATCTGAACGACCCACGACTTCACGGCGTCCTCGTCCAGCGCGTAGTTTCCGTCGGACCCTTTCTTGATCCAGGAACGGATCAGGGTAGAATCCACTACCTTCGTGCGGTCTTTAAAATCAAAGGTGATATTGGCCTGAACCATCTTGTTCAGCTCGTCGCACTTCGCCTGAAGCGTTCCGTCGTCTTCCGTGATTTCAGCGGATTCATAGAGGCCGCTTTTGTCGAGGTCAATCTCCTCGTCCCCGTTCTGAATCGCTTTTTCAATGGCAGCCTTCGTCTCTTCCTTTTTCAGCTTCGTTCCTTCCGTAGCCTCCGCGACAACGAACAGGTTGCCATTCTCCTCCACATGGGCGCTCTGCGGCTCGGTAATATTCTCCTCCTGGAAGCAATCCATCTTGTTCAGGATGGAGTCGACGGTATTTTCGTCGTAGGTAAAGCCGGAATCTATGGAAAGCTTCTTTTTGGCAGTCAGCTTCAGAAGCCAGAATCCTTCCGTCTGCTCTTTCAGCAGTTTGTCCAGGCTGCCGTCGTCCACGTACTGCATGTAGAGCTGCTCGCCCGTAATCGTCTCCGTCTTTCCGTTCCGCTCGATGACCTTCAGCTGGTACTCGCGGATTTTATCCTGAAGAGCGTACCGGACCTCGTCCGCCGTCTTGTTTCCGGCGTAAATTCCGTTGATAGTCGTATTCGGCATGAAATGAGTCGCGAAATATTTTTTCCCGATAAAAAAAGTCGCAAGAAGCAGGCCGACCAGAACAATCAGCAGAATCAGAATTGCAATTAAACCTTTTGATGATTTTCTACTCATATATTTATGTGCTCCTGTTCGACCATTTTAGTATGGTTCCGGATATTCGTCAACTCACGATTCCCAGACGCAGCGGCAGGAGGCTCCGCAAGGAAGAATCAGTCCGGAGGAGCGGACGGGAAGGCCGATCTCCGAGGCCTCCACCTGTCCCCCTCTCCCGGCGAGCGCCGTGCGCATCATATACGTAAGCACCGCCGGCTGAAGCCCGGTCGTATAGGAATTGATCAGCATAAAAAGAGGATGGTCCGACAAAAGCTGTACCGTGAGGCAGATCAGCGGGAAAACCTCCTCTTCAATCTTCCAGATCTCCCTCTTCGGCCCCCGTCCGTAGGAAGGCGGGTCCATAATGACGGCATCGTATTTCTTTCCGCGCCGGATTTCTCTTTGTGTAAATTTTACGCAATCATCGACCAGCCAGCGGATCGGACGGTCCGAAAGTCCGGAGGCCGCGGCGTTTTCCTTCGCCCAGCGCACCATCCCCTTCGAGGCGTCGACGTGCGTCACACTCGCTCCGGCGGCCGCGGCGGAAAGCGTCGCTCCTCCCGTATAGGCGAAAAGATTCAGCACGCGGATTTCGCGGTCCGCGCGGCGGATCCTCGCAGAAAACCAGTCCCAGTTAACCGCCTGCTCCGGGAAAAGGCCCGTGTGCTTGAAGCTGAAGGGCTTCAGCTGAAAGGTCAGGTCCCGGTAATGAATCTGCCACTGCTTCGGGAGATCGAAAAATTCCCATTCTCCGCCCCCGCGGCTGCTGCGGTGATAGTGCGCGTCCGGTCTCCTCCATCCGCGATCTCTTTTTTCCGTGTTCCAGATCACCTGCGGATCCGGGCGGATCAGCAGATAATTCCCCCAGCGTTCGAGCTTTTCACCCGAGGAGGCATCCAGTACTTCATATTCCTTCCATTGATCCGCTGTCCACATAAGCTCTCCTGACACAAAAAAATGAACGCGCCCGCCTCCGGGCGAGCGGAATTTTCGCCGAATAAGGCTATCATACATCATCCGGGCAGAAAACGACAGCAAAAAATACGTTCCGTCTCCCGCCGTCTGAAAAGAACATCTGCGGCGGGATCAGGAACGCGGGAACAGAATGATTTTCTTTATTTTTTCAGCGAGGCACCTTTTCCGGCCGGCACCGGATGGCGAAAATCGGTATAGTCCGCCTCGTCCTCCTTTTCATAGAGAGCTTTCAGGATTACCGGGGTCAGAATCGAACTGATAATGATCAGCAGGATAACCGAAGTAAAATACTCAGACTCCAGCATACCGACCTGAAGTCCTTTTTGCGAGACGATCAGGGCCACTTCTCCTCTCGTCATCATGCCCGCGCCGATCTTCAGACTGTCTTTTCCGGTAAAGCCCATCGCCTTTGAAACCGCTCCGCACCCGATGACCTTTCCTGCCATGGCGACCACGACAAAGGCGAGGGAAAACCACAGGACATTCATGTCCAGGCTTCTGACATTCGTCTGCAGACCGATCGAGGCAAAAAACACCGGCCCGAACACCATATAGCTGTTGATGTCCATCTTTCTCGCGATGTAGTCGGAATCACCGAGTGTGCACAGGATAATCCCGGCGACGTAAGCTCCCGTGATATCGGCAACGCCGAAATATTTTTCCGCGATGTAAGCGAGACCGAAACAGAGAGCCAGCCCGAATATCGGGATGCGGCGGGTATGGGGATATCTTCTGTCCATCCACTGAAAAATCTTCAGACAAAGGAATCCGACCACAGCGGAAAACACAAAAAACAGAACCGTCCGAAGAGCCACCGTTCCGAGATTTTCAGAAGGATCCTTCAGACCGATGACAAAGGTCAGAACCAGAATTCCGATCACATCATCGATGATGGCCGCTCCGACAATGGTCTGTCCGACCGTTCCGGAAAGTCTTCCCATCTCTTTCAGCGTCTGTACGGTAATCGAAACACTGGTAGCCGTCATGATCGTTCCGATAAAAATTGCGTGGTAAAAATGATCCGTTCCGAACCCCGACCATCCGTAGAATGCCATGTAGAGAAGCGTCCCGAGGATAAGGGGAGCAATAACACCACAGCAGGCGACCAGCGTCGCCTTCAGGCCGACCTTTTTCATCTGCTTCAGGTCCGTCTCCAGTCCGGCGCCGAACATCAGCATGATGGCGCCGATCTCCGCCAGTCCCTTGATCAGATCCGTATCCTGCACCCAGTTCAGAAGGCTCGGGCCGATAAGCAGTCCCGCGACGATTTCACCGGCCACCTGAGGAGCGCGAAGCTTTCTGGCGATCAGACCGAACAGTTTCGCGAAGATGATAATGATTGCCAGGCTTCTCAATAAATCAAGTGTATCCATTCATTCAAGTCCTCCATCCCGTTCCGATTCGACGGGTGAGCGCCATGGTCAGAAGCGCCCGAAAAAATAAACTCTTTGTGAAAAACAACTAAAATATAGACCTGAATTTATGAAAAATCAACAATAAATTCTCTCTCGGAACCGTATTCGAAGACACCATAAAAATATATTGAAAAAACTTTCCGAAAAATCCTGACGGGCGGACAGAAAACATCCGGAAAAAATCAGGAAATCTGCTTGACCTGTTTTCCACGATGTAATATATTATAGAAGTACGCGCCGCGAAGGGCGGTCCATTTTGTGAAAAACACTGAAAAATCTGCAGGATTAGTTCATTGGTAGAACGCCAGCTTCCCAAGCTGGAGAGGCGGGTTCGATTCCCGTATCCTGCTTTTTTCTATGCCCGGACCAGACCGGAATTCCCGGTTTTCGGGAATTTTTTTCAAAAAATCAGGGCTTTTGCATTAACATCCTGCTGTTAATACGAAAGCCCTGTCACGTCCGACTGAGTTCTCACTTCATTGTCGTCTTTTTCGTCTTTTGTTTTTCTCTTTCCCTTTTTCTCCGCGTACCAGACAATATTTTTATTTTCCCATCCCTCATCAAGCAGCTCCAGGTGCTCGGAAAAGCTGGTCGTGTAATTATAGCCACCGGATGGAACATTCGGATTAAACTCGGAATATACCGGGATCTTTTTGCTGGCAGAAGAATACCATCCGATGCCCTCGTACATCCATCCGTCCCCTACCAGACTGTCTTTTTCGTCCTTCGAGATTGTGTAATAATGCTCTCCCGTGGACATGCTGCACAGCCGGTAGACGGGATCTCCCGAAGTAGGCGCATACCAGGCGATTCCCTCATATTCCCATCCGAGCTCTTCCAGATCGTATCTTTCCGTTTTATTGGCCGTGAAAAAATGTTCTCCGGTCGTCTGGTTGTACAGACGGTATACGCGGTTTCTCGAAGCGTCCCGGATCTCTTTGGCACTTAACCGAAGTCCGACGCCGGTGATCAGTACAATCAGGACGATTCCCGAAATCCATACAAATTTTCGATTATTAAACAGCGAACCGCTCTTTTCCTTCACGCGTCCACTTCCTTCCCTGATACGGTCCGATAATCATAGAATAGCAGATGAACCGGATTCAATCAAGAAAGAATGGAGAAATTTCCCTGTTACAGATCCAGCTTCAGGTCGTCTTCCCTTATCCAGCCGGCTTTTCTCATCGGTATGGCGATCAGGGGCGTCAGCACAGCCGGAAGCACGAAGCAGATGAGGATCATTCCGATCCAGTCTGTGGAGGTGATCGCGGTTTTCACACCCTTTTCGATATCGCTGACCCAGCCCGTGTAAACTCCGATCTGTCCGACAAATCCGCAGGTTCCCATACCGGAAGAAATCGCCGCCCCGTCCATCTTCAGATGGAAAATGCAGGTCGCGATCGGTCCTGTGATGGCAGAAGAGATAATCGGCGGAATCCAGATTCTGGGATTGCGGACAATATTGCCCATCTGAAGCATCGAGGTCCCGATGCCCTGTGCGACCAGTCCGCCCCATTTGTTTTCCTTAAAGCTCATCACCGCGAAGCCGACCATCTGTGCGCAGCAGCCGGCGACGGCAGCCCCTCCGGCCAGACCGACCAGTCCGAGCGCCTGGCAGATCGCAGCGGAAGAAATCGGCAGCGTGAGGGCGATTCCCACGACGACGGAAACCAGAATGCCCATCCAGAACGGCTGCAGCTCCGTCGCCCACATGATAAAGTTTCCGACCGCCATGGCGGCTTTTCCCAGCGGCGGCGCCCACCACGCCGACAGGGCAATACCGACTCCGATCGTAACAAGAGGAGTCACCAGAATATCTACTTTCGTCTCTTTCGATACAGCTTTTCCGACCTCAGAGGTGACGATCGCAACAAACAGAACGGCCAGAGGACCCCCCGCTCCTCCGAGCGCGTTGGACGCGAAGCCGACTGTCACAAGCGAAAACAGAACAAGCGGCGGACACTCCAGAGCATATCCTATGGCGACTGCCATAGCCGGTCCGCTCATCGCCATTGCGAGTCCGCCGACGGTATAATCCGTCCCGCCTATGGTCGCGACCGCCTCCATAAGAAATCCGATGTGGAACTGCGTGCCGATCGTGTTGATAATAGTTCCGATCAGAAGCGACGCGAACAATCCCTGCGCCATCGCCCCAAGAGCGTCGATTCCGTAGCGCTTCGCCGAAATGATAATGTTTTTCCGCTTCAGAAATGCCTTGAAGCGATTTTCTTCCTGAACCACGTTTTTCTTCTCCTCTCTTTCGGAAACGAACAAAATATCCATAAAAAACGGCCTGAAACGCCTTGGAAATCTGGCATTTCAGGCCTTCACAGTCACACTATACTATCCGTGTTTACTGCTGTCAAGCTATCTGTAAAGTATTTCTGTTTTTTCCCGTTACTCTCTCCCGATTTTCCGGAAATACTCACGGATTTTTCTCTCGTACCCGTTTTCGGTCGGCTCGTAAAAACGGCTGTCCTTTATTTCGTCCGGAAGATACTGCTGTTTCACATAATGGCCGGGATAATCGTGCGGATATTTGTAGCCGGTTCCGCGCCCCATTTTCTCCGCGCCGGAATAATGTGAGTCGCGCAGGTACCCCGGGACGCTGGTTCTCCGGCTCTTTACCGCCTCCATCGCGGAATATACCGCATTTGTGCAGGCATTGCTCTTGGGCGCGCAGGCAATATAGATGCACGCCTGCGCGAGGATGAGCTGCGATTCCGGCATTCCGACACGTTCGACCTCCTGCGCGGCGGCAGACGCCACCACCATAGCCACAGGATCCGCGTTTCCCACGTCTTCCGAGGCGCAGATCATGATACGGCGCGCGATGAATCTGACGTCTTCCCCGGCGTAGAGCATTTTCGCGAGGTAATAGACCGCCGCGTCCGGGTCCGACCCGCGCATACTTTTGATAAAAGCGGAAATCGTGTCATAGTGATCATCTCCGTCTCTGTCGTACCGCACCACCCGTTTCTGGATACAGTCAGACGCCGTGTTCAGATCGATGCGGATGACTCCGTCGCTTCCGGGCGGGGTCGTCAGAGCTCCAAGCTCAAGGGCGTTCAGTGCCTCCCGCGCGTCTCCGCCACATACGTCGGCCAGGAATGCTCTCGCGTCGTCGTCCAGCCGGACGTGCATTTTCCCGAGTCCCCTCTCTTCATCTGCAACGGCGCGCGAAAGAATCGTCTCGACGTCATCTTTTGAGAGCGGCTTCAGTTCGAAGATGCGGGAGCGGGAAAGCAGTGCCGAATTCACCTCAAAGTAAGGATTCTCCGTGGTCGCCCCGATCAGAATGATCGTCCCGTCTTCGACAAAGGGCAGCAGGTAATCCTGCTGTCCCTTGTTAAACCGGTGAATTTCGTCGATAAAGAGGATCGTGCGTTTCTGGTACTGTCCCAGAAGATCCTTTGCCGTCCGGACCGCTTCGACCATCTCTTTTTTCCCCGCCGTCGTGGCATTGATTTTTACGAAAGAGGCGCTCGTCGTATTGGCGATGACCTCCGCGAGAGATGTCTTCCCCGTTCCGGGCGGACCGTAAAAAATAACCGACTGCAGCTGATCCGCCGCAATAGCCCGGTAAAGCAGCCTGCCTTTTCCGATGATTTCCTGCTGGCCGACCACCTCATCCAGAGTACGGGGACGCATTCTGGCGGCCAGCGGAGCCTTCTTTTCCTTCGTTTTTTCTCTCATATAATCAAAGAGATCCATCTGTTTTCTCCCCGACCCGGCTTATTCTTCTCCGCTGATCGAACGAACATCAACCAGGAACGTGCTGCCGTTGTCGTAAACTGTCTCTCCCAGGGAGCGCAGAAGTTCTTCACTGAGATTCTCGTACTTCTCCCACTCACAGGAGCCGACCGCAATATAGGATATATGATACTTTTTAATCAGCGACCGGACTTCTTCCTCATCCACCGACGTATAAATCGTGTCGATGTCCGCGCGTCGCTGGTTCAGTCCGGCTATGTCCTCGCGCCACAGCCACTCATGCACGTACCATCCCTCGACGGTCGGAAGGCCGGTCATCGAAGAGATCGGACAATTATCCGAGTAGCTGTCCCCGTAGGTCTCCAGTACAACCGGATTGCCTGAGATATTTTCATTCAGCCACTTGATCAGGTCTGCGTCATCGGGATACTTGGCCGCAAGAAAAGCGGTCGCATCCAGACTCGTGCGGTTACTGGTCTTTGAGATATTTCCGAACCAGCAGCCGACCGAGTAGGGGAAATATCCGCAGGTGAGCGCAAACAGGCCGGCCAGCACGCCCGTCAGTATGCGGACGACACGGCGGCGGCTCTCCGTCAGAAGGAGGACGAAAATATATCCGAACATCAGACCGAACATCACGAAGCCCTGGTATGTCAGCTTGAACATCGTATTTGCACGGGGACTCGTCTCTTCGTAAATATCCCGCACATAGATGATTTCCGGAATCAGAATCAGTCCGATCGCGCAGATGGCAAAAAGCGCTGCGATCAGATTCGAAATATCGGGAACCGTCTTCTTTTCTCCTGAACTCTCTTTTTTCGCGCGGCAACGGTCCAGAATCCGATCCGCCAGATATACCGCTGCACCCGCGATCGGAAGGCCCCACAGCACCGCGAACTGATAAAAAGGCGTGTGGTACCGGACCAGGGCGACCTCGGAAACCGGCGACTCAAAGGTCAGCGTAAACGGAAGCGCCGCCAGCATCCCGATAACCACCGCGGCAGCGATCCGTCCGGCGAAAATCAGAAACTCCGATCCGTCTTTCTTTTCTCTTCGGGAGAGAATGGCCAGAATCAGAATGCTGAGAATAAATACTGTCAGATAGATCACGAAGTCCCAGAAATTCGTCCACCGGAAAATTCCGGACAGGATGCCGAGGATCAGGACATAGGGCGAAAATATCTCGGATAATATTTTTCTCCTCCGGAAGATTTGCTCCAGCTTTTTGTCACGGGCGGAGGATTCTTCCAGGACGTCTTTTTTCAGCGTATCGTTCAGATCCGTCGAGTCAGCAGGCTTTTCCGGCTTTCCCGCACCATGGCCGGACGCAGCTTCCGCTGAGCGCTTTATTGCTTCTTCCGCTGCGGCCTTCTTCGCCGCTTCCGTCATATCTGTCATCCGTGTTCCGTCCGGGGCGAAAGCGGCGGTCCACTCTTCCTCGCCGGGCGATCCTCCCGGATCCGGGGATTCTCCCTTTCCTGATTTTACGGGAACTGCCCCGGCGAAGGAAACGGCCTTCCCGGTGATGCGTTTCTGCTCGCGGAGCATCCAGGCAGTCAGAATCCCCAGGAACAGCAGCACGAAAATCAGATTGACATAGTGGGCGTGCAGATCGCCTAAAATCGACGAATAACTCGGAAACTCGTGAATGCACTGATCCACCTCGCTCTCCGGGTTATGACCGATATACCGCGTGGAAGACGGAAACCAGTAATCCTCATATCCCGAGAGTTTAAACACCTTTCCGAACAGGCCGTAGAGCACGTAATGCATATTGCCGGCCAGCGAGACTCCGGCGAGAGCAATCGCACCGCCGATGACGGATCTCCCGCGCTTTTTTGTGTGAGCGAGAAGCATCTGGTACACGATGGAGAACGGAAGAACCGAGATAAAGGCCGCATTCAGAGCGCGCATGGCGTTGTATCCGTATTCAACGGACGTTCCGGTCAGCTTCAGAAGATAGACGGCGTAATATTGTCCGCCGTAATAATAGTTAATGTTTTCCGTCGCAAACCAGATATCCCGGGCAGGCAGCGTGGTACTGCGGTTCATGGCCGCCATAAAACCGTAATCCATGTACTTTTCAGTTCCATACGCCTCCGCGCGGAAGCCGATGAGATAGATCCACAGAAGCAGAAAACCCAGGAAGAGGATTTCCTCCAGAAGGATGGTCCGGATATGAATCCCGGATCCGCCGCTTTCCGGAAAAAGCTCCGTCTGATTTCCGGAAATCAGGTCATTCTCTCTTTTGCGCATCCGGATGAAATAAACCACCCATGAGATCGCCGCCAGACAGATCGTGACCAGGGAGGCCGATACTGAAGTAAAGGGAAGAATTCCGGCACAGACCAGCACCCATGTGACATATCCTCCCGCAAACAGTCCGAGAGCCTTCGAGAACAGCCATCCTCTGTCATCAAATTCCGAAAACAGGAAGGAAGCCAGCGGCATGGCACCCACCCCGAGCGCGAAGAGAATGATCCCCCAGCGGATCAGGATGGCAAAATCTGTCCCGGACAGCAGAAAAGCTCCTGACGCCAGAAGACAGATCAGGATAATGCCGTAGATAATATTGGATAATTTAATGTTTTTCATATCAGAGTCCTTGATACTCTCCTGCTTTCTTCATATCCCCGAGCGCACGGACCACGAAGGGTTTGTCCTCCCTGTAGGTGACTCCGTACCAGCGGTCCGGAGTGGGAAGAACCCTTACGTCTGCCCTTTTCTCCTTCAGAAGCTCTTCTACGACAAAGGGAAGGAAGTACTCTCCATTCAGAGGATTTTCTTTCACCGCGCGGTCCAGGAATACGGGAAATCTGGCCTGAAGCTCATCCAGCAGTCTGCCGGAAAATCCCCACATATTCATTGAGACGACGGTGTCGTACGGAAGCTCTACCCAGGTCTTTCCGTCATCTTCCGTGTAGGCGATCCGGTTTCCCTCCCGCTTTTCGATGCGGGTGCGCTCCGTGATCTCGGTGAGATAGCCGTTTTCATCCGTCCTGCATACCCCGCGGGCCACCGATCCGTTCTCCGTCACGGTATTTCCGACGCGGTACCCGACCATCGCATAGTGATCCTTCTGATCCGGTCCGTTTGTGGTCAGGAAATCAAAAATAAGCCGGAATGCATTTTTCCCGTAAAAATCATCCGCGTTGATTACCGCAAACGGGCTGTCATGGATCGTATCGATGCAGGAAAGAACGGCATGGCCGGTTCCCCAGGGCTTCACACGCCCCTCCGGAACCGAATAGCCCTCCGGAAGATTGTCCAGCGACTGAAAGACGTAATGAACATTGGCCTTTCTGGCAATGCGGTCTCCGATCACCTCACGGAACATTTTCTCATTTTCGCGCTTGATGATGAAGACAATATCCTCGAAGCCCGCCGAGATGGCGTCAAAAATCGAGAAATCAATGATCAGATGGCCCTCATCGTCCACCGGGTCCATCTGCTTCAGGCCTCCGTACCGGCTTCCCATACCGGCCGCCATTATCACAAGCATCGGCTTCTTCATGGTCCTGTCCTCCTTGTCTCACCCAGAGAATCTCAAGAAAAATGGTTTCTCCGGAACATGCCGGAATATCAGTTATCTTCCGCGTCGTCCTCGGAGAGATGGTAGACGTTCCGCTTTCTCGCCTCTTCATCCGCCGCCAGGTATTCATCGTAGGTGGTGATCTTGTCGATCAGCTTCCCGTCGTCCGTAAACTCCATGATACGGTTAGCCGTGGTCTGGACGAACTGATGATCATGGCAGGTAAACAAAATGACGCCGGGAAATTTGATCAGCGCGTTGTTCAGCGCGGAGATCGATTCCATATCCAGATGATTGGTCGGTTCGTCGAGCACCAGAACATTGGCCCCGGAAATCATCATCTTTGAGAGAAGGCAGCGAACCTTTTCTCCTCCCGAGAGAACGTTCACCTTTTTTACGCCGTCCTCCCCCGAAAAAAGCATGCGGCCGAGGAATCCGCGGACGTAAGTAACATCCTTGTTTGCGGAATACTGCATCAGCCAGTCCGCAATCGTCAGATCTGAGCTGAACTCATCGGAATAATCCTTCGGGAACCAGGCCTGCGAGGTCGTGACACCCCACTTGTAGAACCCCTCGTCCGGTTCCTCCAGACCGCAGAGGATTTTGAAAAGACAGGAGGTCGCCGCCTCGTTTCCGCCGACGAAAGCCACTTTGTCCTCGCGGCGAAGTACAAAGGAAATATCATCCAGAAGCTTCTCTTCGCCGACCGTTTTGGAAAGATGATTCACCTCCAGAACCTCATTTCCGATCTCCCGGTCAGGGCGGAAATCGATGTAGGGATATTTGCGGCTTGAGGGCTTGATTTCCTCGAGCTCGATCTTGTCCAGCGCCTTCTTTCTCGAAGTGGCCTGCCGGGATTTGGAGGCGTTTGCCGAGAACCGGGAAATAAACTCCTTCAGTTCTTTGATCTTCTCTTCCTTTTTCTTGTTGGCTTCCTTTTTCTGCCGGATCAGAAGCTGACTGGACTCGAACCAGAAATCGTAATTTCCCGCGTAGAGCTGAATTTTCTGGTAATCGATATCGGCGATCTGCGTGCAGACCTTATTCAGAAAGTAGCGGTCATGCGAGACGACGATCACCGTATTCTCAAAGTCAATAAGAAATTCTTCCAGCCAGCTGATCGCGTCGAGATCGAGATGGTTGGTCGGCTCGTCCAGAAGCAGAATATCCGGATTTCCGAAAAGGGCGCGTGCCAGAAGAACCTTGACTCTCTGGGGACCGGTCAGGGTGCTCATCTTCGCGTGATGGAGATCCTCTTCGATGCCGAGTCCGTTCAGAAGCGTCTCCGCATCGGTTTCCGCGTCCCATCCGTTCATCTCGGCGAACTCCGCCTCGAGTTCGCTGGCGCGGATCCCGTCCTCATCCGAAAAATCCTCCTTTGCGTAGAGGGCATCCTTTTCTTTTCCGATGTCATACAGACGCTGATTCCCCATTATCACCGTATCGATCACCGGAAAATTATCGTATTTGAATTGATCCTGTTCCAGAAAAGAAAGTCTCTCCCCGGGCGTGATCGTCACATCTCCCGACGAAGGCTCCAGCTGTCCGGAAAGAATTTTCAGAAAGGTGGATTTGCCGGCGCCGTTTGCGCCGATGACTCCGTAACAGTTCCCCTCGGTAAACTTGATGTTTACATGCTCAAACAGAGCTTTTTTTCCGACCCGGAGGGAGACGTCATTCGCTGCAATCATTCGTAAGTACTCCTTAATTCTGCTTGATTATCCGCTTCTGTTTTTCACATCGGCATCTTCCGAACTGACTGTGAAAAACCAGTCCAGGCGTTTTCGCTTTTCCGCCAGATTATTATACTGCAGACATTCGTATTCCCACTCCTGCTCCAGAGCCTCTTTTTCGCCGGATGCCCAGGAATGGAACGTTCCTTCCGCATCCATATATCCGAGGTGATTGAGAGCGGGCATCGATTTCATCAGGTCCTCCAGATAATAGTTGTACGGCGCCATTTCCAGTCCGGTTTCTTCCAGCATCAGGGTACCCAGATAATTTGTGCTGGTCATCACATTTTCTTTTTCCGGAATGTCGTAATTGGCCCAGATGAAGAAAGGTGTCGCGTAATAGTTCTCCTTCTCCTCCAGCGTGGACTGGTCGTATGTCTTCCCCGACAGAAATTTCGTGAAGGACTCGGGCATGCTCGGATAATGATCTCCGAACATGACGATCAGCGTCGGCTCATCGTAATCCTGGAAGTATGTGATCAGATATTCCAGCGCTTCATCGCTCTCGCGCTCCAGAGACAGGAAATTCTCGACCGAGGTATCCGAATAGCCGTCCACCTTTACATCCGCCTGATAGCCGGGCGTATTATACCCGCCGTGGTTCTGCATAGTAACATCGAAAAGGAAGAACGACTTGCCCTCTTCGTTTTTCTTATTGACTTCCTCGATGATTTTTTCATAGTTGCCCCGGTCGCTGATAAAGCCCCGGATACGTTCCGTATCGTCGCCGAACGATTCTTCCGAAAGATATTCGTCAAAATTCAGCAGACGGTAAGCCGTCTCGCGGTTCCAGTTGGACCGCTTGTAGGGATGCATGGCCATCGTCTCATAGCCCTGAGCTTCCAGGGTCGTCACGAGGGAATACTGGTCGTGGGTAAAGTAGCTCACATAGGGGACCATGGCAGGAAAACGCTTGACGGAATTGCCCGTCAGGAATTCGTACTCCGTCTTTGCCGTGCCGCCTCCCTGAATGCAGACAAGCGTATAACCCTTGATCGTATTCTCCTTCATCGAGTCATAGAACGGCATAACCTCCTGATTGGTCGTGAAATCGCCGATTTTCCGGTAATCCGCCCACGACTCGTTCATAATGACAATGATGTTCACCGGTTTGACCGCAGTGTCCTCATTCGGTGTCTCTTCCTCCGTGGCTTCTTCCGCGATTTTTTCTGTCTCCTCGACGGAATAGCCCTCCGGAGGCGTCAGTCTCATATATTTGGCGACGCAGAAGAATCCGACGGAGGTTCCGGTCTCCTGATATGTTTTTTCCGGTGCAAAAAGGTCGGTGACGATTCCTGCCGCTCCATTCCAGTTGACGTTCAGATAGAAATAATACATGCCGACCATAAAGACGAAGATTCCGACGCGCATGAGGATTTTCCCCAGAACGCGCTTCGCGATCTGAAAATCCGGCAGATGAAGGTAGATGACCATCACCGAGAGAACCAGAACAATCACTGTCACGCACGCGCGGGACATCTCAAGATGATAATTGCCCGCGACGTCCATCGCGGTACCTATACTGAAAACGTCGATAAACTGGAACGGCTCGCCGCGAAGCTGGTAAACCGCATAGAAAATGACCGTCATCGTTCCGTAAAAGCTGAGCATGGCGATCAGGCTCCGCCGCCAGGAATTCAGCCAGAACAGCCAGATCATGGACATGATGAAAATCCCGGCCAGATTCATGGCCACATAGAGCGGCTTGATCGAGAGGATATCGTCATTATTGACGAACTCCATCATCCAGAAGCAGAACACACAGTTCGCAGCGATGAGAATGAAATGCTTCGGCCTCAGGGATCCTCGGATTTCATGGCCTTTCTCGTCTGTTTTCTTCCGGCCCCTCATCCGGAACATCGCAAACAGAACGGAAAAAACGAGTGTGCCCGCCAGCGCGAAAAAGATCAGGGGACCCTTCCAGGATGGTTCCGGACTCTGTTTCGTAAAGAAAACCTCGCGGTACAGAATCAGGAAAATCAGGGACGCAGCGAGATAAGCGCACCAGAAGATTTTATATTTTTTAGTCATGGGTTTACTTTCAGACAAACAACAGCCTCCGTTTTCGGGTTTTCAGCGCTCAATTTTGTGGATAAAGAGGCCGCTTCGCAGCTTCGGCTCAAACCAGGTGGATTTCGGTGGCATCAGAAGGCCGGCGTCCGCCACCGCAAAAAGCTCGCCGATCGACGTCGGATACATGGAAAAAGCGCAGGCGAATCCGTCGCGGCATCTGCGTTCGAGCTCTTCCAGACCCCGGATTCCTCCGGAAAAATCGATCCGGCTGTCCTTCCTGGGATCCGTAATCCCCCAGATGGGTTCGAGCGCCTCTCTCTGCAGATATGACACATCCAGTTTCCCGACCGGATCCGCAAGGCACCGCTCCGGTCTCACTTCCAGCGCATACCATTTTCCGTCCAGAAGAAAACCAAACTGACCTTTTTCCCGCGGATGGTACGGTGACTCTTCCGCCTCATGCACGGAAAAACTTTCCGAGAGCCGTTCCAGAAGCTCTTCTTCCGTGCAGCCCGCCAGATCACGGAGAACCCGGTTGTAGTCAAATATCTTCAGCTCATCATCCGGAAAAATGACGGAGAGAAAATAATTAAATTCCTCGTTTCCCGTGTAACCCGGATGCTCCTCTCTTCTCTTCAGTGAGACCTTTACGGCAGAAGCGGCGCGGTGATGTCCGTCCGCTATGTAGGTATGCGGCACATCTGCGAACAGCTTCGTAATTTTCCCGACCGTATCCGGATCGGAGATAACCCATGTTCTGTGACGGATCCCGTCTTCCGAGAAGAAATCATTCTCGCTTTCGTGATTCTCCCGGTAATCCCGGATGAGGTTACGGATTTCTTTTCTGGCCCGGTAGGCCAGAAAAATGGGGCCGGTCTGCGCGCTGCAGGTGTCGACGTGATGGATCCGGTCCTGCTCCTTCTCCTCGAGCGTCGTCTCGTGACGCCGGATAATACCGCTCAGATAGTCGTCCACCGAAGAGACGCACACGAGTCCGGTCTGCACGCGGCCGTCCATGGTCAGTTCATACAGATAGTAGCACGAAGAAT
>JBMNRP010000020.1:0-49909 GCA_050944685.1 Bilifractor sp.
CGCACCCGTCGAAGAATCCGCGGGGGCGGCCGAAATCAGGGACTCCGGTACGAGACCGATCATCATGCAGAGGGCAATAATAAACGTAATGATTCTTTTGCCTAATGATGTTCCAGCCTTTTTCATAAAAAATCCCTCCATTTTCAATCTGATACATAAAAATGAAAAAAAATAACTGCAGGTACCAGAATATATATAAAAAAGCTGCAGACTCCGCGCGGGGGAGTTTGCAGCTGACACTACAATAAAAATAATGGCCTCCCAAAATAGGAGACCTTGCAATCAGATAGCGAACTATGGCTATTCAATTTTTTCCCCCTGAACAGTTGCATTATATCTCCGAAATCTTGATGGTTCAAGTCAAATTTAACTTTTTATTAGCTTTCCACAAAATCCGAGGGCAAAACTGTTATGAATTCCACTTTTTATTCAATGTCTTCTCCCTGACTCTCCCGGAATTGCTCGGAAAATACGGTAATTCTTCTTTTTCGCCCCCTCTCTTCGATTGTGACCGCGCCGCAGTCACGCGTCACGAGACATACGGCCCCTTCTTTCCGGATTCGCCTTAATACATCCCGGTGCGGGTGACCGTACCGGCTCTTTTCCGGAGCGGATATCAGACAGATCTCCGGCCTGGTTTTCCTTAAAAACTCCTCGGAGGTGGAACTCTTCGATCCGTGATGCGCGACCTTCAGACAGTCCACATCCCCGAGATAAGGAAGAAGCTCGCTCTCACCCTGTCCCTCCAGGTCTCCGGTAAACAGTGTGCGAAAACCGCCTCGATTCATGAGCAGCACCATGGAACCCTCGTTTCCCTCGCGGAATCCTCTCCCGGAAAACGGATGAAGCACGCGGAAGTTCAGTTTCCCGCTCCGGATCTGCATCCCCACGTGAAGGTACCGGACCGGTATTCTCATTTCGCGGCACAATTCCTTGATTCGCCGGACGCTGCTTTCCGAACTTTTCCTCTCTTTCGTCCCGGTTCCGCTGCCCGGTTGCGCGTCGTCCCTCTCTCCATCCTCCTTCATCCAGTCCGGCATGTACACCGCCCCCACGTGAATTTCCGCCATCCGATCGCGCTCGAGCTCAAGCAGTTCTTCCGCCCCGTTGATGTGATCGCCGTCATCGTGGCTCAGAAAGATTCCGTCCACCCGGGTGATCTGCTGCGACTTCAGATACGGGAGGATGCGGTATTTCCCCACGTGCTTTACGTCGGAGCTTCCAGCGTCCATGAGAAAAGTTCCGCCCTGCCCCTCCCGGATCACCAGACAGTCTCCCTGTCCGACGTCCAGCATGGTCAGGGAAAAGTCCGCCTCTTTTCGGGAAAAGAGAAGAAATAAGGCCGTCGCGATCATCACCGCGGCGAGCGCCGGAGCGGCTTTGGTGAAGGCGCTCTTTTTCTTCTTATCCGGATTTCTGCGATTCTTCTCCCTCCTTTCCAGAAGAATCAGCGCCGCGAAAAGAACGACATAATACAGGACGATCCGTGAAAGGTCCGGCTGCCCGCACACGACGAACACACCGGGAATTTTCCGGAGCCCGGAGAGGAAGAAATCAATAGCGGATAATACGACGGAACACGGGAACAATACGACTCTGGCGAGAAATGACGAAATCAGAAAGGAGAGGCTTCCGGCGACCCCGAAAATCAGGATGTACTCAATCAGGGGTACCACCAGAAGATTGCACAGAAGCCCCGGAAGGGATATCTCGTAAAAATAATAAGCGGTCAGAGGAAGCGTCACGGACAGAACGCTCAGATAGGAGAGAACCGCGTCCGGCAGTTTTTCCCGGACGCGCTCCGCGAGCCGGTGTTTTCCCCGCTTTCCCCGGCGTTCGGACCGGCAGACCGTTCTGGCCAGCGGATACACCACTCCGATTCCGATGACGGCCGCGAAGGAAAGCTGAAATCCGGGAAGAAAGATGCTGCCGGGACTCGTGAGGAGCAGCAGGATTCCGGCGAGCGAGAGCGCGGATACCAGATCGTAGCTTCGCCTGCTGATCCGCGCCCCCATCATGACCGCGAACATAATCAGCGCGCGCACCGCCGAGCTGGGATTCCCGATCATCGCGCAGTAAAATGTCATGACCGACGAGGCGGCTGCCGCCGCTGCGGGGACCGGAAGGCGCAGCTTCTGCAGGAAAATGTAGATGCCCATGCCGAGACAGGAAATGTGCATCCCCGAAATGCAGAGCGCGTGGCTCAGCTGCCCCGCCTGAAAATTCCTTCTGGTCTCGTCATCCAGCAGAATTTTTTCTCCGAATATCATATCCGCAAGAACACCCGCGGTCTCCTTTGGGAGACTGTCCCGGAGACGGATGACCAGACGGTTTTTCAGAAGAGACAGGCTCTCGGAAATCCCGCCTCCTTTTTTTCTGAGCAGGATCCGGTCCGTCCACACCGAGTAATAGATTCCCTTGCTCTCATAGTAGGAGCGCGCGTCAAACTGCCCCGGATTGCCCGGAGCCTCGATCCGTTCCACATCGCCTTTGCATCGGACCACCGAGCCGATGGGAAACACATTTTCTTTTTCTGTAATGACCAGTAATCTGGGAATTTCAACCGGGCGATCGCCCGCGGAAAGGAGAATGCCGGAACTATCCGACATTGAAACATGACAGAGTATGTACTGCATCGATGAGGCGCTCTCGCGCCGCGACTGTATCGTTCCGGAAAGGGCAAGCGAATCTTCGGAACGGATCCGCTCCTCTGCCCGGGGAGTCAGATCGGGTTCCCCGAAGATGGGGGCGCCGGCCATTTTCAGGAGCCATACAGAGACCATCAATGCGATCCACACCATGCACAGCGGTCTGTATCTCATGGCGTACCTCGGAGCCTGCAGAATGTGTTATGTGAACTGGTGCTTTCAGTTAACATAACACATTCTCCGCTCTTTCGCAAGCTCCGCTTTCCGGCCAGGATCACAGCCGGACTTTTCCGGGAAGTCAGGACTCCTGAATCAGATCCTCGTTCTTCTCGTACTGTACGTCCAGCTTCATATCCTTCCGGAATGTCATATCGCTCTTTCCGTTGATGGAAAACTGAACTTTATTCACATGGCAGGTATCCACAAGCGAATTTACAATCGAATAGATCTGAACATCCTCGCGGACATTCAGGACCGCATCCTTGAAGCTGTTGTTGAAATTGACGTAGCAGACCCCGTCCTGGCTCGCAACGCTCAGAATTTTCGTCTCCGAAGACAGCGTCGGATAATGGCCATCCGCCGTCGTTCCTTTTATCAGCTCTTCGACCACTGCCTTCTCGAGCGGCTCGTTGCTGCTGTAATAGACCATGCGCTCCTCGGGAATCAGAACATCGCCCGACTGATCCGTGAAATACAGCTTCATATCGGCGCTCTGATAGGTGTGAATCGAGCGCCCCGCGTTCTCCACAAAGCTGTCCGTGCTGAGCTGACCGACCTCTTCTCCGTTGCTGTCCCGGAGCGGGCTGCCGTTTACCTCTATCTTTATGTAGCTGATTCCGTCACACTGTGTAAAGGTTTTCACCAGACCGGCGCGAACCAGCAGTTCCTTCGCGGTGTCCAGATCGTGATAGGCCTTGTTCATGTTCAGCGTGAGAACGCCGTCGCTGACGCTGGTACTCAGGATCTTCAGCCCGTCCGAAAGGAGCGGATGCAGACTGTCATCTCTCTCCGATTTCTTCTCGCATTGCATCTGAAATTCCGCAATCATCGCATCGGAGTCCAGATTCTCCGGATCGTAAGTTTCGGAAACGAGCCGGTCGTAATTTTCGTTGATGTAATAGAGATAATATCTCACGGTCGCGGTGCTGGTGGAAGTTTCCGTCTCCTCGTATCCGCATCCGGCAAATCCGAGCGCAAGCAGGATCGCGACGGCCGCGGCCAGTATTCTTTTTTTCAAATGACTCTCCTGCATGACAGACTCCATTACTCAGACAATATAAACCAGCGGAACCCGGATCGAGAAGGTAGTTCCCTCGCCCTCCCGGCTGTAAACCTTGATGGCTCCGCGATGCATGACAATCGCGCTCCGCGAGATGGCGAGACCGAGTCCCGTTCCCCCGATCTCCCGCGAGTGGCTCTTGTCCACGCGGTAGAACCGGTCAAAGATGTGATCCAGGGAATCCTCCGGTATGCCGATTCCGGAATCGGCGATTGTCACGTAAAAATATTTATGGTCGGCGTTCAGCGAGGTGCGGACCCAGCCTCCCTCCGGCTTGTTGTACTTTATTGCGTTTTCAATGATGTTGGTGATGGCCAGAGCGATTTTTGTCTGGTCGATCTCCGCGTTGACCGGCCGGAAACTCTCGTAGAGCAGCTCAACGTTCTGCCGCTTCGCGAGGGGGTTCAGCCTCTTGATGATCACAGACAGCATTTCATTGATATTGACCGTCTCAATATTCAGATCCTGCGCCTTCCGGTCCATCTTCACGAGAGACAGAAGGTCTGTGATTATCTGATTCTCCCGGTCGATTTCCTGCGAAATATCCTGCATGAAATCCTGATACTGCTCGACCGGAACGTCCGGATTGGAGTTCAGCGCATCCGCCAGCACCTTCATGGAGGCGAGCGGCGTCTTCAGCTCATGAGAGACATTGGCCACAAATTCCTCGCGCGAATCGTCCATCGTCCGGATCCGCCGCATCATCCGGTTGAAGGCGTTCGTGATCATCTCCGTCTCCAGATAATCGGGAACCGAAATGGACTCCTCCGAATAGCCGTCGGCGAGCGCCTCGATCGAGCTGCTGATTTTCTGGAACGGCTTGACCAGCACGCCGGACAGGAAATAGCCCAGCACGAGGATAACGGCAATCAGAATCGCCAGGATCAGGATGGCCCGCTGTTCCATCAGATCCTTTGTCACCTGGATCTCCGTGGTGGAGACGCTGATCAGCATGACTCCCGCCACATCCTTGGAATCTCCGTCGGGATCGGTGATTTTCAGGGCAATCTCGATGTACTGGTTTTTCTTGTCGTAGCGGCTGGTTTCCTCGCCGTTGAAGCAGTCGATGACGGGCTGCGAAAGAATATATTTTCCCCGGTCCAGCCGGAAGGTATCCTTCACAATCTTGTAATCGCTGTTGACGATCATGATGCGGCCGCCGTAGATATTCGTCAGGATGCTGAGCTCCGCGTCGATAACATCCGAAACGGGATTTTCGAGGTAACCCAGATTCGCGAGCTGGTCGCAGAGAATCGTGCACTGGTTCTGCACGGTGATCGTCCGCTGCGAGACGGCGCGGGACACCTGAGTCCGCACGATAACCCCCTCGATAATCAGTGCGGGAACGATGCCCATGATAATCAGGAGCAGCATGATTCTCATCCGGATGCTTCTTACGAATTTCCAATTTTTTTTGATACTGAATCTGGAAATTTCCGATCCCTCCCCAGGCGTTTCCGCCGGTATTTGACTTGCGCCGCGCCGGCCCTGCCGAAGCAGTCTTCAAATTTTCCGGTACACGAAAAACCGCGGCACTGAGTTCAGTGTACACTCAGTCCGCGGTCAAATTCAAGTCCGGAATTCATTCGCTCCGGATTTCCGGAATTTACGCGCTCCGGCGGTTTCGGAAATCCCTGTCTCAGCAGATCCGCGGAAGCCCTTCTCCCTGAAGAATGCCGACGTTCCGCATGCCTCCGACTGCCGTCGTGAGAATCACGTCCCCGGAGCGCTGCGGCTCCGCCTCCGCGGAACACACCTCTCCGATCGCGCGCGCGTTCTGCCCGTACCGGGAATTCCGGATGATCTCAAGCGCTCTTTCTTTGTCATCTCCGTCCACGATGCAGACCATCTTTCCCTCATTGCCCATGTAGAGCGGATCGAGGCCCATCATGCGGCAGAAATCCGCAACCGGTGCGGAAATCGGAATATCCTCGTCGCGGATCCGGAAAATATTTCCCGAGGCCTCCGCGAGTTCCTTCAGAACCGTTCCCAGACCTCCCCGCGTGACGTCGCGCATCGTATGAATGCGGATTCCGGACGTGATGAGATTTCCGACCATCTCCGTCAAAGGAGCGTTGTCGCTCTGCGCGTTCACGTCGATCCCCATTCGCGCCCCGAGAATCGTGGCGTGATGGTCTCCCATATTTCCGGAGACGATGATGGCATCGCCCGGCCGCGAATTTCCGGCTGCTATATCGACGCCGGCCGCCGTTCCGTCCTCCCGACGCCAGCCGTCCATGACACCGCACCCGGCGGTATTGATGTACAGGTCGGACCGTTTCCCGGTCCTTCCCTCAACAACCTTCGTGTCGCCCGCCACGATGATCACGCCGGCTTCGGCGGCCGTTTCCGCCATCGAGTGAACCACGCGGGAAAGCAGCGAAAAAGAGACGCCCTCTTCAAGAATGAATCCGGCCGTCAGGTATCTCGGCCTGCTTCCCCGCATCAGCAGGTCGTTGACGGTTCCGCACACCGCCAGCCTTCCGATGTCACCGCCTCTGTACACCTGTGGCACTACAACGAAGCTGTCTGTGGTGAGCGCAATCCGTGCGCCCTGTCCCGCATCGAGAACGGCGGCATCGTCCATCTCATCATGAAATTCTTTCGCGAAAATATCCCGGATCAGCTCCCCGGTCGCGCTTCCTCCGCTCCCGTGAGCCGTGGTAATCACCTGCTCCATGCGTCAGTCCCTCCTGCCGCTCTCAAAATAGGAAAAACAGCTTCCTTCCTGTGAGACCATGCAGGCTCCCTGCGGTCTCATCGGGGTGCATCCCGTCCCGAACAGCGGGCACTCGTAAGGCCGGAGTCTTCCTGTCAGTACCTGATCGCATCGGCACGCGGGATTTGCCTTCAAATCCTCTGTCAGGTCATAGCTTCCCGCGTCAAACTCCCGGTATTTTTCCCGGATCACTCTTCCGGAAGCCGGGATCATGCCGATTCCCCGCCAGAGAGCGGGCGCTTCCTCAAAATATTCCCGGATCAGAGCCTGCGCCTCCGTGTTGCCGTCCCGCGTCACAACCATCGGATAGTAGTTCTGAACCACCCCTCTGCCCCGGTTCCGGACAATTCCGCAGAGCGCGACGAGCAGCTCTCTGCCCGAAAATCCGGCGACACCGAACGGGATAGAATACTGCTCCGCGATCGGCTCGAAATCCCGGTATCCCGCCACCACACAGACGTGACCGGGTGCAAGAAATCCGCCGACGGGCGCCCCGTTCTCACAGAGATAGCGAACCACCGGAGGCATTGTCTTGATCGCCGTGAGAAGACGGATGTTCCGGATCTTTTTTTCCGTGATCTCCTTCAGGAGCAGCGCGTACACGGGTGTCGTGGTCTCAAACCCGACCGCGGCGAAGACAAACGTCGTGTCCGGCTCCTTTTCCGCCATCGGAAGAATATCCATGGGGGAATAGACCATCTCCACGCGCGCCCCGCTGCCGCGGGCGGAGGAGAGACTTCCGCCGCTTCCCGGAACCCGGATCAGATCCCCGAACGTCACCACGCATGTGCCGTCGCGGCCGGACAGGTCGATCAGCCGGTCAATGTAGGAAGAAGGAGTCACGCAGACAGGGCATCCCGGTCCGGACAGCAGCCGGATCTTCCGAGAAAGAAGGGAAGGGATACCATTTTTCGCAATGGACGCCGTATGACTCCCGCAGATCTCCATGATGTTCATCGGAGGTCCGTCGTAGTCCCGGAGAAATTTTTTCACCGATTCCAGATCCGCCATTACAAATCTCCGTACATCTCAGATAAAAGGGCCGTCAGTTCTTCCGCCTCTGTTCCGCTCAGCTTCTGAAGAATACAGCCCGCGTGAACCAGGACCCTGTCTCCCGGCTTTACGCTCACGAGACCGGTCCTCGCGTCTGTCAGATTCCCCGAGAAATCAATTTTTGCCGTATGGTTCGGCTCATCAATACTTATTACCGTTCCGGGCAGTGCCACACACATGTTATCTCCTGCTTCCTGTAAGCGTCCCGGCGTATTCTGCAGGACGCCGAATCTCAAACAAATGCAGCCGTCTTTCCGAAAAAAAGCAGAGCCCGGCGCGACGCCGCTGCCCTGCTTTTCCGCCGCGATTTCGCGTGGCGCTTTGTTTTTGTCCGTTAGTAAAATTATTTTTTCTCTGCCTCTTCTTCCTTCGGCGCGGCGGTTTTTTCTTCCGCTGTCGCAGGCTTTGCCGCTGCTGTCGGCTTCGGCGCGGCGGCTTTTTCTTCCGCTTCCGCGGGCTTCGCTGCTGCCGGCGCCGGTTTTGGTTTCGCCGCCGCATCCGGTTTTGCAGCCGCAGCTGCCGGCGCCGGTTTCGGTTTCGCCGCCGCATCCGGTTTCGCCGCTGCCGCTGCCGGCGCCGGTTTCGGTTTCGCCGCTGCAGCTGCCGGCTTCGGCTTGTCCGGCTTCGGCGGATCCGGCGGTCTCACAAACCGGTCGATCTGCTTGGTTTCGTCCGGCTTTGTGTAGCCCTCCACGATATGCAGACACTTCTTCGGGCACTTCATCGTGCAGTAGCCGCACTGCACGCAGTCCATCCGGTTAATCTCCCAGGTTCTCGCCTTCCGGTCCACCTTGATCGCACCCGAGGGACAATTCAGCGCACAGAGCGTGCAGGAGATGCATTTCTCGATCTCAATCTCGATATGGCCCCTGCTGCCCTCCGGATAATGAACGGGTTCGGCAGGATATTTCGTCGTCACCGGTTTCTTAAACAGATTGGCAAGCATCGTGCCCTTGAATTTCATTACTCCCATATCGCACGCCTCCTTACCTTTCCGTGCAGCTGATACACGGATCAATACTTACGATCAGGACTCCGACATCGGCGTAATTGGCACCCTGGAGCATCTTGCACAATCCGGGAAGATTCGCGAATGTGGGAGTGCGGATCCGGAACCGGTTGAGAAATTTGGTGTTTTCCCCTCGCACATAGTAGATCGCCTCGCCTCTGGGCTGCTCGATCCGCACGAGGCCCTCGCCGTTCGGCATGCCCTTGACCGGAACATTGATGTCCCCTTTCGGAAGTTTCGAGAGCGCCTGCCGGATCAGATCGATCGACTGATATATCTCCTTCGTTCTGACCAGGATTCTGGCGTAGCAGTCTCCCTCGTTCGAGATGATCGGCTCAAAGTCGAGATCTCCATAGGCCTCGTAGCCGGTAAGCCGCATATCGTATTTCAGTCCGCTCGCTCTCGCAAACGGCCCCACGGCTCCGCAGTCATGTGCCTCCTGCTTTGACAGAACGCCGATCCCTCTGGTTCTCTTCTGGACAGTGGAGTCCTCAAACAGCGTCTTTTCCGCGTTTCGGACATCACTCTCGATCTGGTTCAGCTTCTCCCGCAGATAGCGGATCTGATCTTCATTCAGGTCTCTGTGAACCCCGCCGATCTGAATAACGGAGAAAATGATTCTTCCTCCGGTCGTATTCTCCAGCACGTCCAGCACCTGCTCCCGGATTCTCCAGCATTCGTAAAACAGGCTTTCAAATCCGAACGCGTCCGCGGTGAGTCCGAGCCAGAGCAGATGGGAATGCATTCTCGAGAGCTCCATCCAGATCGTGCGGAGATACTTTCCTCTCTCCGGCACCTCGACATTCATGACCTTTTCCACCGCCTGGCAATAGCCCATGCCGTGACCGAACGAACAGATGCCGCACGTTCTCTCTGCGACGTACACCATCTCGTTGAAATCTCTTTTTTCTACCAGGCCTTCCAGACCTCTGTGAATGAATCCGATGTTCGGGATGGCCTCTTCGACCACCTCGTCCTCAACCACGAGGTCCAGGTGAACCGGTTCCGGAAGCACCGGATGCTGGGGACCAAACGGAATTACGCTTTTCTTTCCCATTATTCGCCGCCTCCTTCCTTTCGGATCACTTTGACCTCCGGCTGCTCCGTCTCGCTGACCTTCGGCATGTTCGCCGCCTCTTCGGCTGCCTTCCGGATCTCTTCGGCTTCGACGGCCTTGACTTCTTTTGCCTTCTTGTTCAGGAACGGAGCATCGGCCTCGATCCGGTAAAATTTTCCGTGATAGTCGCCGTCGATCAGCTCGATCGAGAGACCGAACAGCTCAGACATCTCATTTTCATAGAAATTCGCGTACGGGTAGGAATCGCAGATGCTCGGGATTGTCTCATTCAGTCCCGCCATCACGCGGAGATTCGTCAGCTCGTACGTGTCATCATCCGCAAAAGAATAGATAATTTCATATTTGTTATCGACCACCGCACAGCAGATCTGAACCAGTCTCAGGTTTTTCTGCCGCAATCTCATCACCGTGATCAGAAGATCTCGCGTGGAAACATCCTCGTATTTCTGAACCGACTGGATAACCGTCATGATTCGTTTCCCCTCCTCTCACGCCTCTGCTGCTTCATCAGCGCATCGTGCTCCTCGGACCGCTTCTGAAACAGATCTCTCGCCTTGATGATGCCGTCAATGATGGACTGCGGTCTGGCCGCGCATCCCGGTACATAGATATCCACCGGAATCACCTTATCCGCCCCGCCAATGATATTGTAGGCATCCTTGAAGACGCCGCCGGTGCACGCGCAGATTCCGACGGCTACAACCACCTTCGGACGCGGCATCTGGTCGTAAAGCTGTTTGACGACCGAAGCATTCTGCGTATTGATTCCTCCGGTAATCAGGAAAATGTCCGCCTGCATCGGATCTCCCGTGTTCTCAACACCGAGACGCTCCGCGTCGTATACCGGCGTCATGGACGCCAGAACCTCTATATCACAGCCGTTGCAGCTGGACCCGTCGTAATGAAGGATCCACGGCGATCTTTTCACTTTAGCCATTTGTTTTTCCTCCAGACAGAGCGCGGATTAAATAACCATCAGAATGATCAGATTAGCTCCGGCGCAGATCAGCGTCACCGTCCACGAAAGGATGAGCATATCCTTCCATTTCAGACGCGCACAGGTATTGTCGATCAGAATCTCCAGAAAATAGATAAACAATACCACCAGCACCGCCACCAGAATGCTGACCGGATTCCGGTTGATGATAAAGACGGCAATGACAGAAATCAGCAGAATCGTCTCGTACCATTCGGTGATCTCAAAAAAGCCCAGATTTCTGGCTCCCATCTCTGTCGTAATTCCCTTGACGAGCTCCTGATGGGCGTGTGTGGACTGCGCCGTGTCGAACGGCGATTTGCGCATCTTGACCGTGAGCACAAAAACAAAGGCCACAAAAAATCCCGGCATTTTCGCGATCGCACTTATCGGCTGGGAAATAATTTCACCGATATCAAACGTCCCGGTTGCGAGATAAAACCCTACCGCGGAGAAAAGCAGTGCGGGTTCAACTGCCATGTCCTGTACCAGCTCACGCTGGGCGGCCATCGAGCTCATCGGAGAGCCGGTAACACAGGCGGCGAGATACAGGAACACGGACGAGGTGGTCAGAATAAAGAAGACCATCAGGATGTCTATTCCGAAGAAAAAGAGACATCCGGTTATCACGGTAAGAATCGTATAGGATACGATCAGGAATCCCTGCGCTTTGTCAACCGCGATGACCTGCTTTTTGAAAAGCTTGATCACATCGTACAGCGGCTGCAGAACGGGAGGACCCACACGTCGCTGCATTCTCGCAGAGATCTTCCGGTCAATTCCTGCGAGCAGTGCCCCGACAAACGGTGCGAGAAGCACATACAGAATCATCAGAATCAATCTTTCCGGCATCATAACGAGCCTCCAATCCTCATCGCAATAAATCCAATGATTACCGCCGTCGTCAGAATTTCGCTCGGTACCATTAACTTTCTCACGCCAAATACATTTTTAAAATACAGATTGGCAACAACCAGTTTTTTCTCGTCTCCGTACGAACCGATGAACGCATCATTATTTCCCGTGTTAATTCCGTTCATATAGGAAAGTTTTTTATTGACCGCCATATGCTTGTTTCTCAGGTAGGCCAGAACAGGAACCGCGAAGAAGAACAGGATAAGCAGCACCAGCAGATAGAGAACTCCTCTTGTGATAACCGGCTCCGCAACGCCGAACATTTCTTTCACCAACGGGTCCACAAATATTCTGGAAAGCATCGGGAACAAAGCACAGATCACAATCATCATGGCCGTGTGAATCCCGAGCGAGATCATCTCATTTACTTTGGTAATGTCCTTCACAGCAGGTTTCGTCGTTCTGGCGATCAGTTTTCCGAGCCACTTCGTCCAATAGAAGGAAGTGGTCGCGGAACCGAAGCAGATGAAGAAGACCAGAATGATATTTTTTTCATCCACCGATGCCTTCAGAGCAGCCCACTTGGAGATAAGCATGCCAAACGGGGCGAGATACATGCCGCAGATGCCGATAAACATGATAATCGCGAGCTTCGGCAGTCTGTACAGAAGTCCCTGCATTTCCTCAACGTCTCTGGAATGCAGCGAGTTCTCGGTCGCCCCGACATCCTGGAAAAGGAGAGATTTGCTGATCGCGTGGAATATCATGAGGAACACGCCTGCCCAGATCGTTTCCGGACGTCCGACGCCCGCGCACGCGACCATCAGTCCCAGGTTCGAGATCGTGGACATCGCGAGAACCTTTTTCCCGTCGCTCTGCGCGATCGCCATAAATGACGCGGCGAGAAACGTGAAACCGCCGATAAACGCGACCATATCGCCGCAGAGATTGCCTCTCATAGCGGGGGCCAGTCTGAAAAGAATGTAGATGCCGGCTTTTACCATCGTCGCACTGTGGAGCAGGGCCGAGGACGGAGTGGGCGCGACCATGGCTCCGAGAAGCCATCTGGAAAACGGAAGCTGCGCGGCTTTCGTGAGAGCCGCGAACGCGATCAGAATAACCGAGATGGATGCGGCCGGCTGAGAACCGTTCCAGATCAGATTCTGCAGATCCGTATTCCCGTTCGAGAGCGCATAGTAAATAATGCCTGCAGCCAGAGCGCATCCGCCGAGCAGGTTCATCCACAGAGCGCGGAAGGAATTTGTCACTGCCTCGTCCAGCTTTGTGTACCCGATGAGAAGGAAGGAGCAGACGGATGTCGTCTCCCAGAAGAAATCAATCCACAGAAGATCCGAAGAAAGTACGAATCCGAACATCGCACCGAGGAAAAGAAACAGGATTGTGAAGAAATAATACCTCCGGTCCGGAATGTCCGTGTGGTAATGCTGATATCCGTGCATATATCCGACGGCATAAATGATAATCAGGCTTCCGATAATGCCGACAATCAGACACATGAGGATCGACAGATGATCGACATAAATCTTCTTGTACTCTTCCATCTCCGGCCCCATGATCTCAAGCCAGGCGATCGCAAGAGTCGGAATGATTGAGAGAAGGCTGATATACCATCTGTGATGTTTGAAGGAGCAGTAAGTAACCACGCACATCAGAACAATCTCGGCGATGAGAATGGCTTTGTCGGCCACCTCCGTGTGAAAATACAGCTCCATGCTTTCCGCGCCCTTCAACGCCCACTGAACGCACAAAAAGACGGACGCAGCCATAATGATGACCGCGCTCACATACGCCACCGCGTTCCGTATTTTATTGACCCGGATACAAAACATCAGCAGAGCCACTACAAACGGAAAGCAGATTAAAAATGGTACGACATTCATCCGATGGAATCCTCCTGTTCTCAAAGAATTTCCGGTATCCTTCTGATACACAAAGAAAGCATGCCGTGTCCGCAGGGATAAATTCAGGCTCCGCATCCGCCCGGATAATCTGAGCAGGATCCTGACTTATCCTGATTTTACGCGGGTACGCCATGACTGTTATTACCGTAAACGGTACAATAAACGTCAGCCGGAAGAATTCCCGGCCATGCCAGAAAAACGGAGATCTTCCGGGTGGGATGAATGAATCCGTTATGAATCCGGTTCAGGCAGGTGCCAGAATCCTGAAGCCTGACACTGACTTCATTATATAACAATTCAATGTTTTTCAGTAGTACCATTTAAAAAATCCCACCCCATTCTTTTCTGCTTTTTTTCTAAATGGTTTATATATTATTTCTTTTTTTATTCAAATTTTCTTTTTACATAAGGTATATTATAATAACATAAAAACTCTTTCAAGCGGTTTCAGGAATTTCTACTGAAAAGTATCCTTTTGGATCGGGAGGTTTCGGCAAATGCACGAATTAAGCTATCTCATCCGGCTGGTAAAGATTGCCTCCGATGCGGCGGAGGCCAATCATGCCAAAACGGTATCCGAGGTCTCGATCTCGATCGGAGAGATGACCGGACTCGTTCCGGACTACATGGTACGCTACTGGCCATCCGCCTCCCGGGGCACGGTCCTCGAGGGCTCAAAACTGACCGTCGAGGAAATCCCGGTCGAGTTTCACTGCGCCGGGTGCGGCACATCTTATCACCCCTCCCGCGAAAACGGATATCTCTGCCCCATCTGCCATACTTCCGCGGGGAAACTGATTCACGGGCGCGAATTTCTGGTCCGGTCAGTGACCATCGAAGAGTGACCATTTGAAAAACCTGCCGCAGGGAAAATCGCGGCAGGTTATAAATGGCTGTTTATTCCTTCCCCGACCAGCAATAGGTGCAGAGCCGGCACGGATTAATATCAATAGAGGAGAGCATGTCGTCCAGACGGTGATAGAAAAGCGTCGTAAAGTTCAGCTGCCTTCTGATCTCCAGGAGCATCGCCCGGTATTCCTCCGAGTCCGGATCGGTGTACCGGTCGAGGACTTCTCTTGTCAGATTCTTCGTCCCCTCGAGCTTTTCGATCACGCGCCTCGAAATCAGCTCTTCTTCCGAATTTGACCGGGAGAAATTTAAGTATTTGCAGCCGAATACGAGCGGAGGGCACGCCGGTCGGATGTGTACCTCCCTGGCTCCGTTGCTGTAAAGGTATTCCGTCGTGTTGCGCAGCTGTGTCCCGCGCACGATCGAGTCATCGATCAACAGCAGGCTCTTCCCGCGGATCAATGCCGGAATCGGAATCAGCTTCATCTTCGCGATGAGATCGCGGCGGTTCTGGAAAGGCGGCATGAAGGACCGGGGCCAGGTTGGCGTATATTTTACGAACGGACGCGCGTAAGGGACGCCGGATTCGTTCGAGTAGCCGATCGCGTGGCCGACACCGGAGTCCGGAACGCCGGCGACCAGATCCGGCTGAATGCCGCGCTTCCGATCGCGGTCCGCGAGCGCCGCCCCGCAGCGGTAACGGACCTGTTCCACGTTCAGACCCTCGTAGGAAGAGGTGGGATATCCGTAATAGATCCACATGAAAGTGCAGAACCGCATCTCTTTTCCCGCCGGGACCACGACCTCGCAGCTGTCCGGCGTGATGAGGTCCACCTCGCCCGGACCGAGTTCTTTTTCCGCCTGGTAGCCGAGATTCAGATAAGAAAAACTCTCGACGCACGCGCAGAATCCGCTGTCATTTCGTCCGATCTCCAGCGGCAGTCTTCCGAGACGATCCCGGGAGCAGTAAATGCCGTCCTTTGTCATGAGAAGCAGATTCAGAGAGCCGTCCACTTTTTCCTGTGCACAGCGGATCCCCTCAACAAAGCTGTCTTTCTGGCTGATTATGGCCGCAACCATTTCCGTCGGGTTGACGTCTCCCCCGCTCATCTCCAGAAAATGCGAAAAGCCGCTGTGAAACAGCTCGTCTGAAAGTTCTTTCATGTTGTTGATCTTTGCAATGCAGGTAATCGCGAAGGTGCCGAGATGCGATCGGACAATCAGCGGCTGCGGCTCAAAATCGGAGATGCATCCGATCCCGATATTTCCCTCCATCTCCCGGACGTCCTTCTCAAATTTCGGGCGAAAATTTGTCGTCTCAATGTTGTGTATCGCGCGGTTAAATCCTCTGACCGGATCATAGACCGCCATTCCGGCCCGCCTTGTTCCGAGATGCGAATGGTAATCCGTGCCGTAATATAAATCGAAAACACAGTCCCCGTGTGATGCTACTCCAAAAAAGCCTCCCATGTCGCCTCCTGTCCTGTTTTACAAACCTCCTGTGCCTGTTCATTACAAAGGGACTGCTGCATTTTTCATCTCCGGCAGGGATAAACATTATCTACACCTGCCCTCAAATGCAGCGGTCCCTTATTCACTGAAAAATATTTCGGCCTTACTCGATCGTTGAAAAGTAATACCCGACGCCCCACTTGGTATGGACGTACTTCGGCTCGCTCGGATTGTCCTCGATCTTTTCGCGGAGTCTCCGGATATGGACGTCGACGGTTCTCACGTCTCCGGGATACTCGTACCCCCAGACGATATTCAGCAGATTTTCCCGGCTGTATACCTTGTTCGGATTAAATACGAGAAGCTTCAGAACATCAAACTCCTTCGCGGTCAGATTGACCTCTCTTCCCTTGATGAACACGCGGCGCGCGTCCACATCCATCTTCAGGTCACCGATCTCGACGATCCGGGACTGCTCTTCCTGCTCGCGGGCACGCTTCGTGCGGCGGATGATGGCCTTCATGCGGGCCTTGACCTCCAGGATATTGAAGGGTTTTGTAATATAGTCATCCGCCCCGTACTCCAGGCCGAGAATCTTGTCCATATCCTCGCCCTTCGCCGTCAGCATGATGATCGGAACATTGGAAAATTCCCGGATCTGCTGGCAGACCTCGAATCCTGACAGCTTCGGGAGCATGACATCGAGCAAAATAATATCATATGTGTTTTCTCTCGCCAGATGAAGGGCTTCCTCACCGTCATAGGCGACGTCGGTCTCCATGCCGTCCTGCTCCAGAGAAAAGCATATCCCTTTTACAATCGCTTTTTCGTCATCAACAACTAGTATTTTTCTCGCCATATTCTGATACTCCTGCGGACCCCCTCCGCACACTGATACCGCCGGTTCTGTCAAACCGCGATCTTATCCTGCAGCTTCGCGTACATCTTTTCTTTGATTCCTTCGATCTTCATGATGTCCTCAATGGATCGGAAGGATCCGTTCTCCTCGCGGTAGGCAATGATCGCCTCCGCGCGGGATTCGCCGATGCCGGGAAGCGTCATGAGCTCTTCCTTCGTCGCGGTATTGATATTTACTTTTGCGTTTTCTCCTGCGTTACCTGCCGTCTGAGAAGTTCCGGTTCCCGAGTCGGAATTTCCCGCTCCTCCGGCAATTCCGGAAACTCCGCCGGACGCCGCTTCTTCCGCCGTCAGCACCGTGATCTGCTCCCCGTCCTCCAGGATCTGTGCCTGGTTGAGGGATCTGGAATCCGCATTCTCCGTAAATCCTCCGGCAGCCTGGACGGCCTCATAAACCCGGCTGTCCGCCCGGAGCTGATACACGCCCGGATTTTTCACGGCTCCGCAGACATAGACATAAATCAGCGGAACGGCCTGAGCCGATTCTTTCCCGCTCCCGCTGCCGGAAGCTGTGCTCCCGGTTCCGTCTTTTTCTGACCCGCCGCTCTTCTCTGCATCGCCGCCTTCACCGGTCACGCCGGAATCCGCGGACCCGCCGTCATCCGCTTCCGCAGAAGCGGCCTCTGTCATGGAAGATCCGGAAATGACCACTTCATAGCCGCGGCCGCAGGACGAAAAAAGCAGAGCAAACGCCATCAAAAAGATCCATGTTTTCTTTTTCATTGCCCACCTCACAGCAGTTGCAAACGCCGCGAGGTCCCCTGCAATTCTGTTATCATTGTAAAGGATTCAGGGGGCAAATTCAAGGCAGTACACAGAAACGCACTGCCGCATTTTTTCAGATTTTCCCGGACAGGAAGAAAATTTTTCGCGGAAATCCCGGCGAAGATCATTCCTCCCTCACTTGGTTTTCCGGTTGATATATTTGTTCCGGGTCTTGGAGTACACGATCTTCTGGCTTCCGTAGAGACCGTAGTAGCCCGAAAACGTATAGGCGAAAGCGATCGCCAGAAAATAATACGGTATCCCCGCGTATCCGAACATCTCGAAACACAGAAGCAGCGAGGCGATCGGGCAGTTGGTGACTCCGCAGAACATCGCGGCCATTCCGATCGCACAGCTGGTCGGGACGCTCGTGCCGAAAAGAGTGGCAAACGTGCATCCGAAGGACGCCCCGATGTAGAGAGAGGGAACGATTTCGCCTCCCTTGAAACCGGCTCCGAGCGTGAGCGCGGTAAACAGCATTTTCAGAAGAAATGCGTACAGGGGAATTTTCCCCTCAAAGGCGAGCTCCACCACATCCATTCCCGCTCCGTTATAGATAGTGGTGCGGAGAAGGAACGTCAGCGCGGCCACGATTCCGCCGCCGACCGCGATGCGGAGATACTGATTCGGAAAAAAACTCTTATAAAGCTGACCCGCCTTGTGCAGAAGCCAGCAGAAAAAGCTGCTCAGCAGGGCGCAGAGCAGAGCCAGAATCACACAGAGTACGGCATTATTCAGGGTAAATTCCGGCGTGGTATTGACGCGGAAAACATCTCCTTCGGCTCCCAGGAACTCACTGAAGGAGGTGGCGACCAGCGCGGAAAGCACACAGGGGATGAGGGCCGAGTAATACAGGACGCCGACGCTGGAGATTTCCATCGCCAGCAGCGCAGCGGACATCGGCGTTCCGAACAGTGCGGCGAAAGCGGCGCTCATTCCGCACATGGTAATCGTCTTGATGTCGCCCCTTTTCAGTCTCAGGGCGCGCCCGACGTTCTGTCCGATGCAGCCCCCGATCTGAAGAGCGGCGCTCTCCCGGCCGGATGAACCGCCGAACATGTGCGTGATCGCGGTAGATACAAAAATCAGCGGCGCCTTCTTCAGCGGAACGCTCTCGTTGCCGGAAATGGATAAAATGACGAGATTGGTCCCCTTATCCTCCAGATCTCCCGCGGCTCTGTAAAGGAACACGATGAAAAGACCGGCGGCGGGCAGGAATGCTATGATCCACGGATTTTCCATGCGCAGCTTCGTGGAAAAATGAAGTGCATAATAAAAGCCCGTGATTACGCCTCCGACCAGAAAGCCCATCCCGCAGCCGAGTAAAATCCATTTGACCAGATAAATACCGTCACTGATCAGACGGTGCTTCGGTATCCTGTTCCAAATATTCACCATGGCAGCAATCTCCCGCTTCGATTACTTCTGACAGAGAATGCACAGCCAGTGAAGATCCTGTGCGTGATCAATCCCGATTTCCGAAAAGCCCGCTTCCTTCAGAAACGCACAGAGCTCATGCTCTTTATAGCCCGCCGTCTCTTCACTGCTCCAGACATCCTCTTCCACCGGAATCCCGTCGCTGGAATTTACGATCAGAAAAATCCCGCCCGGTTTCAGAATACGGCGCACTTCCCTGAAGCTCTCAGCCGGCCCGGGCCAGTAGATGACCGTGTCAAAGGCGGTCGCCAGGTCGGCTACTTCATCTTTAAACGGAATATCTTTGACATCCCCGAAAATGATCTTGCATCGTTTTTCGAAAATCGCCTGCCGGTTGACCGACTCCGCCTTCCTTACCGCGACTTCTGAATGATCAAGTCCGAGCAGCTTTGATCCCCGGAAGCGTTCCAGCAGCTGCTTTGCATTGCGTCCTCCGCCACATCCGAGCTCCGCAATTACACGGGGCGATATCCCTTCCAGATGAGAGATTCCCCAGTCCGAACATTTGGCGCTTCCTACATTCATGCCGCTGACGGCCATCTTTCCGAGCATCCCCTCCGGTTTCTGGAGGCTCTGCTGAAATTTCGATAATACTCCCATTGAGCAATCCCCGTTCTGCCGCCCTCGATGGCGGCACTATTCTGTTTTTCTGTTTCTTCGCGGAGTCTCCCGGCTCTGCGTGACGCCTCTCACCAGTGTCCCGATCCAGGTGTGATGAACCTTCATGGCGCCCTTCGGACAGAACTCCTGACAGCAGAAGCACCGGATGCATCTGCTCCGGTCAATCTCCGGCTTTCCGAGCCGCATCGAAATGGCCTTTGCCGGGCAGACCTTCGCGCATTGCGCGCAGCCGACACACTCGTCCGGCTTTACCTGAGGCCGCGTCGCAAAAACGGCGTTCATCACGGAATTGGCAATCCGGCTCATCGGGCCGATTCCCGAACTGAAATCAATTCCTACGGTGTGAATATCCGTCTGAAAATCCGGAGTGACAAAAGGCGTGATGTCGTCCCCTGCCCTCTTCGTCTCTTCGAAGGAGGCAGGTCCCAGCCCGCGCGCCGCCGCCCTCGAAATCGTCGCCACGTCCTTCCCGGAAAGACCGATCAGATGGGCGCAGACGACATCGAGATCATACGGCGATTCACTCGCCAGCAGCAGTCCGATATGGCGCTTCGTCCCCGCCGTCGGACCATTTCCTTCCATGCAGTCCACCGCGTCGACGATATTGATAGCCGGGCGGAAATATTCATTCAGGTCAATCAGCATGTCCGCGAAATCCCCGATCTCGGGAAAACGCATGTGGTACTCCGGCTTCGTCATCCCCGGAATCGTCCCGAACATGTTTTTCACAGCGCACGTCATCTTCAGCATGCCGTGCGTCTTCAGCTTGCAGAAATCTATGATCTGATCCGCGTCATCCAGCCAGCCCGTATAGGAAAACTGCTTCGCCGCCTTCCCCTCCGGAAAAGAAGCGTTATGCACCGAAAAATCCTCGTTCAGGCGGGCTCCCGCCTCTTCCGCCGCGGCCAGACCGCAGGTCCGGTAAACGCCGTTCAGATGGGACGCGGTGTAAGTGCCCCCGGGGCTGTCCCCGACGATCACTTCCGCTCCGCGCTCTTTCAGCATGCGGGCGAGTTCCGCGACAAGAACCGGATTCGTCGTCGCCGCTTTTTCGGGAGCGCGCGCCGCGATCAGATTCACCTTGATCGCGATCTTCATCCCGGGCCTCACAAACGAAAGACCTCCCAGAGGCTCCAGCACGCGGGTCAGCGCACTGCGGACATTTTCCACACTGTAATCCGGGCACGCCGCTGCCGCCACCGTATGATTTCTTTCCTGCTTTACAGGTCTGTTCATATGCACGCAAAGCCTCTTTCCATTTCATTTCGTACTGCTATTGAGGATTATACCATGCAAACAGGAGGACAAAATGTATTTCTTAAAATTCATTATGACAACCGGGAAGCCGCCTTCGGGTCCGGGAGCTGCGCCAGGATGACGCCGGCGAGCACCAGCGCGCAGCCCAGAATCTCCCGCGGCGTCAGCGCGTCACCCAGAACGATCCACCCGGCGAAAACAGAAATCACCGATTCCAGACTCATCAGAAGGGCCGCCGTCGTCGGGTTCAGTCCCTTCTGGCCGACGATCTGCAGGGTAAAACCGACGCCGGACGAAAGAATGCCGGCGTACAGAATCGGCCCGGTACAGGCGACGATGGATGACCAGGAAGGTGTCTCGGCAAGTCCCGCCACAACCGCGGAACCGATTCCCGATACAATCATCTGCACGCAGGAGAGCTGAATGCCGTTCGTCTTCTGCACGAAATGATCGACACTCAGAATGTGCAGCGCCCAGAAGCAGGATCCGCACAGCGTGATCAGGTCCCCTTTGTTAATGGAAAACCCCTTCCTGACGCAGAGGAAGAAAAATCCGGCTACAGCGAGAGCCACGGCTGCCCAGACAAGGGGACTGCATTTTTTCCGGAAGAGGATCCGGCTGATCACCGGCACCAGAATGATATACAATGCCGTCACGAAACCGCTCTTCCCCGCCGTCGTATAGACGAGTCCCATCTGCTGGAAGCCGCTTGCCGCAAACATGCACAGTCCGACGACAACGCCTCCCTTGAGAAGATTTTTTCTCCTCTCTTTCGCAGGGAGGGACAAGCCGGGGATTTCATTCCCGCGGTAATTCACCGCCAGCGGGTCAATCCTTCCCGTGCCGATACCCAATGGAAGCAGCACCAGCGAGCCGACTGCGCACCGGCACATATTGAATGTAAACGGACCCAGCCCGTCCATCGCGACGCTCTGCGCCACAAAGGTTGTGCCCCAGAAAAAAGTTGCCAGAATGAGATACAGGGAATGGCGGAACCGGATTCCCTTTCCGCCTTCACCTGATGCGGATACAGGATTCATTGTGCTCATTATTCTTGTAATCGTCTGTTTTGAAAAAAATCATTTCGATCTGTTTGAATATTTCTTCAGGGCGGCGGCGAGGCGGTCCGGAGCGTATCTCGGGCCCCGGACATTTGTGACGCCGAACTCTGTTTTTAACCGCTCCCGGGAAAAGAGCGTTTCCGGGTATCGCGTGAGAAGCCTGAGGATCATCATTCTCCCGCTCCGGAAATGTTCCCTCATGTCCCCTTCCGCAGGGAGATCGGTCTCCACCGCCTGACAGCGGTAAAGGATCGCGCCGATCGGAACGCCCGCGTAAATGTAGACGATATCGCCCGGCCGGACGCTGCTGCTCTGCGTCCAGGTGACCGTGTCCGTCTCATCGAAAAAGTGCCTCGGATCCGCGTATGAATAATTCGCCGGAAGGATCCACTCCGCCTTCCCGCGGCGGCGCGCCGCCGTCTCTTTCGAGGCAGTCGCGAGAAAGCTCTCGTCGAGGAGACGGAAAACCGACGGATCCTTTACGCTCCCGTCGAGACGGACGCTCAGCCATTTCTCCCGGTTCATGTGCCAGGCGGGCAGAAACCCCTTCTGGGAAAGCAGCAGGTCGTGCATGGCGCGGTCCGGAACCTTCACATTCAGAAGATCGGCTCCCTCCTCTGCCGCACATCCGGCTGCCTCCCCCCGAACATACATCACGATACCGTACCATTTGCGGTTATCCGCGTGCCGCAGAACCGCATAAGAGGGATACCGCTTCCAGAGATATTCCGGGGAGGTTCCATAGGTTTTCTTCGCGTAATCGAGAATCCGCTCCCGCTGTGACTGCTTTTCCATCCGAATGAACCGTTCCTCTCGTACATTCCCGTCTTCGGGATTTCGCGGGCGTTTTTCCGGTTCTCCGGTTCGGCGAAAAAGCAAAGCGGACGAGGAATTTTTCCTTCGTCCGTCTGGAGTCCGCGATCGGAAAATCGTGAAAGTATGTCCCGTGATTCATCAGCTGATAATAATATATTACCATGAAAAAAAGCGGACTGCCACCCGCGGGACCTGAAGAGAAGCTGATATTCTCCCGGAGCCGCGGACGGTATTCTCCGCTTTTTCTGATCCGTATTATTTTTCTTATTAGAACGAAGATCTTCGGCCGGCCTCCGGAAACACCGGAACGTTTGAGAGAAACTGTCTGTCCCTGCCCGGCATCGTTTCGAATTGCTTCTTCTTTTCAGTCGTCTCGACAAATTCTCCGATCCTGCGGAATTTTTCATGTCGTTCCCGAAGGATCTCGTCATCAGACATCGTTCTGTATCGCGCAAGGCTGCACGCAAGTGAACGGTCCAGTCTTTCGTAGACAAAATCCGGGGCGGTCTGCGCGCCAAAGCACGGTTCCTCGATAATCTCGTCACAGACTCCCGCAGAGAGAAGGTCTTCCGCGGTCATCTTCATGACATCACAGGCCTCCCCGGCACGATTGGAGTCTTTCCAGAGAATCGATGCGAATCCCTCCGGGGAGAGAACGGAAAACACCGCGTTTTCCAGCATCACAATGCGGTTTGCCACACTGATGGCGAGAGCGCCTCCGCTGTTTCCCTCTCCTGTCACGACAGAAATGATCGGAACGCGAAAATGGCTCATGGCGGCCAGATTTCTCGCAATCGCTTCCCCCTGTCCGTGCTCCTCTGCCTCCATTCCCGGATAAGCCCCGGGTGTGTCAACAAATGTGATGATCGGACGTCCGAATTTCTCCGCCTGATTCATGATCCGAAGCGCCTTCCGGTAACCTTCCGGGCAGGGCATACCAAAATGGCTGACTATGTTTTCCTCGGCGCAATGGCTCTTGAAGTGTCCCAGAACGGTAACCGGAATTCCGTGGAAACGGGCAATTCCGCCGCGGATGCTTCTGTCCTCATCATAGAGGTGATCCCCCTTCTGCTCAAAAAAATCAGTAAAAAGGTGATCCAGAAAATCGCCCAGATGAGGTCTCCGGATGTTTCTCTCAATCGAGAGGCGCTCGCAGGGTTTCAGATTTTTGTTCATGTTTCTTTCCTCCTGATTCCTCCTCGTATCTCCCTTCGCGCTTACATGGCTTTTCCCTGTTTCTCCCCGCAGTGAAGACGGAGAAGATCAATCAGGGTCCGGCGAAGCTCGGAACGCTCGACGATTCGGTCGACAAATCCGTGCTTTTCCAGATATTCGCTTCTCTGGAAGCCCTTCGGAAGCTTTTTCCCGATGGTCTGCTCGATCACGCGGGGGCCGGCGAACCCGATCAGCGCGCCCCGCTCGGCGAGCGTAATATCCCCGAGGGAAGCAAACGATGCTGTGACCCCTCCCGTGGTCGGATGGGTCAGGCAGCTGATGTAAAATCCTCCCCGCCGGGAAAATTCCTCGATTGCGTCGGCGGTCTTCGCCATCTGCATCAGAGAATATATTCCCTCCTGCATTCTCGCTCCGCCACTGGCCGAGAAGATGATCAGAGCGGTGCGGTTTTCTGTCGCGTATTCCACGGCCCGCGTGATTTTTTCCCCGACCACACTGGACATGGATCCCATCAGGAATCCGGAATCAATGACGGAGACCGTCGATGGGATTCCCCCGATCGTCCCGACGGCCGTCAGTGCGGATTCCTTCAGTCCTGTCTTATCCTGAGCCTTTTTCAGTTTTTTCTCATAGTCCGGGAACGCGAGCGGATTTTCACTCTCCAGTCCCGCGTCGATTTCCTTTGCGCTTCTCGCGTCAAAGACCGAAGCGAGACGTGCCCTGCCCGGCATCGGCAGATTCTTCCCGCATACCGGACAGACATACAGATTTTTCTCCCACCGGGAGACAAGCTGCCTCCTCTTGCATGACGGGCAGGTAACAAATAGATCCGACATAACATCCATGGGCTTTTCCATCCTCCTTTATGTCTCTTTAATGAATTTCTCATATCTGGTCTGTTCGATGACATTTTTCCCGACGCATGTGATGGCCTGAACGGGGCAGCGGCTGATGCACCGGTAGCACATCGTGCAGCGGCCGGAGGGCACCGGCCGGGTGCCGGGGCCGCCTCCCTGGATGAGATTGTGCATCGGGCACTCCCGGACGCAGAGCCCGCACCCGATACAGGCGCTGCTGATTTTCAGCCGGTCGGAATAATTTCTCGTGCGTGAGCTGTACCACAGCCTCTGCCCGAACAGACCTTTGACGTGATCGACAAACGAGAGGCCTTCTCTGGGATAATGATCCTTTCGGATCTCTTTCACGGCCTGTTCGATTTTCTGATCTGCCTCTTTGATGATCCGGACATTCTCCTCACGGGTTTTTTTGAGAAACTTGCTGTCGCAGACAGAATCCGGCATCTTGATCTGCATGGCGCCGATCACTCTGGCGCCCTCTTTCCGAAGGATTCTCGCCGCGCATCCGGTCACATCTCCTGCAAACGCTCCCATTGTGACGAGAAGAAAAACGATCTTCCCGTCAAAGAGATCCGCGTTTTCCGTGATGAAATCACGGACCATTCTGGGAGCGTTTGAAAACTGGGTCGGATACCCGAGGACGATCTCCCTGTCACCGGCAAGCGCTTCTCTTGCTGCGCTGTCCTCCATTCGGACGACCCGGGCTGCCGGATCCATCAGATGCAGAAATTTTTTTATGCAGTGTTCTGTATTTCCTGTGCCGCTTAAATAGATTCCAGTCATTTTCTTTCCCTTCTGTTGCCATTATTGTTCCGCCGGGCTTCCGGAAAAAAACAGGTCACCTGGCAGAATTCCTGATTCTCCGCCAGCAGAATTTCCGCCTCTCTCTCTTTCGGCAGAGAAGTCTCGTTCATCTCGACGAGAAACTCACCTGTCTCCCGGTTTTCGAAGACCTCGATCTTTAATGCCTCGTTCAGAAGTCTCGCGCCCATTGCCTTGACCAGCGCTTCCTTGAAACACCAGATCCGAAGCGCGGCGTTCCCGTCATTCAGTCCCTGAAGATGTCTCTGTTCTCCGGGCGTAAAGAAACGCCGGATGACCGGCCCCGTCACGTTTCCGATCCGCTCGAGATCGGTTCCGATCCGGCAGCCATTCCCGATGGCGGCGCTCACTGCGTCGCCGGAATAAGAGAGAGAGACCGCCTGCTCAAGGTGTACACCCCGGACGGCAGCATAGGGGATTCCTTTGCAGCCGTCCCGGTTGAGGATCTCGATTTCTCCCGGGGCTTCTCGGATTCCCCGTTCCATCAGCATCTCCTTCAGCATCCGGCGTCCGGTCATGACGGCGTACATCCGCCTTTCATTCCGGAAGAGCCGCCGGATTTTACAGAGCTCTGCCTCGGAAAAACACTCAGGCGGGAATTCCTCCGGAGCCCTGCAGATTTTTGAGAAGCGCACTTCTCCAAACCTGCCTTCATACCGCGGAAGAATATGCTTCATCCGCTTCACACAGAGCGTGATCTCCATTCTGTCTGTCAATCCTTGTGAGCTTCATGCCGGCGATATCAAAAATGACGTTGTTCTCCTCGTCCGTTACGCACGCGGAATACCAGACGTCCTTTCCGCGTTCCTCCTGAACCTTGCAGTGTACCTTCAGCACCTCTCCCGCGCCGAATCTCCGGTAGATGTGCGTCTCGCGGATCTCGGTCGGGACAACTGTGTATCCGAAGAGATCATATTCACGGAACAGCATCGGTCTTCCGATGCAGTCGACGGTCACAGGAGAGATGCAGGTTCTCGCGTACCTCACATAGGAGAGATACTGTCCGTCTCGGGGGACGTCCACAATTCCGTCCACTTCTCCGTCCTCATTCCGAGTCACGTCGCGTACACACCGGAAGCTGTCCCCGAAGGTAATGGCGCGGACGGCGCTCCGATAATACTTTGCGAGGTCGAGTTTTTTCCCATCCGTCTTAAATTCTCTTGCGACCATCCCGGGAGCCTCGCTCCTCTCGGCGTAGATGTCCCCGCAGGAGTGGAAACGATCCTTTTCCACGACGACACCCATCCGGTTCACAAAGTCGGACCGGAACTCCACGTGCATGCAGAGGGTATTCTCTTTTCTGGAGGTAATCTTTCCGGTCACGGTCAGCGTCAGCGGATTTCCGGGAAAAACCTTGATGAACCGGTCAAACCGGAAATTCCGGACGACCGTGAGCCGGTAATCGTCCAGATGGTTCAGGGCGAGGAACATCCGGACGAGCTCGCAGGCAGTCTCGATGTGCATGACTCCGGCGAAGACATGTTTCCCCTCAACCAGATGATCGGCGAGATGCACGTCTTCCTCAAGCGTAAGATTTTTCTCGGCGGTGATGGTTTCGGAATCGAACCGAACCACTCTTGTCAGCATCGGGAAAGAGATCGGGTCGTTGACCAGTCCCGTCTCTTCATCTGTCAGCCGGGCAATCGTTTTATGATCGTCCGAGAGAAGCGTCAGCTGTCCCTTCGGAAGGTTGCTTTCCCCGAGTTTTCCGAAGAACAGTACTTCAGGGCAATCACCGCCGTAGAAGAGCTCGTTGAGGAAGCGGGCGGTCCCTTCCTCCAGAGAGAGATACTCCAGTCCCCGTTTTTCCTGCTGAATTTTTTTAACCTGCTCTCCCGCGGCCATGCCGACCTGATCCCATGCGGACCACTCCAGAGTACAGAAGCGGGTATCGTCCTTCAGATCCGACGCCCAGAAGGAAAGTGTCTCAACCAGGTTTGCCCCGGCGGAATAATCTACCTGTCCGTCCATGCCGAACCGCCCGGAGATGGATCCCATATTATAGAAGAATTTCAGCGGCTGATCCTGACACTCCCGGAAGAGGGTGTAAAAACTGTTGGCCTTAAGTTCCACGACTTTTTCGGCAAAGGCTGCGTCCTTTTTCGGGATCTTTCCGAAGGACGGAAGACCGGCTCCGTTGATAATTCCGGTAATTCCCGGATACAGATTTTTCACCTTTCTGACCAGATTTCTCACTTCCTCCGGTTTACAGGCGTCGCAGACCTCGTAGCGGACATCCGCTCCGGATTTCCGAAATTCTTCGAGATTCCGGAACAGAAGTCTCTGGCCGTTTTTCCGTTCATATTCTCTGCTGATTTGAACCGGCGTGTACTCCGGGTGCTCTTCCCTCATCTTCTCAAAGAATTTCTGACGATAGGATTCAAACTCCGCATCGGACATTGTCATGACCGGGTCTTCATCTTCCGGAAGAGACGTTCTTCCGGTTATGATCACGCGCGGGGAGGCACAGCGAAGAAGGGCTTTCACGCAGACGCATACGATTCCTCTTCCTCCTCCGGTCACAAGTATCACATCTCTGTCATCCAATGGCTGAAGCTGACTCTCCTCTTCGATTTCCTTGGGAATTACCTCGATCACCTTTCTCTTCCCCCGGAAGTACCCTGCCTCAACCAGAAATTCCTTCCAGGAGATCTCCTCGAGAATCTTTTTTGCGATCCATTCAGAATCCTCCTGCTCGGGGAAATCAAGCACCTTGCAGTGAAGCGGCCGGAGCTCCTTTTCCAGTCCCTTGACGAAGCCGTCCGCTGCCGCTCCGGCGGGATTTCCCGCACAGCCCTTTTCCAGTCCGAAAACGCCGCCGACAGAGGTCACCGCGAAATACCCCGTTTCTTTGTGATCCTGCTCAAAGGTCTCATAGACCGCCTTTGCGGAGTAATAATTGGAGCAGTAAACCTCTTTTACCTGCCTCAGAAACTCTTCTTCCGAAATCCCTCCGGCGTCGAGAGGAGGCAGAAAGCCCCGAAGATTGATTACAACAGAGATCGGATGTTCTTTATGAATCCCGGAAGAGGCATCCAGGATCTCCTCTCCATTCAGAAAATCGACGGATCTTCCTTCCCTGTCCGAGGTCTCCTCTTTGGAACGGAGAAGGAAGACATGTGCACCCGCCTCTTCCAGAAGAACGCCCAGCTTCTGCGTAACCTCACCGCCCGATGAATCTTCTATAAGAAGTACGTTTTTCCCCGCAAGATTAAATTTCTCATCTTTCCGCAGTTCTCTTTCGAGAGATACCGGAAGATATCTCGAGGAGGGCTGTTCCGACAAATCCCGGAGGGAATATTCCTCCCCGCCGTCCGGGACGGGTTTTGTGACGGATTCTTCCGCAGAACCTGTGACAAAATCGATGAGCTGCCGGATCGTCTCCGTCTTCACGTCTGTTTCCCCGCCGGAATTCTCCGTCGGATACTTCTCCTTCAATCGGCTGAGGATCTCACCCTGCTTGACGGAATCGATTCCGAGATCCGCCTCAAGGTCCAGATCTTCCTCCAGCATGTCCTCCGGATATCCTGTGAGCTCAGAGATAACCGAAATGACCTCCCTTTTAACGTCCTCACGGGACGCCTCTTCCCGCTTCGGAGTTTCTTCCGGAGCCGTTTCATTTTTCTCCTCCGGAACACCCGGCATCTTTTCTGTGAGATACTGTACGACATCTGAGATCGTATTCAGCTCCCTTTCCTCTTCATTCTCGCCGGTCTCATATCCGAAGCGCGCCTGGAGGGAGGAGAGGATTTCACCCTGTTTGACGGAATCGATTCCGAGGTCCGCCTCAAAATCGAGATCGTCCGCGAGCATGCTCTCCGGGTATCCGGTGCTCTCTGAGATTGTCTTTCTGACCGTGTCATGAATCTCCTTCGCGTCTGCCGCGCCCCTTGTCTTTCCGGCGGTTTTTTCCGCAGAAATGCCGGTGGCAGCGCAGATCTTTTCTGTAATGCCCCGGATGGAGAGCTTTTCTTTTTCTTCCGCTGTAAAGCGGAGAGAATACTGCTTCTCCAGATCAGCAAAGATCCGGTCCCCCACCTCTGCTGTGATCGCGTAATACCGGATCACCGGTTTGTCAGAGTCCTGAAAGACCGACTTCGGATACATCGTTTCACGGGAGATAATCCCAATAACGTTTTCTCTGATTTCCTCTTCTGTGTTCATCGTTCCCCTGCCTTCCTGACGGATCTTCGTTTCCTGTTCTTTCAGTTTCTTGGTTCCGAACGGACCGTAATAGCACAGCATCTTTCGCGAAAAGGCCTCATACTCCTTCCGGTCATCATGCTTTCTGTGGTTCGTGCAAACCGCGTAGCACTGATCCGCAAGCGTTGTCTGAATAAGCTTTGTAAGGATATTCCCGGGTCCTGACTCCACAAAGTACCCGACTCCCCGGTTTTCGCAGAGATCCCGGATAATCTGATCAAAGCGAAACGGCGTAATCAGCTGTCTGGCGAGTATGTCCGCGAATGCCTCAGGGGATTTCCACTCGTCCTCGTACACCCGTCCAAGGATGGTGGAGTAGACGGGGACGGAAGGCTTCTGAAATACAAAGTCCCGAATCGATTTCCGGTACGGCTCTACGGCACTCTCCATTAAGGGAGAGTGAAAAGCGTGGGAAACCTTCAATACTACTCCGGTCAGCCCGTTTTTTGCGCAGTATTTCTGAATCTTTTGAATGGATTCTTCCGGTCCCGAGAGGTTGAAAAAAGAGGAGGAGTTGATGATGCTGACGCAAGTACCCTCCCCTCCTGCCTCCATCAATCGCCTGGCGAGCTCATCGGAGTATGGAGCTCCGACGCTGATCATTCCGCCCCGTTTTTCCTTCGGAATGGTTTCGACCGCCTTCGCTCTTAAATAGGCGATCTTTACTGCCTCCTCCAGAGTGCAGCACCCGGCGGCTCCAAGGGCGGCGATTTCTCCGAGACTGTGTCCCAACAGAAAATCCGGCTGAAAGCCATCCGCCTGAAGCCTGCAGTAAACGGCGAGATCGGAAAGAACGATGGCCGGCTGCATGAAGACCGGCATTCCCAGCTGTTTCCCCTTCTTGCGGTCTTCCGAAAAGATCACATCCAGAAGACTTTTCCCTGAAAGTTCCCGGTAAACCTTCTCTCCCCGGTCAAAGGAATCCCTGACGACATCGTTCTGCCTGTACAGTTCCCGGAACATCCCCGGATACTGCGCACCGTGTCCCGGGAAGACGGCCGCAATCTTCTTTCCTGCCTCTTTGTCTCTGATATAAATTCCCTGATCCTCCAGCATTTTTCTTGTTCTGACTTTCATCTGCTCATTCTCCTGCTTTTTCCCGTCCGATCCGTTCACGCGATGATACCAAATTCTTTACCGACCTTGCCTATCCGGTCCAGCGCCAGTTCCAGCTGCTCTTTTTCAAGCGCCGCGGTGATGGTCGCCCTCAGACGGCTCTTGTTTCTCGGAACTGCCGGGAAAATCGCGGTCGCAATGTAGACGCCCTCTTCGAGAAGCCTCCTGGTCATGCGCATATTAGTGAGGTCGTCCCCAATATAGATCGGAACGATGGGGGACATGCTGTTCAGAGTGTTATACCCCATCTCATTCAGGCAGCGGCGGAAGTAGATCGTATTTTCCCAGAGCCGGTCAACCCTCCAGGTCTCCTTCTCCATCACGTCAAAAGCCTTCAGAACCCCTGCGGCAACGGCGGGCGGAAAGCTGGCATTGAAGATATAGGGATGCGCGTTATGGCGGATGAACAGGCAGGTGTCCGCATCAGAGGCGATGCACCCTCCGACGGCAGCCAGAGATTTGCTGAATGTGGTCATCCGAATATGCACTTTTTCTTCTACGTGGAAATGTTCTGCCGCTCCTCTTCCCGTCTCTCCGACAAAGCCGAGCGCGTGCGCTTCATCTACAAACACGCTCGCATCGTATTGTTCCGCGAGATCCGTGATCCGGTCGAGCGGAGCGATATCTCCGTCCATCGAATAAACCCCGTCGACTACGATCAGTCTTCTCTTCGCGTCCTGGTTCCTCTTCAGGATATACTCAAGCTTTTCCATGTTATTGTGTTCAAAGATGCGGACCGGACCCTTCCCCATGGTATAGCCGTCCACGATACTCATGTGGTTGAGCTGATCGGAGATGACAACCGTGGAATCATCGTTCGCGAGGGCGGAAATTCCGGCCAGATTGGCAAGATATCCGGCGCTGACTACAACCGCGTCTTCTGTGTGAAAAAAGTCAGCGCATTTTTTCTCCAGCTCTTTATGCAGCACCGTCGTCCCGTTATGCAGGCGCGCCCCGCAGGTCCCGCTCCCGTAGGTCTCTACCGCGTCCCGCATGGCCTTTTTGATCTCGGGGTGAGTCGCAAGTCCGAGATAGTTGTTGGACGTCAGCATGATTACCTTTTTCCCCTCGAGGATCGAACAGCCATCCTGAGCGCTCTCGAAGGCCGGGCCGAACACGTATAACCCGGCGGAGATTCCCTCTTTGATATTTTCGATATTCTCCTCGATTTTTTCTTCCAGACCACTGCACATCATCGCTCTCATGCTTCTTTTTCCTCCAGATATTTTTCGGCGAACTCTGTCTTTTTCTCCAGTTCCTCTTCACAATCCGCAGCGATTATTGCCCGGAACGGAAGGGATGTCTTTTCAAACTGCTCACAGGTAACCGGGTGACGGAAAAGCTCTGTCTTTTCGTCTCCCGCAAAATAATAAAGTTTCGGTTCTCCCGGAACGATATCTTTTTCTTCCGCTTTCTGTATGACCGCCTTCCTGCCGCAAAGAAGAAACCGATAGCCGTTCTGCTTCAGACTGCCGTTTCTGACGGGCACAATCACCTCAGATTCCGGATCAAAATCGCGGCTGAAGATCCGCTCCAGGAGATCGAAGGCATCTCTTGCGCCGAAGTAAAACGGGGTTCCGGAAGGTGCTTGCGATTCCGGAAGGCTGACGGATTCTTCCGGCTGCAGACCGCAGATTCTGGCGTAGACGCGGTCCTCCTCCTTCAAATCAGCGGTCCTTTTGATCAGGAAGAAAACGGCGCCTTCTGCGGGGATCTGTTCCTTCATTTTCAGAATTCCGCCGAGATCAAATCCCTCCGGAGCCATGTTTCCGTTCACTCCGCCGACGACAGCGGTGTCAATTTCGCGGTTTTCCAGAGAAAGAGCGGCGTGATAGAGCGCCGCGTCAAAGGAGACGAGATCCTGGTCAAACACCGCGTTGGTCCCGGAGAAATCAAAAAAGTTTGAAATCCGCCCTGCCATGATATTGTCCATGTAACCCGGAAGCGTGTCCTCTTCTACCTTCGGAAGATTTTCTCTCACCTTCCCTGTGATCGCCTTTAAAATTGCGCGGATCTTCTCCTCCTGTACATTTTTTATCCGCATGGATTTTCCGAGCAGATCGAGATATTCCACATGGCGAACCCGAAAATCCGCGCGGATCGCTGATTCCAGTCCCATCATCGCCCCGACGTAGACGCCTGTCCTCTCGCCGTCGATTTTTTCTCTTCCGTAGGAGTCGATTGCCCTTCCCGCGGCGATAAGCGAATACTGCTGAGCCAGGTCAATTTCTTTGAGAATTTTCGGCGGGATGTGATATTTCATAAAGGGAAAGGAATAATTCTGAACCAGGTATCCCTCCCGGGGATCGAAGAGATTTTCCGTCTCTTCCGGCCACCGGTCCGGCTTTCTGAGAATCGTGGTCTCCTGACCCTCTCCGGAAGTAAAACCCTCCGGTTTTCCAAGAACGCCGATGCCTACAACAGAGAGATCGCATTCCGGATCCTCCCGGTCCTGCCACTGGCGGATGAGCTTTTCATGATAGGCGGGAAGATACTCTTCCAAAAAGACGTTCGCGTTGATGCCCCCGAAGCCGAAAGCGTTCAGCATGGCGCGGCGAGGCACGTCCTCCGCTCTTCTCTCCCAGGGACGAACCTCTGTGTTCACATAGAGAGGACCCAGATCGACTCCGTCCGGGACATGTTCAAAATGATTGGTCGGGGGAAGAACACCGTGTTGAAACGCGAGAAGAATTTTCTCCAGGTTTGCCATGCCGGCCGCCGAGAAAGCGTGCCCGATCTGGGATTTGATTGAACCAATCGGAATCTTTCTGGCCGGATCCTTTCCGGCGGCAAAGAACTGACGGATGGTCTCAATCTCCACTTTATCGCCGACCCGGGTTCCGGTCGCGTGGGTCTCAATGTAATCAATCTCATCCGGACTCATGCCGGCCGCCTCGATGGAGCGGTTCATAGCTTTCAGCTGTCCTCTTGAACTCGGCGCATAGATGGACTGTCCCTTTCCGTCGCTCGCAACTCCGGTGCCGCGAATCACGGCATAAATCCGGTTCCCATCATGAATCGCTTCCTTGAGATCCTTCAGGATGACGGTTCCGGCTCCCTCTCCCGGAATCAGTCCGTCTGCCCGATGGTCCATCGGATAGGAATCCGTCCTGGAAAGGCCTCCGATTTTCGCGAATCCGATATTCCCGGTCACAACCATGTTTCCGAGAACAGCCGAGGTCACACAAACCTTGTTCTTTCCCAGATGGATTCTTTTTGCCGCCTCGTGGATCACCAGACCGCTTCCGGAGCAGGCGCCGTCTACGATGCACCCTCCCCCGCGAATGTTCAAAAGTTCCCGGAGACGGAAAAGAAGAGCGGAAGGAATGAGGTTTTCTTCTTTTTTTGCGGTTCCGAAATTTTCTGTGATTCCGGTCTCCAGATCCCTTTTTGCCGCTTCCCTTGTTTCCTCGGGAAGTTCAAGAAAATCCGGTATCTCCTCCAGATATTCTTCGATTTCCGGAACGCGGTTGGCCAGCACGTAGTTGGCCATATTAGAGTCTCCGAGCATGTTTCCAATCATGAAATCCGCTTCCCTGATGGCATCGAGACCGCGAAAGCCCGCTGATCTCACCGCTTGAAGAATGGTGTCGAGTGTCATCTTCTGAGTTCTGGTCAGGGTATCCGTGTCCTCTTTCCGGATTCCGTATTCCTCTGCAAGAAGATCGGGAAAAGAATAATTCCGGATGACTCCTCCTTTTTTGCAGTAGGTTTTGTCTTCCGCCGCGGGGTCCTCGCTGTAGTAAAGATCTTCTTTCCAGAAAGTCCTGCTCACATCTGCGATTCCGGTTTTTCCGGAGAGTACGTTGTTCCAAAACTTCTCTTCTGTCACGCCGTCGGGCGGAAAAACACATCCGTAGCCGATGATTGCGACAGGAGCAAATAATTGTTTCCTCATATTGCGTTCTCCACGTTTCTTTTTCAGGGGTCAGGGGATTTCCCGGCTCTCCCCTGATTTACCCGAATGAATAGAATTGATGACAGATATGCTTGAATGGTCAACCGCAAGCATCGCTATCGTAGAGCAATTCAGCAGGGGATTTCTATCCTTTCCATTCAAAGAATATGTAAGTCGCGCGTAAATGCAAAAAATATTTACAATTTATTTGATAATATGTAATTTTGTTGTAAATTTCTGATTTTTTCAGAAACAATTCTGATTTCCTTTCTCATTTTGATTCGGAATCCCGCATCATCACAAAGTTCTCCGCCCTGATGTCAAGGGGAAAAACCTCCCCCTCTTCTTCCGGAGATTTTTCAGCAGCCGGCGAGATCAAAGGGGATTTGTAAAAACAAATCACAGCCGGACCTGCGGCGGCTGTTTTCCCTCTTTGTTCCCGAAAAAGAACACCGGAACAAACAGACTATCTCTTTTTTTAAAATAAGAGCGGCCAGCCGTTTTTCTGTCACGGCTGACCGCCCGGAATGAAATGTCTTCTCTTTTTTCCGTTTCTCCGGCAGAACGGCAGCGACTGAACAGCGCTGAACCTTCCCTTTTCTGCCTCAAAAACAGATGAATCAAACAAAAAAATCCCCGGAAACCGCAGATACTGCATTTCCGGGGAGAGATAACACTGGAGCATATGAGATTCGAACTCACGACCTCCACAATGCGAATGTGGCGCGCTCCCAACTGCGCTAATGCCCCATACCTGCATATAATATCTCAGTTTCCAGGGGATGTCAATGAAAAAAATTTTACATGAATTTGCCTCTCATTTGCGGGAAAGGGTGTCACGGAAACGGCGATAGTAAAACGCGTATTGCTGGACGATTCCGGCGTTTTCGCCGAACCGGTGAAACGGATCCCTGCCGTCGTATTCTTCCCGGATCACGCGGCTGATCCACGTATCGACCGGCACGCGGGCGGTCCGGCCGAAGGCGAACAGCATGACGCAGTTGGCGACCTTGTCCCCGATTCCTTTCACGGATTTCAATGCAGCGAGAAGTTCTTCATCCGGCAGCCTTTCCCATCGCGCGAAGAGTTCCGGTTCCCGGAGGGCCTTTTCCGCCGCGTCCCTCACATAGGGAAGGCGGTATCCCAGTCCGCAGGAGGAGAGCTGATCGTCTGTGAGGCGCGACAGCGAGCGGGGATCCGGAAATGCGAATAAGGTCTCCTCCGGAAAAAATTCCGTCCGGGAAGCAGCGATATCCGCAGGCAGCGCGCAGGTCTCCGCCAGCGCCAGGACGGCTTTCCGGATCGCGGGAATGCTTTTCCGCTGGGAAATGATGAATGTGATCATGGTCTCCCAGGGATCCTGCCTCAGTATGCGGATTCCGCTTCCCGCCTCCGCCGCTCTCGCGAGAAAATCATCTTTCCTTTTCGCTTCCGAAAGAACGGAAGCGCGGATCCTGCGGTAATTTCTCTTCAGGTCAAAATACGGAACCCAGACCGACTCCCACTGCTCTTTCCCGCAGTTTGCATAGAATGTGTTTTTTGTGACCTTCTTCAGATAGACGACGGAGGGACCTGTCATGAACCGCCAGAACCCTCCGATCTCTTCACAGCGGAAGCACTGTCCGCTGTCCGCTATTTTCTTCAGATCAAAATCATCATCGATCCGGACGTACACCCCTGAAACTCCTTTGTCTGCAGCGCCCCAGTTCATGATCCCTTATCCGGCGCGCCTGGTCTTTTTCTCTTTCTTTTTCCGGTGTCAGGCTGCCGCACGGTTTCTCTCGGCGCGGAACCGGGGAAGGACTCCCCTGTTCACCGAATTCAGCATGAAATAATAAATTGCCGTGTCGATCGGCAGCATAATCGCATTGGAAAGAACGCGCGCGGGCAGCAGGGCGATGAATCCTTTTCCGTAAAGGATGTGCAGCCAGACGGAATTCAGCAGAATGTTGACGCAGACCTTTACCACGGCGTTTGCGGCGAGGACCCGCACAACCGTGATCTTTTTTTTATAGAAAAACAGGCCGTAGATGATTCCGCCGAGGATCGCGCTGACCGTGAAGCCCGGGAAGAAGGGTCCGGTCGGCTTCAGCAGATATTTGATGATATCGAGGGCGCCGCCGAATATTCCTCCGATCGCCGGCCCGAAAAAGTCATCCACGATAATATTCGGCAGCATCGAAAAACCGATGCGGACATACTGGCCGATCTCAATCGAGGCGGCATAATTCAATACCACGGCCAGAGCCGCCATCACGCCGCAGAACGCGACAGACCTGGCGCCGGACAATTCCCCGAGCGACTCGGCGAAAATATTGTCCGTCCCGGTTCCGCGGGAAGGATCCGCGGCGGCGTTTTGAACTGTTTTGTCTGTCTGCTTTTTAATTCCGAACATAAAAAAACCTCCTTTCGCAGTAATCCTTTTACTACATAAGGAGGTTCTCGCTCAATATGCAGCAGCGGGATGCGATCCTGATACCGCAAGCGGCGGGAACCATTTCCGTCAGCCGCTTTTCGTCCGTCCGTCAACTCCCTGTACGGGCGGCACTTCACGCACCAGAACCTACTCTGCTCTTTGTGAAACATCTTTTACTGCTACGAATACTAGCACACGGCAAACCCCGTGTAAAGTACAAAACCGGAACCATTCCGTCCGAGTTCATTACCAGAGTACTTTTCTCAGCTTTTCGATCATCTCGTCGATGTGTTCTTTTTCAATGATGAGCGGCGGCACGAGGCGAAGCACATTTCCTTCCGCGCTGATCGTCAGAAGGCCCTCATCCTGCGCGTCGACGATCAGATCGCCGACCGGACGTCCCTCAATGACGAGTCCCTGGATAAATCCCTTTCCGCGGCGTCCCTTCACGCTCTCGAAGTCCTTCACCAGAAGATCCAGCTGTTCCTCGAAATAAGGCGTCAGGCTTTTCACATGGCCGGGGATATCCTCCTCCTGAAAAATATCGAACACGGTGCTGACCGCGCGGCATGCGAACGGATTGCCCCCGTAGGTCGTCCCGTGGTCGCCCGGGACGAGCGATTTTTCCGCGAGCTTTTTATTCAGGACGAAAGCCCCGACCGGGACGCCGTTGCCGATCGCCTTCGCGATGGTCATGATGTCCGGCTGAACGCCGTACTCCTGGCATGCGAACATATAACCCGTCCGCGCCATGCCGCACTGGATCTCATCCAGGATGAGCACGATATCGTTTTCGTCGCAGATTTTCCGGATCCCGGTGAGAAATTCCGGAGCAGCGGGATGGATTCCGCCCTCTCCCTGCAGCGTCTCCAGAATAATGGCGCAGGTCTTCTCATTAACCTGTTCTTTTACGCTGTCCAGATCATTGTAGGTCGCGAACCGGACACCACCGATGAGGGGTTTGAACGGCTCCTGGTAGGCGGCATTGCCCGTGACCGAAAGAGCTCCCAGACTTCTGCCGTGGAAGGAATTCTGCATGGCAATAATCTCGTGATCCGTCGTCTTGTCGCGGAGCCAGGCGTACTTCCGCGCCGCCTTGATCGCTCCCTCGATGGCCTCCGTTCCGGAATTGGTAAAGAAAACCTTGTCCAGCCCAGTCGCCTCCGTCACCTTTCTCGCGGCTTCCGCAAGAGGAACGTTATAATAGAGATTCGAGGTGTGCACGATGTGATCGATCTGGTCCTTCAGGGCATCGTTCAGCTTTTGGCAGCTGTAGCCGAGTCCGTAGACGGCGATGCCCGCCGCGAAATCCAGATATTTCTTCCCGTCCGTATCGTACAGATAGACACCCTCGCCGTGATCCAGAACGATTTTAAAGCGATTGTAGGTGTGCAGCACATACTGCTCGGTTTCGTTGATGAACTCTGTCGTATTCATTGTGATCAGGACTCCTTTCGGGGCTTGCGAAAAACGCCGGGTTTTCACGCGCTCTCGTTAAAGCGCTCCTCGTGATTTCCGATAATGGCGGTTCCGATTCCCTTGTTGGTGTAAATCTCCAGAAGCAGGCAGTGCGGGATGCGTCCATCCAGAATATGGACCCGGGAAACGCCTTCGTTGATCGCGGTGATGCAGTTCTGCAGCTTCGGAATCATTCCTCCCTGCACGACGCCGTCCGTGATCAGACGCTCCGCATCTTCCACCGAGAGCTCGGAGATCAGAGAGGACGGGTCATTGATATCGTAATATACTCCTTCGATGTCACTCAAGAAAGCCAGTTTTTCCGCTTTCATCGATTTTGCGATCGCGCTGGCTGCCTCATCGGCATTGATATTGTAGGAGTGGAACGAATCGTCGATGCCGATCGGGCAGACAATCGGAAGAAAATCCTTATCCAGAAGATCCATGAGTACCTTCGGATCCACCTTCTTAATATCGCCGACGTAACCGATGTCCTGCCCGTCCGAGTACTTCTTTTCCACCTGGAGAAGTCCGCCGTCCTTTCCGCTGATACCGACCGCGCGGACGCCCAGCTTCTCCACCAGGCTGACGAGTTCCTTGTTGACCTTGTTCAGCACCATCTCCGCGATCTCCATCGTCTCATCGTCGGTCACGCGCAGCCCGTTCACAAAATGCGGTTCCATTCCGACTTTTCCGACCCAGCGGGAGATTTCTTTTCCGCCGCCGTGGACGATGATCGGTTTAAATCCGCACAGCTTCAGCATGACGACATCCTTGATGACCGTCTCCTTCAGGGTCTCGTCAACCATCGCGCTGCCGCCGTACTTGACGACGATAACTTTCCGGTTAAAACGCTGGATGTACGGAAGCGCCTCAACCAGGACCTCCGCCTTCTCCAGATATTTCTGATTTACCATTTTTCCTGTGACTCCTGTATATTCGGTATTATGAGCGGTAATCCGCGTTGATGGTGACATATTCATGCGTCAGATCGCACCCCCATGCGGTCGCCTCCGCCGTTCCCTGGTGCATGTCTGCGATGGCCGTCACCTCCGGCTCGGAGAGGATCTTCGTCGCCGTCTCCTCACAGTAGCCGGTCGACGTTCCGTTCTTCGCGATCTGGATCGTTCCGGCGGCGCTCCGGAACCACAGCTCAACCTTTTCCGGATCAAAGGGAACACCGGAGTAGCCGAGCGCGCAGAGAATCCTTCCCCAGTTGGCGTCATGGCCGCAGATGGCCGCCTTGGTCAGATTCGATGTGACGACGGATTTGGCCAGCGTCTCCGCCGACTCTTTGTCTACCGCCCCCTTCACCGTGACCTCAAAGAGAGCCGTGGCTCCCTCGCCGTCCCCGGCGATCTTTTTCGCCATCTCGGTATTGACCTCGAGAAGCGCGTCGCGGAATATCTCGTAATCTTCATTTTTCTCCGTGATTTCCGCATTGCCCGCGAGACCGTTCGCCATCAGCAGAACCGTGTCGTTGGTGGAAGTATCGCCGTCTACGGAAACCATGTTGTAGGTATCGGGGACAATCTCCGAAAGCGCGGTCTGCAGCATTTTCTGCGAGATGCACACATCCGTCGTCAAAAAAGAGAGCATGGTGCACATATTGGGATGAATCATGCCGGACCCCTTGCACATGCCGCCGATCGCGGCCTCTTTCCCCCCGATCCGGATTTTCTTTCCGATCTCCTTCGGCTTCGTGTCCGTCGTCATGATCGCACGGGCGGCCGTGTGCGCGGACGATTCCGCCTCCGAAAGGAGCGGGGCCAGTTTTCCGATGCCAGACCGGATCTTGTCCACCGGAATCTGTGCCCCGATGACGCCGGTTGACGCCACCAGAACGCTGTCCTCCGGAATATTCAGAACCTCACCGGCTGCCTTCGCAGTCGCCGCGCAGCAGTCCATACCTTCTTTGCCGGTACAGGCATTTGCGATGCCGCTGTTGACCACGACCGCCCGGGAGATGCCGCTCCCGTAAACCAGCGCGTGATCCCACTTCACCGGGGCCGCCTTCACCTGATTTGTGGTAAAGGTTCCGGCCGTCCTGCAGGGCGCGGTGCTGAAAATCATCGCCATGTCATCGGATCCGTCCTTCTTTATTCCGGCGCTTCCGCCCGCTGCCCGAAAACCCTTCGGCAGTGTAACTCCCTTGAAAAAATCTCCCATTTATTTTTCTCCGTTTCGTTTGATCTTCCGCGACGGACGCCGGAAACAGCCCCGCCGTTCATTTTCTCTGCTGCACATCACGGGAAGACCGGCGGCATCATCAGCCCTTCGGTCTCGTCCAGACCGAACATGAGATTCATGTTCTGCACCGCCTGTCCGGCCGCTCCCTTGACCAGATTGTCCAGTGCCCCCATCACGACGACACGGTGTGTACGGGGGTCGACGCGGAATCCGATGTCCACATAGTTGCTGCCCTCGACCCATCGGGTCTCTGCCGTCACATCGTCATCGAGAAGACGGATGAAGGTCTCGTTCCCGTAATACTTCTCATACGCCGCGCGAATCGCTTCCGCGCAGAGAGACGGATCCGTGAGAGAGGCATACGCCGTCACCAGAATCCCCCGGTTCATCGGAACCAGATGCGGTGTGAAATTGATGAGAACCGGACGGCCTGCGGCATAACCCAGCTGCTCCTCGATCTCCGGCGTGTGACGGTGATTTGTCACGCCGTATGCCTTGATGTTCTCGTTCACTTCACAGAACAGGTTCTGAATCTTCGCTCCCCGTCCCGCTCCGGACGTTCCGGATTTCGCATCCACGATAATGGTGTCGGGATCAATCAGACCCTCCTTCACCAGCGGGTACAGCGAAAGAATCGAACAGGTCGTGTAGCAGCCGGGATTGGCGACGATGCGCGCCTTTTTCACGTCCTCCCGGTAGATCTCGCAAAGACCGTAGACCGCCTCTTTCACATACTGCGGCGCCCTGTGCCTGATCTTATACCACTTCTCGTAAGTCCCGACGTCCTTCAGACGGAAGTCCGCGGAAAGATCGATGATCTTTGCCTGCGAAAGGACCTCCTCGCTGACGACCGAGGCGCAATAGCCCTGCGGGGTCGCCGTGAAAATCACGTCCGCTTCTTTCGCCAGCTCTGCGACATCATCCCCCCTGCAGACATTGTCGACGATCTGAAAGAAATTGCCATAGATCTTCGCAAAACTCTGATCCACATAGCTCCGTGAACCGTACCAGACAATTTCCACGTCATTATGTGCGAGCAATAGGCGCACCAGTTCCGCTCCGGCGTAACCGGTCGCGCCGATGATTCCTGCCTTAATCATTATTTCTTCTCCATTTCACCGATCGGAAACGTCCATCCGAACGGTTCTCTAAAAAAATCCCGGTGTCCGAAAATAAGTCTGTTACCTATCATAATATCGTGGCGTCCCGATGTAAAGTGGAAATGCATACAGTTTTTTCTTGATTTAATGCGGGTTTTTATAGAAATTTATGCATAATTATTCATTAATATAACATTTTATGCATTTTTCTTCAAAAAAATTCATTTTCAGTTGCACTCTCCGGCGAAATACGGTATATTACTTACAGTCACCGAACATCCCCGCATGCGCATCATCCGCATGCACGGCGGTTTTTGAAAAATTCAAATATTACGGAGGTTCATTTCATGAGCGAAAAAGTAATTCTCGCCTATTCCGGCGGACTGGATACCACTGCTATTATTCCATGGCTGAAGGAAAATTTCGGATACGATGTGATCTGTGTCTGCATCGACTGCGGACAGGGCGAAGAACTGGACAATCTGGATGAGAGAGCGAAAGCTTCCGGGGCGTCGAAATTATATATTGAGGATGTTACCGATGAGTTCTGCGACGACTTCATCATGCCCTGCGTGGAAGCCGGCGCGGTCTATGAGCACAGCTATCTTCTGGGAACTTCCATGGCCCGCCCCTGCATCGCGAAAAAGCTGGTGGAAATCGCCCGCAAAGAAAACGCTTCCGCGATCTGCCACGGCGCGACCGGAAAGGGCAATGACCAGATCCGCTTCGAGCTCGGCATCAAAGCGCTCGCTCCGGACCTGAAGATCATCGCTCCCTGGCGCATGCCGGATGTCTGGAAAATGAACTCCCGTGAGGAAGAGATCGAGTACTGCCGGGCGCACGGAATTGACCTGCCCTTCTCCATGGGCAAGGGCTACAGCCGTGACCGCAATCTCTGGCACATCAGCCACGAAGGACTCGAGCTCGAAGACCCGGCCAACGAACCGAACTACGACGAGCTGCTCGTTCTGGGCGTCACTCCCCAGAAGGCTCCGGACAGGGAGACCGAGGTGGCCATGACCTTCGAGGCCGGCATTCCAAAGAGCATCAACGGAAAAGAGATGAAGGTCTCTGATATCATCCGCGAGCTGAACAGACTCGGCGGAGAAAACGGAATCGGAATCGTGGACATTGTCGAAAACCGTGTCGTCGGAATGAAATCCCGCGGCGTCTACGAGACTCCGGGAGGCACCATCCTGATGGCCGCCCACGACCAGCTCGAAGAGCTGATCCTCGACCGCGAGACGATGGAGATGAAGAAAAAACTCGGCAGCCAGTTCGCACAGATCGTTTACGAGGGAAAATGGTTCACCCCGCTGCGCGAGGCCATTCAGGCATTCGTCGAGTCCACTCAGAAGTACGTCACCGGCGAGGTGAAATTCAAGCTCTACAAGGGCAATATCATCAAGGCCGGCACGACCTCACCGTACAGCCTGTACAATGCATCCCTGGCTTCCTTCACGACCGGAGATCTCTACGATCATCAGGATGCCACCGGCTTCATCACTCTCTTCGGCCTGCCGCTGAAGGTTCGCGCCATGATGATGCAGAAAGCGGAGAAGAAGCAGAACAAATAATGGTATTCTCCGGCGGCTGAATCTTATGTTCCTATCCGGTGCTCCGAGAAGATCGGGGCACCGGTTTTTTGGCGATACCCGGTTATTCTCTCGCAGCCTTAAAAATTTCGATCGCCTCGTCGTAGCCGACGGGTTTGATCTTCGTGATTTTCAGATTGCCGCCCCGGGTCGTCTCGAGAGCCAGCGCCTCAATCGCCTTCTCATCCGGATCGACTCCGAGCTCCTTCAGACTGGTCGGCATTCCGATCTCACGGAAATAGGAAACCGTCGCGTGGATGCCGGCCTCGGCCGCCCTCAGATCATCCGGCTCTGTGATGCCCCACACGTGGCGGGCGAACTGGGAGAACCTCCCCGGCTCATCCTTATAGAGATACTCCGCCCAGGCCTTCCAGACGGCGGAAAGAGACGCGCCATGCGCGACATCGTACATGCCGCCCAGAGCCTGTCCGAATTTATGGACGGAAAAATCCATGTCTCTTCCGCACCCGGTCAGACCGTTGTGGGACTGGCTCGAGGCCCACATGATCTCGGCCATTGCGTCGTAATCGGTCTTGTTTTTCATGACTACCCGCCCATTGTCGATGACGGTCCGCAGCAGTCCCTCGGCAAACTCGTCCGTCAGACGACACTTCACGCCCGGAATGAAATAACGCTCCATGGTGTGCATCATGATGTCGGTGATGCCACAGGCGATCTGGTAATCCGGGAGAGTGAAGGTCAGCTCGGGATTCATGATGGCAAATTTGCAGCGATTGATCTCCTCATTAAAGCCGCGTTTCTGTCCGTTTTCCTCGTTTGTCAGCACGGCGGAATTGCTCATCTCACTGCCTGCCGCCGAAATGGTCAGCACAGCAGCTACCGGCGTCGTCTTCGTGATTTTTACTTTTCCGGTCCAGAAATCCCAGATGGGGACGTCCGGGTTCGCAACCCCGTGCGCGACGGCCTTTGCCGTGTCAATAGAACTGCCGCCGCCGATTCCGATGATAAAATCCGCGCCGAATCTCAATGCTTTCTTCCGGGCTTCCTCGGCAAAGGAGAGGCGCGGATTCGGTTTTACCCCTCCGAGAGCTTCATAGGCAATCCCCTCTTCTTCCAGCGACGTTTCCACACGCTCGATCAGTCCGCTGCGGACCGCACTGCCGCCGCCGTAGATCAGAAAGGCCCGCGTTCCTCCCCATTTTTTCACGTATTTTCCGGTTTCATTCTCCGTCCATTTTCCGAATACAACCTCTGTCGGTGCATACTGCGTAAAATTATTCATTCCGCCTGCTCCTTTTGCTGTTAGAATCCTATGGGTAACTATTATCCGTATTGTTCCTGATCTTCTGCGATTTTCTCCTTCACATCCGCAAGAAACTGTTCCCATGCATCTTCATGTTCCACGAAATATTTCGGACAGTCTTTCCCGGTGATATCGTAGTGTCGGATAATATTGTCCGCCGACACATCAAAATGGCGGCAGAGCCAGGACGTCAGATTAACCAGGGACTGGTACGTCTCATCGTTGAATTTTCCGGAGCTGTCCGGGTGACAGCACTCGATGGAAAGTGTGTCGTAGTTTCTCTTGTTGGCGGCGTAGCAGATCTCCGAGCTGGGAATGCACTGAATAATTTCGCCGTCCAGTCCGATGATGAAATGGCTGCTCGCGTGCGTCTCATGGCTGTCTTTGAGTCCCTCAAAATAATCCCGGTTTTCCTGTGCCGTCGTGCCGGGATTCGCCGTGTAGTGGATCACGATACCATTGATCTGATTCAGCTGGATCTGCGGTCTGGAATAGCGGTTCGGCGTCAGAAGCTGTACGTCTATCTCCGGTCTTCCGTCGTCCGCAGAGGATACATCCGTCCCGGAAATGCTCTTTCTCCGGATGGCAGGCAGAACGAAAACCAGAAACACCAGAAGCAGAACGGCAATCAGACAGCAAATTCCGATCGTTCTTTTCTTTTTCTTTGAACGATTTTTCTTCCGGGACCGGCCCGCCGACTTCTGCCAGTTTTTCCAGGCATCCGCCTGACCGCGCGATTTTTTTCGAACACGTTTTTTCATAGATAACAGCCAGAAACAAAGATTTCTATCGTGAAAATGGATACTTCTCCCGCACAGAACTATCATATCATAATTTGTACCGTAAGAAAGTACGCCTGTTCTAATTATTTTCTGATTAATTTCTGAACAAAAAGGCTGCCGCATCGCTGCGGCAGCCCGAAACACAGGATAATCTGTCTTGGCAAAAAACGAAAGAACATTCAGTGCGCGTCCGAGTGATCTTTTTCTCTCCGGATAACGTCGTGTGCTCCGCCCTCGACGATACTGGTCGCGGATACAAGCGTGATCTTCGCCTTCTGCTGAAGCTCCGGAATCGTAAGGGCACCGCAGTTGCACATGGTAGAGCGGATCTTGGATGTCGTTTTATCTACATTTTCCTTCAGCGGACCGGCGTAGGGAACGTAGGAATCGACGCCCTCCTCAAAGGAAAGCTTCTGATCGCCTCCCAGGTCGTACCGCTGCCAGTTGCGGGCCCGGTTCGAGCCCTCGCCCCAGTACTCTTTGACGTAAGTGCCTCCGACGATCAGCTTGTCCGTGGGGCTCTCATCAAACCGGGCGAAATATCGGCCGAGCATGACGAAGTCGGCTCCCATTGCCAGCGCAAGCGTAATATGATGATCATAGACAATGCCGCCGTCCGAGCAGATCGGAATATAAACTCCGGTTTCTTTATAATACTCATCTCTTGCCGCGCAGACTTCGATCAGCGCCGTGGCCTGTCCGCGGCCGATGCCCTTCGTTTCTCTCGTGATGCAGATCGATCCTCCGCCGATGCCGACCTTGATAAAGTCAGCCCCGCATTCGGCGAGGAAACGGAAGCCGTCCCTGTCGACGACATTGCCCGCTCCGATCTTAACGGTATCCCCGTAGTTCGAGCGCACCCAGGAAAGGGTCCTCTTCTGCCACTCGGAAAATCCCTCGGAGGAATCGATGCAGAGCACGTCCGCGCCCGCATCTAGCAGGGCAGGAATACGCTCCGCGTAGTCTCTCGTGTTGATTCCGGCCCCCACGACATAGCGCTTGTGCTCATCAAGCAGCTCGTCCGGATTTTCTTTATGTTCCTCATAGTCTTTCCGGAAAACGAAGGCGACCAGACAGCCGTTGTCGTTGATAATCGGAAGGGCGTTCAGCTTGTGTTCCCAGATGATGTCATTTGCCTCGCTCAGCGAAATTCCTTCCCTGGCAGAGACAACTTTCTCCAGAGGAGTCATGAAATCGCTGACTTTCGTGTCGGTCGTCATGCGGCTGATTCGGTAGTCACGGCTGGTGACGATGCCGACCAGTTTTCCATTTACGGTTCCGTCATCCGTGACCGCGACGGTCGAATGACCCGTTTTCTTTTTCAGGGCCAGAATGTCACCCAGTGTCTGATCCGGGCGGACATTGGAATCACTTGGAACGAAACCGGATTTATAAGCCTTTACTCTGGCGACCATCGCCGCCTCCTGTTCAATGGTCTGAGACCCGTAGATAAAGGAAATGCCGCCGCTTTTCGCGAGTGCGATCGCAAGCCGGTCGCCGGATACGGACTGCATGATCGCCGAGACCATCGGAATCGACAAATTCAGCGGGGACTCCTCCTCGCCCTTGCGAAATTTCACAAGCGGAGTCCTCAGTGAAACCTTTGAGGGGATGCATTCGCTTGAAGAATAACCGGGAATCAGAAGATACTCATTGAAGGTATGAGAGGGTTCATTGTAATATGTCGCCATGAAATTCTCCTTTACGATAAAATTTGCGGTAAAAACAGGATTGCAGAGAAAAGACTTTACAAATCAGAACAGACGTGCAACCTTTCTGAAAGTTTCCCGTAGTATACCACGACAATTCCGGAATTACAAGACAGAAATACGTCTGTATAATGCGCACCGGACCCGCATTCTGTGCCGGTTTTCGGATCGTCTGCGGTGCTTCTGTATTTTGCTTCCCGGCGGTTTTGAAAACCCCGGAACAGCTCCGTGCGAGAGGGCACAATAACAAAAAGCGGCAGACCCGCTCGCGCGCTTTGCGTGTGGCAGGTCTGCCGTTTATTATTGCCGGTTTATCACATCATTCCGGGCTGAGCTGCCGGAGCGGCCGGCGCGGGCTCTTTGATGGTGGATACTGCGGTTTCTGTGGTCAGCAGGGACGATGCGATGCTGGTCGCGTTCTGCAGTGCGCTTCTGGTTACTTTGACCGGATCAAGGATGCCGGCTTTGACCATGTCGACATACTCTTCCTTGTAGGCATCAAATCCTACGCCGACTTTGGACTCTTTGACTTTGTTGACGATGACGGAGCCATCCAGTCCGGCGTTCTCAGCGATCTTGCGGAGCGGAGATTCCAGTGCCTTGATGATAATTCTCGCACCGGTCTTCTCATCTCCCTCAAGGCTGTTTGCAAAATCGACCAGCTCGGTGGCCGCATGTACATAGGCGGAACCGCCTCCGGCGATGATTCCCTCTTCTACAGCGGCTCTCGTCGCATTCAGAGCATCCTCCATGCGGAGCTTCGCTTCTTTCATCTCGGTCTCGGTAGCTGCGCCGACGCGGATAACCGCTACGCCGCCTGCCAGCTTCGCCAGTCTCTCCTGAAGTTTCTCTTTATCGAAATCAGAAGTAGTAACGGAAATCTGATTTCTGATCTGTCCGATACGATCTTCGATCGCTTTCTTCTCACCGCCACCATCTACGATGACGGTGCTCTCTTTCTTAACCTGTACGGATTTCGCTTTTCCGAGCTGATCCATGGTGGCATCCTTCAGCTCGTAGCCGAGCTCAGAGGAGATAACCGTACCGCCGGTCAGGATCGCGATATCCTGCAGCATGTCTTTTCTTCTGTCACCATATCCCGGAGCCTTGACCGCAACAACCTTGAAGGTTCCGCGAAGCTTGTTGACGATCAGGGTGGACAGGGCCTCGCCCTCAACATCCTCAGCGATGATCAGCAGGCTAGCACCATTCTGTACGATCTGCTCCAGCAGCGGAAGGATTTCCTGAACGTTGCTGATCTTCTTATCGGTAATCAGGATGTACGGATTCTCCAGGTTGGCTTCCATTTTCTCCATATCGGTCGCCATGTAAGCGGAAACATACCCGCGATCAAATTCCATACCTTCTACCACGTCAAGCTCGGTCTGCATGGTCTTGGACTCTTCTACGGTAATCACACCGTCATGAGAAACCTTTTCCATCGCATCGGCAACCATCTCGCCGACCTCATCATCACCGGAAGAAACCGCCGCGACTCTGGCGATCTGAGCTTTTCCGCTGACCTTCGCGCTCATGCCTTTGATGATTTCAATCGCTTTGTCGGTAGCTTTCTTCATGCCCTTGCGAAGAACGATCGGATTTGCGCCGGCAGCCAGGTTTCTCATGCCCTCGTGGATCATGGCCTGAGCCAGAACCGTAGCGGTGGTCGTTCCGTCACCGGCTACATCATTCGTCTTGGAAGCGGCCTCGCAGATCAGCTGCGCGCCCATATTTTCAAAACCGTCTTCCAGCTCGATCTCCTTGGCGATCGTAACACCGTCGTTCGTGATCGTCGGAGCGCCGTAGGACTTGTCGCATACGACATTTCTGCCCTTCGGTCCAAGAGTGACGCTGACGGTATCTGCCAGTTTATCTACGCCTGCCTGCAGAGCTTCTCTCGCTTCTGCACCGTATTTAATTTCCTTTGCCATATCAATAATCCTCCTGAAATAATTACTTTACAATTGCAAGAATATCACTCTGTTTCACTACGATATATTCTTCCCCGTCCAGCTTGACCTTCGTGCCGGCATACTGGGAATAGATAACCGTCTGTCCTTCCTCTACTTCCATCTTCACATCATCCGTTCCCGGACCGACGGCAATGACAACTGCCTCCGTCGGCTTTTCCTGTGCTTCAGAGGTAAGGATAATACCGGATTTCGTCTTTTCTTCTGCTGCGAGCTGTTTCAGTACGACTCTCTCACCAAGCGGTTCTAACTTCATAGAATTAGCCTCCTTCAAACAATAATTTTATCTGCGTACGGTATCGATTTTCGATTTATTAGCACTCATTTGATTTGAGTGCTACTCAACGATTAATATAATAGAGGATTTACAATCGATTCGCAAACGTATTTATTTCCAAAAATATCCGTTTTTTATGGTAAAATCTCCGTTTTTCTTCTATTTCCTCTTATTTTCTCACTAATATATTTTTCGCTTTTCACGTGCCGCTTCCGGAGCCGCTCTCTGTAATCCGATCGAGTAGGAGGGGGTGGTTAGCCCCCGACCTCTCACACCACACGTGCATACCGTTCGGTACACGGCGGTTTCAACAGTTGACGTGCACAGACTGATATGCTGAGGCCAAATCATAAAAGCCCCA
>JBMNRP010000021.1:0-47560 GCA_050944685.1 Bilifractor sp.
CTTCGGATCCCACCTCGCGATGGGCACCCTTGCCTTCGGCTATGTCCTTCCCACTACCGGGCGGACTCTGGACTTTCACCAGCTAGAAACGTGCGCCGCCGGGCGCACGACCAAAAAACCGCGGACAGCGTTTTGCGCCGTCCGCGGTTTTCCAATATGCCTGTCTGTGCGCACAGGCCGGAAACTGCCAAAGCAGTCATTACCTGATGATGATTCTTCCCTGGCTCGCTTTGTATTCGTCCCCGATGGTTCCGCCGAGCTTCCGGATATAGTTGCTGATGGCATCCGAATCGACCTCAAAATCGTCACGGGTGATCTCCGCGCCGCTGAACATCGTCATTCCGTCACCGCCGGATTTGATCGTATAGTTGATTCCGGTGAGGGAATACGTCTTCGCGAGGTCAAGATCCTCGACGGTCCCGTCGTCCTTTACGACCTTGATGTCTTTCACGCGGTACTCTCCGTCAACCTTCACGAAATTGCCCTTCTCGTCAAGGACGACGTGGCTGGGCACGCTCGAATCGATCGTGTAGGTCAGACCGGAAACCTGCAGGAAGCCTCCGCTGTTCGACGGATAATTTTTGGCTCCCATCTCCAGGGCATCCTGGATCTGCTGTCCGGTGACATTCATGCTGCAGACCATATTGCCCCACGGGAATACCGTCATGACATCTTCATAGGTAATATCCCCCTTGGCAAGGTTCGCGCGGATTCCACCGCCGTTCATGATCGCGACATCCGTGCCGCCGTCGCTGCGCAGGGCATCCGCCAGGAAATCACCGAGGTTCGTCTCGCCGTTGCGGACCATCCAGCTTCCGTCGGTATTCTTGGCAAGCAGATCATAATTCGTCGCCCCGACTTTCTGCTGAAGCTGACCTTTGTATTTCGCTTTGATACTCTGGATATAGTCGTTGGTTGTCTTGTCGCGGGCAATACCCTTATCGGTTACAACAACGTCTTTCTCGCCCGGCTGAGCGGAAACGCTGCTGATCAGGTCGGTCGTGATCACGCCCTTGTCATCGATGGTCATTTCCCCGACATTCGCCAGCTTCGTTCCGGTCTGGGTCAGAAGAACCTCTTCTCCGTCTTTGTTGCGGAAGGTCTCGCCCTCGATGGTCTCGTGAGAATGTCCGTCGATAACGGCGTCGATTCCGTCCGTATTCTCGATGATCGACTGTCCGCTCCAGCGCTCTGTCGTTCCGTTCTCTCCCAGATGACCGACCAGAATCACGTAATCGGCACCTTTGCTTCGGGCCTCGTCCACAGAAGACTGAACCTTGTTGTAAAGCTTCGTTCCATCCATATCCTCTTCAAATCCGTAGACGTATTCTCCATTGCCGTCCTGGAAATAAGAAGGCGTGGATTTGGTGATCGACTCCGGCGTGCTTACGCCGACATAGGCGACCTGCGTATTTCCGTAGCTGATGATCTCATACGAATCCAGTACCGACTGGTCATCGGCAAGCGTGACGAAGTTGCAGGAAATGTATTTTCCGCTGGTTCCGTCCGCACGCTTCGCCTGGAATTTCGGAACGATCGTCTTCAGGAACTGGTCCATACCGTAATCGAACTCATGATTTCCGGGAACGGCGATGTCATATCCGACCTGATTCATGATATCGGTAATATACTCTCCTTTGGAAATCGTTCCGATCGGCGCACCCTGGATCGCGTCACCCGCGTCCGCAAGTGTGACATAGCCCGTTGTCTTCCTGACCTGCTTCTTGATCTCGGTTAATCCGGCGTAACCGAGATTATCCTCGATTCCGCAGTGCACGTCATTTGTATAGAGAATCTTGATCGGATTTCTCTGCTCCATGACGCCGTACCAGCCGATTCCCTCGTCTTTCCAGCCGATACTGACCAGATTGTTTTTTTCGGCTTCCTTTGCGGTATAGTTGTGATTGTTGGAAAAAGCGTTCGGGTTGTACTGGCGGTATACCGGAACGGTCTTCGCGTCATCGGAATACCACCCGATCTTTTCATACTCCCATCCTGCCCGGACCAGCATGTTCAGCTCGGATTTTTTCGTGGTATAGTGATGCTCGCCGCCGTTTTTATTGTAAAGACGGTAAACCGGAGTGGACGAATGCTTCGGGGCAATCCAGCCGACTCCCTCGTCCTTCCATCCGGCCTCGATTACATTCCTGCGCTCGGTCTCCGAGGCGGTATAGAAGTGCTCACCGCTGTTCGGATTGTACAGACGATACATATATTGAACCGTCCCGTTCTTCGTGTCCACCGAGTTCGTGATCCGGGGTGCGGAAAGGTCTTCCGCCTGCGTCGTCTCCTGATTGTCCGTATCCACTGCGGGATCGGCCAGAACCGTAGCGGCCGGACTGGCGAAAATCATCCCCGCAGAGAGAAGAAATGCTGTAGAAATGGTTAATCTCTTTTTCATCTGCGTCTCCTTATTGCTGAAAAACGATTACGGTTCTTCACGCACGGCCTGAATGGCGGACACGTGCAATTCATTATTCAGGATAGCATCGCTGCGTAAAATTTTCGTCAAATTTTCCATGAATTGACCGGATTTTTAGTAAAATTTTACGTATTGTTGAAAAATCAGGAGATTCCCATTTCCGCCCTGCTCAGCAGATACGCGGCAGAAGCTCGCCGCCCGGCGGCGGAAGCAGCGTCTCAGACCCGATCTCGGTACGGATCGTGACTCTTCCGACCGGTTCTTCGGTTACCTCGCCGATGACAGCAGCCCCTTTTGAATATTTTCCTTCGCGCAGCACACGGACGAGCTTTTCGGCGTGCTCCGCGGGAGCAAAGCACACAAAACGGCCCTCGCACGCGAGGTACAGCGGCTCCAGACCGAGCATCCCGCAGACGCCGGAGACAGCCGGATCGACCGGTATCTTTTCCCGGTCAATGCGCACGCCCACTCCGCTTTCTTTTGCGATCTCGTAAAGAACCGTCCCCACTCCGCCGCGGGTGGCGTCGCGCAGAACGTGAATATCTTTCGTCGTTTTCAGCATGGACTCGGCCGCATCCCACAGCGGAGCGTCGTCGCTCGTCACATCGGCCTCGATGCCGAATTCGTTGCGGGCCAGAAGAATGGCGCAGCCGTGTCTTCCGATATCTCCGGTCACGATAACCGCGTCACCCGGCCGGGCGTTTTTTCCGGAGAGATGCACTCCTTCCATGACCGCGCCGATCCCGGCGGTCGTGATGAACAGACCGTCCACCTGTCCTTTCCCCGCTACCTTCGTATCGCCCGCAACGAAACAGACGCCGGCCTCCTTCGCGGTCTCCGCCATGGATTTCACGATACGGTCGAGCTTCGCGACCGGAAAGCCCTCCTCGATGACGAACGAGCACGTCAGGAAGCGCGGTCTGGCTCCCATGCAGGACAGGTCGTTGACCGTCCCGCACACCGCCAGCCGGCCGACGTCTCCTCCCGGGAATTCCGCAGGGGATACGATAAATCCGTCCGTCGTCATGGCAATATGGCCGGTGCTTTCGAAAGCGGTATCCGGCTGGGCGCCGGGGATGGGCAGCACGGCCGCATCATCCGCCGTAAAGTATGGATTGTTCAGATATTTTTTGAAAATTGAGTGGATCAGATCAGAGGTCTGACCGCCGCCGGCGCCGTGCGCCAGAGTGATTACTTCATCCATTTTTCTGCTCCTGTTCCAGAATCCGGTGAATCCCCGCCGGCAGGGCGGGTCACTTGCTGAGATCTCCGTATTTATAGTAGGCCGAACAGGTTCCCTCAGAGGACACCATACATGCCCCGACGGGATCCGTCGGCGTGCATCTCTTTCCGAAAAGGGGACACTCAAAGGGACGGATGCGTCCGGTGAGGACGTCACCGCAGCGGCAGGCCGGATTCGGGCGGTCTTCCATAGGCGGAACGTCAAAGGCTGCCCTCGCGTCGTGCGATCGGTAGGCCTCATTCAGGCGGAGGCCGGACCCCGGGATGATTCCGATTCCCCTCCAGACGGCGTCGCAGGGCTCCATCGTCTCCTTGATCAGAGCGCGTCCGGCGGGGGATCCCTCCTCCGTCACCACTCTCGGATAGCAGTTCTCACAGAATGGCTTTCCCTCCTGAATGCGCGTCAGAATCACGGCGAGCGCGGTCAGAATCTCGGCCGCCGTGAACCCGCAGACAGCCCCGGAGATGCCTTCCTTCGCCAGTTCCCGGTAAATCCCCATCCCGGTGATCGTTGAAACATGGCCCGGATACAGAAAAGCGTCGGCGCTTCCCTTCAGCGTCCGGTACGCTTCATCCATCGTCTTATTCGCGGCGAGCAGATAAAAATTATCAACTCCCTGCTGCTCCGCCTGTTTCACGGCCAGACAGGACGCGGGAGCCGTCGTCTCAAATCCGACCGCGAGGAAAACAACCTCTTCGTCCGGATGCTGTTTCGCGTATTCCAGCGCATCGAGCGGAGAATAGACCACCCGGACCTTCGCTCCCCGGGCGCGTGCCGCGGCAAGGCTCATCCCTCCCCGGAGATCGTCCTTCTGCCAAACGGGCTTTGCCGCCCCTTCCGTGCCTCCGGCAGGTGACACGCTTCCGGGAACCCGCACCAGATCACCGAATGTCGTGATCGTCACATGCTTTTCAAGTGCCAGATAAACCGCTTCATCGATAAAACCCGTCTCCGTCACGCAGACCGGGCATCCCGGTCCCGAAATCAGCCGGACATTTTCCGGCAGAATGCCGCGGATGCCAAACTGAAAAATCGCGTGCGTATGCGTCCCGCAGACCTCCATGATCCGCACCGGCGGACCGCCATAGCCGCGGATGATTTCAAGCGCCTTCTGATTTTCCATCCGAAAACCTCCGTTCCTGACCGCCTCAGATCTCATCCAGTATTTCCCGCGTCTCTTCCTCGTCGTCCGCGGTGATTTTCGCAATCGCCATCCCGGCGTGAACCATCACGTAATCTCCCGGATTCACATCCGAAAGCAGCGCGGTCGAAATCTCGCGTCTCGCACCCGTCGCATCGACGACCGCCATCCCGTCCTTTGCTCTGACAACCTTAGCCGCTAATCCCACACACATTTTTTCTCCTTTCCGGACTGCCGCCCTCACGCCGTTCCTCCCGGGTTATTCCCGGTTCCGGTTCAGTCTCGCCATCGCATAATATCCCTGACCGAGGCCGATCCCGCCGTCATTCGGCGGAATCAGGCTGTGTGTTAAAACTTCAAATCCGTCCTCTTCCAGAAGTTCCTTCGTCAGACGCAGCAGAAGAAGATTCTGAAAAACGCCCCCTGAAAGAGCTGCTCTGCTGATTCCGGTTATATCCCGGCAGCGCCGGGTTCCCTCGCGTATCATCCCGGCAAGCAGAACGTGAAACGAAAAGGCCAGCTTCCCGGCTTTCTCTCCCGACACCCGGCCGTCTGCCATCGCACGAATCAGCGCGTCCGTGTCAAGAAGAAAGCTCCTCTCCTTCCCGGTATCGCCTCCGGTCTTTTTCGGAAGCGGCCTGCCTTTTCCGGAGTAAGTCAGAACCGGAATCTCCGGGAGTGTGACTTTCGGATTTTTCTCCTCTTTTTCCCATGCCTCCGCGGCAAACTCCAGCGCCATAGAAGCCTCTCCCTCAAAGGTTGACTCGCGCCGGATGCCGAGAATGGCGGAAACCGCGTCAAACAGCCTGCCCGCCGACGTCGATTCCACCGCATTGATCCCTCGCTCCAGCATGGTATACTGAATCTTCCGGTTCTTCTCGTCGCAGAGAGAAAGCTGCCGGATCAATTCGATATCCCGGGATTCCGGTCCCGCTCCGTATGCCTTCCGGATCATCGAGACGGCGATCCGCCAGCCTTCCCGCGCGGATACGTCGCCGCCTGCCTGCAGGAAGGGAGCAATGCTGCCGGCCCTCGTGAAGGAATACGGGTCGGCGATCAGAAACTCCCCGCCCCAGATCGTTCCGTCCGTCCCGTAGCCGGTCCCGTCAAACGATACGCCGATCACAGGGTCCTCCGTCTCATTCTCCGCCATACAGGAGAGGATGTGGGCGTAGTGATGCTGCACGTACAAAAGCGGAAGCGGTCCGCACCCCTTTTCGGCTTTATTTCCGGAGCCGCCCGATTCCGAGTACTCGCGGGCGAAAGCCACAGAATTGTACATCGGATGCAGATCGCAGACGACGGCCTCCGGCCGGATCTCAAGCAGCGTCTCCATGCGGTGAACGGCCGACTTCAGAGCCTCGACGGATCTTAAGTCCGCGAGGTCTCCGATATAAGGCGAGGGATAATACCACTCGTTTTTCGCCAGCAGAAAGGTATTCTTCAGTTCGCCTCCGACGGCGAGAATCTCCCCTTTCCAGCCCTCCGGTCCTTTAAAAGGAAGCGGAGCGTAACCGCGGGAGCGGCGAATCATGTATGGACGGCCCTCCGCAAACTGCATGACGGAATCATCCGCGCGCAGCCGGATCTTCCGGTCGTTCGAGAGAATCACGTCGCACATAGGAGAGAGCCACCTCTGCGCGTCCGCGGTCGTGCGGCAGATCGGCGCTCCGCGCACATTGCCGGAGGTCATCACGAAAACATCGGTCATCGGTTTCCCGTCCGGATAATCGAAAAGAAGCATCTGCACCGGCGCGTACGGAAGCATCACCCCCAGGTTCGGATTGCCCGGGGCGAGAACGTCCGGAAGCGTGCCGTCCCGGCGCCGCTCGAGGATCAGAATCGGCTTCTGCACGCCGGTCATGACTTTCTCCTGCCCGGGGAGCAGCACACACTCACGCCGGACCGTATCCATATCGCGCATCATGACCGCAAACGGTTTCATCGGGCGGGTCTTCAGTCTTCGGAGTCTCCTCACGGCCTCTTCATTTCTCGCGTCGCAGCAGAGATGGAATCCCCCGATTCCCTTGATGGCGGCAATGCCGCCCTGCCGGATAACTTCTCTGGTATAGACGAGCGCGTCTCCTTTTATCTCCGGCCGGCCGGGGATAAAGAGCTGCGGACCGTCATCGGGGCAGCAGACCGGCTGAGCGTGGTAGCGGCGCGTCTCCGGGTGCGTGTACTCGTACTCACATTTTTCACACATGGGAAATTCTCCCATGCTGGTCCGGACGCGGTCGTAGGGCATCGAATCAAGGATTGTCAGGCGGGGACCGCAGTCCGTGCAGTTGATGAACGGGTGCAGATACCTCCGGTTGCCCGGATCAAACAGCTCCGCCCGGCAGTTCGGACAGGTCGCCAGATCCGGCGACACGAAAATATCCCCCGCCTCACTCTTGCTCCGGATGATCCGAAACCGCCGCACTGTGCCGGAGGTTTCCGGTTCACACGCGCTTCGGTCTCCCGCACCCGGGCAGAGTTCCTCCGGTTCTTCTTCCCGGACTTCGACCCGGATAATGGCTGACACCGCCGGAGCGTCATCCACGAGTCTTCGCCGGAATTCCTCTATGCGCCGGCTTTCCGCCTCCGCATGAATCTCGACGTACGACCCCTTATTGCAGACATCGCCGGCGATCCGGCACCGGTCCGCCAGCCGGCTCACGAACGGGCGGAATCCGATCCCCTGGACGATCCCGTACAGCCGGATGCGCACACGCCGTATTCTGTTTTCATCCGCCGTTCCGTTATTCTTTCCGCAGAAGGAACGTTCCCCGGGACTCTCAAACTTCATATTGCTCATGTCACTTTTCCCTGGCAGGGTCAGACCCTCCGCCTTCCGAAAAGACCCGCCGCAGGCCGCCGACAGATCAGGAAAGGTTCATCACCGATCCGATCGAAATAAAATTATCGTAGAGCGCGCGGAGATCGGTCCCTTCTTCCGCACGATTTCTTCTCGTTCCAATCACATGGCAGAGATACCTCCCGGAAGGCTGCCTCTTCTGGCTGTAGGAGTCCTCGTAATAGCACTCCGCGGAAACCTTCCGGTCCCGCAGAATGCCCCGGCACAGCTCCAGACCGCACCCCGGAAAATTCACATTCCAGATCCGCCCCTCCTGCACGGGACGATCCGTCAGCTCCGCGATTATTTCCGGCAGATACCGGTCCGTCACCTCGTGATTTTCACAGGCATCTTCCGAAAAAGCGATGCTCGGGATTTTCTGAAAAGCGCCCTCCAGAGCCGCCCCGACCGTCGCGGAATACTGGAGATCCGATGCGGCATTGAATCCGTAGTTGACGCCGGAAAACACAAAATCCGGTTTTCCCGGTACGACGTTCAGCACGCCGATCCGCACGCAGTCTCCCGGCGTTCCGCCGCAGGCGTATGCGTGAACGCCCGGAACCGGAAAGGAACTTTCCCACAGTTCAAAGCTGCTATTCAGGGTGACGCTGTGCGACATCGAGCTTCTCTCGCTGTCCGGCGCGACCACCCAGACCTCGCCGAACTCCTTCGCCGTCCTCGCCAGTCGGACCAGACCGTCTGCTCCGATTCCGTCATCATTTGTAATCAGAATTTTTCTCATGTCTCATACCCAAACCGGACCTCACAGGGGAAACTGCTGCCTCAGCGGAGATTCCGCCCGCCGCACGTCCCCATCCGTTATATCACTGCCAGATTGCCCGACACCGCGAAGTGCGGGAGAGAAAAAAACCCGCCGCATCGGTTCCGGACCGCGCGCTTCAGGATCGGGTCGGCGAGGACCAGATCATAGTGACGCTCTTCCAGAAGATTCAGAAAACCATCTTCATCCGCCAGCCGGACGTCCCTTTCTTCCGAGACTTCCTCCGGAAGCTGGAAGAAAGAGGCATCGTCCACAATCGCGCCGGGCGCCTTCTCCCGGATTTTCTCCCGCAGAGACGAAGCGTAAACCGCCTGATGAACGATCAGGATCCGAAGCGGGTCCTCCCGCCCGTCCCCGCTCCGGTTTTCGAGGAGCTTCTTCAGTTCTTCCGGTGTCTCTGCAGAAACGGGATAGCCGGTCTCCGCAGGAATTCCGAACCGCTTCTCAATCTCCCGGGCGGGCGGAAGGCCGGAGGGAGCGATCACGAAACTCCTTCCGGCGCGCGGAATTTTGGGAATATCCTCAAAATGCTCCCCGCAGAAAATCACTTCCGGATCCCCTTTTCCGGCGCATTCTTCCCGGATCCGCTGCCGGACTGTCTCCATCGTATCCCCGGGCGCGAGATTCAGCGGCGTACAGCCGAATACCAGAACGATCTCCTTCCCTTTTCCGGAGCCATCCGCCCGGCTCTCCTTCCGCTCAGATGATTCAGCTTTGCTTCTCCCGATCAGACGGATCACCTCCCGGTAAGCCTTTTCCTCCCCGCGGTCATACAGATCCATGCCGTTGGTATCGATCGCAATGGCGGGAATCCCGAACCGCTTCTCCGCGTCGCGTCTCAGTCCCTGAAAATCTGTCCCGATGACGGACGGAACCGGCGTCCCGATGAGAGCGAGAAAATTCGCCTGCATTCTGTCCAGCACTTCCCCGGCCTTATCCAGCATCAGCCGGTCTCTTCCGAGAATCGCGTCAAGATCGCGCAGCCCCGCGGAAAAAATCGCGCTCTTTTTCGAAAACCAGCGCGGCTCGTCAAATCCGCAGGCATTGCCGGTGCATCCTCCCGCGTCCATTATGACGATGAGTCCGCCCGCGTCAAACAGCACCGAAACCGCGCCGGAGATATCCGGCGCCAGAGGGGCCATGTATTTCATGAGACCTTTCAAAACGACTCTCCCTTTCTTTTCTTCTGTCCGAAAAATCCCGGCTCTTCCCGCTTTCCGGAGCTTCTGCCCGTCTTTTTTCCTTCACTTCCCGTTTCCCTGCAACGCCGTTTCCATCTCGTCCAGAAATGAGATGAGACCTCTGTACCCGAAGGGCTGGACGTCGCTGGAAAACTGCACCGGAACCGCATCCGGCTCGTACCATTTCGTGTCGCGGCCGATGGCAGCATCCGCTCCGGCACCGGCATGGTAATGCATCATGGAAGGAGCGGTTCCGAAATAGATCCGCGTATCCGGACTCGCGGCCGCGATCTCCCTCACAAAGGGAAGATCCATCTTTGTGTAGGAGGCAAATATCTCCGATACGCGGAACCCGTAATGCAGAAGCGACGACGCCAGCTCAAAAGGATTGGCGTTCATCATCGACCCGAGGGCAAATGTGAGGTCGCCCCTGTGCTTCCCCAGGAACGATTCCAGCCTGTCTTCCGCTTCTTCCCGGTATTCCCGGTCATCGAGCTTCACGCCGGCTGCCGCCCCGAACAATTCGTACTGCTTCGCTATGCGGTCCGTCCGGTAAAAGCGGGTCATCTCGATATAAGGCATATTCAGACGGTTCATCAGCTGCTCCGCCGCGTAATCCGCCTCGGGATTCAGAACCAGGTTAAAATTCGCCTCGCCCATCTCAAGATATTCGTCCATCGTCCCGCAGCGGGCAATTTCACGGATCTTCGTGATGCCGGCGCGGCGAAACATCGGATAAAGCTCCGAGTCGTCGCGAAGCGGAGCGAAATTCCCCAGAAGATTGACCGCATGCGGATTGACCGGAAGCCTCTTCAGCCGGGAATACAGCGTATCCCGGATCAGCGCCATCGGCGGTTTCGTCCCCTCACGGGTCAGCGCGTACATGTAACAGGGAATAACATATACGCCGCATTGCTCCTCCGCCTTCCGGCAGATGCCGGCGAGATCGGTCCCCAGCAGCGCATCCACGCAGGTCAGACAGACGAGCACCACTTTCGGCCGCTTTTCCGGCACCTCGAGAATCTCCTCGATGGCCTGAGGGATCTTTTTCAGGTGACGGCTCATGACCAGATCGGTCTCGTCCATATTCAGGTAAAACATGCGGTCCGCGTAGCCCGATTCCCGCGAGAGAATGGTGCTGTTACGCCCGCAGCATCCCGGCGAAACCAGAAGCATCACCGATTCCGGCATGACCAGACCCGCGCGCTTTACGCCGAATCCGTTCGCGCCGGGCGAGTTGTAGGATAAGGTCGCAGGCGAGCTGTACACCAGCGACGACGCCGGCATCGCTTCCTTCGGATATTGATCCGCGCCGCGCCGGGCGGCTTCCCGTGCCGTAATATATCCGGGTCGCATTTCCATAATTGAAAAAATTTCTCCTGTAAAAATTCCGGGCGGGCAGAACCCGCAAATCTCCTCAGGGATCCCGCCGTCCGTCCGGTTCCTCTCCCGCCTTCGGATCAGGAAAGCAGCCTCTCCGCCAGCTTCCGGTAAATCCGGCTGATCGGAAGGTCCGGATCGCCCTCGACGACAGTTTTCCCCATCTCCTCATAGCGATTTATCTCATTGCTGCGCGGGATATCCGCGATGATCTCCAGATTCCGCTCATCCGCGAAATGCTTCACCTTTTCGTACTCATTCTCGACGTTTCGCCGGTTCAGAATCAGGCCTCCGACGGACGCATAGCCGCGATCCGCGAAATTCAGCACCGCGCGGTTGATATTGTCCGCCGCATAGAGCGCCATCTTTTCACCCGAAGTCACAATCAAAACCTCTTCCGCGTAACCCTCGCGAATCGGGGCCGCAAAACCGCCGCAGACGACATCGCCCAGCACGTCGTAGAGAACGATATCGGGTTTGATCCGGCGGAAGACATCGAGCTCCTCGAGCAGATCAAAGGTGGCAATGATGCCGCGCCCGGCGCATCCGAGTCCCGGCGTCGGTCCTCCTGTCTCAATGCAGTAGACGCCGCCGTATCCGGTCACCCCGACGTGCTCGAAATCCGGCTCCTCGTCGTGCTCTCTGTAGTAATCCATCACCGGCTGCAGCGTCTTTCCCTCCAGCAGATTCATCGTAGAATCCGCCTTCGGATCGCATCCGATCTGAATGACCTTCTTCCCCATCTGCGCGAACGCCGCGGAGAGATTGCCCGTGGTCGTCGATTTCCCGATCCCGCCTTTGCCATAAATCGCTATTTTCTTCATGCTCCGTCTCTTTTCTTTCCATCCAATCCATGGTTTGCGTCCGATCGGACCACGATCTTGTTCTCTCTCGGATCGGATTCATAAAAACGTTGAGAATCCAGAATATTCCGGACCGCGTCCGGCCCGGCAAACACCGGAAGCTGCTCCCGGTAATACCGCCCGGAATACGCGTCCTGCGGAAGAAAGATAAACTTCTCCCGTTCTCCCGGGAGAAGCCTCCCGTATATCGGATCGCAGAGGATCCGGTCCGCCTTCCGGCACGATTCACGGATCTCACTCTCATCCTCCGTAACCAGAACATCCGGAATCAGATCCTTCGGAGCATCCCGCATCGGGCAGAGAATCCGGACTCTTCCGTCATCTCCCTCCGAGGAGATCGCCTCGCGGAGAGAAAGTGCCTGTACCGGCTCGCCGATAATCAGAACCTTCTGGTCCGGGCCCGCCAGATGGGCTTTTCCGTCCTCCCGCCCGGTGTCCGCTCCGGAACCCGTATCCGGGAACGATCGGTTCCCGGATTTGCCGGCCGCGCTCCGGATCCTGCCGATCCACCGGTCCGACGCTTCCTCTCCGACCGGAAATCCGATCACATACGGAATGCCGAACCGGGTCTGCATCCACCTGGCCAGCGGAAAACCGGTCGAGGAAATGACCAGATTCACATCGGCGCAGGAAGAATTTGCGAGCGTATCGAAGGAATCACCCATCGCCCAGGAAGAGAGCACCTCCATGCCGCTTTCGCGGATCAGCCGCTTCAGCTCCGAGACCGTCCCGGTGACCGAAAAATCGAGCGGAGTCGCCCCGAGCAGATTCACCCGGACCGTTTCTTCCGAAATCCGGCAGCGATTTCCCGGACCGTTTCTCCCCCGATTCCTCTTCCAGTATTCAGAGGACTCCTCCTGGCTTCTCAGAAAACGCCGGCCAAAATCCAGAAAGGCGTCGCCGGCCCCTTTGATGTAGGTGTGGATTCCGTCCGTGCGGAATCCCAGGGTGGGAATGCCGGTGCGCTCTTCGATCAGTTTCGCCACTGCCCTGAAGTCCGTTCCGATCGCATTCGGAAGCGGGCTTCCGCCGACGGCGATAAAACGCGGGTGCGTCTCTCCCGCCACCTCGGCAACATCCTCGATCAGTCGCCGGTCGTTGCCGTAGATCGTGTCCACCTCCCGAAGTCCCGAGAGATAGATCATCGCCGGCACGTCATACCAGCGCGGCTCGTCGTGCGTCGTGTAGGTGGAATTGCAGCCGGACGCGTCGTGCATCACCACCAGGCCGCCCAGCTCATACAGAGCCGAGCAGATCCCGAATAAATCCACGGCATAGGTTGACAGCACTCTCTGTGCCTGTCTCATTTTTTTCTCCTTCTGAAAAAGCAGGAATCAGCCGACGCAGTCCAGAGCCTTGATCTGAATCAGCTTCTTTGTATCCTTCGGCTCTTCTGCTGCTTCTTCCATCCGCCTCGCCATCGCACAGACTCCCTCGAACCCGTAGAGTCCCCCGTTTTCAATGATGTTAACAAACCGGTCTGTCCCGGTGAAATAGGCCGCCTTCTGCCCGACCGCCAGCACCCCGCCCTTTCTCACATCGTCATCGCGCGGAAGCAGCCGCATCTTGAAGTGCATGGTGGCTCGCAATAGCAGCTCCGGGAAATGTTCCCTCAGATAGTCAAAGTCTTCCCGCTCTTCTTGGCAGAAGACATCGCAGTATACCGCGTAGACGCGGATCCCGTGATCCAGAAGAAGCCTCGCAAGCGATAGAGGCCGCGGCGTCGCGGTGTAGTCGATCGCCACCGGCATATCCCCGATCGTCTCCTTCAGATGCGAGAGAGCTTTTTCCGCCCTCCTCCGGCAGTCCCGGAAATCCGGAAGCGGCAGATCGAACCGCCCCGCGAGACCGGTCAGTTCTTCTTCAATCCGGTCAAAGCTCCAGCTGTACGGCGCGTAAACCGCCTCCTGCCCGAGCCGTTTTTCCAGATCCTTCGCGGCATCCAGCGAATTTTCATGAAAACAGATATTGGCGGCGGAGCTTCCCATCGCCTTGTACTCCTCGTAGGTGGAGATATCGGCGAAATCGCGGATCGTCCATCCGCCCTCCCGGAACATCCGCACGATTTCCGACTGCGGATCCGTCGGGAAATAATTGACAATAAAATTGACGGCGCGTTCTCTCCCGCCGCCGGCTCCCTTTCTCTCAGGAGGACGGACCGCTCGCATGAGCTGTCTCCTTCCGAGCATATCGGGAGTATATTTCCGCTGCAGCGTCGGTGTCATATATCCGTCAATGAAATCAATGTCCGGAAACCTTTCGCGCAGCGTGCGGTAAACGAAGGCAAGATCCATGTGCAGGAAGTGCTGGATGCAGCTGGTGAAACACTCCACGCATTTCGGCTTCTGCGGCAGTTCGCGGATAATATCGGTCACCCCGTCAATCATCATCTTTTCCAGATCGCCCTTCAGCACATTGTCATTATTGACCGTGACCATCGAGAACCGGTCAAAGCCGCCCGGTATCTCCTCGGCGGACAAGACCACTCCGTGCAGACAGCAGCCGCAGCAGACATAGATCTCGTGCATCCCCGGAATCAGCATCGGTGAGTGGGCAATGGTCCAGCTGCCGCGCGCGGGCGAACTGTACTGGAGTCCGATGTGAAACGGCTTCGGGAACTCCGCCTCCGCGATCCGCACCTCCGCGCCCGACGCATCCACACGCGTCACCGGCACAGACGGATGTACTTCCTGTTCAACTACCATTCACAAGCCTCCCCCTTGAAACTTTCCCTTCCTGAACATTCCGGGGGCTCTCTTCCCCGAACCCCGGGAAATCTCCTCTGGATACGGCCGCACGGTACCCGATCTTCGAAAGACACGTTGCGATGCGGTCTCCTCCGTTATTCCCGGATGGATCGGCCCCGATTTTCCCGTCATAGAGCAGATAATCTTTTCTGAACACTCCCGGCGAGAGATTCGGCATGATGACATTGGCACCCGCCAGGATGCCCTTCTCCCGGCCCTCCGGATGAATGGTGCCGAGCGCCGTGGTCGCCGGGAGCAGCACTTCCGGGAAAGTCAGCCGCAGCAGGCTCAGGAAAAACAGCGTATCCTCAAGCGTTCCCTTTTCCCGGTCCGCAAACGGAGTCGCGTGATGGGGAATAAACGGTCCGATGCCGATCATGTGCGGCTGCAGCTTCTCCATAAAACGGAAATCCGCCAGATAACATTCGTCTGTCTGGCCGGGCGACCCGACCATGAAGCCGGCACCCACCTGAAATCCGATCTCTTTTAATTCAAAAAGGCAGTGCATGCGGTGCTCCATCGAAAGCTCCGCCGGGTGAAGGCGGCGGTAATGCGCCGCGTCCGCCGTTTCGTGTCTTAACAGGTAGCGATCCGCCCCGGCATCGTAAAAACGCTGATAGCTCTCTTTCTCCCTCTCACCGATCGACAGGGTGACCGCGCAGTCCGGAAACGTCTCCTTCAGCCTCGAGACAATGCGGCAGATGGCGTCGTCGGTGAAAAACGGATCCTCGCCGCCCTGCAGAACAATTGTCCGGTAGCCGGCCGCATACCCCTCTTTCGCACAGGCCAGAATCTGGTCATCCGTCAGCCGGTATCGGCGCAGTTCGCGGTTGTCTCGGCGGATCCCGCAGTAATAGCAGTTGTTCCGGCACACGTTCGTAAACTCAATCAGTCCCCTCAGATAAATGTCGTGTCCGAAAGTCGCTGTCGAGCGCGTCCGGGCGAGGCAGTACAGGTATTCCCGGTCCTCCTCCGAAAGGCCGCGCCTGGAGCCGATCAGAAAAAGCAGCTCTTCATCCGGAAGCGCTCCCTCCTCATTCAGTTTTGCGATCAAATCCCTCGGACTCATGGCTCTCCCCGCCAGACGGTTTCTCACCTGCTTCGCCTTTTTTCCGGATGATTTTCACTTCTCCGGAACATTTACGTTGGAATACATTGTCCTTGCGGAAACGCCGGTCAGACGGCCGAGGCTGCCGGTCATGGCGTTGATCTCGTCCGGCTCCGCTTCTACCGCCACACTGATCAGATTGACATCCGCTTTCCGGTAAGGAATCCCCATGCGTCCGATCACACAGTCCTGGTACTTATGCAGTATCGCGTTCATCTGCGCGACGGAATCCGGGTTTTCGACTATGATACTGATCATCGCAATTCGATGTGCCATCTGCTTTCCCTCAAAAAAAGAGCCTCCTGTCCCTCCGCAAAAAGGGCAGAAAGCTCGTCTTGTCACAATGTCAGAATCCTGCATTCGCCTTCTGCATCAAGACCGCAAAACGGTATTTTTGCATCAGAAACATCCAGATATTTTGCCGGCACTTTGCGGAAAGAAAATACTCGCCGCTCAGGAGCCGGATACCAGCTCATATTGTATCATGCGCCGGCACGGTAAACAAGCTCTCCTATTTCACCAGCTTCGAAATCTCCCTGAAATGGGGATTTTTCGAATCCACAAGCAGTTCGAAGAGAACCGCCTCCGCCGTCGTGAGAAGAGCGCCTTCCTGCATTGCCCGGTAAATGCCGATCTGTCTGTCGGATTCCTTTCGCGAGGCGATCGCATCCGTCACCAGAACCGGCCGGTATCCCGCCTCCTTCAGGTCGATGCAGGTCTGCAGGACGCAGACATGTGCCTCTGTCCCTGCAATGAGAACATTTTTCCGGCCGTTTTTTTCAACCGCCTCCCGAATCGCCGGATCCCGGATACAGCTGAAGGTGCACTTATCAAAATACGAAAAATCCTCCCCGTCTCCCGACGCCTCACGGATCGCCGGGACAGTTTCTCCCAGTCCCTTCGTGTACTGCTGGGTGACCAGAAACGGAACCTCCAGTATTTTCAGCCCGCGCATCAGCATCGCTCCGCGCTCCTCGCACTGCTCACGTCCGGACATCGCCGGCATCAGCCTCTCCTGAAAATCAATAAAAACAGCCTGTGTCTCTTCCGGTCGGATTCTCATCTTATGATCTCCTGTCTCATTCGGAAATTCATCCTGTCATCTGCTGCCCGGACCATTTCTTTTCGAAAGCGGGGTTCCGGGCAATTTCTGTATTTCATATTGTATCATACAACGCCGTAAAAGTGCGGAAGAAAGAGGTCCGCCGCACTCCTTTGGAAAACCGCATAAAAAATCCGCGAAAGCAGTGAATGGTCACTGTTTCCGCGGACACGTATTTTAGCGCGCAGACATCCATTTTCCGGATTCGTCCCGATCGGACGTATGACGCCGCGCGGGTACGGTCGTAATAGATTTTCTTAAAATAACAGCGGTTGAAAAAAGTGATGAAATGATAATCAGAACACTCATCAAAAGATGGCTCATAGATTGTCCCCCCTTAACAGACCTTTCTCTTCGTTTTCCGAACAGAAAGAATAATCCATTCCTGTAAAAGATATTCTATTATTTTTGTCCAGATTTTGCAATACAGAATCGTGTTTTATTCTTAGATCATTCCGGGGATATCAGAATATTCCGCTGCAGATCCCACGGATGAAAATAAAAAATGGTCGGATTTGTCAGAAAAATCCGACCATTCTCAGGAACAGAAGAACCAGCACAGCCAGCATGACCGGCCGGACAATTGAGGCTCCTTTCTCCATGACCAGTCCGGAACCGACGTAGTTTCCGGCAATATTACAGACCGCCGCTGCCGCTCCGAGCGGCAGGATAACCTTTCCATTGAACAAAAAGATGACAAGGGCAGTCCAGTTGGTAGTCATATTTACGACCTTCGCCTGCGCATTCGCGGATTTAATGCCGATCCGGGCGAACACGGTGAACGCGATGATGAGAAACGTTCCGGTTCCCGGACCGTAAAACCCGTCGTACATGCCGATCACGAAGGCGGAGACCACAGTCACAATCACCGTGCGTTTCGTAAACACGGCAGCATCCCGTCCATTGTCATTGAACAGCTTCTTGTTCAGCACGAAAAAGGCCGCCACAGGGAGGATGAGGATCATCACCCTGCGCAGCACCGTCTCGTCGATCGACATGGAAATATGCGCTCCCAGAGCGGATCCGCAGATTGCCGCTGCCACGGAAGGGAAGGCCAGCTTCAGATTGATCAGACCGTTTCTGAAAAAACGGATCGTTGACAGGGTCGTTCCGAAGGTGGAGGACATTTTATTCGTCGCGACCGCGCTGTGCGGAGGCAGCCCGGCAATCAGGTAAACCGGCATGGAAATCAGTCCGCCGCCTCCGGCGACCGAATCCACAAATCCCGCCAGAAACAGCATCGGACAGACCAGAAGAAACGTACGCGCCGTCAGAACCATCCGACAGCCTCCTTTCTCACACTGCCGCCTTTTTCGCTCTTTTCACCGCGCGCTTCTCCTGCAGATGGGAAACGATGACCGCGCAGGAAGCGTCACCGGTAATATTGACGGTCGTCCGCCCCATATCAAAAATACGGTCGACGCCGGCCACCAGGGCAATGCCCTCCACCGGAAGTCCGACGGACTGCAGCACCATGCTCAGCATGACCATTCCGGCTCCGGGAACTCCCGCCGTGCCAATCGAGGCGAGTGTGGCGGTCAGAACGATGGAAATCATCTGCGTCGGAGTCAGGGTAATCCCGTAGCACGCCGCGATGAAGATAGAACAGACGCCCTGATAAATCGCAGTTCCGTCCATATTGATCGTCGCTCCGAGCGGAAGCACGAACGAAGCAACCTCCTTTGATGCGCCGAGGTTTTCACAGCATTCCATGTTCAGCGGAAGCGTTCCGACAGAAGAAGCGCTGGAAAACGCAAACAGCATGGCGGGCATCATTCCTTTGAAAAATTTCAGCGGGCTCATGCCTCCCATCGTGCGGACCGTCGCGGAGTAGACGATGACCACATGCAGGACGTAGCAGATATAGGCGACCAGCAGCACGCTCGCGAGGGATCCGATGATTTTCGACCCGTTGGCCGCAATTACCGGACACAGCAGACAGAAGACACCGATCGGCGAGAGTTTGAGGATCATTTCCATGCACTTCATGAAAACATCATTGCAGACATTGATTGCCTTCACAGCCGGCTGCGCCCTCTCGCCGACCAGAATAATCGCGAAACCGATGATCAGCGCCATAACGATAACCTGCAGCATGTTCGCCTCATAGAGCGGGGCCAGGAAATTAGACGGGAAGATATTGACCAGCGTGTCCATGAAGGACGTTTTCTCCGGAGTCTCGTAACTCAGATTGGACACGGAGAGTACCGGGAACATGCCCTTCATCAGATTGCCGACGATCAGACCGATCGTGGTGGCAAACGCGGTTGTGCAGAGATAATAGACAATCGTGGTCCCGCCGATCTGTCCGACCTTGCGGATATCTCTCATCGAGACAATGCCGGCCATGATCGAAAAAAGGACGATCGGTCCGACAATAAACTTAATCAGATTCAGGAAAATCGTTCCGAACGGAGTGATGTACGTCTCCGCAAATTTCGCGTATGGCTGAATGAGCAGACCGATAATAATTGCCAGAACCAGCGCGATGAAAATCTGGCCTGCCAGGGAAAGTTTCCGTTTCCCCTTTTTTCCGGATCCGCTGCTCTCGGCGGACGAATCCGCCATTTTTTCGCTCTGAATCTTTTCCTCGACCTCTGACGCGTCAAACGCGGAAATTTCTTCCGTTTCCGGCGATAACCCTTCCATTTCCCTGTTTTTTTCTTCCATAAGTGTTTTTCCTATTCCAATCCTGATATTTCTTTTGCTGCCACAAAAAAAGCGCCTGATCCCCCTCTGCCAGATCAAAACGCCAGTTTACATGAAAAAAATATCATATTTTTGTAAAATCGTCAAATAAATCCGATTTTTTCAATGATTGGGCGCGATTCCCCGCAATAATTCCGTTCACCCAATCCGAAAAGCGTAAAAATGCCGCCGCTTCCGGGTTTCATCCCCTTCTGCGGCGGCATTGCATCCTGTTCTGTAGTTCTGAAGAATTCCGGATTATTTGGCGAGAACTTTTTTCAGTCTGGCGAATCTCGGAAGAGAATCTTCCTTCGGGCACTCCGGCTCACCCTGGATGAGCGGCATCACATAGTCAACCATGTCCTTCGTGACATTGTTGTGTTCTTTGTTGATCCACTCAAGCGGAACCTTCTTCTCGGTGTTCGCGACCTCAGTCAGCGGAAGAAGCTCGATCTCGCACTTGTATCCGCCGTCGCGGGAAACCTTGAAGCCGACCATCTTGTCGGTGACCCCATTGACCGCGTTTTCAACCGCCGCCTTGCCGGACGCGAAGGACTCCTCGATATCCGTCTCGGAAGCGCAATGTGCCGCACATCTCTGCATCAGGCTGAGCTCGATCGGACGAACCTTGGCGCCGAGCTTTTCCTTGACGATATTCGCAAGGTGAGCAGCCAGACCGCCGAGCTGCGCGTGACCGAATCCGTCTGTCGCAGAGGTCTTCGCCTCGGATACGAACGTGCCGTCCGCATAATGAACGCCCTCGGAAACCGCAACCATGCAGTTGTTGTTCGCTTTGTAGATACGCCCGACATCCGCGAGGAATTGATCCATGTCGAAGTCCACCTCCGGAAGGTAGATCAGATCCGGGCCCATGCCTTTCGCGCTCGCGCATGCCGCCGCGCCGGTCAGCCATCCGGCATGTCTTCCCATGATCTCGATGATGGTAACCTGACCCTTGTCGTACACATGAGCATCCTGATAGACCTCGCAGCAGGTCGTCGCAATAAATTTCGCCGCGGAAGCGAATCCCGGGCAGTGGTCTGTCCCGAACAGGTCGTTGTCGATCGTCTTCGGAACGCCCATCACGCGGCACTCATAGCCGACCTTCTGCATATATTTGGAGATCTTGTTGCAGGTGTCCATAGAATCATTTCCGCCGTTGTAGAAGAAATAGCGGACATTGTATTTCTTGAAAATCTCAAGGATTTTCTTGTAATCCGTATCATCATCATCCGGATCTGCGATTTTATAGCGGCAGGACCCCAGTGCGGACGACGGTGTATGAAGGAGGAGCTTCAGCTCGTTCGGATCTTCCTCACCCATATCAAACAGACGATCATTCAGAACACCGACAATACCGTGCTCCGCGCCGTATACTTTTGTGATGTTCGGGTTCTTCAGCGCCGTATCAACTACACCGTAGAGGCTGGAGTTGATGACCGAAGTCGGACCGCCGGACTGGCCTACAATACATGCACCCTTTAACTCGTTGCTCATGGTTTTTCCTCCTATACTTGAAAATACACATTTCGTGAGCTTTTCCACATATAGATTTATACTATCCTATTCCGGAGGAAATTGCAATTCTATATTCTGCGGAAAGAAGCCGATTCTGCGGAAAGAAGCCGATCCATACCTCGAAAGAAATGCCAGTGTCAGATGAGGATCCGTATCCCGCAAAAAGGCCTGCCGTCATCATGCACGAAAAAAAAGATCAGAAACCGGCTTTGCGCAGATATTCTCTGCCCGCTTTCGCGATCGGAAGAGGAAGATCAAAAGACTTCACGGGGAACAGATCCTGCTCGACGACGACCCATCCGTCGTAGCCTTTTTCTTCCAGTGCTTCATGCAGCTTCGCGAAGTCGATGCTTCCCTTGCCCGGCTCGACCATGATGTTCTCGGTCACGGCCTTTGCAAAGGACCAGTGCCCGGCGTCCATCCTGGCTTTCACGGAAAGATCACAGTCTTTGATATGAATGTACGGGATGCGGTCCGCATGCTTCCTGTAGAAGGAGACCGGTTCACCGCCTCCGTATACATGATGACCGGTATCCAGGCAGAGCATCACGTCCGTGTCGTTCAAGAGACGCTCGATCTGCTCCTCCGTCTGCACGTGGCTGTCCACATGCGGATGAAATGTGCCGATCAGCCCGAGAGATTTGATCTTGTCAGACAGCCTCTGGACATTGCCCGCATACTTCTTCCAATCCGCATCGGTCAGTTCCGGATTGATGACGACCTCTCCGGTCTCAAGATCGGTGTACATCGGCGGAAGCATCACGATATACTTTGCCTCCGGGAATTTCGAAAGAAGGGCTGCCATCTCCTCGACGGTTTTGCACATTTTGCCGACCTCAGCATCGTCGAGGAAATTGCCGCCGACCGTGCCGGCAACAAGCTCCAGCCCTCTCTGATCCAGAGCCGCCTTCAGCGGCGTGTAGACATTCGGAAAATAGCCCCAGGGTCCAAGCTCAAGTCCATCGTACCCGGCTTCCTTCATCTCGGTCATGCAGCGTTGCCAGGAAGGCTGCTTCTCATGCTCCGGGAACCATACACCCCAGGAATCGGGTGCGATACCAACTCTGATTGCCATTTTTTATCCTCCTCTCGTATTCAGTACTTCATTACTTCACATCGACCCACTCGTGATTTTTCGAGGATTCGATGACTGCTGCTACGGTGCGGTCGATCTTATATCCGAACTCAAAGTTGCTGTGATAGGGCGTCCCCTTTGTGATCGCGGAGAACAGCTCGTGAACCTCAAGGGTCTTCATGTCATTGTATGCGATCGCGATGCCACCAGCCGGCTGAAACGCCTGATATCCCTTCATCTCCGGGTTCAGCAGAACGGTCCGGAATCCGCGGTCCGCTTCATTGTCCGATTGGAAATATACAAGAACTTCACCCATACGCTCCATGTTATAGAAGACGGACCCTTTTGTTCCCTGAATCTCATAGGTCAGGTAATTCTTGCGGCCCGTAGCGATGCGGTCCGCACCGATCGTACCGATCGCGCCGTTCGCGTACTCGCATAGAAAGAGCATGATGTCCTCGTTCTCAACATCCGCCATCTCTTTGGAACCCGGTGCCTTCGGACGTTTCGGGAAGACGGTTTTCGCCATTGCATTGACCTTTGTGATGTCTCCGAGAATGTATTGGGAGACGCTTAGCAGATGCGATCCGAGATCGCCGAGCGCGCCGCAGCCCGCAAACTTGTTGATGTGTCTCCATGTTATCGGAAGATTCGGATCCAGGAGCTGATCCTGATCGTATGTTCCATTGAAGCGGACGATCTGTCCGAGCTTGCCGTTCGCTACCAGATCATGGACATAGGCGTTCGCCGGATTCATCGTGTTGTTGAAACCGACGTAATTGACCACCCCTTTCTCCGCCGCGAGCTCAGCGAGTTCCTTTGATTCTCCCGCCGAGATCGAAAGCGGTTTCTCGCAGTATACGTTCTTTCCGTTCTCGAGTGCCGCCTTCGCGATCTCATAGTGGAACGCATTCGGAGTTGCGATATCGACCAGATCGACGTCATCCGCAGTTACAACCTCGTGCCAGTCCGTCGTCATTCTTTTGAATCCGATCTTCTCCTGCGCCTCTTTCGCGGCTTTCTCGTTCGCGTCAGCGACAACCTGATAAACCGCCACACCGTATTCCGGCCCGAAAAGCATCTCCGCGTTTTTCAGTGCGCTCGAGTGCGCTTTGCCCATCCATCCGGAACCAACCAGTCCGATTCTGATCTCCTCAGCCATGATAAATCCTCCATAGAAATACGTTTATTGCTTATTAATGTACATGAACAGCATTCCTGCAGACAAACAAGGTGGTCTCGACTATTCTCCGGAGTTTCTTTCCCTCTCTTGATGTTACCTGCATTATATTCCCGGAAACCCCCATCCGTCATTCCATCAAATAAGCATTTTCTATACATAATTTATCACATAAGATCTTTTTCCAATCAGAACGGCAGTTTTCTGAACTCAGCCGGGCTCATTCCGACTTCCTTCCGGAAGGACCGCGCGAAATGCGACGCGCTGTTGAAGCCGCATTTCAGGGCAATGTCCTCTACTGACCGGTCGGTCGTATGGAGCATCAGCTTCGCCATGCGGATGCGCACGGATACGAGATAATCATGAGGTGTGCAGCCGCAATTGTGTTTGAAGAGCCGGATCATGTGCGATACGGAAAGGCCGCACAAATCCGCCAGATCCTCCAGACTCTGCTTTTCGTCGTAATTCGCGCTGATGTGCGCGAGCGCCGGTTCGATGAGCTGATTCACTGAAATTCCCTTCTCGGGCACCGCGATCCGGCTCAGAATCTGATGGATTCGGCAGGAGATGGCATGTTCATTCGGAAGTATGGCAGCCGCGTGCTGCTGAATCGCCTCAAAATCACTGCGCATCGCCATCGAAAAATTCTGCTCTCCCGAAAACAAATTTCCGTGTTGATTAATCAGATAGCGGCAATACGTCTCACTCGCGAGTCCGCTGAAATGAAACCAGAGAAAATCAGCGGATGAATCGCAGTAATACAGATGCGGTTTCCGGCAGTCCAGAAGCACCGTCTGGCCCTCGCCGGCCTGGAAAATTCTTCCTTCCGCCTCCACCTTGAGCGAGCCACTGATCACGAAGATCAGCAGACTGGAATCCAGATGTTCTCTCCGGATCCGGTAGTGGCGGTCGCAGTAAAAATGTCCGTACTGATCGATATAGTAGAGCGCTTTTTTCGCGATTTCGGAAGGAATCATGAAATCCATCGAAGAGTTTTCAAGAACTCCCTCATCAATAATTTTCATCTCTTATTTTACCTGCCTGACTCAAGTAAAAAACCCGGATGCGCATATGCATCCGGGTTCCTGCCGCAGGCCGGGATCGAACCGGCACGGGTATCACTACCCACGGGATTTTAAGTCCCGGGCGTCTGCCAATTCCGCCACTGCGGCATGTGGGCGATGGTGGATTCGAACCACCGAAGGCATCGCCAGCAGATTTACAGTCTGTCCCCTTTGGCCACTCGGGAAATCGCCCGTACACGCACTTTAGTTTATCCTATTTGCAGACCGTCCGCAAGCAGTTTCTCAGGTGCCGTCTGCAGCTCGGCCATCCGTGTATTATTTGCGGATTGTCTGCACATTCTTCCGCGTTGATCTCTGCCTCATCCAGCGGTTTTCCGCCCCGGCCGGACTGCGGCTGATCGTGTTGTGAAGCTCGCGTCCGGCGCCCGATGACCGTTCCTGCCGTTCCGAATGATACAGGACAACCGCGCTCTTCGGCTCCAGATCAAGAGTCAGCACACCGTACTCCGCAAAATATTCCTTTTCACTCGTCGTGAAATCATTTTCGCCCGACCAGAAGATCCGCTTCACCGATACGAAGCTTTTCTTCCGCGACAGTCCCGCGATCCACAGCGGGATCTGCAGACGCACCATCTCGGTCCGGTTATTCAGGGCGACAGCGATCCGCTCGATGGAATTGAACCGTGCGAAAGAGAGAACGTCTTTTTCGTGTGAGAGAATCTTCACGCTTCCGGTCCGCAGTACCCGGTAGGACTTGTGCAGTGAGATCGCTGCCTTGTAAAAGCGCAGCATCTGGCTGTCCTCATTGCCCCAGGGATAGGGACGGCGGTTATCCGGGTCCGTAAATCCGCACACACCCGCCTCGTCGGCGTAGTAGACGGTCGGCGCACCCGGCCAGGTCATCTGAAAGACAACCGCCTCCCGCATGACGGCACGGTCGACGCCTCGCTCAGACGCCTCGCGTCCGCTGTTCTCGATCCGGCCGACGTAATGATTCGTCCGGGTCAGAAAACGGGAGTGGTCATGATTGTCCAGCTCGTTCATGGCCGTCTGGAGAGAAGGCATGTGAAACTGCGTCATCCCGTAGCGCATCGAATTGCAGAATGACTCGTCATTGCCCAGCAGATCTTCCCGGAAGGAATCACTGTGTTTTTCCATGCCGGTCAAAAACCAGGAGATCGGCTCCATGAAGGCATCGTAGTTCATGACCGTGTCCCACTCGTCTCCCTGAAGCCACTCGGACGCGTCCCCGTAATGCTCGGCGACAATGAGCGCGTTGGGGTTCGCTTCCTTCACGGCCCTCCGGAACCCTTTCCAGAACTCATGGTTGTATTCCTTGGAATGGCCGAGATCAGCGGCAACGTCGAGTCTCCACCCGTCGACGTTATACGGCGGGGAGACCCACTTCTGCCCGATTCGGTAGATTTCATCCTTCAGTTTTTCCGAGGCTTCGTAATTCAGCTTCGGCAGCGTCTTGTGACCCCACCATCCGTCGTAATTGTCATTGTAGGGCCAGTTCTCATCAAAGAATTTGAAATAGTCGTGATAGGGGCTGTTCCGGTCAATAAAGGCGCCCTTTTCATAACTGTCCTCGCTGCACTCGTAAATGCGCTCGTGATCCATCCACTTGTTGAAGGATCCGCAGTGATTGAAGACGCCGTCGAGAATGACCTTGATCTTGCGGCGGTGCGCCTGACGGACGAGCTCAATGAACAGTTCATTGCTCGCCTTCAGATTGACCCGGTTGGTCACGCGGCTGATGTAGCGCTTCGCGTGGGTATTGTCCTGATCTCCGTCCGCCAGAAGATTTCCCTCGTCGTAAAGGAGTTTCCCGAAATGCGGATCAATGTAATCGTAGTCCTGCGTGTCGTACTTGTGGTTGGAGGGCGACACAAACAGCGGGTTGAAATAGATACACTCCACGCCGAGATCCGCGAGATAATCGAGCTTGTCGATCACGCCCTGCAGATCGCCGCCGTAAAAATTGCGGACGTCCATGCCCTCGATCGGTTTGTTCCAGTCCTCGATCCGCTGAACATGCTGCCGGATATAGCTGTACTCATCCGTCAGGACATCATTGGACGGATCCCCGTTTCGGAAGCGGTCCGTGTAAATCTGGTAAAGAACGGCGCCTCTCGCCCACTCCGGTGTGTGGAAGCCGGGGGCGACGCTGAACGCATAGATCGGTTCCGGATCCCGGCAAACCCCGAGACGGTTATAGTAGCAGACCAGTCCGCCCGAGTGAATCTCAAATATGTACCGGAACGGATGATCCGGTACCGTTATCTCCGCGGAGTAGAAATCAAAGTCATTTCGCGTAGAAGAGACTTCCATCTGAATGCGGTCGCTGTCAAACACCAGGTAAACCAGATCTACGTTATCCTTCGCGGTCCGGAAGCGGATCCTCACCTTCTCGCCCGGATCCGGATCATACGGGCTCAGAAACATTTCCGTCTCATCGCTGTAAAGCGCGTCCTTGTTTAACAGCGGACGCATCATAAGTATATATTCCTGATTTTTCAGAACATCCATTTCGATCCCTCTGTCAAATCTCCTGCCCGGTAATAACAGGATGTCTTCGGGCGAAAATAAAAAAGACGACCGCGAGGCCGTCTTTTTCAGAGAAGGTATTTCTTCTTATGGGGTGTAGCAAAAACTATAATATTGGGGGTTTTTACGATTCTTATCGTACCATGCTTTTTCAAAAAAGGCTGCACAACATTCACAAATTTATTCACTATTTTTTGTTGCTTTTGCCCGATTCCCCTTTTCCTGTTTTTGCTTCCTCCTCAAAAATCGCCTCAAATTCCTGCCGATTCAGTTTTTCTTTCACCATCAGCTGACTGGCACACTCATCCAGCACATACCGGTGAGATTCGATCAGTTTTCTGGCACGCTTGTGGCAGCTCTCGATAATGGAGCGCACCTCATCGTCGATTTCCGCTGCAATCCGCTCGCTGTAGGTTTTCATCTGTCCCCAGTCGCGGCCTATGAAGACTTCTTCGGAATCGTTTCCGTAGTTGACCAGACCGAGCTTTGAAGACATACCGTACTGCGTCACCATGGAACGGGCCATCTGCGTCGCCTGCCTGATATCCTGCGACGCTCCGGTCGTGATATCGTCGAACACCATCTCCTCGGCGACTCGTCCGCCCAGGGCGACCGTGATATTCTCCAGTATTTTCTCGCGCGAGTTGAAAATTTCGTCCGTCTCCGGCTGTGGCATCGTATAGCCCGCAGCCCCGGGACCGGTCGGAATAATCGAAATCGTATAGACCGGATCCATCTCCGGCAGCACGTGAAACAAGATCGCATGGCCGGTCTCATGGTAGGCCGTGATCCGCTTTTCCTTCTGGGAGATTACTTTGCTCTTTTTCTCAGCTCCGATTCCCACCTTGACGAAAGCGCCCTTGATATCGTTCTGCGTCAGGAAATACCGGTCGTCCTTCGCTGCCGAGATCGCCGCCTCATTCAGAAGATTCTCAAGATCCGCGCCGGTAAAGCCGGCTGTCGTCTGCGCGATGGCCTTCAGATCCACATCGTCTCCGAGCGGCTTGCCCTTCGCATGGACCTGCAGGATCTCCTCCCTGCCCTTTACATCGGGCCTCCCGACCGCTACTCTCCGGTCAAAACGGCCGGGACGCAGGATTGCGGGATCCAGGATGTCCACCCGGTTCGTCGCCGCCATCACGATGATATTTTCATTGACCCCGAATCCGTCCATCTCGACAAGCAGCTGATTCAGTGTCTGCTCTCGCTCATCGTGTCCGCCCCCCATGCCGGTTCCCCGCCGTCTGGCCACGGCATCAATCTCATCAATGAAGACGATGCAGGGGGAATTTTTCTTTGCCTCGTCAAAAAGATCTCTCACACGGGAGGCACCGACTCCGACGAACATCTCAACAAAGTCCGAACCCGAAATCGAGAAAAACGGTACGCCCGCTTCGCCGGCGACCGCCTTGGCAAGCAGCGTCTTTCCGGTTCCGGGAGGTCCCACCAGAATGACTCCCTTCGGAATTCTGGCACCGACTCTCGTATATTTCTGAGGTTCCTTCAGAAACTCAACGATCTCGCGAAGTTCCTCTTTTTCCTCCTCCAGTCCGGCAACGTCGGAAAACCGGATTTTCTTATCATTGTCCGTGGACATGTGGGCCCGGCTCTTTCCGAATTCCATCATTTTCGCGTTTGCGCTGTTCGTTCCCGCCACCTGTCTGCCAAGCAGCATGTAGACGACTACCAGCGCAGCGATGCACAGAATCATCGGAAGGACGACGGATTCAAACACTCCGTTCCTCGAGACATTCCGCATCGTCACGTCCACGCCGTATTTCTCCAGCTGATCCTCGGCCTCTTTCACGTCGCTCACGTAAATCCGCCCGGTCGTTCCGTCCTTCAGAGTGAAGATCACGGTTCCCGTCGGAACCTGGGCATTCTGGCTGATCACAGCACTTGAGATCTTTTCTTCTTTGAGCAGCTGTTCATACTGGTTATTGGAAACTACATCCCTCCGCGTCACCATGCTGGGAACCAGAAGCAGAATTACCAGCAGCACCGTGACGACCAGCATGTAGATGTTCCAGCTTCTTTTTCTAGTCACAGTATTATACTCTCCCTCTATTCGTCGAACTTCACCGCACCGATATACGGCAGATTGCGGTACGACTGGTCATAGTCCAGTCCGCAGCCGACTACGAAAACATCGGGCACCTGAAAGCCCGTATAATTTACCCTCACATCCGGAACCACGCGTCGGTCCGGTTTGTCCAGAAGCGTGCAGAGCGCCAGACTTGCGGGCCTGCGCGAGCGCAGATTCTTCAGCAGATAGCTGAGCGTGCGTCCGGAATCAATGATATCTTCCACGACGAGAACGTCTTTTCCTTCCAGCGGCTGATCCAGATCCTTGACGATTTTTACGACTCCGCTGGACTTCGTTCCGCTCCCGTAACTCGAAGTAGACATAAAATCCATCGTCACCGGAACCGTGATCTCTCTTGCGAGATCACACATGAAGAAAACGCCTCCCTTCAGAACGCAGACCAGGTGCACCGACTTCCCGGCGTAATCCTGACTGATCTGTTTCCCCAGTTCAGCAATTTTGTTTCTGACGGTTTTTTCGTCAATCAGCACCTCGACATGATGTTTTTCCATCTGCCTGTATCCTCCGTTCCTTTTCAATCCAGCGTCACGGTGAGCCGGATGATCCGGCTCGTCTCCTGCGTGATTTTCACGTCTTCGCCGATTCTTCCGCCGACCGCCCAGAGAACTCTCTGGCCGGAAACAAAAAGAATCAGATCATCCCTCTGTTCCGCCGGAATCTTCTCGTTAATCAGGTAATCCTTTAGTTTCTGATGCTGCCCGGCCTCGTTTATGACAATAAAATCCCCCGGGCGTCTGCTCCTTACCGTCAGATTCGGTTCCATTTTATCATAATCGAGAACTTTCGTATACGTTTTTTGCACGATGAAAGCAGGCTTCCTCCCCATTTCCGCACTTCCCGGGAGATCCGGTTCCTCCTGACAATAAACCGGTGTCCCCTTTTTCCGGGAGAAATCTTCCGAACGCAAGTCCGAAAAGCTTTTCCGGATTTTCCGGATCTCCTCCGGGGAGGTCAGAATTTCCGCCGAGATTGTCGCGCCGAAGAGATGCCATCTCCCGCTCCCGGTGATAAGAAGTTCCCGCGGGCTCTCATTTTTTTCATTTTCATGCGGGGCAATTTTTGCATTTTTTTCCAGGACGACGGCCCCGTACTTTCTTGCGGCGGTAATCCCGTACGGAAGGCAGACACGCTTCCCTGCGCCTTTTTCCAAAAGCGAAAGCGTCTCATCCAGATGAATCTTTCCGATGTCTTTTTTTCTCCCTGCCAGCTCTTCAAGGCAGCTCATCAGAATATACCGGCGGATGATCAGAGGCTCATGCCGGATCTCTTCGCGGATCCCGACCGATTTCGCCCCATCTTTTTCCTCCGGGTGAAACACATAGGAAGACGCACGCCTTTCTGCCTCCCCGGCAATAAACTCATCCGCGAGACGCGCGCTCTCGGCACACTCTCCGATGTGCCGGACCGCTCCGCCGTGAATCTCCTCCTCCAGCTCCGGGAGAACGCGATGGCGAAGGCGGTTTCTCGCGAACTCGTCCGACCGGTTTGAACAGTCCGTCCGCCAGGAAATGCCGCGTCTTGTCAGTTCCGATGTGATTTCCTCTTTGGAGAGAAACAGCAGAGGCCGGATGATCTTTCCGCTCACCGGCCGGATACCCGCCATTCCGGAAAGGGCCGATCCCCTGGCCATGTGGTAGAGCACCGTCTCCGCCTGATCGTCCGCGTGATGCGCGAGGGCAATTCTCGTCGCCCCGTGACGAAGGAGACAGTCGCGGAAGGCTTCCTGTCTTGCCGCGCGGCCGGCCTCCTCCAGGCCGGTCTTCTGCTCCGCAGCCAGCGCCCTCACATCCGGGGAATAGACCGCGAGCGGAATTCCGCGCTCCTCGCAGAAACGCCGCACAAACGCCTCGTCTTTGTCGCTCTCTCTGCCGCGCAGATTGTGATTCACGTGGCAGGCGGACACGCGAAACCTCTCTTTCCCCACAGCATTCTCCGCTTCCGTTCCGATCTCCCAGAGCATCTGCAGAAGAAAAACCGAATCCGCCCCGCCGGAGCACCCGACACAGATCACATCCCCCGGCGCGGCCATCGCATACCGTTTCATATATTCCTGAATTCGTTCCTTCAGTGCAACGCCCATACTGCCTCTCCCGCCGGTTTTCGCATTCCGGATGAAACAAGGGAGCCGTTGCCTCGCGCAACAGCTCCCTGATAATTACTGGGATTCTTTAAAGATAATCTCGCCATCTTTTATCATGCCAAGCTTATCTTTAGCGACCTGTTCCTTATATTCGTCAGTCTGCATATATTCCTGCAGCTCTTTTATCTCTTCGGTTCGCTCTTCCTCGTCGCTCGTTTCCGATTTCAAGGCAGAAATCTGCTGATTCCCCTCATCAATCTTCTTGCTGAGATTCCTGCTCTGAACGAGCAGAACAACCATCAGAACCAAAACAGCAACGATAACTCCCCGAATCGCGTGTTTGTTCCGCATGTCAATTCACTTCATTTCAAATGTACCGGAAAAGACTCTGAGCCTCTTCCTTTTTTACAGTTTCCTTCACATCCAGAACTTCCACCCGAACAGATTTGTTTCCAAAGAGAATTTCCAGACGATCCCCGGCTTTCACGGGCGCGGAGGCCCTCGCCGGCTTTCCGTTCAGCAGCACCCTTCCGGCGTCACACGCCTCATTTGCGACCGTCCGCCGTTTGATCAGCCTGGTCACTTTCAGGTACTTGTCAAGCCGCATAATTAATTAACCAGATCCTTCAGAGCCTTTCCGGCTTTAAATCTCGGAGTTTTGGAAGCGGAGATCTCAATGGTCTCACCGGTCTGAGGATTTCTTCCCTGACGGGCAGCTCTCTCGGAAACTTCAAATGTTCCGAATCCGACCAGCTGAACCTTTCCGCCTTTCTTAAGCTCTTCCGAAACGGAATCAATAAACGCTTTTACCGCTGCCTCGGCATCCTTTTTGGAAAGTCCGGCCTTTTCAGCGACAGCCGCAACTAATTCTGTTTTATTCATCTGCAAATTCCTCCTAAAGCTAATTTTAACCTACATTATTTATATACTTCAATGATTATTCTTGTCAAGGCAATATTAGCCTTATTCCACGCAACAGTCGATATTTTTCACACTTTTCACGCATTTTTCACGTTTCCGGACTCCGTTACCTCCCGCGCGCCTGTCTGTGTGCGCGGCGGACAGCCGGCAGCTCACTTCGTCATCGCGTCGATCAGCGCAGTGAGCTCCTGATCCATTCGGGCAGATTTCGCGTCCGCGTCCTCGAGAGAGGTGCCACGGACTCCATAGTAGAACTTGATCTTCGGCTCTGTTCCGGACGGCCGGACGCAAACCCACGCATCATCCTCGAGCTCGAAGTACAGGACATTGGACTCCGGAAGGCCGGTCGCGGTTTTCCCGCCGGTCGCGATATCGATCCGCTCGTCCTTCTTATAATCGCGGCGCGCGGTCACGCTGTACTCTCCGATCTTCTCCGGCGGATTGCTGCGGAGACTCTCCATGATGGTCTGGATCTTCTCCAGTCCTTCCTTCCCGGCGAGTCCGACGGATTTGACGGAATCCTTGTAATAGCCGACGCGCTCGTAGAGCTCGATCATGGCATCCCAGAGCGTCTTCCCCTGCGTCTTGTAGTACGCCGCGGCCTCGCACAGCGCCATCACCGCCACGATAGCGTCCTTGTCGCGGGCGTGCGTTCCGATCAGGCAGCCGTAGCTCTCCTCAAATCCGAAGAGATATGTGCCCTTTCCGGTCTCTTCCATCTTCAGGATCTGCTGGCCGATATATTTGAAACCGGTCAGAACCTCGATAAAGTTCACATGATAGTATCTCGCGATCGCACCTGCCATATTGCTGGATACGATCGTCGAGATAAGGGCTCCGTCCTCCGGAAGTCCCTTCACCGCCTTCCGCTGTCCGATCTCATAGTCGGCAAGCAGACAGCCGGACATATTTCCGGTCAGGTCGTGGTAAACGCCCTCTTTATCCTTTACTCGCACGCCGAGACGGTCCGCGTCGGGATCGGTCGCCAGGACGAGATCCGCATCGACCTTCTTCGCGAGCTTCAGGCCGAGGACAAAAGCGTTCTCTGCTTCGGGATTCGGGTATGGAACGGTCGGGAAATCGCCGTTCGGCAGACGCTGCTCGTCGACCGGATAGACGTTCTCGAATCCGAGCTGGCGCATAATCTTGCGGGCGGGAATATTGCCCGTACCATGCAGCGGCGTGTAAACAATCTTCAGGTCCTTCGCCGTCGCCTTTATTGCTTCCGGATGGAGCACATTGCTCTTCAGAGCCTCGAGATAAGGCCTGTCAATGTTATCGCCGATCACCTGGTACAGGTCCTCGATGACCGCCTCATCCTTTTCCATGGTCTTCACTTCAGACCACTTCTCTACCTTTGCGACCTCGGCCATGATGCCGGTGTCGTGCGGCGGCGTGATCTGTGCGCCGTCCTCCCAGTATACCTTGTAGCCGTTGTAATCAGCCGGGTTGTGACTCGCCGTGATATTGATGCCGGCGATGCAGTGCAGATATCGCACGGCGAAGGACAGCTCCGGCGTCGGGCGCAGCGATTCAAATACATACGCCTTGATTCCGTTTGCCGCCAGACACAGTGCCGCGCAGTCTGCAAATTCCGTGTTCATGTGACGCGAGTCATAGGCGATGGCCACTCCGCGCTCTGCTCCGCCGGCGCTGAGAATGTAATTCGCCAGCCCCTGCGTCGCCTTGCGCACGGTGTAGATATTCATGCGGTTCGTTCCGGCGCCGATCACGCCGCGAAGTCCCGCCGTACCGAACTCGAGGTTTTTGTAAAAGCGGTCTTCAATCTCTTTTTCATCGCCGGAAATCGATTTCAGCTCCGCCTTCGTCGCTTCGTCAAAATAGGGATCGTCCAGCCATGACTGATACGTCTCTCGATAACCCATAAAACACCTCCATCCAAATCAGCACTCTGTAATAAAGCCCCAAATATGCGTGCTTCGCACTTTTGCTTCACATAGTAGAGTATACCATGGTTTGAACCTCCGCGCATTATTCCCGGGGCGTTTTTTCGGGGACATTTCCGGACTTCTCCGCGCCGCGAAAGGGTGTACCCCGGCTTTCTTCCCCGTCTGTCCCGGCCTCACGGCGTTTTTCCCCGAGCTCCCGCGCCGCGATCTCCAGAAGAAATCCGCGGTCGTTTTTCCGGGGATCCTCGAGGACTGCCTCCAGCGCCTGATGAAGAGCCAGCCCGATCTCCGGTCCTTCCCGGTATCCGATCGAGATCAGATCCTTTCCCGTGATCGCCAGCTGCGCGAGGGAAATGCACTGGTTCTCTTCCTCGATTTTCCGGGAAATATCCCAGACGGACATAATCCGGTCAAGCGTCTGCTGTTTGATGTAATCACTCTGCGCGAGGGCATCTGCGTACTGGACCTGCATGAGATACGGAAACAGATCCGACCCGATCATCGACATGGCGTGCCGCACGATCCTCTCGTCCGGCCGGATTCTCCAGTCATGATAGCGGATCAGAACCTTTACCTTCCGGATGGTGTCATTATCCATCTTCAGACGGCGCATGACTTTCTCCGCGATCCCGACGCCTGTCATCGCGTGCCCCTTGAAATGGTCAATGCCCCATTTGTCGGTCGTTCTTCTCTCCGGCTTTCCGGTGTCGTGCAGAAGCATGGTCAGACGCAGCAGCCGGTCGGGCTGAACCGCCTGCATAGCTGCCAGCGTGTGATCGCCGACATTCAGATAATGATACGGGGTGTTCTGCTCCGTCGCCATCATGGCGTCAAACTCGGGGAGAATCACCTTCGTGATGCCGAGCTCCCACGCCGCCTTCAGGTACTCCGGATGATCCGAGGTGATCAGCCGGATCAGCTCCGTACAGATCCGCTCCGCGCTGATTTTCGAGAGATTCGGAGCGTACCGCTCGATCGCCTCCACCGTCGCTTTGTCGATCCGGAAGCCGAGCTGGGCCGAGAACCGCACCGCCCGCAGAATCCTCAGGGCATCCTCATGGAACCGCTCCTCCGGATTCCCGACGCACCGGATCACCTTTTTCTGGAGATCCTTCATTCCTCCGTACAGATCCACGAGACCGTCCGTATCATTGTACGCCATCGCGTTCACCGTAAAATCCCGCCGGGCCAGGTCCTCTTTCAGGCTGGTGGTAAAAGACACCTCATCCGGGTGGCGGAAATCCCGGTACTCCCCGTCCACCCGGTATGTGGTCACCTCGTGCCGGCTTTCGCCGATCAGCACCGTGACGGTTCCGTGTTCAATCCCGGTATCCACCGTGCGCCGGAAAATGCGCTTCACATCCTGCGGAAGCGCTGATGTCGTCACATCCCAGTCATCCGGCGTCCGGCAGAGGATCGAATCGCGGACGCAGCCGCCGACCGCATATGCCTCGAAGCCCGCCGCCTGCAGACTGTCTATTACCATTTTTACTGTTGGGGGAAGTTTTATCCTCATATTATCCTCTCACCTGATCATGTCCGGCACGCTGTCTGTCCGTGCTTTCGTTTATTTTCTTATGATAAGCCCAAACACAACGCATTGACAAGAGATGCGATTTCACCTAGAATAAATGTCGGTTTTCTGCTTTCCGGGATGATATAACAGCATTCCGGTTCGCGGAAAAAATATTACAGCATATATGAAGAAAAGAGGATTTTCAATCATGGCAAAGGAGAAAAAGCTGGTTGAAGCCATCACCTCCATGGATGAGGACTTCGCCAGATGGTATACGGACGTCTGTGTCAAGGCTGACCTGATCGGTTACACCAGCGTAAAAGGCTGCATGGCCATCAAACCCGCCGGCTATGCGATCTGGGAAAACATCCAGAAAAATCTGGACCGCCGCTTTAAAGAGACCGGCGTGCAGAACGTCTATATGCCGATGTTTATCCCGGAGAGTCTCCTGGAAAAGGAGAAAGACCACGTCGAGGGATTCGCCCCCGAAGTCGCCTGGGTGACCCAGGGCGGGCTGGAACCGCTTCAGGAGCGGCTGTGCGTGCGTCCGACGTCCGAGACTCTTTTCTGTGATTTCTACGCAAAGGACATCCACTCCCACCGCGACCTTCCGCGCCTCTACAACCAGTGGTGCTCCGTGGTCCGCTGGGAAAAAACCACCCGCCCGTTCCTCCGCTCGCGCGAATTCCTGTGGCAGGAAGGCCACACCGCGCACGCAACCTCCGAGGAGGCGCAGGAACGCACGATCATGATGCTTAACGTCTACGCCGACTTCCTCGAAAACGACCTCGCGATCCCGGTCATCAAGGGCCGGAAGACCGACAGGGAGAAATTCGCCGGCGCCGTGGAGACCTACACCGTCGAAGCCCTGATGCACGACGGAAAGGCACTGCAGTCCGGCACCAGTCACAATTTCGGTGACGGCTTCGCACGCGCCTTCGGCGTTCAGTACACCGATGCGAACAACCAGCTTCAGTATGTCCACCAGACCTCCTGGGGCATGACCACCCGCGTGATCGGAGCCATCATCATGGTTCACGGAGATGACAGCGGGCTGGTACTTCCGCCGCATATCGCCCCCACTCAGGTAATGGTGATTCCTATCCGCCAGGATACGGAGGGCGTTCTGGACAAAGCGGGAGAAATTCTGAACAGCCTGAAAGCCGCCGGCATCCGCGCGGACATCGACGACACCGACAAGAGCCCGGGCTGGAAATTCTCCGAGCAGGAGATGCGGGGCATTCCGATCCGCGTGGAAATCGGCCCCAGGGACGTCGAAAAAGGCCAGGCGGTTCTCGTCCGGAGGGACACCCGCGAAAAAACCGTCGTATCCATCCGCGATCTTCCGTCCGTCATCCCGGATCTTCTGGAGGATATCCAGAAATACCTCTATGCGAAGGCGAAACGGCACCGCGACAGCCACACTTACGATGCCACAGACTACGAGATGTTTAAAGACATCGCCGACAACAAACCCGGCTTCATCCGCGCCATGTGGTGCGGCGATCCGGCCTGCGAGGAGAAGATCAAAGACGAACTCGGCGTGACCTCCCGCTGCATTCCCAAAGAGCAGGAACATCTCTCGGACGTCTGCGTCTGCTGTGGCAGACCGGCGAAAAAGATGGTATACTGGGGCAAGGCATATTGATTGCCGGACAGATTGTATTTTCATAAATTTTCTCTTTTAAAATAGATATCATTGTTGTATGATGGAGAGGCACAAGATATAGTGCCTCTCTGTTTTTTCCGGGCTATATTTTGTGTCCGGGAGAATTCCAGAAACTTCTCCCGAATAAATTTTTTAACTGTAACTGCTGTAAGAACCAGAACAGGGGAGCATACAATGGAAACAAAAGAGACTATCCTTTCCGACGCGGAAAACGAAGTCGCAGAAAAAGAAACAAAAATCAACATCATCAAGAGAAGCGGCGAGGAGGTTCCGTTTGACAAACAGAAAATCGTCAACGCGATCTCCAAGGCAAACAAAGAGGTAGAGCGCATTCATCAGATGAACGACTACCAGATTCAGGCTGTGGCAGACAATGTCACCGCACGCGTAAAGGCCGCTCCGCATGCTCTCAACGTCGAGGACATCCAGGAAATGGTCGAGACCGGTATCATGGAGATGCGCGGATTTGAGGTCGCACAGAAATATGTCCGCTACCGCTACAAGAGAAATCTCGCCAGAAAATCCAATACCACCGACGACGGCATTCTGGCTCTGATCGATCAGGCGAACGAAGAGGTCAAACAGGAAAATTCCAACAAGAACCCCGTCATCAACTCGACCCAGCGCGACTATATGGCCGGCGAGGTCAGCAAGGATCTGACGAAGCGAATCCTTCTTCCGGAAGATATCGTACAGGCCCACGAGCAGGGAATCATTCATTTTCACGATTCGGATTACTTCGCGCAGCGTGAGCACAACTGCGATCTGATCAACCTCGAGGACATGCTGCAGAATGGCACCGTCATCAGCGAGACCCTGATCGAGAAGCCGCACAGCTTCTTCACCGCCTGCAACGTCACCACCCAGATCGTGGCGCAGGTAGCCAGCAACCAGTACGGCGGCCAGTCCTTCACGCTGGCTCATCTGGCTCCGTTCGTCGACATCAGCCGCAAGAAAATCCAGCGTTCCGTCATCGAAGAGCGCAAGATGTGCGGAGAGTCCCTTGACGAGGAAATCATCGCGAAGATCACCGAGTCCCGTCTCTATGAGGAAATCAAGAGCGGCATTCAGACCATCCAGTATCAGCTGATCACCCTCATGACCTGTAACGGCCAGGCTCCGTTCGTCACGATGTTCATGTATATCGACGAGGTTCCGGAAGGACAGACCCGCGAGGATCTGGCTATGATCATCCGGGAAGTCCTCCGCCAGAGAATGGAAGGCGTAAAGAACGAAAAGGGCGTCTGGATTACCCCGGCCTTCCCGAAGCTGATCTACGTTCTGGATGAGGACAATGTTACAGAGGGATCCAGATACTGGGATATCACCAAACTCGCTGCGGAGTGCACCGCAAAGCGCATGGTTCCGGACTATATCTCCGCGAAAATCATGAGGCGGGACAAAGGCGATGTCTATCCGTGCATGGGATGCAGAAGTTTCCTGACGCCTGACAATGAACAGCAGCGTGAAGGTCTGTGCGACAATGACAATAAGGCGGGAGCCGGGAACTGGAAAAAAGGCCAGCATAAATACTACGGCCGCTTCAACCAGGGCGTCGTAACCATCAACCTCGTCGATGTCGCCTGCTCGGCCGTCAGGGAAGCCGAGGAGTCCGGAGAGGATAAATTCGACTGTTTCTGGCATATCCTGGACGAGCGCCTGGAGCTCTGCCACAGAGCACTGCAGTGCCGCCACGACAGACTGATGGGAACCGTTTCCGACGTGGCTCCGATCCTTTGGCAATACGGCGCGCTGGCCCGCCTGAAGAAAGGCGAGAAAATCGACAAGCTCCTGTTCGGCAACTACTCGACCATCAGCCTGGGCTACGCAGGATTATACGAGATGGCTGTCGCTATGACAGGAAAGTCCCACACCGATCCGGAGACAAAGCCGTTCGCACTTCAGGTCATGCAGCACCTGAACGACAAATGCGCCGAGTGGAGAAAAGCCGAGAACATCAGCTACTCTCTGTACGGCACCCCGATGGAATCCACGACTTACAAATTCGCGAAATGCCTGCAGAGACGTTTCGGAATTATTAAGGGCGTGACGGATCACAACTACATTACGAACAGTTATCACGTAAACGTCCGCGAACACATCGACGCATTCAAGAAGCTGAAATTCGAGTCTGAGTTTCAGAAGCTCTCTCCGGGCGGAGCGATCAGCTACATCGAGGTTCCGAATATGCAGAACAACATCCCGGCAGTTCTGACGGTAATGCAGTACATTTACAACAATATCATGTACGCAGAGCTTAATACAAAGAGCGACTACTGCGAGGTCTGCGGATACGACGGCGAAATTCAGATCGTCGAGGACGAGGCCGGAAAGCTCATATGGCGCTGCCCGAACTGCGGCAACACCGACCAGAGCAAGATGTCCGTTGCCAGACGCACCTGCGGATACATCGGAACGCAGTTCTGGAACCAGGGAAGAACCCAGGAAATCCGCGACCGGGTGCTGCATCTGTAATCCGGGATTAACAGATGCCAGGATGAACCTTTATCGGCAGTCAGAGAAAAAAATCGCTTCCGCGTTTCCCGTCCGGGATTTCAGAAACCCCGTATAAAATCAGGGTTTTTGATATTTCAGACGAGAGGCGCGGGAGTTTTTTGTGTCAGAAAACAGGCCTGCTTTTTGACCATTTTTATGGTTTCGGGAAAAATAATTGATAAATTATCAGTAAAGGTGTGCATTTATTGTAATAGGTGTATAATATTACCACATATCCAATACGACATACGGCAGATCGCAAATGCGAAAGGGGCGAGCAGATTGAAAGGGAAGCTCACAGAAACAGATAACAGGACAAGCGGCCTGAGAGACAGTGTCATCAGAAAAAACTGTCACGCGCTGGGCGAGGAGCCGAAAACAGAACGGCTTTCGGCGGATACCGGAAACCGGGATATAGCCATCGGGTTTATCACGGGCCGCCGGAGTTTTCGTCATACGCTGAAGACATATCTGCTGCGGTGGAAAAATACATCGGGCTTTATCGCCGAGAAAACGAATATACACCTGATCGTCGCGTATGATTTGAGTTATAACAACACGCAAATTGACGACTACATCAGGATCAAACCGGAGCTGAAGCGGACCCTGTCCAGCATTACCTTTCTGGGAGAGGAAGAAATCACAGCGATGCGGGACGGCATCGTCCGGTACGGCATATTAACCGCAGAGCAGGCACAGCGCGTGATCGGCACGGGATATGCCGGAAAGCGTAACGCAGTGCTGCTGCAGGCGATCTGGCAGAATATGGACTGCCTGATTTTTCTGGATGATGATGAATACCCGCTGGCCGTATCGAACAACCATGACTATGCGGTATGGAGCGGACAGAATGTTTTCAACGAACATATCGCGGCACTCCGGGATGCGGATGTGACAAACGGCTTCCACTGCGGCTATCTTTCGCCGATCCCCTGCTTTCGCTTTGACAGCGAGGCGGAACGCACCGCGTTCCGGGAACTCATCGAGGCAGTCAGCAATGACGCCGTCAACTGGCCGCGCGTGAGCAATCTGATGAAAACAAGAGGTGTTACGTATGCGGACACGGATGTCCTGCTGCATCACACGGTCACGACGCTGTGCGAATCCTCCGCGGACGGCATGCCGATTACGGGTTCGAATCTCGGCCTGAATCTGACGCGTCCGGAACGGACAAAACCTTTTTTCAACCCGCCGAAGGCCCGCGGTGAAGATACGTTTTTCGGTCTCATGCTGCATGAACGCAGCGTAAAGCGGATCCCGGTCTATACGTTTCATGACGGATTCATGAAATACTACGATATTCTGAACGGCGTACTGCCGATTCATCTTTCGCCGGTGGATGAGGATTCACCGAAAACCCGCACGCGGTTTTACCGGGCCTGTCTCGGATGGGTGCGGTATAAGCCGCTGTATCTCTACCTGACGGATCCGGACGGCTATGGGGAAAAAGAAAAAGACACGGAGCAGCATCTGCGGAAGGCGGCGCCTGCGCTGACGCAATACTTTCAAACACCGTCGTTTAACCGTCTGCTCCCGGAATTCCGCCGCTATGCCCGCCGCGTGCAGCAGGACGCGGAAACATTCAGCGCGATTCAGGAGGACTGGGCGCAGCTGATGAAAGCGGTGCCGTGAGGGCATCACGACACCTCCGCGATCGATTCCGGCATTGATACAGAAAGACAAAAAGCAGAAGAAAATGTATTGAAAGAGAGCCGCGCGGCACATTGCCACACGGCTCTCTTTCAAATCCGGCCATTCCGGCACGGCAGCCTGCGCAGAATCACAAGGTCATCCTTTCTCATTCTGCCGTCGGAAGACGGAGAGCATAATACATCCCGCTTTCCGGATCACGCAGACTGCCTGCCGGCGCGCCGTCCTCTTTCTTCTTTCTTTTTCCAAGCCCCAGGATCAGCAGACTTCCGCCATGATATTCAATGATTTCTCTCATCGATATCAGCTTCCAGGGGTTTGCCGCTTCCTTCCGGTTATCCCCGATCAGAAGGAATACCTTCTCTCCCTTTTTCCAAAGATTGATATATAACGTGACGCGGCATTCACTTTTCCGCACCACCCGGTCTACGATATCTTCAAAAACCCGGTCCATCAGGGACCGGTTCATACGGATCCGGATCGGATCATGCGGAACATCCATGACAATTTTATTTCCGGCGGCGATGATCTCACCGCTGCGCTCCGCTATCCGGGTTCTCAAATAGCCGGTAAAATTTTCCGAAGACATTTCTGGCTCATGGAGCAGCCAGGTCTTCATCACATCCGCCCAGCTCACTTTTCTGTGCGTCCGGAACGCACCCACATCCGATAAACTCAGCACCTCAGCATCTTTCTGTCCGATCATCATGCTGACATTCTTCGGAAGATACATTAATATCACCCCCGTTCAGCTAAATTTTATACGATACACCATGGGGGTCTCAGGATCCTGCCTCCGTGATAAGATCTATAATAAATGCGCAATATTAATTTACCCTTTATTCATTGTTAATGTTTCTTAATATTAACGGATTCGCGCTCTGTCAGCGGCAGACGGATCAAAAAACAGGCCCCGAATCCGGGCAGCGGAGCGTCCTGAATCTGTCCGGTCTGTACGAGACTACGGATCTCTTCCCGTGAAAGAAGTGAAATCGTGCCCTCGTGCATCTCAATAATTTTCTTCACGATCGAAAGCCCCAGCCCGCTGCTTTTTCTTCCGGCACGCGCCTGATCTTCCATCACAAACGGCTCAAAGACATCTTCTTTGATCGATGCGGGAATTCCGTCCCCGGTATCCGCGAGAAGCAGGTTCGCCGCGCCCTTTTTTCCCCACATTTCCACAATCAGCGTGATCGCATGAGTCCGATACTTCAGGGAATTGGAAATAATATTTTCCAGGACACGCTGCATAAGCAGTCCGTCGAAATTCACAATGATCTCCTGCTCCGGAATATTCACCCTCACCTGACACTCAGTTATCTGAAACGCTTCGTACCGCTCCGCAAAAAATCCCCGAACAAATTCACCGAAATCCCCCGGCGTTGCATTAATCGGATATTCTGCACGATTGAGCTTGCTGTAATCGCCGAACGTATCAATCAGATCGGAGAGAACATCTGCCTCGCCGGCGATAATATCGAAATATTTTTTCTGTTCCTCCGGAGCGATCAGGCCGTCGGCGAGAGCATGAATATACCCGCACATGACTGTGATCGGCGTTTTCAGATCGTGTGAAATATCCGTGAGTATGGCATCTTTCTGCCTGCGAAGCTTTTCCTGCTCCTTTTCCTCGTTTTCAATCGCAGCAGACATCCGATTGAACGCATCCGTCAAGGTCCGGATCTCCGCCGGTCCTTTGCTTTCCACGTCGATGTGCTTCTGGTTCTCTGAGAATTTTTGAATAGCCTTCTGAAGATCCAGGATCGGATCTTTTACCCGGTGTTCGATGAAAAAGCCGGTTATCAGAAGAGCCGCCAATAAGATAAGAGCGAGGCAGACATGATACAGAATGGAGAGACGACCCAGCTTGCTTTCATTTTTATTTTTATCCAGACTGACATGAACGATCAGATATCGCTGCTGGCCGTCCCGGTTCGTAAACTGAATTTTCTGAAGCATTTCTCCTGTATTATTCCGGACTAAACGAAAAAGTTTTTCAGACATCCGGCCTCGCAGAGAGGATGTGCTTCCGATCAGCAGGTTCCCGGAGGAATCAAAAATGTAAATTTTCTGAAGCTTTTTTTTATCGTCCCGGTTCTGGTTCTGCATGACGGCATAATACGTTTCCCCGTCCCGTTCAAAGGTTTCGATCTGAAACTCACTCCCGTCCTGACTATCCGGAATATACTGGAACACTTCACTGGAAAGATCGCCGTCGGAACTCTGATCCGAAGATGAAGAATAGATTATTTTCCCATCAAAATCGAAAATAACAAAATAGACCCCGCGCTCCGGATCAAATAATCCATCCAGATCTGCGTAATCGCCATCCCCCATTTTTCGAAGACGCCGGATCGCGACGGCGGTCTGGTGTTCCGGACTATTAGCATTCCGCCCGGCCTGTTTCACATAATAAAACAGGACCATGATGACCGCGGTCATCAGAATCATCAGTGCCAGACCGAGAAAAAAGGTCTGAGACAAAGTAATCACGTGCTGGTTCGCCTTTTTTCGCTGCTTCATGCTCATTCCCCCCTACTCCGTCGGAAACGGAGTAAAATTACCGCACGGCCGCAAATTTGTATCCGATCCCACGGACCGTCAGAAGAAATACCGGGTTTCTGCTGTCATCCTCGATTTTATCCCGCAGATTTGAGATATGTACCGTGACGGTATTTTCGTCATGCTCATACAGCTCCCCGTTCAGATGCCGCATGATCTGCTTTTTCGTGAAGACGCGGCCGGGGTTCTCCATCAGAAGAATCAGTATGCGCAGCTGCGTCGGCGTCACACTGATTTCCTTCCCGTTTTTATAAAGCTGCAGGGTTTTCAGATTGACTCTCAGATTCTGATAAGTCAGTTCTTCCCTCTCCTGAACCCGTTTCGGAGGTACGCTGAGTTCATTGACTCTGCGGAATGCCGCGTTGATGCGGGCAAGCACCTCAAGCGGATTAAACGGCTTCGCAATATAATCATCTGCCCCGAGACTGAGTCCGAGAATTTTGTCACTGTCGGATTTCTTCGCGGAAAGAAAGATAATCGGAAATTTATAATCCCTGCGCACCTTACGGATCAGTGCAAATCCGTCTATTTTCGGCATCAGGACATCAAATAGCGCCAGGTCGATCTCGCTTTTCCGGATGATTTCCAATGCTTCCAGCCCGTCCCTGGCGGTAATCACCTGAAAATTGTTGTTTTCCAGATACATTTTCAGAATCTCAGTAATATTCTCATCATCTTCCGCGATCAATATTTTTTTCGATAAGCTGTCCACTTGTTCATTACCTTTTCAATTACATCAAAAAGATATAAAACCGGTTTTTTAGATATGAATTCATTATATTACATAAGTCTGCATGAAAAAAGGAAAATATAAATAAACAGGAGACAAAACATGAAAAAAAGCCGAACAGAAACAGGCAAAAAAACAATGCAGAAAAGGTTGATCTTCTCCGGTACGGGCAATAAAATAATTCTTGAAAATACCAACCCTGTCCGCGGCCCCGGCATAAACGTATCGAGGCCTTTTTCGAGGAAAAATCCATGTATTACGCAGAAATAAAAGAGCACGATATCGCAAACGGTCCCGGAATCCGTCTGGCGTTTTTCGTTTCCGGATGCACGCATCACTGCAAGGGCTGCTTCAATGAAATGACCTGGAATTTTCACTACGGGAAGCCATACACACAGGAAACCGAGGACTACATCATGGATCTGCTCTCGGATCCATCTTACCAGGGAATGACACTGCTCGGAGGTGAGCCGATGGAACCCGTAAATCAAAAGGCGCTGCTTCCTCTGGTCAGACGCTTCAGGGATACCTATCCGGAAAAGGATCTGTGGCTGTTTACCGGATATCTGTTTGACGAGGACCTGCTCGGCCGCATGTATGAAAAAGTTCCGGAGACAAAAGAAATCCTCCGTCGCGTGGATGTCATTGTCGACGGAGAATTCAGACAGGAGCTCAAAGATATCACCCTTCTCTACAAGGGATCCTCCAACCAGCGCACGATCGACGTGCAGAAGTCTCTCGCGGAACACCGCGTCGTACAGTGGGACCGCGGCGACGTATCCATGTCGAAAACTTCGCACCTCTGAAAATGATATGCCCTGTATTTCAGACAAATTCCCTGCGCCCTTTATTTTTACCGCATCAGCGGTGCAAAAATAGCGGACCGCTGCTTTTAATATGCGCGGTCCGCTTTTTGTTCTGTCTCCGCCGGGGAGGTAATCCGGCAGAAAATATTGTATTAAGAATGGTCCAATCCGTGTATGGAACGAATTATTTGAAGTAACGATCCAGAAGGCCCTTGAATGCCTTTCCGTGTCTCGCCTCGTCACGAGCCATCTCATGAACGGTGTCATGGATCGCGTCGAGGTTGGCAGCTTTCGCTCTCTTGGCCAGGTCGGTCTTGCCGGCGGTAGCTCCGTTCTCAGCCTCTACACGTACTTTCAGATTCTCCTTGGTGCTCGGAGAAACAACCTCGCCCAGAAGCTCGGCAAATCTGGAAGCGTGATCCGCCTCCTCAAAAGCTGCCTGTCTGTAGTACATTCCGACTTCCGGATATCCTTCTCTGAATGCAGCCCGGCTCATCGCAAGATACATGCCGACCTCAGAGCACTCACCCTCGAAGTTCGCACGAAGATCGTTCTTGATATCTTCCGGAACATCAGAAGCTACTCCGATTACATGCTCAGAAGCCCAGGTAAGCTCCTCGCCCTGAAGAACAAATTTCTCAGCCGGAGCTTTGCATACCGGACACTGTGCCGGCGGATTCTCGCCTTCATAAACATAACCACATACGCTGCATACCCATTTCTTCATAATTGCTGCTCCTTTCACACAAAATAATAACAAAATACCGGTTTCCTCAGAATTTTACCCCATATTTCGGGGCGCAGGCAATAATTACTGTCTATTTTACGTAATCTTCAGAATCCGGCTCAGGACAGCCTGGTCTCTTCCAGACACTCCTTGCAGATTCCATAAAAGGTTACGCTGCAGGCCTCGACGGACCCTCCGACATCCTCCTGTGCCTCCTTCATGATTTCGGGCGGCACCTCGCTGTGGACATCGATCACTTTCCCGCATCTTTTACAGACGAAATGGCTGTGCGGAGTTGTATTTCCGTCGTACCGATCCGCCCCCATCAGAGTTGCGAGCCGTGTGATTTCGCCGAGATCCGAAAGGAGGCCGAGATTTCTGTATACGGTACCCAGGCTGATATTCGGATAAATTTTTCGGATATCCGCATAAACCATATCTGCGGTCGGATGATCTGTTCTATGTAACAGATTGGTTTTAATAGACTCACGCTGTCTGCTATATTTGAGAGTCATCACTTCCTCCTTTCAATAATAGTAATTATTTCTGTTTTTAATATACAGGATCGATTGCTACTTGTCAACAGGAAAATTGAGAAATTTTATTAAAATTAAACGAGTCTGCCATTTGTTCCATAAAAATCGAAACGATACAGATTCTGAAATTATTATAACATGTAAACTTAAGAATTTCTCCTGAAAAATGGAAAACTATCCTGATTTCGTCAATATTCCCAGTAACGATGGCCGGTTTTCGAGCAGACCGTCTTTCCCTGCCCTTTTGAAAAAAATCCCGGAAAAAGGAGAGCGCCCGCCGTGAAACTTCTTCCGCGACGGGCTCTCTGTCTGCTTCTGTTTTTAGTTATTTCCTCTCAGTTTGTCCCAGAGACTCTTGAACCAGTTCACGATTTTCACGAAAATATTCTCGGCATCTTCCTTGGAGATATCGAGGCTGATGCCCTTGTTCTCAAGCTCTTCATAGACCTTTCCGGCCTGCTCTTTCAGCGTATCCGTGTCGAGATTCAGATTGTCGAGCTTTTTCATAAGCGCCAGAATCTGTTCCTTCTGATCGTCCGTCAGATCCAGATCCAGCTGATCGGACGCCTCGTCGATCGCGTTCGAGATATCGTCGTCGCTCAGGTTTCCGTCGGCAACCTCCTCTTTGACCGTGGCTATCAGCTGAGCCGCCTTTTCGGAATCTCCCGTCTCCTGTCCGAGGTCGCTGGTCACGGCGATCTCTTCCGCAGCCGCGTCAACACTTTCTGCCGACAGGGATTTTCCCGTCATCTTGGAATAGGCGTTTGTGACCCCCAGAAGAGCAGCTGTTCCGGAAAGCTTGATCGGGCCTGCCACGACGACGTCCGCGTTCTTCACTCCGGCGGTCGCCAGTGCGTTCTGATACATCTCTGTCGTGCAATAGCTGATATTCTTCGTCGTCACCTGAATCCCGTTGCCGCTGCCCTTGATCGTCAGCTTCGCGCAGGAGAGCGCTTTCGTTCCGATGACGCTTTTGTCGATGTAGTCGTCAAACGCCTCGTGCTCTT
>JBMNRP010000022.1:0-45079 GCA_050944685.1 Bilifractor sp.
AGCTTGGTATTATTATACCACACTATGAATGGAAGTACAACAGAAATACTAATTTTTTCAGTATTTATGCGGGTTTCAGAGCCGTTTCATAGTGCCGACATAGGTTGGAAATGCGGGAATTTAGGTTGTGAAGCCTTTTCTGCAGATTTTTGCTTAGCGCCTTTTTCCATACAAATGTATACTTATTCGCTGCAGCTTCTATCTTTGTGCCATCAATAAAAACGCTTTCACCGGAGAGTTCACCGAGATCCTTGAGAAGCAGGGTGTTCTGCGTCATGATCTGTTTTGAACATTGAGAAAGATGAAGGGTCCGGAAACGCGCAATAGTCGTGTGGTCAGGCGCAGGAGCTCCTTCGAGGAGATACATGAAGTTAATATCGCGCCTGCAGGCAGTTTCGATCTCCCTGCTTGTATAAAGGCGGTTCATGTATGCATAGATAAGAATCTTCAGCATCTGACGCGGCGAGGCCTGATTTTTCCTGACACGGGAATAAGTCTGATACAGCGCCTCCAGGTCCATGTTTTCAACATACAGACTCAGCAGCCTGACCGGGTCATTGTCTGGGATTCTTTGTTCAATATTGAGAGGTAAAGATAATTGATAATTCAGCTGACTAACGCTATAATTGCGTTGTAAATGAAGTTTGGGCATAAACTCATTTTACACCTTAGGAACCAGAGATTACGGTCTCGGGTTCCTTTTTTAATAAAAAATCGCCCAAGATGAGCGATCCATAGAAATGAATCGAGGCTGCTACACTAATTTCTTAGTGCAACAGCCCCTTTTCGGCTTGTTTGACACTGCCTTTAAGCGCATGATATAATAAACCGTCACGGGCTTTTTTCCGGTGCACTACACTAACAAAAGGGGATATAGACATTATGAAGGGAAAAATGATTAAACCGATTGCTGCGGTTGCTCTCTGCGCCGCTTTTCTGATTTCCGGATGTTCCGTTCCGTTCCGCCATCCGGTTTCTGATACGGAAGCGAACGAAAGCGTCGGATCGGTATCTTCCAGTTCCGTCATGTCAAGCTCCAATGCCATGAAAATTGATGAATCACTTCAGGAGCCTGCCTTTAAAACGGATCTGACCGGATGTGTGACGGTCCTGAAAGATGCGGAACTTTCGCTCCATGCGGAGGCTTCTGTCACCGACGGAGGAAAGGTTACCTATCAGTGGTACCGCAACAGTGTCAACAACAACGGAGGCGGAACCGCGATCGGCGGCGCGACACAGACCACTGTGACCGCGGATACCTCCGAGACGGGAAATACTTTCTACTATGTCGTTGCGACCAATACAAAAGGGCAGAGAGAAAACATGTCGGTTACCAGCACCTTTGAGGTAAAAGTGATCGAAAAGGGAACCTGGGAAAAGGACTCGACCGGATATAAATACATGCTGGAGGATAACACCTACCTCTCGGACACCGTTTTTGAGGAAAGCGGAAAAATTTATACCATTAACGCGGACGGTTATCGGACAGACGATGGAAAGACTGCTCCGGCGACACTGACCAGCAATTCTGCCACGATGGACCCGCCGCCGGAAACTTCCTCAGACTCCTCGTCCTCGTCTTCTTCGGCCGCGCCTTCTGAGGCATCTGCTTCATCGGCAGCTTCCTGATAAATCAACGACGCGTGCAGCATAGAAAGCCGGACAGTGATTCAAGGAGAAAGTAAAATGGCAAAAGATGGTTCTATCAAAGTAGCGCTTGACGCCATGGGCGGTGACTACGCCCCGCAGGAAACGATAAAAGGCGCGCTTGACGCACTCGAAGCGGACGAAAGAATCCGCATCGCCCTGGTCGGACAGGAGGACGCGATCAAAAACGAGCTGAGCAAATACACTTACCAGAATGACCGTATTGAGATTGTTCCGGCGAGTGAGATGATTGAGATGGCGGAGCCCCCGGTCAACGCAATCCGGACCAAGAAGGATTCCTCTCTGGTCGTCGCGATGAATATGGTCCGGGACGGCGAAGCGGACGCTCTCGTTTCCTCCGGAAATACCGGGGCGGTTCTCGCCGGAGGTCAACTGATCGTCAAGAGACTGAAGGGGATTCAGCGACCGCCGCTCGCTCCTCTGCTTCCGACGGATCAGGGCCCGAAGCTTCTGATTGACTGCGGGGCGAATGTGGATGCCAGACCTTCTCATCTGGTTCAGTTTGCGCACCTCGGTTCGATCTATATGGAATCGGTCATGAATATTCCGAATCCGAAGGTGGCTCTGGTCAATATCGGAGCGGAAGAAGAGAAAGGAAACGCTCTTTCAAAGGAAACATTCCAGCTCCTCAAAAAGTGCACGGATATCAATTTTGTCGGCAATATCGAGGCCAGAGACATCCCGTATGGGAAAGCGGATGTCATTGTCACCGAGGCATTCACCGGAAATGTGATCCTCAAACTCTATGAGGGCGAGGCACTGGTCATTATGAAGCGGCTGAAAAACGCCATTTACGCTTCCGCACGTTCAAAGATCGGCGGCGCACTGCTGAAGCCTTCTCTGAAGGAAGAACTCGGTGCCTTCGATGTGACGCAGTACGGCGGAGCTCCTCTTCTGGGACTCCGGGGCCTGGTTGTCAAGACGCACGGAAGTTCCAGAGCAAAAGAGATCAAAAATACGATTCTGCAGTGCCTGACATTTAAAGAGCAGGACATAAACGGAAAAATCAGGCAGTATCTGGAACGAGAAGCCGAACAGACCGCGGCGGAGAACCGTTCTTCAGACGAAACCGCGGCGGAGAATGAAAATCATGGAGATAAATGATCTTTGTCAGATAATCGCCGAAGTACTCCGGGTTGACCCGAGAGAAGTTCGCGAGAACAACCGCCTCGCAGTCGAACTCGGGGCGGATTCGCTTGATCTTTACCAGATCATGGTAAAGGTAGAGGATCGATACGGGATTCAAATTTCCGAGCGGGAATTCCGGAAAATCAGAACTGTCGGCGATATTGTCCGCCTGATCCGGAAAAACAGGGCGGAGGCGAATACCTTATGAAAAGCAGAAAAAAACTGAACGAGCTGGAAGAACGGTGCGGCTACCGCTTCCGGGATATCAGCTGGCTTGAGATGGCCGTTCGTCACAGTTCCTATACGAATGAGCATCACATGGACAGACTTTTCTGCAATGAGAGACTGGAGTTTCTGGGAGATGCGGTCCTGGAACTCGCGTCCAGCGAGTATCTTTACAACCATTACCCGGATATGCCGGAGGGCGAGCTGACACGGCTCCGGGCGAGCCTTGTGTGTGAGCCCACGCTTGCCTATGATGCAAAGGCGCTTGACCTGGGATCTTATCTTCTTCTCGGAAAGGGCGAGGATATGAGCGGAGGAAGACAGAGGGATTCTGTCGTCTCGGACGCGGTTGAGGCCGTCATCGGTGCGATCTTTATGGACGGCGGATTTGAAAGTGCGAAGGCCTTCATCCTCCGCTACATTTTGGATGATGTCGAACATAAGCAGCTGTTTCACGACAGCAAGACAAAACTTCAGGAAATGGTTCAGAAGAATTCCAGGTCTGAGATTGTTTACGAACTGATCGGGGAATCCGGCCCGGACCACCGGAAACAATTCTCCACTGCGGTCCGCGTCGGAGGAAAGCTCATGGGGAAAGGGACCGGCAGTTCCAAGAAATCTTCAGAGCAGCAGGCCGCCTACGACGCGCTCTGCCGTCTTCATAAAACAGGGGAAATCCGGTCGCTTTCATGAGCGGAACCGGGAGGAGATAAAGCCTGCGCAAGGTGGTTTAACACCGAAGGGGCGAGAGCGCAGGCTTTTTTCGCGCATGAATTCGTTTTGACATATCCGATTTTTCTATTAATGAGCGAGGAATCATGTATCTCAAAAGCATTACCATGCAGGGATTTAAATCCTTTGCCAATAAAATTGAACTGGACTTTCATGACGGAATCACCTGCATCGTGGGACCGAACGGGAGCGGAAAGAGCAACGTGGCGGATGCGGTCCGCTGGGTTCTCGGGGAACAGAGTGCAAAGCAGCTCCGCGGTGGAAATATGCAGGATGTCATCTTTTCGGGGACGGAAACAAGAAAGCCCCTCGGCTTTGCTTCGGTTGCCATCACCTTTGACAATTCGGATCACATGCTGAAATACGACGCGGAGGAAGTGGAGGTATCCCGGAAGCTGTTCCGCTCCGGAGAGAGCGAGTACCGCCTGAACGGGAGAAACTGCCGTCTGCGTGATATCAATGAGCTGTTCTTCGACACCGGAATCGGGAAAGAGGGTTATTCGATCATCGGACAGGGCCAGATCGATAAAATTCTCTCCGGAAAGCCGGAAGACCGGAGAGAACTCTTTGACGAAGCCGCCGGCATCGTCAAATTCAAGAGAAGAAAAGCAGCGTCGATCAAGAAGCTGGAGGGAGAGGAACAGAACCTGGTCCGGGTTAAGGACATCCTCTCCGAACTGGATCGCCAGCGTGGGCCGCTTGAGGAACAGTCGCAGAAAGCGGAGCGGTACCTGAAGCTGAGAGATGAGCTGAAGGAGGCGGATTTCGCCCTGTTCTGTCGTGAGTCCTCGCGGATTGAGTCGCAGCTCGATGAGTCCGGGAAGGCGTACGAGATCGCGAAGGATCATCAGAACAGACTGGAGGCCGAGTTTGAGCGCACCCGGCAGGAATATGACAAGGTTGAGCAGGAGCTCGATACCCTGGAGCAGAAAATCCAGGAAAACCGGGACGGCATTGCCCAGTCCCGTCTCAGAAAGCAGAATACGGAGGGACGCATCAACGTTCTGAATGAACAGGTCCGCTCCGGGATCCACAACAGCGAAGTGATCGTGGACCGGATGGAAGCACTCGACGGCGAGATCGCCAGAAAGAAGGAGGACGCCTCCGCCCTTGCCGCCGGCAGAAAAGAGCTGAGAAGCGACCTTGCGAAAATCGAAAAGAAAAAAAGCGAGGGGGAAGACCGTCTCCACAGCCTTCAGGATGAAATGGCCTCGATTTCCCTTAACACCGAGAAGAACCGCAGCGAAACCATATCGCTTCTGAACCACCGGACCTCCATCAAAGAGAGAATGCAGCGCTACGACACGATGCTCGAGCAGATCGAGATCCGGAAAGCGGAGATTCAGTCGGCCCTGATTTCGAGCGCTTCTCAGAAGAAGGAAATCAATGAGGAGCAGAGCCGTCTCACAAAGGCACATGAAGATGTGGCCGGAGAGGTTGCCAAAAACGAGCTTGATCTCGAAAAGACGACCGCCGAAAATCAGAAGCTGCGAGACTCCCTCGAACGGATGAATCATGACATGGAGATCGGACGGACCGCCTGGCACAGAGAATCGTCCAGACTCGAGTCTCTCCGGAATCTGGCGGAGCGCTACGAAGGATACGGGAACAGCATCAAGAGAATCATGGCGAAGCGCGATGACAATCCCGGAATCCACGGGGTCGTCGCGGAGCTTCTTCAGACAGAGAAAAAATACGAGACAGCGATCGAGACGGCGCTCGGAGGCAGCATGCAGAATATCGTGACCGACAACGAGTCGACCGCCAAACAGATGATCGAGTACCTGAAAAGCGGGCATTACGGGAGAGCGACGTTTCTTCCGCTCACGGCCGTGAAAAGAGGAAAGCCTTTTGACAACAACAATCTTCTGAATGAACCTGGCGTGATCGGACTTGCCAGCTCTCTGGTCCGCTGCGAAAAGATCTACACCGGAATCGCAGAATCCCTTCTCGGAAGGACGGTCGTGGTGGATCATATCGATCACGCGATCGCGATCGGGCGGAAATACCATCACACGGCCCGTATGGTTACCATTGAGGGAGAACTTCTGAACCCGGGCGGCTCTATGACCGGAGGCGCGTACCGGAACAACAGCAATCTTCTCGGAAGGCGCCGTGAAATCGAAGAGCTCACAAAAGACATCGCCATGCTGAAGCAGGATATGGATGGTCTTCAGGCGAAAATTGACGAGACTTCTGAAAAGCGCCGGCGGACGAAAGAAAAGGAACAGAAGCTTCAGGAAAAACTGCAGAAGCTGTATCTCGACGAGAACACGGCCAAAATAAATCTGGAATCCGGAACGGAGCGGATCCGCGCCGCCGAGGAGCAGGAAAATCATCTGAAGAAAGAGCTCCGCGAGCTGGAGAATCAGACCTCGGAGATCAAAGTCAGCCGGGATCAGGTGAATGCGGAGCTTCAGGATTCCCACAGCGAGGAGAGCCGCCTGACGGAGGCGGTGAAGAGCGCCGGCGAAAAAATGTCTGCTCTTTCCGAAAAGGAAAAGAAAGAACGGGATATTCTCAACCAGATTCTGGTGGATTTCGCGAACGCTGCGCAGAAGGATCAGTTCCTCTCGGAAAAGATCCGCGAGGACGAGGCGGAGATCCGCCGTCTGCAGGCAGAAAAAGAGGGGCTTTCCGGAGACAGAGACAGAGAAAATACAGAAACCGGGAAGAAAAAAGAGGAGATTCAGGCCCTTCAGGATGGTTTGGAGAAGCTGGATCAGGATATTTTGTCCCGCAAAGAAGAAGTGGAAGCTCTCGGAAAAAAGAAGGAAGAAATGACGCGGTCGCATCGCGCGTTCTTTGAAAAACGGGATGCGCTCTCCGAGGAGAGAAACCAGATTGACCGGGAATGCTTCCGTCTGAACGCCCGGATTGAGAAGCTGACGGAGGATTCGGATCAGATCACGGCTTCTCTCTGGGAGGAGTATCAGCTGACACCGGATCAGGTTCAGATGCCGGAAGCCTATGAGAAAACAGGACAGGGTGAACTGAAGAAGACCGCCGGTTCTCTGCGAAAACAGATCCGCGATCTGGGCGACATCAATATCAATGCGATCGACCAGTATAAGGAACTGAAGGAGCGGTACGATTTTCTCTCCGGCCAGTATGACGACATCATCCGCGCGACGGATTCCCTCAAGGATATTATCCGGAGACTCGATGTCTCGATGCGGAAACAGTTCAGGGAAAAATTTGCCGATATCCAGAAAGAGTACGACAAGGTGTTTCAGGAGCTGTTTGGCGGCGGAAAGGGAACACTCGAGCTGGTCGAGGACGAGGATGTCCTCGAGGCGGGCATTATCATCGGGGCGCAGCCGCCGGGCAAGAAGCTCCAGAATATGATGCAGCTCTCCGGAGGCGAAAAAGCACTGACCGCCATCGCGCTTCTGTTTGCGATCCAGAACTTGAAACCTTCGCCATTCTGCCTTCTCGATGAGATCGAGGCGGCACTCGACGAATCCAATGTAGACCGCTATTCGGCGTATCTGCACAAGTTGACAAAGAATACCCAATTCATTATCATTACCCACAGAAGAGGAACCATGGCGGCCGCAGATCGGCTCTACGGCATTACCATGCAGGAAAAAGGCGTCTCCGCTCTGGTTTCCGTGAAGCTGATCGAGAACGAACTGGATAAATAAATGGAGGATTATTATGGCGGATGAGCCGAAGCAGGGATTTTTCAGCAGGCTCTGGGGCGGACTGACAAAAAGCCGGGATCAGTTTTCATCCGGACTTTCTTCCGCGTTTCAGGATTTTACGAAGGCGGATGAGGACTTTTTCGAGAAGCTCGAAGAGGTTCTGATCATGGGAGACCTCGGAGTAGATACGACGGAGAAAATTCTGGACGACCTGCGTGAAAAGGCGAAAAAGGAACGGATGAAGAAACCGGAGGAGGTCATCGGCTGTCTGAAGGAGAGCATCAAAGATCAGATGCGGGAAGATCCGGACGGCTTCCGGTTCCTTGATCGCAGGAGCGTGATCCTCGTGGTCGGCGTCAACGGCGTCGGAAAAACGACCACGATCGGAAAGCTCGCCCGGAAATACAAAGATATGGGGAAAAAGGTCATTCTCGGAGCCGCCGATACATTCCGCGCCGCGGCCACGGAACAGCTCACGGAATGGGCACAGAGGGCAGGCGTGGAAATTGTCTCCGGACAGGAAGGAGCCGACCCCGGCTCGGTTGTTTTTGATGCGGTTTCGGCAGCGAAATCCAGAGACGCGGACATTCTTCTGGTCGACACCGCCGGCCGTCTTCACAATAAGAAAAATCTGATGGCAGAACTCGGAAAGCTGTACCGGATCATCGGAAGGGAATATCCGGATGCGGATCTGGAAACTTTTATCGTGCTCGACGGTACGACCGGTCAGAACGCGCTGGCGCAGGCGAAGGCTTTCAATGAGGCTGCCGATATCACCGGCATTATTCTGACGAAGCTGGATGGCACCGCGAAGGGAGGCATTGCCATCGCCGTCCAGTCCGAGCTCCAGGTTCCGGTCAAATACATCGGAGTCGGCGAGAAGATTGAAGATCTTCAGGAATTTGATCCGGACGCGTTTGTAGACGCGCTTTTTGAAGTCTGACAGGAATTGATTTCTTTCCGGAATAGAAGAGGAAAATGAAAAAATGAAAGAAATGCTGACGCTGGAGGCATTTGAAGAGGCCTCCGAACTGGTCAAAAAGGTTACGAATGACACAAAGCTGGTCTACAGCGACTATTTCAGCACGCAGTGCGGGAACCGCGTCTATCTGAAGCCGGAGAATATGCAGGTGACCGGTGCCTACAAAATCCGCGGAGCTTATTACAAGATCAGCACCATGGATGAGGCGGACCGGGAGAAGGGCCTGATCACGGCGTCCGCCGGCAATCACGCTCAGGGCGTCGCCTACGCGGCAAAGGCTTTCGGCGTTCACGCGACGATCGTCATGCCCACGACGACTCCGCTGATAAAGGTCGAGCGCACGCGCGCCTATGGCGCCGAAGTCATCCTCTACGGAGATGTCTACGATGATTCCTGCGCAAAAGCGATCGAGCTCGCAGAAGAGAAGGGCTATACCTTCATCCACCCGTTTGATGATCTTGCGGTTGCGACCGGACAGGGAACCATCGCCATGGAGATTTTCCAGGAGCTTCCGCTCGTTGACTGCATCCTCGTTCCCATCGGAGGAGGCGGTCTTGCGACCGGTATTTCCACACTGACGAAGCTTCTGAATCCGAAGATCCGGGTAATCGGGGTGGAGCCCTCCGGAGCGAACTGCATGCAGGTTTCTCTCGAAAAAGGCGAGGTGACGGAACTTTCTTCCGTCAGCACCATCGCCGACGGCACCGCGGTGAAAAAGCCTGGAGAAAAAATCTTCCCTTATATCCAGAAAAACCTGGACGATATTATTACCGTAGATGACGATGAACTCATCGTCGCCTTCCTCGACATGGTCGAAAACCACAAGATGATCGTGGAAAATTCCGGACTTCTGACGGTCGCTGCCCTCAGGCATCTGAACATGAAAGATAAAAAGGTGGCCGCCGTTCTCTCGGGGGGCAATATGGACGTGATTACGATGTCGCAGGTCGTCCAGAACGGACTGATCGCCCGCGATCGTATTTTTACCATTTCCGTCCTGCTTCCGGACCGTCCGGGCGAGCTCGTCCGCGTCTCTACCGTCATCGCCCGGCAGCAGGCCAATATCATCAAACTCGAGCACAACCAGTTCTATTCGACGAACCGGAATGCTGCCGTGGAACTGCGAATCACCATGGAAGCGTTCGGAACCGATCATAAGAAAAAAATCATTCAGGCGCTTGAAGAGGGCGGTTTCCGCCCGAAACAGGTTCATGCCGCCCTGTGACGGAACTCATTGCCGCGGGGAAAAGCCGTGCTGTCTGCGGTTTCATTTCCCGCGGCCGTTTTGTCCGATCGGACGTATCCGTTTTTTCGGAGGGAGGAAATCATGAAAACGAACGGACCTGTTCCAAACGTTCAAAAAGACATGGACGCCCTGCTTGCGCAGCTTCAGAGCGAGGGGCGGACTCCGACTCTGCTTCTTCACGGGTGCTGCGCTCCCTGCAGCAGTTACGTGCTCGAATATCTTTCGCAGTACTTTTTCATCACGCTTTTTTTCTACAACCCGAATATTTCTCCGGAGGAAGAGTACAAAAGGCGGGCGCAGGAGATTCAGAGACTGATCCGGGAGATGCCCCTGAAAAACCCGGTCAGACTCCTTTTCGGGAAGTATGATCCGGACCGGTATTTCGAGACGGTCCGCGGACTTGAGAGCGAGCCGGAAGGAGGAGCAAGGTGCCGGAAGTGTTTTGAGCTCCGTCTTTCGGAAGCGGCGAAAATGACGCGGAAGCTGGGGCTGGAATATTTTACGACGACGCTGACGATCAGCCCGCTGAAAAATGCGGATGTTCTGAATGAAACCGGAAGGAGAGCCGCGCAGAAGTACGGGGTGCATTATCTTCCTTCCGACTTCAAGAAAAAAAACGGATATCTCCGTTCCATCCGTCTTTCGGAGAAATACGATCTGTACAGGCAGAATTTCTGCGGCTGTGTGTTTTCCAGAGAAGAATCCGGACAGAACGCGGAACGAAAAAAACCGCACTATGCGCAGACAAAGAGAAAGTGAGGGAATAATATGGCTCAGCTTTGGGGCGGCAGATTTACAAAGGAAACCGATGCTCTCGTCTCCCGGTTTAACGCGTCGATCTCATTCGACAAGAGACTGTACCGGTATGACATTCAGGGAAGCGTTGCCCATGCGAACATGCTTGCCCGGATCCACGTCCTGACGGAGGAGGAGCGGGACCAGATCGTTAACGGGCTGCTCAGAATTCTTTCCGACGTGGAGCTGGGAAATCTGGAGATCACAGACGAATACGAGGATATCCACAGCTTTGTGGAGGCCAATCTGATTGATCGGATCGGGGACGCCGGAAAGAAACTTCACACGGGAAGAAGCCGCAACGACCAGATAGCTCTGGACATGCGTCTGTACGTCCGGGATGAGATCGACGAGATCGACAAAGTCCTGAAAGAGCTGATGACCGTTCTCCTGGACATCATGAAAAAGAATGTTCACACGTACATGCCCGGATTTACTCACCTGCAGAAGGCACAGCCGGTCACGCTGGCGCATCACCTCGGAGCGTATTTTGAGATGTTCCGCAGAGACCGCGGACGTCTCTTCGATGTCCGCCGCCGTATGAATCTCTGCCCGCTCGGAGCGGGAGCCCTCGCGGGAACGACCTATCCTCTCGACCGCCGCTATACAGCGGACAAGCTCGACTTCGACGGTCCGACCCGCAACAGCATGGATTCGGTCTCGGACCGCGATTATCTCATCGAACTATTGTCGGCGCTCTCCGTGATCATGATGCATCTTTCTCGCGCGTCCGAGGAAGTGATCACCTGGAATTCGAACGAGTACCGCTTTATCGAGCTGGACGATTCCTACAGCACGGGAAGCTCTATCATGCCGCAGAAAAAGAATCCGGATATCGCCGAACTGATCCGCGGAAAGACCGGAAGAGTCTACGGCTCCCTCACCCAGATGCTCACCACCATGAAGGGAATTCCTCTCGCATACGACAAGGATATGCAGGAGGACAAAGAAATGACCTTTGATGCCATCGACACGACGAAGGGGTGCATCGCGCTCTTTACCGGAATGATCCGCACCGCGAAGTTCCGTCCGGAGGTGATGGAGCAGTCTGCGAAAAACGGATTTACAAACGCGACCGATGCCGCGGATTATCTCGTGGAGAAAGGCGTCCCATTCCGCGACGCACATGAAATCGTCGGCCGCATGGTTCTTTTCTGCATCGACAGAAACTGCGCGCTGGATGATCTTACCCTCGAGGAGTTCCGCACCTTTTCGCCCCTGATCGGGGAGGACATCTTCGATGCGATCAGCATGAAAAACTGCGTCGAGCGCCGCAATACGATCGGAGCCCCGGGAAGTTCCGCCATGGAAGAAGAGATCGCAGAGGCCGAGACCTATCTGAGAGAGTACGAATAGCCCGGTTTCATCCGGAAAACAGGATTATCCGGGGTTGATTTTTGAGAATAATCGTTATATTATGTTCAGAGCACGTACAAATGTGCGCCGTGCACGGACTGTGCGGAGAGCTGTTTTCTCTGACCGTTCCGCACGGAATATCCGATAAGAAATACGAGGAGAGTGATAGCAATGGACAAGAAACTGAGAGTTGGAATTCTCGGCGCTACCGGAATGGTCGGCCAGCGCTTTGTGACTCTGATGAATAATCATCCGTGGTTTGAGGTGACCGCCATCGCCGCGAGCGCCCGTTCCGCGGGAAAAACATACGAAGAGGCCGTCGGAGGAAGATGGAAGATCGAGACTCCGATGCCGGAGTACATCAAAAAAATGCCGGTGCTGAATATTAACGAGGTCGAAGCGGTTGCGGACAAGGTAGATTTTGTATTCTGCGCCCTGAACATGCCGAAGAACGAGATCCGCCAGATCGAGGAGCGCTATGCGAAAAGCGAGACCCCCGTTGTCTCCAACAACAGTGCCAACCGATGGACCGAGGATGTCCCGATGGTCATTCCGGAAATCAATCCGGATCATTTTGAGATCATCGAGTCCCAGAAAAAACGTCTGGGAACGAAGCGCGGATTTATTGCGGTAAAGCCGAACTGCTCGATCCAGAGCTACACACCGGTCCTTCGCGCCTGGAAGGAGTATGAGCCGTACGAAGTCGTTGTGACAACATACCAGGCCATTTCCGGCGCCGGCAAGACGTTTCGGGACTGGCCGGAGATGGAGGGAAATATTATTCCGTATATTTCCGGCGAGGAAGAGAAGAGCGAACAGGAGCCGCTGAAGGTCTTCGGCCATATCGAGGACGGGAAAATCGTCAGGGCAGAGAGTCCGAAAATCACCTGCCAGTGTATCCGCGTTCCGGTGCTGAACGGTCACACCGCGGCCGTCTTCGTCAAATTGCGGAAAAATCCGACGAAGGAACAGCTGGTCGAGGCGATGACGAGTTTCCGCGGCTTCCCGCAGGAGATGAATCTTCCGAGCGCACCGAAGCAGTTCATTCAATATCTGGAGGAGGATGACCGTCCCCAGGTCCGGAAAGACGTCAATTTCGAGCGCGGCATGGGTATCTCCGTCGGAAGACTGAGAGAGGATTCCATTTACGACTGGAAGTTCATCGGACTTTCGCACAACACGCTCCGCGGAGCCGCCGGAGGAGCAGTGCTCTGCGCGGAGACCCTCGTGGCGAAGCATTATATCGAAGCAAAATAATGCTTCACACCTCTTTTCCTCAGTCGGAAGGAGGAGAACCCGATTTTTTCAGAGGACTAAGCAGCTTGAAATCATTATATATCGCTGAAAAGCCGAGTGTCGCGCAGGAATTCGGGAAAGCGCTTCACGAAAATCTCTCGCGTCACGACGGCTATCTTGAATCGGATCAAAGCGTGGTGACGTGGTGCATCGGGCACCTCGTCACCATGTCTTATCCCGACCAGTATGACGAATCTTACCGGCGGTGGTCTTTTGATACCCTGCCTTTTCTCCCCGGAAAGTTCCGGTATGAAGTGATCCCATCCGTTAGAAAACAATTCCATATCGTAAAACAGCTGCTCAATCGTGACGATGTGGGCACGATTTTCGTGTGCACAGATTCCGGACGGGAGGGTGAATACATCTACCGTCTCGTGGCCATGATGTCCGGAGCGGACCATAACGGAAAGCGGCAGAAACGGGTCTGGATCGATTCCCAGACCGAGGAGGAAATCCACCGCGGAATCCGCGAGGCGAAGGACCTCTCGGAATATGACAATCTCGCCGCGTCCGCCTTTCTCCGCGCAAAAGAGGATTATCTGATGGGAATCAATTTTTCCCGTGCGCTGTCAATCCGCTACGCCGGCATGATTTCCTCCTGGATGGGCACGAAATACCAGGCGGTATCGGTCGGCCGGGTGATGACCTGCGTGCTGGGAATTGTCGTCCGGAGAGAGCGTGAAATCCGTCATTTCAGAAAAGAGCCTTTTTTCCGGGTGGCTGCGGAGCTTCTGACGGGAGATGGTGTCACCCCGGGAGAGGGAAAAATTCCGGCGCTCTGGAAGGTCTCGGATGAGAGTATGTTCGCCGGATCCCGGAAGCTCTACAGGGATAACGGGTTTAAAGAAAAGAGCGACGCCGCTGCCCTGATCCGCGAGCTGAAAAAGTGCAGTCCGCAGGAAGCTGTCGCGGAGCAGGTTTCAAAAAAGACCGAAAAGAAAAATCCTCCGCTGCTTTACAATCTGGCCGAGCTTCAGAATGACTGTTCCCGCCGCTTTCACATCAGTCCCGACCAGACGCTCTCCGTCGTTCAGGAATTATATGAAAAAAAACTGGTGACGTATCCCAGAACCGACGCGCGCGTTCTTTCCACCGCTATCGCAAAGCAGATTGACCGCAATATCAGAGGTCTGAAATCCTATCCGCCGGCTTCGGGATTTTCCGGGGAGATTCTCTCCGGTGACGTCTGGAAAAGGATCGGGCGGACCCGCTATACCGATGACAGCAAGATAACCGATCACTACGCCATCATTCCGACGGGGCAGGGACTTTCCGCCCTGCCGAAACTTGCGAATACATCTCGCAGCGTGTATGATCTGATTGTGAGACGGTTCCTGTCCATTTTTTATCCTGCCGCGGAATACCGCAGAATAACCGCATCGTTCCGCATCGGCCGCGAGCTCTTCACGGCCGGCGACCGTGTCCTGATAAAAGAGGGATACTTAAAAGTCGCGGGACAGTCGCTGAAAAAAGGAACCGTTTCCGGCAAACGTCAGGAGGGGGACGGGGAAGGTTCTCCGGAGGAAGAAAACGGACCGGGCGCTCTTCCGGCCTCTCTGCGGAAAGGGGACAGACTCCCCGTCGCGGGATACCGGATCCGGGAGGGAAAGACGGCTCCGCCGAAAAGGTACACTTCCGGCTCTATGATTCTTGCCATGGAAAATGCCGGACAGCTGATTGAGGATGAGGAGCTTCGTTCTCAGATCAGGGGAAGCGGCATCGGCACCTCCGCCACCAGGGCGGAAATTCTGAAAAAGCTGTTTTCCATCCGCTACCTTTCGCTGAACAAAAAGACACAGGTAATAACCCCGACTCAGATGGGAGAGATGGTTTTCGATGTCGTAAACGCCTCAATCCGCCCGCTGCTGAATCCGGAGCTGACCGCAAGCTGGGAAAAGGGGCTCACATACGTGGCGGAAGGATCGATTTCGGAAGAGGAATACATGAAAAAGCTGGAGGCGTTTGTCCGGCGGCACACGGAGAATGTCCGCCTCCTCCAAAATCAGGGCGAGCTGCGCCGCGCTTTTGAGGAGACCGCAGGCTATTACAGAAAACGCGGCGACAGGGTGCGCAGAAAATCTGCCGGAGGAACGGCAGGGCGGAGCGGAAGTTCCGCGTGACCGTACCATCGGAAGACATATGGTGTTTATTTTGAGAATAATCAGGAGGAATTTTTGTGATGGAAAGTGCGATGAATAAAGAGCTGTATGATTTTTCACAGACAGCCGCATCCGAGCTGTTCGAGAAGACGACGTATCCGTGGGAGATCCTTCCGCTGATTCATGATTTTATTCTGAAGCTGGGTCCGACGCTTTCTTCAAAAGAATACGAAAAGAAAAAAGACGAACCGGTCTGGATCGCAAAAGACGCAAAAATATATCCCACCGCCACGATTATCGGACCGTGCATCATAGGCCGGGGGACGGAAGTCCGTCCGGGCGCCTTTATCCGTGGAAACGCCCTCGTCGGTGACAGATGCGTGGTCGGAAATTCCACCGAGCTGAAAAATGTCATTCTTTTCAACTGCGTTCAGGTTCCGCATTATAATTATGTCGGAGATTCCATCCTCGGATTTCACGCACACATGGGAGCCGGATCCATCACCTCCAACGTAAAATCCGATAAAAAGCTCGTCATCGTGAAGGACGGCGAGGAGCGGATCGAGACCGGGCTGAAAAAATTCGGATCGATGGTCGGCGACCGGGTGGAGGTCGGCTGCGGAAGCATTCTGAATCCGGGAAGCGTGATCGGTCATGACACCAACATCTACCCTCTTTCCAGCGTGCGCGGCGTCATTCCTTCCTGCTCGATTTATAAACGCGCGGATGACATTGTCGAAAAGAATCCGGGATAATGCGGTTTTTCTAAAGCACCCATTCCGGAATCCTTTTCTCCGGAATGCTTCAGGTTGTACAAAAAATTACTTTACGAACCGTAGCATTTATGCGAAAATGAATAAGATGGATTGTCACTATCTTGAAAGGAGTAGTTAGTATGACTTATTCACAGGAAGTTGAGAATATGTGCTCTGTTCATCAGGGCGTACATCACGGCGCTGCCCCGATCCCGGAGGAGGCCAGATGGGTTCAGGCAAAAGAAGTCAAAGACATTTCAGGATTTTCTCATGGTGTCGGCTGGTGCGCTCCGCAGCAGGGCGCGTGCAAGCTCTCTCTTAACGTGAAAGAGGGCGTCATTCAGGAATGCCTCATCGAAACAATCGGATGTTCCGGCATGACACATTCCGCAGCTATGGCATCCGAGATTCTTCCGGGTCTGACCGTTATGGAAGCATTGAATACGGACCTTGTCTGCGATGCGATCAATACCGCGATGCGCGAACTCTTCCTTCAGATCGTTTACGGGCGTTCCCAGAGTGCCTTCTCTGAGGATGGTCTTTCCATCGGAGCCGGGCTTGAGGATCTCGGAAAAGGAAACCGTTCCCAGATCGGAACGATGTACGGAACCCTGGCGAAGGGGCCGCGCTACCTGGAGATGACGGACGGATATGTCACCGAGCTGGCGCTCGATGAGAATGACGAAATCATCGGATATAAGTTTGTAAACTTCGGCAGGATGATGGATTTTATCAAGGCCGGCGACGACGCGAATACCGCGCTTGAAAAAGCGAGCGGATCCTACGGACGTGTGGCAGATGCCGTGAAATTCATTGACCCGAGAAAAGATTGAGAGGAGGACGTAAATAATGGCTTTATTCGAATCATATGAGAGAAGAGAAAAACAGATTCTGGCAAAGCTCGCCGAATACGGAATCGGATCGATCGAAGAGGCTGCCGAGGTCACGAAAGCCGCGGGTCTTGACGTTTACCACATGGTGGAAAATATTCAGCCGATCTGCTTTGAGAACGCAAAATGGGCTTATACGGTAGGCGCGGCGATCGCAATCAAGAAAAACTGCCGCAAAGCTTCTGAGGCGGCCGCCGCCATCGGCGAGGGCCTTCAGTCGTTCTGCATTCCCGGATCGGTCGCGGATCGCCGCAAGGTAGGTCTCGGACACGGAAACCTGGGCAAGATGCTTCTGGAAGAGGACACCGAGTGCTTCGCTTTCCTGGCCGGCCACGAGTCCTTCGCAGCCGCGGAAGGCGCGATCGGAATCGCCGAGAAGGCAAACAAGGTCCGGAAAAAACCGCTGCGTGTCATCCTGAACGGGCTTGGCAAGGACGCCGCTCTGATTATCTCCCGTGTCAACGGATTCACTTACGTTGAAACCGAGTACAATTACAAGACCGGCGAGCTCAAAGAAGTCTACAGCAAATGCTACTCCAAGGATCCGAACAGCGCCCGCGCGAAGGTCAGATGCTATGGGGCGAATGATGTTCAGGAGGGCGTCGCGATCATGTGGAAAGAGAACGTTGACGTTTCCATCACCGGAAACTCCACGAACCCGACGCGTTTCCAGCATCCGGTAGCAGGTACCTATAAGAAGGAGCGCCTTGAGGCAGGAAAGAAATACTTCTCTGTCGCGTCCGGCGGCGGCACAGGCCGTACGCTTCATCCGGACAACATGGCGGCCGGCCCCGCTTCCTACGGAATGACCGATACAATGGGCCGTATGCATTCGGACGCTCAGTTCGCGGGATCTTCCTCTGTTCCGGCTCACGTAGAGATGATGGGTCTGATCGGAGCAGGAAACAATCCGATGGTCGGCATGACCGTATCCGTCGCGGTTTCGGTTGAGCAGGCTGCTGAGGCAGGAAAATTCTGATCATCCGGATCGGATAGATTGAAAAACCGGGGTGTTGCACGGTAACAGTGAAACACCCCTTTTATTTGGAGATGGATGGAGGCAGATCGCTATGAAGTGTCCGAAATGCGGGACACAGATTCCGGACAATACGTTTATCTGTCCAAAGTGCGGCACAAATCTTGCGGTATATTTATCGGATCATCCAAAGGATCGGGATACGGTTCCGGAAGAAGACGAAGAAGATGATTTTTCTTTTTACGATCCGGAGGAGTTTTACCGGTCGAAAGGAATCCGGTCAGACGAGCGAAAACAGGAAAATGTAAAATCCGGGGAAGACTCCGATAAGGATTTTCCGGAGGAGAACCCGGAAGAATCCCTTTCCGAAAAAAAACCGGAAGAGGATTCCCCCAAAGAAGAATCCGAGGGAGATTCTCACGAAGAAGTCTCCCCGGAAGAGAATTCCCCGGAAGAAGAGACAGAAGAGGATTTATCCGGGAAGAATCCGGTGCCGGACCTTCCGGACGGGGAAGAGGGTTTCGAGGCCGAAGGGGATGATTCATCGGAGCGAAAAGGCGGAACATCTCCGGCTGCAGCGCAGATCGAAAGCTTCGAGCAGGAGGCGGATGAGAGCATTTTCCACGGGGATGAGGAAGCTCCCGAAATAGAGGAAAAAAGCCGCGGCCGTTCCATTGGCAGAATCGTTCTGATCGTCGCCTCTGTCTGCGCGGCGGCGGTGATCGTTCTGTTCATCCTGATTTCGAAAGGAATCATTACCACCAGAGAATCTCCGTATGCCGGGACCTGGAAAATCAAGTCCGTCACGATTTACGGTCAGGAAATCGAATTGAGTGATCTGAACAGTATGTCCTCATCCGACGAATCGCTTCAGGTTCTGAATCAGTTTAACATCGTCATCAAAAACAACGGGAAGTGCGTCCTTTCTTCCGGAAAGGAAAAAACGGACGGAATCTGGAAAGACACGGATACCGGAATTGTCTTTGTCGACAGCGACGGAGGAGAGCTGAAGGCGAACGACAACGGAGACGGTACACTTGAGATGGATCTGAGCGGAATGACCGAGGTTGCGGATATGTCTGCCACGATTGAAAAATCCGAATAAACCGGAAACGCAGCGGCCGCTGCTCCTGATTTCAGGTGCGGCGGCCATTTGGCGCTCCGGATTATGCGCATGCCGGCAAAGAACACCTTGCAGACAGGCAACGCACTGTTTTATAATGATTCCGAAATGAAAAGAAGCAGGATTGATTACAGTCTGCGGAACAAAAACAGGAGGAAACGGTTGACATGAGACATCTGATGAGCCCTCTGGATTTTACGGCGGATGAGCTGGAATCTATGATGGATCTGGCAGAAAAAATTATGAACGATCCCGACAAATATGCACACGTATGCGACCGGAAAAAGATCGCCACTCTGTTTTATGAGCCCAGCACCAGAACGCGACTCAGCTTTGAGACGGCGATGCTGAATCTCGGCGGAAGCGTGATCGGCTTTGCCAGCGCGGACAGCAGTTCTGCCACGAAAGGCGAGAGCGTAGCGGATACGATCCGTGTTGTCGGCACATTCGCCGACATCGCCGCGATCCGTCACCCGAAGGAGGGAGCTCCGATGGTTGCCGCCCGGGTTTCTCCGATCCCCGTGATCAATGCGGGCGACGGAGGCCATCAGCATCCGACGCAGACTCTCACCGATCTCTTTACCATCCGCTCCCTGAAAGGCCAGATCCGGGATCTGACGATCGGAATCTGCGGAGATCTGAAATTCGGCAGAACGGTTCACTCGCTGATCACCGCTCTTATCCGCTATCCCAATATCCGGTTTGTCCTGATTTCGCCGGAGGAGCTCCGGCTTCCCTCGTACATCCGGGACGACGTTCTGGAGAAAAATCACATCCCGTATAAAGAGGTGATCCGCCTGGAGGACGCGATTCCGGAGCTGGATATCCTGTACATGACGCGAGTTCAGAAAGAACGCTTCTTCAACGAAGAAGATTACGTCCGCATGAAGGATTTTTATATTCTGGACCGCGAGAAGATGGGTCTGGCAAAAGATGACATGTTTGTTCTTCATCCGCTTCCCCGCGTCAATGAAATATCGGTCGAGGTGGATGATGACCCGAGAGCGGCTTATTTCCGTCAGGTACGTTATGGCATGTTTATCCGTGAAGCATTGATTCTCACACTGCTGGAGGTGAAAGAATGTTAAACGTTGGCGCACTGGAAAATGGATTTGTTCTGGATCACATCAAGGCCGGAAAGGCTATGACAATATATCATGATCTTCATCTGGACCAGCTCGACTGCACGGTGGCGATCATCAAAAACGCAAAGAGCGAGAAAATGGGCCGGAAAGACATTCTCAAAGTGGAATGCCCGATTGATATGCTGAACATCGACGTCGTCGGATTTATTGATCACAACATCACGGTCAATATCATTAAAAACGGCGAGATCGTCGAGAAGAAAAAGCTGAAGCTGCCGAAAAAAATCGTCAATGTCATCCGGTGCAAAAATCCCCGCTGCATCACATCGATCGAGCAGGGACTCGATCAGGTCTTTGTCCTGACCGATGAAGAGCACGAAGTTTACCGCTGCATGTACTGCGAAGAAAGATATCACGGACACCGAAACAAATAATACGAGAGAAAAATGGATCATATCATTTCAAAACTGGTTATGTACGGATCGATGCCGAAGGACTCGATTCTGATGCAGCTCTCCGATATCTGCACGAGCGCGAGGGAGGGACGTGAGAGCAAGGACGTCCTGATTACCCGATGCTACGAGCAGATCAAGAGAATTCTGATTGTCGGGACAGATTACGGCTTTGACAAAAATCTCTGGCACAACTATCTGACGTTTCTGCTGATCACGGACGAAAATCCGTTCAGCCTGACGTGTGAGAAGGTCGGCGCGACTCCCGGCGGGTCCTGCAATATTTTCGCAAGAGGCGATTTCCGCATTTTCATGAAGCTGTTTCATTACGATTTCAGCTGGCTCGAAGAAATGCTCGGCATCGACTGCTTTTCCATTATTTTACATTATCACGCGATTGGAAAGCCGGAACTGATGTATAATAAGAATGTCAGCGAAAAGGTGCAGGCGCTCTCCGAACAGCTGGAACAGGCAGAAAACGAGAATGAGTTTTTTGATGCCGTGACCGGATTCTACCGGGATTTCGGCGTCGGCATGTTCGGCCTGAACAAGGCGTTTCGTATCATTGAGCATGACGAGGGACCGGTCGATTTTCACGCGATCAACAATATGGACAAGGTCATGCTCGACGACCTGATCGGCTATGAGATTCAGAAACAGAAGCTGATTGAGAACACGGAGGCCTTTGTTGAAGGAAGAAAAGCGAACAACTGCCTTCTGTTCGGAGATTCCGGAACCGGAAAGTCCACCTGCATCAAGGCCATTGTCAACCAGTTCTATCCTCAGGGTCTCCGCATGATCGAGATCTACAAGCACCAGTTCAAGAGCCTCTCCAATGTCATTGCCCAGATCAAAAACCGGAATTATAAATTCATCATCTATATGGATGATCTTTCCTTTGAGGATTTCGAGATCGAATATAAATTTCTCAAAGCGGTTATTGAAGGCGGGGTGGAGACGAAACCTGACAACATCCTGATCTATGCGACGTCCAACCGCCGCCACCTGATCAAGGAGACGTGGGGCGACCGCGACGACATGGAGACAGACAACGGCATTCACCGTTCCGATACGATCGAAGAAAAGCTTTCTCTCGTGCACCGCTTCGGTGTGACGATCAGCTTCTCGAAGCCGAGTCAGCGCGAATATTTCGAGATTGTGATCGGACTGGCCAGGAGGAACGGCATCACAATGTCGGACGAGGAACTGAAGGCGGGAGCGAACAGGTGGGAGCTCTCTCACGGAGGCATTTCCGGCCGGACCGCGCAGCAGTACATCACGCACCTGCTCAGCGTCGGCGGCAATGAGTAGCCGGAATCTGGAGACAGGATATGGCGGATTTAAAAGAACTTCGGGATGAAATCGACAGGACGGACGATGAAATCGTCCGCCTCTTTGAGCGCCGCATGCGTCTGGTGGAGGAAGTCGCGAATTACAAAATTGAAAACGGGATGCGTGTCCTGGACCCGAGGCGTGAGAACGAAAAGCTGAATATGCTTTCGGAGGGAGCTTCGACGGATTTCAATGAAACCGGAATCCGGGAGGTGTTCAAGCAGCTGATGGCGATCAGCCGGAAGCGGCAGTATCAGATGCTGATCGAGCGCGGACAGGGCGAGGCCATTCCTTACAAGCAGGAGGATTCTTTTGACTTTTCCGGGAAAAGGGTCGTTTTTCAGGGAATCGCCGGGGCATACAGCCACGCGGCCATGCAGACTTTTTTCGGGGACCGGATCGAATCCGCTCAGGTAGAGACGTGGCGGGAAGCGATGCAGATGGTCGTGGACGGCGAGGCCGATTTCGGTGTATTCCCGATCGAAAATTCCACGGCGGGAAGCGTATCGGACATTTATGACCTGATGGCGGATTTTCCTGTTTACATCATCGGAGAACAGGTGATCCCGGTTCGTCACAGACTGCTCGGCCTGAAGGGAGCATCTCTTGGCGATGTGAGAGAGGTCTATTCGCATCCGCAGGCTCTCTCCCAGTGCCGCGCCTATCTGGATCTTCATCCGGAGTGGAAGAGGGTTCCGGTTCTGAACACCGCTATGGCCGCGGCGCAGGTCGCGAAGGATGGCGACCGGACTCACGCGGCGATTGCCAGTGAGACGGCGGCGAAAACCTACGGCCTCGATATTCTGGAAAAGGAAAAATCCATTTCCCGAAAGGCAAACGCCACACGCTTTGTCATTATTTCAAATGAGAACCGCTTCCTGCGAAGCGCGAAAAGAATCAGCATCTGCTTCGGACTCCCGCATCAGTACGGCACTCTTTACAATACACTGTCACATTTTATCTTTAATGAACTGAATATGATCCGGATCGAGTCCCGGCCGGTCCCCGGGCGGGCGTGGGAGTACCGTTTCTTCATCGATTTTGAGGGCAGCCTTTCCGATCCCGCCGTGCAGAACGCCCTGTTCGGCATCCGCGCGGAGACCGCGGAGCTGAGGCTGCTGGGCTGCTACTGACCGGATCCCGGAGCGGGATCGTATGACTGGCGGGCAACGACGAAAACGGGAGGAGATTGTTCATGAGCTATACGACATTTGCAGCAATCTATATCGGTACCTATGATGTTACGATGGAAGTCTTTGAGATCTCCAAAAAGAACGGGATCAAGAGTATCGACAAGATCCGCAAGCATCTGGAGATTGCGACAGACACCTACGCGACCGGAAAAATTTCTCCGGAAAATATCCGGCTCCTGATCGGCATTCTGGAAAATCTGATGCAGATCAGCAAAGGATACAAGGTGGAGACGGTGCGCGTGCTCGCGGGGAGCTCGATCCGGGACGCCAGGAACAACCTGTTTATCATGGGTCAGATACGCGAGGCGACCGGGCTGAATGTAGAACTTCTTTCCAACTCGGAGCAGCGCTTCCTGAGCTTCAAATCGATCGTTTCTTCGGATCCGAAGTTTGCCGAGCTCATGGAAAAGGGCACGGCGATCATCGATGTAGGAGGCGGAAGCATCCAGGTTTCGATCTTCGATAACGGCCGGCTGAATACCACGCTGAACCTGAAGATCGGAAGCCTTCGCGTCCGGGACCGTCTGATCCCGATGACCGCCTCTACCGATAATTATCCGGAACTCGTCGAGGAATTTATCTCGCATGAGCTTCACACATTCCGCGTCGTTCATCTTCAGGGGAGAAAATTTGAGAGCGTCATCCTGAACGGTGATTTTATCACGGAGACCCTGTTCCGGAATTTCGGCTACGACGAGAGCAACGCGGTATCCAGAAAACGTTTTGATAAATGGTACGAACAGATCGTCCAGAGAAGAGACGACCAGCTCGCCCGTATGCTGAACATCCCGGACGAGTTCGCGTCGCTGATCCGGCCGACTGCGATTCTCTATCACAAATTCGTCGATGAACTCGGAGCGCAGCTCATCTACGCGTCCGGCGTCTCGCTGTCGCGCGGAGTCGCCTATGAATACGCGGAAAAATCGAAGAAGCTGAAAGAAGCGCATAACTTCGAAGAGGATATTTTCGGGGCGGCGCTCGAACTCGCGCACCGGTATCGGGTGGAACCGGAGCACGTCAGAAATGTCGATCTCTGCGCGATGGCGATCTTTGACGCGATCCGCAGACGTTTCGGCCTGTCTGCCCGCGACCGCCTTCTCCTCCGCATCGCGGTGGTTCTTCACGAAGTCGGAAAATATATCAGTCTGAACAACAACGGGGCATGCGCCTATCAGATCATCATTCACAATGAGATTATCGGTCTGTCGCACAAAGAACGCATGCTGGTCGCTCTGACAGATATGTATAACACCTGCTGGCTTCCGGAATTTGACAATTTTATCCGCGAGACCGGCATTGACGAGGAAGCCTACTATATCAAGGTTGCTCAGATGACCGCCATGCTGCGTCTGGCCAACGAGCTGGATCGAAGCCATCATCAGAAGGTACAGCAGATTCGCGCCCGCTTAAAGGAAGACGAGCTCCGGATTACCGTTTCCGTCAACGGCACATTCGTGCTGGAGCAGAATCTGGTTCCCCGTCAGATATATTTCTTCAAGGACGTCTTCAATCTGGACGTAGATCTTCACGTGGTGCGGAATCAGTAATCACAGGACATAGATCAGACTGCGGGATCAGGCAGGAGGGAAAGGTAGAAAATGAGAAAAGAACTGGAACCGTTTTTAAACCCCGAATATTACAAAAACCGTGAGCTGTCCTGGGTTCAGTTTAATGAGAGAGTACTCGAGGAGGGCAGAGACAGAAGTATTCCGCTGTTCGAGCGCCTCAAGTTTCTGAGCATCGTCTCATCCAATCTGGACGAGTTTATGATGGTTCGTGTCGCATCCCTGAAGGATCAGGTAAATTCCAATTACACGAAGCCGGATCTCTCCGGACTCACTCCGCTCCAGCAGCTGGAACAGCTCTCCGAGAAGATTCACAAGATGGTTGCGAAGCAGTACTCGACCTATAACCGCTCTATCCTTCCGGCTCTTTCCGGCATCGGACTGCGGATTATCGATGATCTGGACGACCTCTCGGAAGAGCAGGGTCAATATCTGGACAAATATTTCGACGACAATGTGTATCCGGTCCTGACCCCCATGGCGCTGGATCAGTCCCGTCCGTTCCCGTTTATCCGGAACAAGACGCTGAACATCGGCGCCCTGATTTCCAAGGACGGAAACCGGAAAAAAGCGGATTTTGCGACGGTTCAGGTTCCCTCGGTCCTGCCGCGCTTCATCGAGCTTCCGAAGGGGGCAGACGGAACGAGGACGCTGGTTCTTCTGGAAAAAGTAATTGAGAGAAATATCAGCAAGCTGTTTCAAAGCTACGAGGTGATCTGCGCCTATCCGTACCGGATCATGCGGAACGCCGAACTCGGCATCGACGAGGACGACGCCTCCGATCTTCTGATTGAGATCGAAAAATCGCTGCAGAAGAGACAGCGCGGCGAGGTGATCCGTCTGGAGACCGACGAGAAAATCGATGAAAATCTGCTCGCGATTCTGTCCAGAGAATACCAGATCAAAGACCCGGACATTTACCGGATTTCCGGTCCGCTGGATCTCACGTTCCTGACGGATGTGTACGATCTGGACGGATACGATTCTTACAAGATTCCGCCCTATACGCCGGCGGACGTTCCGGAGCTCGCCGGAAGCGGAAGCATTTTCTCCAAGATCCGGAAGGGAGATATTTTCCTGCACCATCCCTATGAGACCTTTGACCCCGTCGTGGACTTCGTCCGCCAGGCGGCAAAGGACCCGGACGTGCTGGCCATCAAGCAGACCCTGTACCGTGTCAGCGGACATTCCCCGATCATCGCCGCTCTTGAGACGGCCGCGACGAATGGCAAGCAGGTGACCGTACTGGTCGAGCTGAAGGCCCGCTTTGACGAGGAAAACAATATTGTCTGGGCGCGTGAACTGGAGAAGGCCGGATGCCACGTCATCTACGGTCTCGTCGGCCTGAAGACGCACAGCAAGATCACGCTCGTCGTCCGCCGCGAGGACGACGGAATCCGCCGCTATGTCCATCTGGGCACTGGAAACTACAACGACAAGACGGCGAAGCTGTACACGGACTGCGGCATTCTCACCTGCGACTCCCGCATCGGAGAGGACGCCACCGCGGTATTCAACATGATTTCCGGATACTCGGAGCCGAACTTCTGGAACAGCCTGATTATCGCACCGTTCTGGCTCCGCGACAAATTCCTGGACCTCATCGACCGGGAGACAAAAAACGCGGAGGCAGGAAAGAAGGCACGCATTGTAGCCAAGATGAATTCCCTGTGTGATCAGGAGATTATCGCGGCGCTCTACCGGGCGTCCGCTGCCGGAGTCAGGATCGATCTGATCGTCCGCGGCATCTGCAGTCTCCGGGTGGGAATCCCGGGAATCAGCGAAAATATCCACGTCCGCTCGATCGTCGGCAATTTCCTGGAGCACGCCCGTATTTTCTACTTCTACAACAACGGAACGGAGGAGATTTACATGGGCAGCGCGGACTGGATGCCCAGAAATCTGGATAAACGTGTCGAGATTGTTTTCCCGCTTTACGATCGTCAGACCAGAAAGCGCGCGATGCATATTCTGCAGGTCCAGCTGGCAGACACCGTGAAAGCCAGGATTCTGAAGGCGAACGGAAAGTATGAACGCGTGGACAAGCGCGGCAAGGAGCTGATCAACGCGCAGGAGCTTTTCTGTAAAGAGGCGACGGAGGCAGCCGACAAAAAAGACCGCACGGGTGTGACCGGGACGAGGACGTTTACGCCCCTGTCCGCCCCGGAAGATGAAGTGGAGACAGTGGCGGAATATAGTGAGGTTTGACAATTTTTCGCGATCATAGTAGAATATTTACGTTTAGATTTCACGAAAGGTGCATAAATATTCAGATGATTCAAAGAGTTTATTCGATTCTTGTGGATAATACCTCCGGCGTCCTTTCCAGAGTGGCCGGGCTGTTCAGCCGCCGCGGCTACAATATTGACAGTCTGACGGTCGGCGTGACGGCGGACCCGAAATATTCCAGAATGACGATCGTGACGACCGGAGACGATGAGCTGGTTCTGGACCAGATCGGACGTCAGCTCGCGAAGCTGGTCGACGTGCGCGACATCAAGGTTCTGAAAACCGGGAAGAGCGTCAATCGCGAACTGATTCTGGTCAAGGTAAAGAACAACAAAGAACAGCGCCGCGACCTGATTGAGCTTTCCAACATTTTCCGGGCGAAGATCGTCGACGTCGGAATCAACTCGACGATCGTTGAGCTGACCGGTACTGAAAATAAGCTGAACGCTTTCCTCCGGCTGCTCGGAGATTACGAGATCCTTGAGCTCGCCAGAACCGGTATCACAGGTCTTTCCCGCGGAATGGACGATGTCACCTATCTGTAATACTCCTTTTTCCTGAATTTTTTTTACTGCATGGCGCTTTTCATGAAAAATTTTGTTCCGAAAAGCAATGCACACAAAAAATACATTCACATCGGAAAATACGCGTTATGATACTACAGACGGGCGTGAAGGCCGCCGCAGATTTTGTGTAAGAGAGCGTCTGTTATCTTTCGTCACCGAAGGTGCAGGAAAGCTCTTTACATATATTATTATTAAATTTATGGAGGAATTGAACAATGGCAGCACAGATTTATTATCAGGAAGACTGCAACCTTTCTCTTCTGGACGGAAAGAAGATTGCCATTATCGGCTACGGCAGCCAGGGACACGCTCATGCACTGAACCTGAAGGACTCCGGATGCGATGTCATCGTCGGACTGTATGAGGGATCCAAGTCCTGGGCAAAGGCTGAGAAGCAGGGACTGAAGGTCTACACGGCGGCTGAGGCGGCCAAGCAGGCTGATATCATTATGATCCTGATTAATGATGAATTACAGGCTTCCATGTACAAGAAAGATATTGAGCCTAACCTGAAGGAAGGCGATATGCTGATGTTCGCTCACGGCTTCAACATTCACTTCAATCAGATCATCCCGCCGAAAAACGTCGACGTCACCATGATCGCACCGAAGGCTCCGGGCCACACCGTAAGAAGCGAATATCTCCGCGGAAGAGGAACTCCGTGCCTGATCGCAGTTGAGCAGGATTACACCGGCAAGGCAAAAGAGCTTGCCATGGCTTACGGCCTTGGAATCGGCGGAGCGAGAGCCGGACTTCTGGAGACCACGTTCCGTGTGGAGACCGAGACGGATCTGTTCGGTGAGCAGGCTGTCCTGTGCGGAGGTGTTTCCGCTCTGATGCAGGCCGGATTCGATACGCTGGTGGAGGCCGGCTACGATCCGAGAAACGCTTATTTTGAGTGCATCCATGAGATGAAACTGATCGTAGACCTGATCTACGAGTCCGGATTCAAGGGAATGCGCTACTCCATCTCCAATACGGCAGAGTACGGAGATTATATCACCGGACCCAAGATCGTCACCGACGAAACGAGAAAGACGATGAAGAAAATCCTTTCCGATATCCAGGACGGAACCTTCGCGAAGGATTTCCTGACCGAGATGTCCTCCGGCGGACAGGCTCATTTCAAAGCGATGAGAAAGCTCGCTTCGGAGCATCTGTCCGAGAAGGTCGGCGAGCAGGTAAGAAGCCTGTACAGCTGGAACGACGAGGACATGCTGGTCAACAACTGATTCCGGTTAAGCGGACGAATTTTCAAAGGGCTGCTGCTTTCTTGCGGCAGCCCTGTTTTTAACCGATCTTCGGAATAAACATTTTGTCAGAGGAGGTATTGCGATATGGGCATGACGATGACGCAGAAGATCCTCGCGCATGCGGCCGGGCTGGATCAGGTGAAAGCCGGACAGCTGATCGAAGCAAAGCTGGATCTGGTTCTGGGCAATGACATTACGACTCCGGTCGCAATCGATGTTATGAAGGGGTTCAAGAAACAGAACGTTTTCGACAAAGACAAGATTGCGCTGGTCATGGATCACTTTATCCCGAACAAGGATATCAAATCCGCGGAGCACTGCAAGGTCTGCCGCGAGTTTGCGAAAAAATATTCGATTACAAATTATTTTGATGTCGGGCAGATGGGAATCGAACACGCCCTGCTCCCGGAAAAGGGGCTGGTTGTCGCGGGCGACGTGGTGATCGGAGCGGATTCCCACACCTGCACATACGGCGCGCTGGGCGCTTTTTCCACCGGCGTGGGCAGTACGGATATGGCCGCCGGCATGGCGACGGGAAAGGCCTGGTTCAAGGTTCCCTCCGCATTGAAGATTTATCTGACCGGAAAGCCGTCGAAGTGGGTCAGCGGAAAAGACGTGATTCTCCACCTGATCGGAATGATCGGGGTGGACGGCGCCCTGTACAAATCCCTCGAATTTTCCGGCCCGGGTGTCGCGGAATTGTCCATGGATGACAGACTGACGATCTCCAATATGGCGATTGAAGCGGGCGGAAAGAACGGTATTTTCCCGGTCGACGAGAAGACCGTCGCCTACATGAAGGAGCACTCCGATAAGGAGTGGACCGTCTACGAGGCAGACGAAGACGCGCCATACGACGCGGAATACACGATTGATCTGTCCGCGCTGCAGCCGACGGTATCTTTCCCGCATCTTCCGGAAAACACGAAAGAGATCGGGACCTTCGGTGAGATTCCGATCGACCAGGTCGTCATCGGGTCCTGCACAAACGGGCGCATCGAGGATCTCCGCACAGCCGCTGAGATTCTGAAGGGCCGCAAGGTTCAGAAGGGTCTCCGCTGCATCGTGATTCCGGCCACGCAGAAGATCTACCTTCAGGCACTTGAGGAGGGACTTCTGAAGACCTTTATCGAGGCGGGAGCCGTTGTCAGCACTCCTACGTGCGGTCCGTGTCTCGGCGGATATATGGGAATTCTGGCAGCGGGAGAGCGCTGCGTCTCCACGACAAACCGGAATTTTGTCGGAAGAATGGGACACGTTGATTCGGAAGTTTATCTGGCGAGTCCTGCGGTTGCGGCGGCGAGCGCGGTAACCGGAAGAGTGAGCGGTCCCGCAGAGCTGGGATTGTAAAGGGAAGGAGGATCGAACTATGCAGGCACACGGTACAGTATTTAAATACGGAGACAATGTGGATACGGATGTCATTATTCCCGCCCGCTATCTGAATTCCTCCGACCCGGCGGAACTCGCTACGCATTGCATGGAGGATATTGACCGTGAATTTGTGAAAAAGGTTCACAAGGGAGATATCATCGTGGCCAACAAAAACTTCGGCTGCGGTTCTTCCCGCGAGCACGCTCCGATCGCGATCAAGGCTTCCGGAGTGAGCTGCGTCATTGCGGAGACGTTTGCGCGGATTTTCTACCGCAACGCGATCAACATCGGCCTTCCGATCATTGAGTGCGCGGAAGCGGCAAGGGAAATCCGGAACGGAGACGAGGTAGAGGTCGATTTCGACTCCGGAAAGATTACCGACCGGACCACCGGAAAAGAATACCAGGGACAGGCATTCCCGGAATTCATGCAGAAAATCATCACCGCCGGAGGATTGGTTAATTATATCAATGACGAGGCTTAAAGACGAAGAAATATCCGGGAGACTCATTTTCTGCCCAGACGGGAAAGAAGTCTCCCGGATATTTCCGGGACCGCTTCCGAAGCGGGCGCGTTTCATGTTTTACGGGATTTGTAAAATCATTGTGTTGCATTATTCTGAAAAATAAGCTAGAATCTTATTCATCGGGGCATGGCTCAGTCTGGTAGAGCACACGGCTGGGGGCCGTGGGGCCGCAGGTTCGAATCCTGTTGCCCCGATTCAAAGTATGGCAGGGAGTCCCGGAATCGCGGGGTTCCCTTTTTTATCGGCTTTTTGCCCGGACAGGAACCGGGCTCTTTGAGGAAATGTCATATGCGCGAAGAAATGAAATACTGCATGCACTGCGGAACGAGACTGGAGACGCGCTTCCTTGAGGGAGAGGGGCGGGTTCCATGGTGTCCCTCCTGCGAGGAGTTCTGTTTTCCGGTTTTCAATACGGCGGTCAGCATGATTGTCCGCAACAGCGAGGGAAAAATCATTCTCCTGAAGCAGTACGGCCGCGACCGGTACATCATGGTCGCCGGCTACGTGAACCGGGGAGAGGACGCGGAGGACGCCGTGAAAAGGGAGATTCGTGAGGAGCTGGACATGACGGTCGAATCCATGCACTTCAACCGCAGCCATTATTTTGAGCCTTCCAATACGCTCATGCTGAATTTCAGCGTGACGGTGAAAGAAACATTTCCGCATCCGAACCGGGAGGTGGACCAGTGGTCGCTTTTTACGGACGAGGAGGCGAAGCAGAATATCGCCGACGGAAGTCTCGCGGAAAAGTTTCTTCTGTGGGCTTTAGACGGCAGGGATTTTTAACCGGAAAGGATATCAATTCATGTATGCCAGGGGATATAAATCGGTTGCGGATTCCAAGACGGAAATGACGAGGATCGTTCAGTACGACGATATCAACGGAGGCAGACGGCTGTTCGGCGGCCGGCTGATGGAGTGGATTGATGAGGTCGCGGGCATCTGCGCGATCCGTCACTGCGGCGGGTACGTGACGACAGCCTGCGTCGATAATCTGCAGTTCCGGAGAGGTGCCGCCCTCAACGACATCATCGTGGTAAAGGCTCATCTGACGCACGTCGGGCGGACCTCTATGGAGGTCCGGGTCGACACCTATGTGGAAGAAAAGCAGACCGGCATCCGGCGCCTGATCAATTACGCCTACGTGACCGAGGTGTACATCGGGGAGGACGATAAGCCGGCGGAAATCCCGTATGGCCTCGAACTGAAAACCGAGGTGGAAAAGGCCGAGTGGGAGGGCGCCGCCAAGCGCAATGAAATCCGGAAACAGAGACGCCGGGAAGGATATTAGAAGCAGGTCAAAAAAGGGGTGATCACATGGCAGCTTTTGAGCGGATCGAGTCCGGAATTCCGGAGATGGACACGGTGCTGGACAATATCAGGCTGGGAGACAATGTCGTCTGGAGAGTTTCCAGCCTGGAAGAGTTTCACCTGTTTCTGGACCCGTATGTGAAAGAGGCGGTGAAAGAGAAGAGACGGATCGTCTACGTCCGTTTTGCCAGCCATCCGCCTCTCGTGGAAGACCAGGAAGGGGTGGAGACGGTCAATATCGAGCTGTCGCACCGCTTTGAGACGTTTACGGTGGAGATACACAACCTGATCACGCGGGTCGGTACCGGCGCTTTTTATGTTTTTGACTGCCTTTCCGAGCTGCAGACCGCCTGGTCGACGGATCTGATGATGGGCAATTTTTTCCGCGTGACATGCCCGTACCTTTTCCAGCTGGACACGGTCGCCTATTTCCCACTCATCCGCGGCAAGCATTCTTTTCAGGCGATCGCGAAAATCCGCGACACAACACAGCTTTTCCTGGACGTCTACTCGGATGAGAAAGAGGTGTATGTCCGCCCGGACAAGGTGTGGAACCGGTATTCGGAGACGATGTTTCTGCCGCATAAGTACAACCCGCAGGACGGGACCTTCCGGCCGATTCTGGACGGGGTCCAGGCGAGCCGCTTTTACCAGGTCATGAATCGTCATCAGCGTCCCGAATCCGAGCAGAACATCGACGCCTGGGACCGCTTTTTCAATCAGACCCGGATCCTGCACGAATCCGGCGCCGATGTGACCGAGCGGTGCAGCCGCATGTGCAATATCATGATGAGCCGCGACGAGCACATGAGGAAGATGATCAAGAAACATTTCCGGCCGGAAGATTATTTCGATGTGCGCGACCACATGATCGGGACCGGACTGATCGGAGGAAAAGCGTGCGGAATGCTTCTGGCGCGCAAGATTATTCAGGACGAAGACCCGGATCTCGCCTCCCGTCTGGAGCCGCACGATTCCTATTTCATCGGGTCCGACGTCTTTTATTCTTACATTGTGGAAAACCAGTACTGGAATCTCCGCGTCCGCCAGCGGACCGAGGATGAGTATTTCTCGCTCTCAAACGAGTTCGCAGCCAAGCTGCGCAAAGGGAAATTTTCCCGGGAGATGGAAGAGCAGTTCGTCCACCTTCTGGAGTATTACGGCCGGGATCCGATCATCGTCCGCTCCAGCAGTATTCTGGAGGACGGATTCGGAAACGCTTTCGCCGGGAAATACGAATCCGTTTTCTGCGCAAACAGCGGAACTACCCGGGAACGTCTCGATGAATTTGAAAATGCGATCCGGACGGTTTACGCCAGCACGATGAGTCTTTCCGCCCTGGATTACCGGAAGCGCAGAGGACTCGAAAACCGCGACGAGCAGATGGCTCTGCTCGTTCAGCGCGTGTCCGGTTCCCACTATGACGAATATTACATGCCCTGCGCGGCCGGTGTGGGTTATTCCTACAGCCCGTACCGTTTTCTGGAGTCCCTGGACCCGGAAGCGGGTATGCTGCGTCTGGTGATGGGGCTGGGTACCTCCGCCGTGGACCGCACCGAGGGGTCCTATCCGCGCCTGGTCAGTCTGGACCGGCCGGAAGCCAGCTCTTCCACGACCATAGCCGAAAAACACCAGTATTCTCAGCGAAAGCTGGAGGTCGTCAACAAAGAGGACAAGAAGCTGGACCGGATCGAACTGCCCGATATTGAAGGCAAGCTTCCCGGATCGCTCCGGAAGATGCTTCTGGAACATGACACGGACGCCGAGAGAAGGCTTCGCGACCGCGGAAGCCTCCGTCCGGTCACGTTCATATCCTGCGCGGGAATCGTTCGCAACAAACCGCTGATGGATGACATGAAAAAAATGATGCACCTGATTCAGAATGAGTACGAGTGCCCGGTCGACATCGAATTCACCATCAATCTCTCCGAAAACGGAGAGTATATGATCAATCTGCTTCAGTGCCGTCCGCTGATCGTGTCAAAGGACAGGCAGCACGTTGAGATTCCGGAAAATGTGGATTCCGGTGAAATTCTGGCGGAGACGCGCGGTTCTTCGATGGGGCTCTCCAGAGATGTCCGGATGGATCTGGTGGTAAAGGTCGATCCGGTCGCCTATTATAATCTTCCGTACGCGGAAAAGACCGCGGTCGCACAGGTGATCGGAAAGGTGAACTGGATGTACCGCGGGTCCGGCCGCCATATGATGCTGATCGTTCCCGGACGGGTCGGAACCTCCTCTCCGGAGCTCGGAGTCCCGACTACATTTGCGGATATCAGCGAATTCGAGGCGATATTTGAGGTATCGGAATCCCGGGCGGGATACAACCCGGAGCTTTCCTACGGCAGCCATATCTTCCAGGACCTCGTCGAGGCCCAGATCCTCTATACGGCCATCTTCGAGAACCGGAAAACCATTCATTATCAGCCGGAGCTTCTGGATGTCTGCCCGAACCGGATCGATGAAGTCGGGCTGGATGCGGAGAAAAAAGAGAAACTCAGAAGGGTTATCGGAGTCTTTGACGTATCCGGAATGGATTGCCGGCTCTATCATGACCTGAAACAGCAGCATATGCTCTGCGTCATCCGCCAGAAGGTCTGACCGGAAACATATTATTTTTCTGTGAAGCTTTTCCGGAGTTTATTGAAGTTTTGCGATGCCTTGTGCTATTATGTGTTTTGCGCTGAGGGGAGAAATCATTATTTGCGCGGGAAATTTTTTATAAAGGGGACGATGCATTATGAAGCTTACGGAATGGAGCATTCATGTTCGCAATTTATGCGGCACGGTTGAAGGAAGTGACCGCTATGAGGACGGCACTTACATCGAGACCTCAGAAGTGGTTACGGCGGCGTTCGACGGAAGTCTTTTTCTGATCCGGACCCAGAATTCGGTCTATGAGTGTTCGCTCGACGATTATCGCGGTCCGGAAGAGGTTCTCACGGAGTTTATCCGGAAATTGTCCGAGGAAGAGAAGCGCGGCATGACCAAGCAGGTCTCGGGAAAAAAGTGATGTCCGGCCTGTGCCGGATATCAGACGGATCATCAGGACAGGGAATGTCAGGGACTCGAATAACGTTTTCCGGGCCCCTGATTTTTTTGCGTTTTTTATACTTTTGACATGAAGCACTGTAGTGTGCTAAACTATCAAAGTTAAGCCTTATACCGCCGGGGCATTTTCCTCTGTCTTTTCGCACACAAGCCTCCGGTCGGTGGGATTTAACGAAAAATGCTAGGAAATGAGGAGTAATCGAGATGAGTTCATCCACCATTGGAATTCTGGTTACCATGATCATCTATCTGGGAGGCATGCTGGTAATCGGCTTTATGCTTGCCAAACAAAATGAGACGGTCAGTGACTTTTATCTCGGAGGAAGAAAACTCGGCCCGTTCGTCACCGCGATGAGCGCGGAGGCATCGGATATGAGCAGCTACCTCCTGATGGGTCTGCCCGGGCTCGCCTACCTGTCCGGTACGGCGGATGTCGGCTGGACCGTCATCGGTCTCGCTGCCGGTACCTACCTGAACTGGCTTCTGGTCGCGAAACCGCTACGCCGTTACACCGAAGCGACGGGCTCCATTACCATTCCGGATTTCTTTTCGGACCGGTACGGGGATGACAGTCGTATTCTGATGCTGATCGCTGCGATCATTATTATTGTTTTCTTTATCCCCTACACGGGATCCGGTTTTGCCGCCTGCGGAAAGCTTTTTTCCAGTCTTTTCGATGCGGATTACCATGTCGCGATGATTATCAGCGCCATCGTCATTATTCTCTATACCACGATGGGCGGTTTCCTCGCGGCGAGCACGACCGACTTCGTCCAGAGTATCGTCATGACCAGTGCGCTCCTCATCGTCCTGATTTTCGGCGTCCAGACGGCGGGCGGAATCGATGCGGTCATCGCAAACGCGAAATCGCTGCCGGGCTATCTCTCCATGACGAGCACCTACGTGGCGGATACACATTCCTCGGCACCGTACGGACTGATCACCATCATTTCCACCCTTGCCTGGGGACTTGGCTATTTTGGCATGCCGCACATTCTGCTTCGCTTTATGGCAATCAAAGATGACGCGAAGCTGAAGATTTCCAGAAGAGTTGCCATCATCTGGGTTACCATCTCCATGGCGGTCGCCGTATTTCTCGGAATCGTCGGTCTGGCGATGTCTGCGAACGGAAGCATTGAGACCCTTCACGGATCGGATACCGAGACCGTTCTGGTGAAGATCGCTTCGCTGCTCTCAACACACGGTATCCTTCCCGCGGTTCTGGCAGGAATTATCCTCTCCGGTATTCTCGCGGCCACCATGTCGACATCGGACTCTCAGCTTCTGGCGGCGTCTTCCTCTGTCTCCCAGAACATCATCTACGAATTTTTCAATGTTCAGATGAGTCAGAAAAAGCTGATGAACATCGCGAGACTTTCCCTCCTGGGAATCGCGGTGGTCGGAATCGTGATCGCCTGGAATCCGGACAGCTCCGTTTTCCAGATTGTATCCTTCGCCTGGGCGGGATTCGGTGCCTCCTTCGGACCGATCGTCCTCCTGGCTCTTTTCTGGAGGCGCTCGAACAAACAGGGGGCTCTCGCCGGTCTGATCGTCGGCGGCTCCATGGTATTTATCTGGAAATATCTCGTCCGTCCGCTCGGAGGGGCATTCGACATCTATGAGCTGCTTCCGGCGTTTCTTCTCGCCATCGCAGCCAATGTCATCGTCAGCCTGCTCACGCCCGCACCGGACCGAAGGATCACAGACGTTTTCGACAAAGTAAAAGCCATGGAATAACGCAGGGGTTTCATTTGACACCGGCCCGAATACATGGTATTCTGATGGAAGATCAATGCGATGACGAGGATTAGTACATCTGCAGTCCGAAGCCCAGAGAGCATCCGGCCGGTGAGAGGATGCGGAGGACGCACCTGGAACTGCCCTTTGAGCAGCTGCCCGAAATCTTGAAATCGAAAGAGAGTAGACGCAGACGGAATTCCACCGTTACAGGGAAAGGATATCAGGGAGGAAAAGATCCGAACTCGTATCCGGTGAGTGTGCGGGAAACCGTGAAGCAGAGTGGTACCGCGAAGATTCTGATTTTTCAGGCTCTCCGTCTCTTGCAAACAGAGCAGGGGATGGAGAGCTTTTCGTGTGTTTGACATCCCCTGGCAGCAGCTATCTGTCAGCCGATCTGGAGCACATTGCCAGAGGCAGAAGAAAAACAGGAGGATACTATGAAGAATTATCAGCGTTATGTCAGACAGTATTATTTGCCGCCGGAAGAATGTCTCGACTGGGCGAAAAAAGATCATATTGACCACGCCCCGGTCTGGTGCAGCGTCGACCTGCGGGACGGAAACCAGGCGCTCGTCATACCGATGGACCTGGAGCAGAAGATTGATTATTACAAACTGCTCGTCAAGGTCGGCTTCAAAGAGATCGAAGTCGGTTTCCCGGCCGCCTCTGAGACCGAGTACGAATTTCTCCGCCGCCTGATCGAGGATGATCTGATTCCGGACGACGTCACGGTTCAGGTGCTGACCCAGGCCCGCGAGCACATCATCAGAAAAACATTTGAGGCGCTGGAAGGATGTCACAACGCCATCGTTCATGTATACAATTCGACCTCTTTTGCGCAGCGCCAGCAGGTCTTCCGGAAATCAAAAGATGAGATCCGGCAGATCGCCGTGGACGGAGCTGTCATGCTGAAGGAGCTGACGGAAGAAGCGGGCGAGAATTACCGCTTCGAGTACAGCCCGGAAAGCTTTACCGGAACGGAACCGGAATTCGCGCTGGAAGTCTGCAACGCCGTCCTCGATGTCTGGAAGCCGCAGGCGGACCGGAAGGCCATCATCAATCTGCCGAGCACGGTTGAGCTGTCCATGCCGCACGTCTACGCGAGCCAGATCGAATACATCAACAAGCATCTGAATTACCGCGACAACGTCGTTCTCTCGCTCCATCCGCACAACGACAGAGGCTGCGGCGTCAGCGACGCGGAGATGGGAATTCTCGCCGGAGCGGACCGTATCGAGGGAACGCTGTTCGGAAACGGAGAGCGCACCGGAAATGTCGATATCATCACTCTGGGGATGAATCTTTTTTCACACGGCGTGGATCCGGAACTCGACTTCTCGGATATGCCGTATCTCTGCGAACAGTATGAACTGAACACCGGCATGCACGTGGATGAACGGAAGCCGTATGCGGGTGCACTCGTTTTTGCCGCATTCTCCGGATCGCATCAGGATGCGATTGCCAAGGGAATGAAATGGAACGAGGAAAAGGATCCGGAGCACTGGACGGTTCCCTATCTGCCGATCGATCCGCATGACGTCAACCGGACCTACGACGCGGATGTCATCCGTATCAACAGCCAGTCCGGAAAGGGCGGAGTCAATTACGTTCTGGAGACGAACTACGGGCTCAATCTTCCGAAGAAAATGCGGGAGGAATTCAGCTACGCGGCGAAGGACCGTTCCGATCACCTCCACAAGGAGCTCAAGCCGGACGAGATTTTCAGTCTTTTCAAGGAAATGTATGTGGATGTCACCGATCCGCTCTCGGTCCACGGCGTTCACTTCAAGCAGCTGGAAAAGGGACAGATCGAGGCGGAGGTCAATTCCAGAATCGGGGAGAAATCCGATTATGTGAAGACGTACGCGGTCGGAAACGGACGTCTCGACGCGGTCAGCAACGCACTGAAAAAAGCGCACGGATTCGATTACAGGCTGGTTACCTATCAGGAGCATGCTCTCACACAGGGTTCCAATTCATCGGCCATGGCTTACGTCGGTGTGCAGAATCCGGACGGCACCTTCGGGTGGGGCGCGGCTTCGGATCCCGATATTATCCGGGCCTCAATTGACGCTCTGGTATCCGCCATAAATAATCGCTGAAGGCTTTGACAGCATTCTTTTAATATCCTGTTTCCTATGCTATAATCAATGCGGACGGAAACTTTCCGTCCGCATTTTTCAAAACCGGAAAACAGATATTATGGGAGAAACCATGGATCTATTTTATCACAGCACGCGGGGCGGAGATGAAACCAGAACCGCCTCACAGGCTATTCTGAACGGACTCGCAGAGGACGGAGGGCTTTACGTACCGGACAGGATTCCTGCACTTGACGTTCCGCTCGGGGAACTCGCGAAGATGAATTACCGCGAGGTCGCCTTCGAAATTCTCCGCCGTTTCCTCACGGACTATTCCGCCGGGGAACTGCGTCACTGCATTGACAGCGCGTACGATGAAAAGTTCGACACGCCGGAAATCGCACCTCTTCATTACGCGGACGGTTCCTTTTATCTGGAGCTGTTTCACGGGAAAACCATCGCCTTCAAGGACATGGCTCTTTCGATTCTTCCGTACCTGATGACAACGGCTATGAAAAAGAATCACATTGACAGCCGTATCGTCATTCTCACAGCTACCTCCGGAGATACGGGGAAAGCGGCGCTCGCCGGATTCGAGGATGTGCCGGGCACCGAGATCATCGTGTTCTATCCGAAAGACGGCGTCAGTCCGGTCCAGGAGCGGATGATGGTGACCCAGACAGGTGAAAACACCCATGTGGTTGCGATCCGCGGAAATTTTGACGACGCGCAGACCGGCGTCAAAAAAATCTTCGGAAACCGGAAACTTGCAGAGGAACTTGAGTCGGCCGGGTACCGGTTCAGCTCCGCAAATTCCATCAACATCGGACGCCTGGTCCCTCAGGTCGCCTACTATGTCTACGCTTACGTCTCTTTGCTCCGGGAGGGAAAGATCCGAGAGGGAGAGAAGATTAATATCACAGTTCCCACCGGAAATTTCGGAAATATTCTCGCGGCGCATTACGCAAAAGAAATGGGGCTCCCCGTCGACCGTCTGATCTGCGCCTCGAACAGCAATAACGTACTCACCGATTTCTTCCGGACCGGGATCTACGATAAGAACCGCAAGTTCTACCTGACATCGTCTCCGTCCATGGACATCCTGGTGTCCAGCAATCTCGAGCGGCTTCTTTACGAGGCGGATGACCAGAATGCAGACCGGACGCGCGAGCGCATGAGGTCTCTTCAGGCGACCGGAAAGTATACCGTGACGGAAAACATGGAGCGGAATATGGCCGATTTTTACGGAGCGTTTGCCTCGGAGGAAGAGGTTTTCGCCCAGATTCAAAAGGTATTCCGGAACGATCACTATATCATTGATCCGCACACGGCCGTGGCTTCCTTCGTCTGTGACCGCTATCGTCAGGAAACCGGGGACGGGAAACCTGCGGTGATCGCCTCCACGGCAAGCCCGTATAAATTTACACGCAATGTTCTTCACGCTCTGGATCGGAAATACGATTCTTTTTCCGATGACGAGCAGTTTGACGCGCTCTCTGAATTGTCCGAAACGGAAATTCCCCCGGCAATCCGGGTGCTCCGCACCGCGAAGGTCCGTCATAACACGGTTGTGGAAATTTCGGAAATGGAGAAATCCGTCCGCGATATTCTTCACATCTGAGCGCGGAAACAGAGAACGATTTTTTACCATCGGAAACGTAGTCCACAATAATCAGCCGGCTGAATTCACCGGCGGAAGAATGAGGAGCAGCAAATAATGTTTCATCTGATTACCGGCGGATCCGGAAGCGGAAAGTCAGCATACGCCGAAGAACAGATTCTGAAACTCGGAGAGGGAAACCGTGTTTATATCGCCACCATGATGCCGACAGACGATGAGGCAAAGGAACGCATTAATAAACATCAGGACCGTCGGAAGAACATGAATTTCACGACGCTGGAACGGCCCTTCGACCTGGCTTCCCTGGATGTCCCGGAGGGAAGCAACGTCCTTCTGGAATGTGTCTCAAATCTGCTCGCGAATGAGATGTTTATGCCCGGGCACTCCGGGATTCACTCGGTCAATGCGGTCATTGACGGTGTGGAACATGTATTCCGTCATTCGAAGAACCTCATCATCGTGACAAACGAGGTTTTTTCCGACGGGGTTGAATATGGAAATATGACGTACTTATATATGGAATTTCTCGGTCTGATCAATCAGCATCTGGGAAGAATGGCAGACGAAGTCACAGAGGTTGTATACGGAGTTCCGGTTCCGGTCAAGCGCCCGGATCATCCGGAAATCTCTCTGTAATTTTCACCTGCGCTTTTACACCGTACATTAAAGGAGAAAGAAAAGTGATTCTTGTAGTCGGAGGCGCTTTCCAGGGAAAGTACAAATTTGCCTGCGAAAAGCTCGGATTAACTGAAGGATGGGCGGATGGAGATACCTGTCAGTTTGGTGACATTTTTCACTGCAAGGGGATTCAGCATTTTCATCGCTACGTAAAACGGGCCATGGAAAAAAAGATCGATCTGACGAATCTCGCCGGCGAAATCATGGAAAAGAATCCCGATATCATGATCCTCACGAATGAACTCGGATCCGGAGTTGTCCCGGTCGACCAGTTTGACCGCAGGTATCGCGACGAACTGGGAAGAATCTGTGAAGAACTGGCGGCGGAAGCAGATGTCGTTTATCGTGTTATCTGCGGTATCGGTATGGTGATCAAAAAATGAAAATTGCAGGGATCTGTTTTTCAAAGTGCGGAGTCGAGCTTGAAAACAAGATACAGCATACCTTCATCGATGAATCCGCCGGCGAATTTTCCGCTGAATGGTTTTTCCGCGGTTCTTTCCAGATGAAAAACACGGGAATTTCCAGAAAGATGCGGGGTTCTGTAGCGGAATGGACCCGGGAGCGGTTTCACAATACGGATATTCTGATTTTCATCGGAGCCTGCGGAATCGCTGTTCGCGCGATTGCCCCCTACGTGCGGGACAAGCGTCATGACCCGGCGGTCATTGTGATGGATGAGATGGGCCGCTTCTGCATCCCGATTCTCTCGGGACATGTCGGCGGGGCAAATGCCTTTGCCGTGAATCTCGCAGAGGTTCTCGGCAGTATTCCGGTCGTTACGACGGCGACAGATATTCACAACAAATTTGCCGTGGATGTCTACGCGAGAGACCATCAGCTCACGATGTCCAATGCGACTTACGCGAAAGAAGTTTCCGCGGCGATTATTTCCGGCGAGCCGGTCGGCTTTTACACCAATTTCCCGGTGGAAGGAAATCTCCCGGACGGACTCGTATGGTCCGACAAGCTGGACCGGGCGCTTCAGGATAACGGAGAGCGCGCCGGAGGGGTTTCACTCGGAATTTATATCAGTCCTTCCTATAACCGGGCTTATTTCGACCACACACTGTGGCTGATTCCCAAATGCCTTTCTGTCGGAATCGAATGCAGAAAAGGGACGGACTCTTTTTTGATTGAACAATTTGTCCAGAAGACGCTGAATGATTTCAGTCTGTACCAGGAAGCCGTGGCCGGTGTCGCAACGATCGACCTGAACAAAGACGAACCCGGTCTCGTGGAATTCTGCGCCAGAAACGATCTGCCGCTGCATTGTTATTCCGCCGACGAGCTGAAACAGGTGAGCGGGGATTTTTCTTCTCCGGATTCCGGAGAGCAGGTGACCGGTGTCGACAACGTGTGTGAGAGGAGCGCCGTTCTGGACGGAGGCGGAGAGATCCTGATCACCAGGCGCAGTCTGGATGGAATCACCTGTTCAGTCGCTCTGAACCACTGGAAGGTCGAATTCTGATTCAATTTAAAAAGTGAAAAAGAAAAGGGGCGTGCCAGTCAGAAAATAACGGGGCACGCTCCTTGATTCATGTATGAAAATGCCGGAAGATTATTCTTCAAATCCGGGCATCAGCTTCAGATTGACGAGGATCATGCGCGTCTCCTCACCCTCTGCGAGCTCAATATCCGATGGATCTGTCGCAAAGGGAAGATCCGGCTCCTCCTCCAGCATCTCGCTCTCAATCCAGTCGTGGGCGGCCAGAGTCGCCTCATAGAGCACATCGTCCATCGAAATGCCGTCCGCCTCGCACATGGCGAGATCCGGGAAAACTGCGTGATACTTTCCGTTTTCATTTTTCGAAACAACGACCGGATAATAAAACTTCATGGTTAATACCTCTTTTTCTGGTATAGTGGACAGATCAAATGAAACGCCTTCCGGCGTCCGACCTATACTTTACTGGAAATTCATTGAAATTGCAATCACCTCGTGCTATCATACAGGAATCTTCCGGTCGGAAAGCGGAAAAATTCATCGAAAGACAGATGACCGATACCAAAACGACAAAGAAAAGAGAAAAAATAAAGATGACCACAGACAGAAAACTCGCGCTTGACGATAATATCCTTCTTCATGTGGAAAAGCCGGAGCGCTATATCGGGGGCGAGGTCAACGCGGTGATGAAGGATCCTTCGGACGTGAAGATCCGCTTCGCCTTCGCCTTTCCGGATTTATACGAAATCGGAATGTCTCATCTCGGCATTCAGATCCTCTATGATATGTTCAACCGCCGGAACGACGTGTGGTGTGAGCGTGTTTATTCACCGTGGCCGGATCTGGATGCGGTCATGCGCAGGGAGCACATTCCTCTGTTTGCGCTGGAATCCCAGGATCCCGTCCGGGATTTTGATTTTCTCGGAATTACGATTCAGTACGAGATGTGCTACACAAATATCCTGCAGATTCTGGATCTGTCCGGAATTCCGCTCCGCGCCTCCGAGCGCGGAAGCGGCGATCCGATTGTCATAGGCGGCGGGCCATGCACATACAATCCCGAACCGATCGCCGATTTTTTCGACCTGTTTTACATCGGAGAGGGAGAGACGCAGTTTGACGCTCTGTTCGAACTGTACCTGGAGTGCCGGGATTCCGGGGCGGAGCGATCCGAATTTCTGAAGCGGGCGTCCCGCATCCCCGGAATTTACGTGCCTTCCCTGTACAATGTAACCTATCATCCGGACGGGACGATCGAGTCTTTCGCTCCCGTCTCTCCGGATGTTCCCGCGCGCGTCGTCAAACAGATCGTCACGGATTTCGATCATGTGACCTATCCGGTTTCTCCGGTTATTCCCTACCTGAAAGCGACGCAGGACCGCGCGGTTCTGGAGGTGCAGAGAGGCTGCATTCGCGGCTGCCGTTTCTGCCAGGCGGGTATGGTGTACCGTCCGCTCCGCGAGAAGAGCGTCGAGACAATGAAAAAAGACGCGGAGGCGCTTCTCGCCAACACCGGATACGATGAGATTTCACTCAGCTCTCTGAGCACGAGCGACTATTCCTCGCTGGAGGAGCTGCTGAATTTTCTCATGGAAATCTGTCCGGAACGGGGAATCAATATTTCCCTGCCGTCGCTTCGGATCGACGCCTTTTCCCTCGACGTCATGTCAAAGGTGCAGGACGTCCGCAAGAGCAGCCTCACGTTCGCGCCCGAGGCGGGAACGCAGCGGATGCGCAACGTGATTAACAAGGGTCTGACCGAGGAGGATATCCTCGGAGGAGCGAAAGCGGCGTTCCGGGGAGGGTGGAACAAAGTCAAGCTGTATTTCATGCTGGGACTTCCGTTTGAAACAGACGCTGATGCGGAGGGCATTGCCCATCTCTGCCAGAAAGTGGCGGATACGTACTACGATATTCCGAAGGACAGCCGGGGGAAAAAATGCTCCATCACCGCGAGCTGTTCCTTCTTTGTGCCGAAACCGTTCACGCCTTTCCAATGGGCGAGGATGAACACGGCGGAAGAGTTTCTGGAGAAGGCGCACCGCGCCAAAGACGAGGTACGGGCGATGAAAAATCAGAAAGCGATCCGGTTTACGTATCACGAGGCGGATGTCTCCGTTCTGGAAGGCGTTCTCGCGCGGGGAGACCGGCGCCTGTCCGGTGTCGTGGAGACGGCTTACCGAAACGGCGCACTGTTTGACGCCTGGACCGAGCTTTTTCACAAGGACGCCTGGGACCGGTCGTTTGCTTCGTGCGGTCTCGATCCGGCGTTTTACGCGCATCGGGAACGGTCTCCGGAGGAAGTTCTTCCCTGGGATTTCATCGATATCGGCGTTACCAGAACATTTCTCGAGCGAGAGTGGAAAAAAGCCGGTTCCGGCGTCGTCACTCCGAACTGCAGAGAACAGTGTTCCGGATGCGGCGCCAGATGTTTCGGAGGAGGGATCTGTTTTGCGGGTCAGAATTAAATTCACCAAAAACGGGTGCATGAAATACATCAGCCACCTCGATGTCATGCGCTATTTTCAGAAGGCTCTTCGCAGGGCCGGAATCCGGACGGCCTTTTCTTCCGGATACAATCCGCACATGATTCTTTCCTTCGCGGCGCCTCTGGGCGTCAGTCTGACAAGCGATGCCGAATATTTCGACCTGGAGCT
>JBMNRP010000023.1:0-41382 GCA_050944685.1 Bilifractor sp.
CTATCAAAAGAAAGACTGATACACTGGGGCTTTTATGATTTAGCCTCAGCATACCAGTCTGTGCACGTCAACTGTTGAAACCGCCGTGTACCGAACGGTACGCACGAGTGGTGTGAGAGGTCGGGGGCTAATCACCCCCTCCTACTCGATTGTTTCTATTCCCCAAAAACAAAAAATATTCAAATTTGGGGAATAGAAGAGTATAATGGAGGTGGATAACTATTTGGGAGGCGGATATGAAACTGATCGAACGGCGGGATTACTTACAGGCTCTGACAGACTGTATGAATACACCTGATATCAAGGTGATTACCGGAATACGCAGATCCGGAAAATCTATGCTGATGGACTATTTTGGCAGGAAGATCGGGGAGATGGATGCAGTATCCAACGTCATTCATGTGAACTTTAACCTGACGGAATATGAGAATCTGTTGGAATATCACAAGCTGGAACAGTATATTGAGGATCATTATCTGGCCGGGAAAAACAACTATGTCCTGATCGATGAAGTTCAGATGTGTGATGGCTTTGAGAAGGCTATCAACAGTCTGAATGAAAAGATGAGATATGATATCTATGTCACTGGTTCCAATGCGTTTCTGCAGAGCAGTGATCTGGCAACGCTGTTTGTAGGGAGAACATTTGAAATACAGATATACCCATTCTCCTTTTCGGAATATCTTGCGTACTTTCCCCAGGAGAATATTTACAGGGCGCTGACGGATTATCTCAGGGTAGGAGGAATGTCGGGCTCATATGTTTACAGGAATCCGGCACAGCGCAGTGCCTATCTCAATAATGATGTTCTGAATGCTCTGATCGTGAGAGATATTGAGAGTAAGTATAAGATTCGTAATCCGGTTCTGCTGAACAGTTTGATTGACTATCTGATGGACAATATCGGGAATCTTACTTCCATAAGGTCCATCGCGGATACACTTGAGAGCAGAAATATGAAGGCGGATCATAAAACGGTCGGCAGATACATTGAATATTTGTGCAGATCCTATCTCTTCTGCAAAGTAAAGAGGTACGATATTCGTGGAAAAAAATACCTGAGCTCCGAAGAAAAATATTATCTTACAGATCATGCCTTCCGCTACGCCAGATTGGGTACGCGTTATATGGATTTTGGAAGAATACTGGAAAATGCTGTGGCGATCGAACTGCTCAGAAGAAAGTATGAAGAATATGCCGGTGTCCTGTATAAAAAGGAAATCGACTTTGTCGCTGTCAGGGAAAATCGCAGGGTATATATTCAGGTAGCAAATGATATTTCAGATCCGTCAACGTTCGACAGGGAAACAGAACCGTTGCTTAAAATCAGCGATGGATATCCGCGAATATTGATTGCGAGAACATGGCAGCCAGAGACGGACTATCAGGGAATCCACATTATCGATGCAGCTGAATGGCTATCTAATCCCCATAATCGAAGAATTGATAATATTGGGGAATAGAAAAATGCCTGTTGCCGATCGCAACACCGTGAGTACACTTTGATGACGATATAAATGAATGAGGCTGAAAACAGCGGAAAAACCAGTAAAATATAGCGATAACGCTACTCAAATTACTGGCTGTACAGTGATAAAAACATCTAACATCTTAGAAGGCTTTGAGAGAGCGGGCTACCTGCCCTCAGATAACTCGCTTACAGTGAAGTTATTCATCCAGTATGATTTAAGTGCAGCAGCAGTTATGCATGAATTAGGATATCCTAAGAATAGACATACGCTCTATGCCTGGTACAAAGAGTATAAAGAAACAGAACACCTTCATCGCAGAAGAACTCAAAGAAAAAATTTCTGAGGACCAAAAGCGCGCGGCTGTCGGTTATTATCTGAAGCATGGTCGTAATGTTCCCCGAACTGTAAAAAGATAAAGCTATCCTTCCAGAACCAATTTAACTGGCTGGCTTGAAGAACGTGTTTTCGGATTTGCAGAAAAAAATGTCCATTGTAGTTCTTCATTGGTACACTTGATAAAAAACAGAAAGAGCTGGCTGTGAAAGACCTCTGCCTGAGAAACAGAAGCGTTCAGGAAGTATCGTGTTGAAGCACAGCAGATGATGAAGATTCAGCTTGATAATGAATATTGTGTAGTAAATCCGATTCCTGTATCTACAGATGTTGGAATTGACGTTCCTGAGCTTGATACGCTAAGCAATATTTTGAAGGAATTTCATGATGTGTTCGGTAATATTGATTGGACGGATGAGGATAAAATCAAAAAGCAAATATCCGAACTGCCGGATATCGTTGCCCAGAGTCAGACATATCAAAATGCAAGGAAGTATTCGGATCGTCAAAATGCAAGGGATGAGAGCGATAAAGCTACTGATCGCGCAATTCTTGCGACGATGAGTACAGGTCTTGAATTATATCGTGCTGTACAGGGAAATGAATCACTTCATAAATGGCTGCATGACTTGGTATTTATTACTACCTATCAGCCGGCACAGAAATCATTATAATAGTTAATAAACTGATTTATATCAATATGTTGGGAGGTTAAGATAGATGCCAGAAAAAGTGAAGAATGAGCATTATGTTCCTTAAAGATATTTAAAGAATTTTGCAAATGGAGACAAATTTTTTGTCTATGAAAAGGAGAAAGCTCAAAAACGTCCGGGGAACGTTGGTGATTATGCGAGCGAACGATACTTTTATGATGTGGATTTTGAAGCTTTAAAAAGGAATTGCTAGAGCATGATCCGGAATTTCAGGTGGATTCTGAAATGGAGAAATTGATGGGGCAAGTTGACGAGCAGCATATTGAACACTGGTTTGGTCAAAATGTTGAGACATGGTTATTTGAACCCATAAATAAAGTGATTACAACGTATGTGATGTCGAATCCCGCAAGTTTGGATAAAATCCAAGTTCTGAATGAAAATAATATGAATTACCTTTCTCTATATTTAGCTATTCAGCTTGTAAGAACAAAGGAATTCAGAGAACAAATCACTGAGCTATATGAGAGATTGCCACTGTTATTGGCAGAAAAATTCGTAAAAAATTCTGATGGAACTAAGCCGAGTGAGCTATTCAAAATTCAATTAAATAAGAATCATCAGAAGCTTGTTCATGCACAATTTCTGATGAATCAGGATTTTGTTACGGATATTGCTATCTCAATGCGTAATAAGATATGGTTTTTTGGATACAATCAGACAGAAATGCCTTTTGTTACCTCAGACAATCCTGTTGTAAGGTACGGCCCATCGGAGAATGTTGGTATAGATACAGAAGGTACAGAAATTATTTTCCCTATTTCATCCAAATTAATATTGATATTAGGAGATACGTCTGCATATGAACGATTGATTCCATTGCATAATCATTTTATTGAAATATCTGAGAAGGAAGTTGAATTTTATAATTCAATACAACTTACACAGTGTTATCGCTATGTATTCTGTAGGGAAGATAAATTTACAAAGTTCGATATACTTGTTAAGGAAAATGAACATCTGATGGATATTAATCATAAGCGATTTTTTATGGGATAAGATTAAACAAAGGTGGTAATCGGTGGCAATAAAATGACAATAAGATTTACTGAAAATGTGAATCACACAAGTAAAATAGTTTCAATATGAACTGAAATGATGCAAGAAATCTTCACAGCCACCACGTAACAAAAAGATTTATATTTTGTGATTGATGGCACACTCAGACTATATACGCCATCCGGTATTTTGGACTACATAGCCGGACAATATTCTGTTTCAAAAATCGACACACCGCTGTATGGTACAATATTATCCTATTCAAAAACAAATGACTTTTATGCAGTATCAATAGATATCGACGTTAATGATGTGATTGATTCTGTCTTGGATCTGGATAATGAACTGACAAAGAAGATTGTGGAGGAAACACTTTCAGAGCAAGAGAAAGATTTTGCGGATCATGCTGTAATAGAATCTGTTTACCGATTGATTTTGATGATGAAACAGCCGCTTGCTTCCGATTATATTTTTTTCTTCAGACATATGCAGCGTGAAATTATTTATTATGTTCTCTGCGGTTCGTGTGGAAAACAATTTCTTCAGAGCATTACAGACATGCAGGAAGTCGATCAGATATATGAAGCCAATTCCTGGATTAAGGAAAATTTCCACCATCCATTTTCAGTAGAGAGTTTGGCGGAACAGCAGAACATGAGTGTGTCTTTATTCCATCAGAAGTTCAAAAGTGCAGTTGGTATGGGATCGCTTCAATGTCAGAAACGGCTGCGTTTAACGGAAGCACGCAGGTTGATGATCGACGAAAACAGGAATGTGACCGAGGCTTCATTGGACGTTGGCTATGAGAGTTTATCTCAGTTTACTCGTAATTATCGTAAGATGTTCGGTGCTTCACCGAAGGAGGATGTATTACGGCTGAAAAAGGAGATGGAGAAACAGGCAAATTTTTAAGAGAATCGGGCAAGTAATCAACCGTTCCTTCTGGTTACGATAGAGCCATCCAGGTATCTCAGCTATTCCGTGAACAAAAAGCCTGAAAAAAATGATTTTAACAGATGAATTATGCGACAGGTGTGACACAGTGCAAAACAAAAGATGTTGCTGCTGCATCTGCGGAAGGCGGAGATTTGATGGCAATTCAGACTAACGACCCTCGCATTACACTTGTAGCAGGCGGGTATTCAATCTTTGCGCAAGGAAAAATTGCCGGTGGTATCGGTGTCGGCGGCGGAACTGAGGAGCAGGACTGTACGGTCGCAGAATACGTTGTCTCTGTATTTGACGAGATGGTAAATACAAATGCATAATCTTTCCGGGTTCTGTACCTGTCAGAATCTGGATTGCCCGCTGCATCCTACAAGACATGACAAAGGATGTACGCCTTGTATCAGCAAGAACTTGGGACTGAGCAGTCAGACGCCAACTGTGAGGACATCTGGCTGCTTATTTTGTTTTCGTGCCATGATGATCCCCTTCATGAATAGCTGTTTTTTCATAGGAAAATGATTCTGTCTATAAAACCGGACAGGTTTAAAGAAAGAGGGATGCGCGGATTTTTTTATTGCCGGACCGCTTCGTGTTCCTGTTCGAAGCTGAAACGGAGCCGGTCCGTCCGATGGTAGGTTTTGTAATATTCGAGGGGCAGATACCGTCCGTCTTTGATGCCGGTTGTTACGGATTCAAACAGAAGAATCGGGGTTGCCTCCGAGACACCCAGATCTTTTGTGATTTCAGATGGCGGAAGGATCGCTTCGATTGTATTTTCCGTTTTCCTCGGGACCGCATTGTAGCTGGCTCTCAGCACCTCGACGATGGGATCCCGAAAGTCGCATTTCTCCGCACCCGGAAAGCTGTCGAGCGCGATGTAGGAGACGGTAACGTTCATTATCATCCGGTTTGCCTTATAGAGCTTTTTTATGCGGAGAACAGAGGAACCCGGCTCGATCCAGAGATAGGAAGAGACAATCCTGGTGGCAGGCAGAATTTCTTTCGACAGGACCTGTATCATCGGAGTCAGTCCCTGCGATCGATAGTACTGAGCGCATTCCGTGATGGAATAAAGGGATTGGTGATAGCGGGGATTCTGGATGTCTTTCACAAAGGTTCCGCTTCCGTGCATCTGGATCAGCAGTCCCTGCCGGCTCAGAGAATGGAGGGCAGTCCGGATAGTGGTTCTGCTGACTTTGAAATATTCACTCAGCTCCCGCTCGCTTAAAAACTGACCGTTTTCGCGGATTCCTTTTCCGGAAAGGATCATCTTCCGGATTTCGGTTTCAATCTGCTGACTTTTATTTGAATGATCATAATTCTGCTTTTTCATAAGATCTTTTCTCCTCGTGAAACTTATTATACTGATCAGAAAAGTGAAAGGCAAATAAAAATCCGGTGAATTCTAGTAATTTTTACTGATTTAACCCGAAATGGGTTTTCTTTTGAAAAACCACTGTAAAATTAGCTAAAACAGAAATAAAAATTTCGTCGTTTTCATGATCCCGATCTGGTACGGAAGCATAAATACCACTTTTTGCAAGTGGTATTTATTTATCCGAACCTTTTCCGACTGCGACAATTCCGCGCTTCGTCGTTTGTGCAAACGGCGGATTTTTTTTATCCGGCTCAGATTTTATTCTGTAGATAACAAAGATTTACAGCGTGAATGATTGGAGGAAGAATATGAGCTTTAAGAGAATTTTTACCTGCGTCGATACTCATTCCGGAGAGCCGATGCGTGTAATCACAGGAGGGGTACCGTACATCCCGGGCAATTCCGTTTATGAGCAGATGAGGTGGCTTGAAAAGAACGACGATCAGATACGCCGTCTGATGTGCCGTGAGCCCCGCGGGTATCCTCCGATGTGCGTCAATCTGCTTGTCCCGCCGAAGGATCCGAGGGCAGACGCGGGATTCATCATTATGGAGCAGGTCGAGTATCCGGTTATGTCCGGCGGAAATACCATCTCCGTAGCGACGGTTCTTCTTGAGACGGGAATGATCCCGATGAATGAGCCGTTTACGGAATTCACTCTGGAATCGCCGGCCGGCCTGATCGGAATCAAGGCAGAATGCCACGACGGAAAGGTTACGCAGGTTACCTTCACCAATGTACCGTCGTTTGCGGTTTATCTTGATAAAGAAATTGACGTTCCGGAGCTCGGAAAAGTAATGGTAGACGTTGCGTGGGGCGGCATGTTCTATGTGATTGCGGATGTGAGACAGTTCCCTGGTCTGGAGCTTGTTCCGGAGCAGGGCGGTGAAATCACAAGGATTACCTCGCTGGTCCTCGGGGCGGCACAGGAGCAGCTTCCGGTTTCGCATCCGGATTACCCGGGAATCGGAATCACGAATGTTGAGCTCTCGGGACCGACCGAAAATCCGGCAGCGGACTGGAAAAACGCGGTGCGTGTCGGAAGTGGTTTTGTTGACCTGAATGATCCGGCGACTTTTAAGGCCGCGCTGGACCGCTGTCCGTGCGGAACCGGAACCTGTGCGAAGATGGCTGTCCTGCACGCAAAGGGTCAGCTCCCTCTTCACAAGAAGTTTCGTCACGAGGGAATTCTCGGACTTGTCTACACCGGCGAGCTCATCGAAGAGACGAAGGTCGGTGATTACGACGCGGTTATCCCGACTGTCGGAGGAGAGGCCTGGATATACGGATATAATACTTATGTTCTCGATCCGAGCGATCCGTTCAAGGACGGGTTTGCGGTCGGTGACATCTGGGCGAATCCGAACAATGAGACGGATTATCAGAAAACAGAGGAGGGGAAAGCATGATAAAGACTCTGGTTAACATCGCGAACGCGCTCTGGGGAACGCCGATAATCGTGCTGCTGTTTGGCGCTTCTCTTTATTTCACGTTTCGCTGTCATTTCGTACAGCTCAGACATCTGGGGCATCAGTTCAAATTGCTGGCGAAACCGACGAGCGGGGACGTGGGTATTACACCGTTCCAGGCTTTTTGCAATACATGTGCATACCGCATAGGAAATTCCAACATATCAGGTGTCGCCATCGCGGTTCTCTTCGGAGGACCCGGTGCGGTCATCTGGATGATCATCTGTTCGCTGCTGAATGCGGCGCTGTCTTACGCGGAGAACTCCCTGGGGCAGGTGTACAAGGATGATCAGGACGGCATTTACGAAGGCGGTGCTTACTATTATATGGAGAAAGGACGGGGCTGGAAAATCCTTCCGCTCATCTTTGCTCTCCTTACGGTCATTGCGGTTCCGATCCTGAACCCGATGCCGCACGCGAATAACGTCGCGGGCGCGTTTCACAACGCGATCGGCATCCCGAGATACGTCGTCGGATTTACGGTTGCGATCCTGCTTTTTCTGGTTATCTCCGGCGGAATCAAGAGAATAGCGAAGGTGGCAACAATCGTCGTTCCGTTTATGACGATTGTTTACCTCGGTCTTACGGTTGTGACGCTGATTGTCAATGCGAAAAATGTTCCGCATATGCTCTACGATATGGTGAGCAGCGCGTTCGGATGGAACGCCGTTTACGGAGCACTGCTCGGCAACGCTGTACTCTGGGGCGTTAAGCGGAGTGTTAACTCTTCCGGAGCCGGCATGGCAGAGTCGCTCGGTTCGACCTCCGCGGCCGAGGTGGATCATCCGGGCGAAACCGGACTCGTTTCCTCTCTTACCGTATTTATCGATGTGGCCGTCTGCCTCTGCACGGGGCTTCTGATCATGTCGACGGATTGCTACAACGTGCTCGGTCTGAACGGACAGCTGCTGCATCTCGGCAAAGGTTCCGAGATGATGGCGCAGTACGCTGCTACGAATACGGCGGATATTTCCTGGACGCAGGAAGCACTGAACACGGTGATTCCGAACGGCGGTGCGCTGATAGTCGCTGTCTGCCTCCTGTTCTTCTCCTTTACGACGAACATGAACCACTATTATCAGGGCGAGATCGCCATGCGGTATCTGTTCCGGAAGGCAAGCGTTAGGACACGTACGATCGCTGTCTGGGTACTGCGCGTCGCTATGCCCTCGGTTTATGTCTATGCGGCGATCGCCAATTCGAATGATATGTGGAGCATGGGTGATCTGGCTTGCGCGATTCTTGTCTGGGTGAACTGCATCGTCCTTTTGATTATGGGCGGCGACGTGGTCAAGATCTGGAGGGATTACGATACGCAGCGGAAGGCAGGCATCAAGGTGCCGATCTTCGATCCGGATCGTCTGGGGATCAAGAACGCGGAATTCTGGACAAAACGAAACAAAAGTAAATTTGATGAAGTCAATGCAAAACTGAAAGCCTACGAAAAATCGAAGGCGGCATAAAGGAAGGACGGAAGCAATATGAAAAAAACATTTGGCGGCATGATTGCGGCGATTCCGACACCGTTCGGAACGGACGGGTCTATCCTGAAAGATTCTTTCAGAAAAATCTGTGAGCGGACGATCGCAGCCGGGATTCACTGCATTCTCGTCTGCGGAAGCACCGGAGAATATTCCTCGCTGACTGAGGATGAAAGAAAGACCGCGATGAAGATGGTTGTTGATATTGTTGATCACCGCTGCAGGGTGATGGCAAGCTGTGCTGGCCACAACACGGCGGAGACGCTTGCAATGGTAAAATACGCGGAGGAAATCGGCATCGATTTTGCGCTTGTTGTCACCCCTTACTATCTGACAACGACGGAAGAGGGAATCTATCAGTACTACAAGACCATCGGCGAGTCGATTACGACCGATATGGGACTGCTCGTCTATAACTATCCGGAAGTTACGACGGTCAGAATGTCACCGGAGTTTATCGAGAAGCTTTCCCACCTGCCGCACGTTGTAGGCGTGAAGGATTCGGATACGCTGATCCACACGAGCAAGGTCTGCGAACTGATCGGAGATCGCGATTTCGGTGTTGTAAACGGATACGAGCATCTGGCGATCGGGGCACTTGTGTCGGGAGCGGCCGGAACGGTCGGATTGATCGACGCCATCGCTCCGGAACAGATGATGACAATTTACAACGCGGTTCAGAACAACGATATCAAAACAGCGATGGAAATGAACGAGAAGATGAAAAGATTCTACGATCTGATGGAAGAGGAGCCGGTCCCTGCGGCACTAAAGGCAGCGTTTAATCTCATCGGCATCGAGTGCGGAGACCCGCGTCTTCCCCTTCTTCCCGCCTCGGACAGGTTGAAGGAAGAGCTGAAGGAGCAGATCGAAAAATTTGATATCCACTGATTAAATAAAAAGGTCAGTGCGCTTAACGGAGGTGCGAAATGATTATTGTTGACAGCTATCTTCCCACGCGAATCGTATTCGGGTACGGCAGACTGAATGACTTGAAGGATATCAGGCTTCCCGGCAGAAAGGCGCTTGTCTGCACCACGGAGGATCATCTGATGAAGACGCTCGGAATTCAGGACCGCGTCGAGAAGCTTCTGCGGGAAAATGGAACGGACTATGTAATATTCGATCGTGTCCGCGTCAATCCGACGGTCGGTAACGTGAACGAGGCGGTAAAAACAGCAAAGGAAAACGGGTGTGACTTTATGATCGGACTCGGCGGCGGTGCCAGCATCGACACCGCGAAGGCGACAGCGGCGATGATGGTGATGGACGGAGAGCTCTGGGACTACGGCTATACCGGAACAGGCGGAAGAAAAGAAATCACGGACGCGCTTCCGATTGTAACAATTTCCACGACCTGCGGAACAGGAACCGAAACGGATCAATACTGCGTCATCAGCAATGAAGAAACGGAAGAAAAACTGGACTTTACGTCTGAGGCAATTTTTCCGACGATTTCCTTTATTGATCCGGAGTTGATGATGACGCTTCCACGTTCCCAGTCGATTTATCAGGGATTTGACGCGCTGTTTCACTGCGCGGAATGCTATGTAACCAACAAGCATCAGAACCGTATGCTCGATATGTTTGCTTCTGACGGCGTCCGAACGGTCGGCAAGTATCTGAACAGGGTCATCGACGATCCGAAGGATAAAGAGGCGCGTTCGCAGATGGCGTACGCGGCGGACATCCTCGGCGGATACTGTATGGCGCTCTACAGCTGTTCGTCTCATCATATCCTTGCGCAGACCCTCGGCGGAATGTATCACAAATTCCCGCACGGCGCGACGCTTCTGACAGTTGCCGAAGAGTACTACAAGAAGGCATGTGCTCTCGCGCCGGAAGAATTCGATGAGCTCGGGGCGTTTCTCGGTGAAGAGAAGGATCCGGAAAAACCAGGGTATTCCTATGTACGCGGTCTGGTTCGAATGATGGAACAGGCAGGCGCGAGGCACATGCCGATGTCCGGGTTTGGCGTAAAAAAAGAAGATTTTAAAAAAATTGTCGATATGACCGTTCATCAGGTCGGCATCAGCTGTGACCCATATACCCTCACAGACGAAGATTTCATGGAAATTCTCGAAAAATCCTATTGCTGAAAACGCATGAAATCACCGGGAGAAATATGAACCGTTCAAATAGTACAATGCGTCAGACAATTGGCGACCTCATTCTGATTGCAGCCGGCTGCGTGTTCTACGCAGCCGGTATGGCGCTGACCGGAAATTTCATGGTGATTCCGGGAAATTTCCTCGGGCTGGCGGTTGTGGCGAATAAGCTCTGGGGATGGCCGACTGGTGTTGTAAATATCTGTCTGTCTGTGCCGACGATTATTCTGGGGACAATCGTGATCGGACGGAGAATGCTCGTTTACACAATCCTGGCGATCGCCGGATTTTCCGGTATGATTGATTTTTTCGGCTTTCTTTCTTTTCCTGCGCTGCATTCGGAGATCGCGGCCGTACTGCTTGGCGGTGCGCTCATCGGGTTCGGGTGCGGCATGATTTACTACGCCGGAGCCACGACGGGAGGTACAACGATTTTCGGACGCATGATCATTGGGAAGTTCCCCCGATGTCATCTGGGGAATCTCCTGATCGCGATGGACGGAATCATCATTGTCGCGGGAGCGCTGACTGTTCACGATTTTATCGGGTTTCTGTATTCAATCGTTTTTGAAGTGGTGATCTGCAAGATGATTGACTATACGATGCAGTTGTTTATCAGACTGTTCGGTATCCGGTGGTGACGGAATATGCAGATAATCAGTCATTTCATACTTTATATTCTCATGGCCTGTCTGATGGCCGGCTGTCTCGGCGCGATCCGGAACCCGAAAAGCGGAATCGGGTTTGAGTTTCTTGAGGGCATCCATCAGCTCGGTGTTATCTTCATTCCGATCGCCGGGGTGATGGCGTCGCTCCCCTATCTGGAACGTTTCATCCGGACCGCATTTTGCGGTATCGCTGCCGCGATGGGACATGACCCCGCCATCTGGGGCGGGATTTTTCTGCCGCCGGATATGGGTGGCAATCTCCTGGAACATGATATCGCGTCCAGTCCGGAGACATGGATTATTGCTCTTTTTGTTTCCTTTATTCTGGGGTGCAATATTACGTTCAGCATCCCAATGTCTGTTTCAATGGTTCGTGATTCGGACTATGGCGATCTGGCGCTCGGTATTCTGAGCGGGATTACGGCGTGTCCGGTCGGCATTACCGTCAGTTGCATCGTCTGTATGCTCACGAATCCGCCAGTGCGGGCAGAAGTATCTGTCATTTCAGGAACAACCGTGCATCTGTCGCTGACCCTTCCGATGATTTTCCGAAATCTGCTTCCTGTCTACCTGATCTGCTTCACGCTTGCCATAGGTGTCTGGAAATTTCCGAAGGCGATGGTGCGCGGATTTCGCGTGTTCGGAAAGGTATTTCAGAATGTACTCTGTGTGATTTTTGCACTTTCTGCAGTTGAGTATTTTACCGGTTTGTTCAGCAGACTGATTCCCGGGTGGGATTTTTCTCCGATTATTGCAGACCAGGCAGATTACAACCGCGCGCTGGAGATCGCGGGATATTGTGCCCTGATGCTGGGCGGCGCATATCCGATGCTCTATCTTATTCAAAAATACTGCGGCAGATTTGTCCGGTCGCTGGCAAAGCTGTTTCACGTCAGCTTCCGCGGGGCGCTCGGAATACTCGCGTCATCGGTCACCCTGGTCGCTCTTTTCCGGGAATATGACAAGATGGACAGTGCGGATCGGATCCGCAGTGCCGGCTGGGCTTTTTGTTCCGGTTTTATTTTCGCGGATCATCTCGTTTACTGTTTTAACTTTCAGCCGGATCTGTACGTTCCACTGGTTATCGGGAAAATTACCGGAGGAATTTTTTGCATGCTCTTTATCTCCCGGGCGGTGAGACCGGAGAACTCCGTCGGAACCGCTTCTGCCGCGGGTTGAAAGTAACCGGCGGGCTCCTGATAAAATTCTGCATTTTCCGGTTGACGTCTGATAAAAAAGTTATGATTATCTGATTTGAAATAAAAATAAGAAACAAATAGAATATTAATGGCTCTTTGTCAAGGTGGGTTGTTGATAGGAAAACAGAATTTTGAAAATTTAACTTGTTTACGTTTCGCCTGAGCAAATATTTTTATTCGCTATAAATACAAAAGCCCAGTATTTAAGCCATTTTTCAGGAGCAATGTAAACTTCCTGATGAGACGGAATGGGTAGAATTTAAGCACAACCATTATTCCCCGGAAATGATTGGGTGTGATATCAGTGCGTTGGCTAACGGAGCTGCCTTACATGAAAAGGACCGGGCATATATGCTATGGGGAATTCAGAATGGTACTCATAAAATGTAGGCACGGAATACGGCCTTCAGTCTTTAAAAAAAGGAAATGAAGAACTCGAGAACTGGCTTCGTGGACTGCTTTCGCCGAATGCAAATTTTGAGTTTCAGAAGACGTTAATCGATGGAAAAAACGTTGGAATCCTCATCATTTTCAAGGCATTTGGGCAGACAGTGGCATTTATAAAGACGGATTACATACGGGTTGGCAGTTATACAAAGAAGTTAGGAGAGTATCCTGCACTGCAGGCTCAATTGTGGGATCGATTAAGAAATACTAGATTTGAGGAGTTGTATTCATGTACAGATCTAGAGCTTTCAGAGGCGCTTTCCTTGCTTCAGGTTTCAGCATATTTTGATTTTACCGGATTGAGGCAGCCGGAAAATATTAAGGAAGCCGCACATTATCTGATTCAGGAAAATATCCTGGTAAAACAGGATAACGGTCGATATGCCATTACAAATCTTGGAGCTGTATTATTTGCAAAGAAACTGAGTTCTTTTCCACGGATTTCCAGGAAAGCAATGCGCATTGTTCAATATGAAGGCAGCAACCGTATGAATATGATTAGAGAGTATATTCATGAATCCGGTTATGCGGTAGATTTTGAAGAAATTTTACGTTATATCAGCGCACTTTTGCCATCCAGAGAATTAATACAGGAGGGACTTCGCAGAAAAATAACGGCGTATCCCGATATAGCTATTAGAGAGGCTGTAGCTAATGCGCTGATCCATCAGGATTTTTCAGCGGTTGGCACAGGACCTGTTACAGAGATTTTTGATGATCGTATTGAAATAACAAATGCAGGAATTCCCCTTGTTGATATCTCATGTATTATCGATAATCCTCCAAGATCCAGAAATGAGAAATTAGCTGAACTGATGCGCAGACTTCATATATGTGAAGAGTTGGGGACCGGTTGGGATAAAATGGTTATTTCCTGTGAATATATGCAACTGCCAGCACCGAAGATAGCGATATATGCTGACAGTACGCGGGTGACGTTATTTTCATCGATGAGATATGCAGATATGCCTATGTCCGATCGGGTATGGTCGTGTTATCTTCATGCCTGCATTAAATATATACAAGGAGAACAGATGACAAATCAATCCTTAAGGGAAAGATTTGGCATGAAAAAATCCTCTTCCGGAACGGCATCACGTTTAATAAAAGAAACTATAAACAGGAAATTGATCAAACCGTTGGATCCGGATACAGCACCAAGGTACATGAAGTATATTCCGGTATGGGCATGAAAGATATCAGAGCATGAATTGATATGATGCAGTAGAGATGAAGAGCGATAAGAAAGAGTTTCAGGTATATTTTAACTTGCTTATAACTTGCTTGGGTGAAGAATAAAATGACTTGGCGGGACACCAGTGCTGCCTAATTGTGCTGACACTGGTGAAGAATGCAAACAGAACAAAAATTCCGGCATTTGCTCACAAAGCCCGTTTTCTTCTTTCTCCTGCAGACGATCGTCCCGCTGCCCGGCATCTTGAGCTTATCCGGATATGCCTTCGCCAGTCCCTGAATCATTTCAATTTCCACATCTTCAACAGCGTTGATCCATTTCTTTATCGTGCACCCCCGATCTGTCTTTTACTGCCTGATTCTGCCCTTTCCGGTTTCCCGATGTTCTGTTTTCTACGGTATTACGACGGACCCGGAATCGTAATCTTTTCCGGTAAACCGTGGTATAATAAAACAGGTGACGCCGCCGGACCGGCGGCATGGTCTGTATTAACACGGGAGGTATTATTACATGCAAAGATTTACACTGCCCAGAGACATTTATCATGGCAAAGGAGCTCTCGAGGCTCTGAAGACACTGGAAGGCAAAAAGGCGATTATCTGTGTCGGCGGCGGTTCCATGAAGCGCTTCGGATTTCTTCAGAAAGCGGAAGATTATCTGAAGGAAGCAGGCATGGAAGTAAAGCTGTTTGAGGGAATCGAGTCCGATCCGTCAGTTGACACCGTCATGAAGGGTGCGGCCGTGATGCAGGAGTTCCAGCCGGACTGGATCGTAGCGATCGGAGGAGGCTCACCGATTGACGCGGCGAAGGCGATGTGGATCAAATACGAGTATCCGGAGACGACGTTTGAGGATATGTGCAAGGTATTCGGACTGCCGAAGCTTCGCAAAAAAGCGCACTTTTGCGCGGTTTCGTCCACATCCGGAACAGCGACCGAGGTGACCGCGTTCTCGATCATCACGGATTATCAGAAGGGGATCAAGTACCCGATCGCTGACTTCGAGGTGACGCCGGACGTCGCGATCGTCGATCCGGCTCTGGCGGAAACGATGCCGAAGAAGCTCGTCGCGCACACCGGCATGGACGCGCTGACGCATGCGATCGAGGCGTATGTTTCCACAGCGAATTCCGAGTTCACGGATCCGCTTGCGATTCACGCGATCGAGCTGATCCAGGCAAACCTGATTGATTCTTACAATGAAAATATGGACGCGCGCGATACGATGCACAGCGCGCAGTGTCTGGCGGGCGAGGCTTTTTCGAACGCTCTGCTCGGCATCGTTCATTCGATGGCACACAAGACTGGTGCTGCGTTTGCCGATTACGGGGCGCACATCATCCACGGTGCGGCGAACGCGATGTATCTGCCGAAGGTCATTGCGTTTAACGCGAAAGATCCGACCGCAAAGAAGCGCTACGGCGTGATCGTTGATTATATGCATCTGGGCGGCGCGAACGATGACGAGAAGGTCGCAAACCTGATTCAGTACTGCCGTGACATGAACGATAAGCTGAACATTCCGCACTGCATCAGAAACTACGGAGCGGACAGCTATCCGACCGAGGAGGGATTTGTTCCGGAGAATGTATTCCTGGATCGGCTGCACGACATCGCGGCGAACGCGATCCTCGACGCGTGCACGGGCTCGAATCCGCGTCAGCCGTCTCAGGAGGAGATGGAGAAGCTGCTGAAGGCCTGCTACTACGATACCGAAGTTGACTTCTGATTCGGACAGAAACGCGGTGTTCAATCCGCGCGGATGAGACTCCGTCACAAACAGCGAACCTCCATCCGGAGTATATTCTTTGCAGGGGAATGATTTCGGATGGGGGTTCCGCCGGAAAACATTGACACGCGGGTAGTCTCTGCGTTATTTTTTTTGAGCAGGTGGGTACCTGCTGAAAGTCAGGCCGTTACGGTCTGTTTTTTTTTGCGAAAAAGCATGGCGGCCTTTTTCTGTGCATCAAATCGGGTTTCACGGTGAATAAGGGCGGTCTGATCACGCTCTGCGTATTTTCAAAAAACATGGCATTGGTTTTACAATAATAAGATAGTTTATCTTGAAATAGTGAACTAAAGTAGTCGATGAAAGAAAAAAAGAAGTTTATTAATATGTTTATTACAAGGATCCTTGTTCAATGAAATTGACTAATTACAGTTTAAAAGTCGGAAATCGGGTGCTGCTTGAAAACGTCGGCGTCGAATTTCCATCTTCGGTCGTCAATCATATTCTGGGGAAGAACGGAGTCGGAAAATCCGTTTTTGCCAAAGATCTGATGATGCGGCATCCTGATTCTACCGTCATTTCCAGTTATTCGAATGTCCCATTTGATCTTACCTTTCGGGACCTGCTCTGTTTCCTCCGGACCAGGTATGAAAAGAATCAGATTATTGCGCTGTGCGGAAAGCTCAACGTGAAAAATATCAATAAAAACATCCTGATTCGGAGACTGAGTGACGGTCAGAAGCAAAAACTGAAACTTCTGACTTTTTTGCTGCGCGATGAGCCGATCATTATCTTTGATGAGGTGACAAATGCGCTGGATAAAACAACCACGAAGGAAATTTATTATTTTATCAATCAGTACGTTCGGGATTTTCCCGGCAAGACAGTGATTAACATCACGCACAATCTGTCCGACCTGGCCAATATTCCGGGAAATTATTTTATTTTTGAAGATCAATCGCTTCATCGTGTGAGAGATAATGATCAGGCGATTTCATTATATCTGGATAACAGGTGATCAAAATGGTTCTTTTAGAGATTAAAAAGAGTTTTCATAATAAATCGTTTTTGTACTTATTCGGAATGACAGCGGTGGCATTCATCATGGGATGGATCCTTCCCGTCGGAATCGACAAGGTCGCGGAGCTGCATTACAGTGATTATCTGTTCAGCACATACACCGTCTTCACACAGTTCGGCATGCTGTTTTTCTGCTTCGGGACCGCGTTTTTTTTCAATCGGGAATATTCACAGAAGACCATTCTCTTTTACCGTTCGTTCGGTTATAACAGTACGTCTTTCCTGCTCACGAAGCTGCTGATCATGGTGATCGAGGAGTTTGTCGCGCTCACCGTATGTCTGTTCGTGTCGCAGCTTGTTTTCGGAGAATCGGGATTTTCCGCGGTTTCGCTGCTTTTGTTTTTTACCGTAGTTCTGCAGTATTTTCTGATCACCGGCATCTTTTCGATGATCTTCAGTAACATGCTGCTGGTCGTCGGCTGCAGTATCATGTACTGGCTGGCTACGATCATTCTGGTTTCATTCGGCGGCGCGTTCAAGAATTTTGCCGTTTTTGACGCCTCAAACGATTTCTATAATGTGATCGATCAGTACTACGCCGGAAAAGCCTTGTCCTTCACCGGGGCGGAAATCAACCCGGCAATCATTGAGATCGCAGCGCTCTTTGCTGCCGCACTGCTTGTTTCGCTGCTGAGCAGAAAGAGATGGCTGAAGATGGGTATCTGATAACTTAAACTCTTTCGTATTACTTCTTCCGGACATGATAAAGCTCCTCATATGATAGATTTTGGATATTTCCGATGTCTGACATATGGGGAGCATATCAATTTAGCGGACTTGCAGGGATTTGTGTGTTCGCTGGCGACATTTCGGGTACAGGAAAAAACATGTCTGAATTTTGAAACCAATCAGCGGGTACAACCGTTTTATTTATTGAAAGGGAAGAGACACGGAACAGGCAGGTGTTTTTGCTTTCCTGATCTTTGTTGTATTAGCGGTGCCGAAGATGCAGTATAAAAGATGCGTTCATAAGGCATATCCGGAATATGAAGAGAGTTTATGATATAGTGCTATGAAAAAGCCTGGGAAAATGATCCGCTTACTGATGATTGGCGTATGCATATACTTTATCGGTATTGCTGTATTTGTAAGTGTTGCCTCCTGGCTGGACAACAGAGCCGGGAAGGTGGATGAAGCAGTCGTTGAATACGGCCGGTCTCAGCTGTATTCCAGAGAGGATATGGATGAAGCAGCGGATATTTTGAAAGAGAAATTTGAAGAATTCAACGGCTGCCAGCTGCATGAGATTTTTTATATCTCAGATGAATGCAGTGAAGATACACGGAAAGAGCTGAATGAACAGGGGAATTCATATGCACAGTGCATGGTCTTCGGAACATCTTTTCATACGCCGAAGTTTTCCGGCAATGGCTTCTGGAACAGAGATTACGAATATACCTGCTGGCAATGGGTTTTTGTTAAAGATGTCAGCGGAACCTGGCAGCTTGTTTCCTATGGTCACCCCTGATGAAAGTATAAGAGGCAACCCGCATGAAGGCTAACTCCAACGGTATAAAGAAAGCAGTCAGTATTATTATTCTGGCAGCCGGTGCGGTTCTTTTGATTCTGGCTGTCATTGATCTGATTGTATACAGCGAAGTAGATTCCTATGACAGCAACGGCCTTATAGCACTGATATGTCTGTGCGGTATGCCAGGCATCGGTTTGACTATTGTGGGTGTAAGAGGGATTAAGCAGCGTAACAGACATAATATTCTGATTGCAGTCTTAGGCGTTATAGCAGGTATTGCCGGTTTTGTGATTTCCATGGCTTCCAGGCCTCCTGATATCAGTAATATTTCTCAATCTTTTGGTGTTCGTATCAACATTGACTACTATAACGGAACAGACAACCATACGGAAGAAACAGCAGACGCAAATACACAATGGTATGCTTCCCTGGATGAGGCGGCAGCCGAAGGCGGCAAACCAGGGAAATGTCTGTATCATACACCGCTGGATGAGGAAACAACCTTAGCGGTATATGCTGTAGATGATGAGACCTATCTGGCGGCTGTAGTGCAGTGCAAGGATGGAAAGTTTGCTTCCAGGGATTCACAGAAGAAAGCAATGGATTTTCGTGGCGCAGCGGGCTACAAATTTGATTGTGATGACAGCATTGCGGACAGTATTATTCAGCTGGTTTATGAAAGGTCTTTGGCTGGTCATGACATTATAACGGATGAAGATGGGCATCTGATCATTTATGGATTTTGGGATAACGAAGAAGAGCTCAGAAGCATCACCATTAACCATCATCCTTTGGATCATATCCAAAAGACCGGTACAGACAGTGCATATTGGTTCTGGTGCTATTGTGATACAGATGATACGATCAAAGAGGCGATTTCCAACATTGATTCAAGTAAAATCACCTGCAATGATATAATAGATGGAGCAGACATCTGGCAGGGCGTGCAGGGAAAAGACTATCTCCGCAGGCAATAAAAAAGGTAACTTTAATAAAGCCGGGCTGTCACGTTTGGAAATGTGGCGATTCCGGCTTTCAAACTGTCCGGACTGATAAGGAAGAGTATCATTTCCTAAATGCCCTGGCCACTGTGATAACGCCTGATATTGCCGTTTTCAGCGAAGAATCATTTTTCATTGGGAAACGAGCAGACTTGAATGACCACCCCTGATATTATTCGGGAAGGAACAACAATGGTTCAAAGGATCAGAGAAAACCTTTACAAAATCGAAGTGCCGCTCCCGAAGAATCCTCTGAAGGTGCTGAACAGCTATTTTATCCGTGGGAAAGACAGCGACCTTCTGATAGATACGGGATTCAGGCTGGACGCCTGTCGCAGGGCCCTAAGCGATGGTCTGAAGAAGCTCGGCTGGGACCGTGACAGGCTTGATGTCATGATCACTCATTTCCACGCAGACCATTCCGGACTCATGTATGAATACGCCGGGGAGAACCGGCATATTTACATGGACAGCGTCTGCATTAACTGGCTTGCAGAATTCACATCAGGCCGGATCATGCGCGAGCGCCGTCGGCTCTATATCGAAAACGGCTTCCCTGAAGCCCTGTTCCGCTCCAATGAGAGCCACGACCCTGCTAATATATATTCTGTGACTTACATGGACAAAAGGCTGACGTCCTTTGACCCGGGCGAAACATTAACCGTTGGCGATTATGAAATTGAAGCGATAGATGCCGATGGCCATACACCCGGAAACCTCATGTTCTGGATCGAAAAAGAGAAGATCATGTTCACCGGCGACCATGTACTCTTTGATATTACGCCGAACATTACAGCCTGGGCCGGGGTGCCCGACAGCCTGGGAGACTATCTTGAGAATCTTCGCCGGGCAAAGGCCTATCCAGTGGAGCTCGCCCTGCCGGGCCACCGCTCCAGTGGCGATTATCAGAAGAGGATTGATGAACTGCTCGCACACCACGATGTCAGGCTGAACGAGGTTCTTCGCATTATTGGCGGGGAACCGGGACTGAACAGCTATGAGATAAGCGGAAGAATGCGCTGGAAGATATGTGCTGCCAACTGGGACGACTTCCCGACTGTGCAGAAGGTTTTCGCGGTTGGCGAATGCATGTCCCACCTGAATTATCTTGAGCTCAGGGGAAAGATCCGCCGTGAGAAGTCGGACGGGATCTGGAGATATTATCTTGCCTGAACCGGCGAAATCAGGGGCCGGGTTGAAGTGCCCGCGGCGGGCCGGAAATTTTCAGGATTTTTCTTTTTACGCAAGCTGGACATATCGGTTTTCCCGTGAGGGAGAGCCGGTGCCGCAGCTTGTTTTTTATCATTCGATTGTTATTCTCAAAATATTTGTTGGAAAATTATTTTGTGAAACTTTTCTGCAGACTGATGAGTTTTTTAGGCAAAGGGAATCGGAAGCGGAGAGGAGAGTGCTGATTATGAAGATTTATTGTACAAATTGCGGACGGGAGATCGAAGACGGTATCAATTTCTGCCCATACTGCGGCGCATCGATCAGGCAGAAACCGGAAGCACCGGAAGCGGGTGAATCCGCACAGTGGACACCCGATCAGGGCGGTGTCGGTGAATCTGCGCAGTGGACACCCGGTCAGAGCGGTGTAGGGCAGGTGCAGCATCAGACGGAAAATGTGCCTGACGCAAAGCACCGTCGTAAGAAAAAACACCGGATCATACTTTCGATCATTTGCGCCGCGGCAGCTGTCTGTACCGCGCTGAGCCTGTTTCAATTCGTTTATTTGCCGCAGAAGGCGCGTTCGCACTATTCGAATTTCTGGCTTTACGGCGCGCCAAAATATGGCTACGTTGCCGGTGCCATTAATCACAATCTGAAATACAGAATCACAAAAATTGACGTGGATACGGCAATGTACACCCAGTCATATACGTTTGATTATGGCAAAGGGGAGGCGAAAATAAACAGCAAATACGAGTGGGATGATGGCGATGAAACGGAAACCGATTCCCGTACCTGTTCTTATGACCGCTATGGCAATACGGATGATTTGACGAATGTGGAGACGGACCGATATCACAGAGTTCTTCACTATGAGAGCGAGGATGAGGACAGTGGCGGCGAGGCCGTTTATGATTGCACGTATTATGCAAATGGCGAGCTGAAAACGTTCGATATGGAAAGTGATGAGATCGTTCATTATGTGAAATATGATGAACACGGCAATCCCCTTTCAGCGAAAATGGAAGTGAAGGCAGGAGCCGATCCTTTTACTATGAAAACGGAATATACACCGATCTACAATGACCAGGGCAGACTTACCAGGATGGAAAGCACGATACAGTATGAGGATACGGAAGAAAATGACAGTGGAACGGGACTGGAGAACAGTGAACACGATGTCGTTTACGAATATGAATATGACAGTCATGGGAACTGCGTGAAAATAACAAGTGATGATGACAGCGTCACAGAAATCAGTTACGAAAAAATTCCATGATTCTGCCTGCTGACATGAAAATTGTACGAATACAAAGTGCTGAAAACGAACGGTGGAAAAAACGTCTGAAATAGCCAGACAACAGACAGAAGGAAGCTTTCGAAAAATGCAGCCTTAAGAAACTACTCATAAGTGGCGGATGCAGAAATAAAATATTTAGGGTTGTTGCCCGCAGTACTGAAAGTACTATTGCAACAACCCTAGAATTACCTCTTATTATCTGCTCTCGTAATGAAATTTGTCACCTTGGCGCTTTCGGTTGCGGGAAGGGGCACGCCTGCTCAGTTTTTAACTGCATTTGGCTGCCCGGTGGATGCGCTTGTTCCGCCGTCAACCGGAAGAATTACACCGGTAATGTAGCCGGCGTCAGGAGAAGCTAGAAACAGCACGGCCGGAGCAATATCATTCGGATGACCGATTCTTCCCAAGGCAGTCCGATTGATAAACGGCTTCAGAAATTCTGCATCCTCCGCGCCGCTGTCACCATATCCGGTCATGGCGGTTTTTGTGTATGCAGGTGCAACCGCGTTAACGCGGATGCCATACTCTCCCCAATCCAGCGCCAGAGAGCGTACAAATCCGCTGATTGCGTGTTTGGTTGCATTGTAGCCGGCCTGTTTCCAGTCTCCTTTCAATCCGGACACGGAAGATGTGGCAACAATCGATCCTTTTGTCTTTTTTAATTCCGGGAAAACTGCCTTAGCAAGGTAGAAAAAGGAGTCTACATTAACAGAACGCATCTGCACCCAGCTCTCGTCAGGCAGATCCTGCAACTCCCCGGTAAACAGCTGCCCTGCATTATGAATAACAACGTCCAGACGGCCGAATTTTTTTATGATTTCAGAAACGATCTTTTGAGCCGAGTCCGGCCTGGAAATATCATTCGAGATGGCAAGAGTTTTTTCTGCCGGATAACCGGAAACGGTTTCCTCAAGCTTTTGCTTTCTGCGTCCGGTAACGATAACGTTGGCTCCGTTCTGTAAAAAAGCCTGCGCGATTGAACGTCCGATGCCGCTGCCGCCGCCTGTTACTAACACAGTCTTTCCCTCAAAATCATACTTGTTTTTTGTTATTCCCATCCTTGTGTATCCTTTCCGATTGTTAAATTAAGAATTATTGTACAGTACCTCGCTCTAGCTCCTATCATATCATCAGTTACATCATTGTCAACTATTAATTATCATTAATTCTCATAAATTCCCATTTATCACTAAATAATTCTCATTCCGTTTTTCTCACATTGTGGTAATATTATTCTTAATTACATCGAACCGAAGGTGCCGGTGAAGCCGGATATCAATAAATATCAGGCAGTGAATGGTGAGGCAGAAGATGGGAATGATACCTGATTATGATGAAGAAGCCGTAAAAAAAGCGTGGGAATACTATATTGCTAAGGGGCATGCGGTCCCGGAACAGATCCCCGGGCTTCGCCCCGTGATACTTGAATCCTGGCGGCGGTCCCAGGTCTCTGTAAAGCGCGGGCAGTCGGAACTGCCGCATCTTGCGGGGAGAGAACTCGATCAGCTGATGAAGGATAATAAACTTCTCATGGATATCGCCGTCCCATATCTTCAGGATTTTTATCAATACATTCAGGACTCCAATCATCTGGTAACATTGGCCGATCGACACGGTTATCAGTTGAAAAAAATAGGAAGACTGGAAATCCGTTCCGCCGCAGGGAGCGGGAAGGAGGACAGCGTTCCCTATGATGTTTCTCCCGACACTTTCCGGGACGGAACCGATTTCTCAGAGCAGGCAGCCGGGACCAATGGGATCGGGACAGCTCTCGCCGCAAACGAGCCCGTCATGATTTTCGGCGCGGAACACTATAACCCTGTTTATCACCATATTGCCTGCTGCAGTTCACCTATCTATGATCCGGACGGCGGACTGCTTGGCTGCATCAATATATCCGGCCCTCTGGAAGAAAGAGAGCCCATGATTATGGGACTTCTGAGAACCGCAGTCAGCGGCATAGAAAAACAGTTTAAACTTACACAGCGTAACAATATGCTGAGAACTCTGCTGGAATCTCTGGATCACGGTGTCCTGATGCTTGATCAGAGCCGCAGGATACAGCTCTATAACAGGGCCGCCGCCCGCCTGCTCAGGATGGAAGATGAGCCGCTGGAGGGGAAATCTCTGTTTGATATTGTAAAGAAGGAAAGTCTGCCTGAAGAAATCCGCGGTCTGAGAACCCCAATTACCGGTGAAGACTGCTCGCTGGTGAACTTCAAGGGAAAAGAACTGGATGTCAGCCTGACAATCATTCCCGCATCCGAGCATTCCCACGGTTTTGAGAGCACTATGCTTCTTCTTTTTTCTCAGACCTACATTCATCAGATGGCTTCCCGGCTTGCCGGATTTTCGGCGGCGTACCAATTTGATTCCATTGCCGGGAAATCGGATGCGATCGGTTCCGTGATTGCCATGGGGAAGCTGGCTTCCGAAAAGAGTTTTCCGGTCCTCCTTTTCGGGGAAAAAGGGACAGGGAAAAGAATGCTGGCTCAGGCTATCCACAACGCGGGCCATCAGCCTCAGGATCCCTTTGTCGAATTTAATTGTGATTTGGTGCCGGGAAATCTTCTGCGCTCCGAACTTTTCGGCAGCACAAGTCCGTATACAGGCACCCGGCTCCCGGGCCGTCTGGAGCTGGCTGAGGGAGGGACCTTGTACCTTTCTGAAATCAGTGCCCTGCCGATGGACATCCAGAAGGAACTGGTTTCTTTCATGAAAGAAAAAGGCGCCTGCGGAAAGAAATTCCGCCTGATCGCCTCTACCTGTGAGAACCTTCTTCTGCTTATCCAGAAAGGAGCTTTCCGGGAAGATCTCTATTATCTTCTCAATACATTTGCTATCACGATCCCGCCGCTTCGCGAACGGACGGAGGATATTCCGCTCATCGCCGAAAAAATGGCCTTTCAGACTGCCGGACATCCCATCCGCCTGACCGGGGAGACCTCCCGCATGCTCTCAGAGTATGAGTGGACCGGCAACGCGCGCATGCTCGAGGACGTTATCCGCCTGTCTATTCATCGGGCGGATCAGGAGGAAATTACCCCGGACGATCTTCCGTCTGAGATTTCGGATCGCTATTTTCTGCGCCAGGTCGGAACGTCCGCGGGAACGGCGAATAAATCCGGGGCGGGCAGCAGAACTGCGTCAGATGCCGTATCAAATGACGAACTGCGGGAGGGCGGCGCGTCCGCTCCCGCAAGCGTGGCCGACGCGAAGGATTATTATCGTTTCACGCAGGCACTGAAGAGTACGCGGGGAAACTGCGCCGAAGCCGCGGAACAGCTTGGGATCCCGGTCAGCACCTTCTACCGGCGTCTTTCAAAGCTCAACATTCGGGCAAGGGATTTCAGGTAATCTCTGTCGTAGATTGTGTGCATAACCGTATAGCTTCCAAAATTCCAGCCCGACCGGCTGAAGTCAGGTTCGGAACACAACAGAGGGCAGGGAAGCGTTGATCCCCTTATCCTGGAGGAATCCTGAACATAAGGGAGATGCTATAGTTTAACAGCCTCTTTATTGAGTCCTCCTCACCAAAATTTTTTTAAAAAAATCGAACAGGAAGGCATTTACCGATGACATTTGACGAAAGAATCCGCTTCCGCGGAACATTCCGGTCCTACCAGCAGAAAGTTCTGGACAGGGCGTCTGAATATCTGAAGGACAGACACTGTCATATCGTGGCAGCCCCCGGCAGTGGAAAGACCGTGCTCGGTCTGGAGCTGATCTGCCGATTGAAGGCACCCTGTCTTATCCTATCCCCGGAAACAACTATCCGGCAGCAATGGGGCTCGCGTTTTGAGGAGCTCTTCCTGCCGGAGGGCACAGAACTCTCTGACTATTTTTCTTTCCGTCTTTCTGCCCCGAAGACCTTCACCTGTGTGACCTATCAGGCCCTGTACGCTGCAATGAACCATCTCGAAACAGACGAGGACAGCGGCGACTTCGATCTGATCGAGACCCTGCGTGCGGCGGGAATCCGGACCATCTGTCTGGATGAAGCACACCACCTGAGAAATGACTGGCAGAAAGCGCTGGAACAGTTTTTGGCGGTGTTCAGGGATGAGACATGTCTCATCGCCCTCACGGCGACACCCCCTTACGACGCCACACCAAACGAGTGGAAGAGATATATCGCTACCTGCGGCGAGATTGACGACGAGATCTTTGTTCCGGAACTCGTCGCGCAGAAAACGCTCTGCCCTCATCAGGATTTTATTCTGTTCAACTATCCCACGAAAGAAGAAAACGATGAGCTGACAGCATTCCAGAAAAAATCCGCTCAGGCATTATCCGACATCCGTTCGAGCGGCATTCTCAAGCCTCTCGCGCCGCGGATGGATCTTCTGGCAGATCAGGCGGACGAAGCCCTCTTCGTACACGCAGACGAAATGGCGGAAGTGCTCCGGCTTTTTGATCTGTTCCATATCCCGTACGGTGAAAAAATCAGGACTGCTCTGTACGCGGATCGGAAGGTCCCCTGCTGTTCTCTTACGGATGCTGAAAACGCGTTGACCTTTCTCGTTTCATCTGATTCACCTGCCAGTGAGGACGAAAAAAAGAAGCTTCTTAACATTTTGAAGAATCATGATGTTATTGAGAAGAAAAAAGTTTCTCTCGTGATGGATCAGACCGTCAGGAAGCACCTGCTCTCGTCCGCCGGGAAGATGACCAGTATCGGGCGGATCTGCGAGTCGGAGTCCGCAGCGCTGGGAGAGAAGCTGCGCATGGTCATCCTGACCGACTATATCCGCCGGGAGAGTCTCAGCCCATCCTATCAGGGAGTTTCTATCAGCGTAGCCGGGATTTTTCGCGCACTGTGCCGGAAAAATCTCTCCGCCCCGCTTGGGGCCGTTTCCGGCTCGCTTATTATCCTTCCGCTGGCAGCGGCCAGAAGAGCGGGGGAGCTTGCGGAAGCGATCCGCTGCAGTATCCGGGTGAATCCGATTGAAAATACCGGGTACGGGGAGTTTACTTTTACAGGTTCCAACAAAAATCAGGTTCAGGTCGTGACAGAGCTTCTGGAAGAAGGCTGTATCCGGATTCTGATCGGCACAAGGTCACTTCTGGGCGAGGGGTGGGATTCTCCCTGTGTCAATTCCCTGATTCTTGCGAGTACGGTCGGCAGCTTCGTGCTCTCCAACCAGATGCGCGGCCGCGCAATCCGCATCGACCCGAAAAACCCGGATAAGGTTTCGAACATATGGCATCTTATCACGGTTGAACCCCAGCCGAAGGTATTGCCGGGGGCAGCAGCTTCTGCCGATGGCGGCGAGGACAGCGGTTCCGAACTGCCGTCGGATGACTTCCGTACGCTGAGCAGGCGCTTTGACTGCTTTGTCGGCCCTGATTATAAGACCGGCATCATCCGCAGTGGAATTCAGCGGGTAAGTATAATCCGGCCGCCGTACGACAGATCTCACTTTCAGAAGATCAATGAGGAAATGCTCGCCAGATCAAAAGACCGGCAGAGGACACGGAAATCATGGGAAAACTGTGAGAATCCCGAGGCACGTCTGTACAAGGAAGTGCCGGTGCCGCCGGAGCGGGTGCAGCCGGAGCGGGTACAGCCGGTAAAAATCAGCAACCATATTATCGCGATCGTTCTCTGGATTATCGAAATTGTTCTGATCAGACAGATTTATCATTTTTTTGTTTTTCAATCGACCAGAGAGACCAGCGTTTGGAAAGTGTTACTGTACCTGGCATTTTTTCTCGCTGTGTCTATTGGAATCATTCTGGCGATGAGCCGGCTGTCCCTCTCTCTGTCCGGAACGAGGACATCAAAAAAATGCGCCGGAGCGCTGCTGGAGGCGCTGAAAGAGAGACAGCTCGTGTCAAAGATGTGCCTCTTGAAGACAGACCTGATTTATTCTGATAACGGCAATCTCACTGCGACGCTGTACTGCATCGACGATGCGAACCGCAGGGAGCAGAATCTGTTCTGCACGGCTCTGCAGGAGATGATGTCTCCGGCAGAAAATCCGCGTTACCTGATGCTCGGCATGCAACACGGGAATCCTGCCTATTATCGGAGCCTGGCGTGTCCCTCAATCCTCGGAACGAGCAGAGAGAATGCGGAAGCACTTGCCGCCCGGCTGTCACGGGTGCTTGGCAGGACGAATGCGGTCTACACCAGAAACGAGCAGGGAAGGGCGTATATCCTGAATACACGGAAACATTCGTTTGTCTCCCGGCACGACCGGCTGGAACACAGCATGGACCGGTTCGGGACGCTGAATCGCCGACGGTAGACGATCTGTACCGTTTGAACACGATTGATTTCCGGGATAGTAAAACAGATAAACTGAAATTTTTCAGGTATGCAGGAAGTTGCGAAATACGGTGTTATGAGTATGCCGGCTCTCGTGGTGAACGAGCAGGTCGTTTCCATGGGAAAGGTGCTCAAATCTGCTGATATTCAGAAACTGCTGAAGAAAATAGGGATTGCCTGAAGATCCGGCAGGGAATTGGAAATTATCAGCAACGCTTACTGGCAGTGATTGCCGGGATTCCGTACAGAAAATCTTTTCGGAGGTAAAAGAATATGGAAGCAGTATTCCTTCAGATACTTCTTCTGATTGAGTTTGTGCTCATCGTAATCTGTGTCGTCCGCTTTCTTACGGCAATAAAGAAATACCAGAAGGACCAGATGGCGAACCGGGTCATCCGTGTAACCTGCCGAAAATGCGGGCAGACTTTTGAGGGGACACAGGACAGCCTGAAGATGGGAATCATGCACAAAGAGACCAGCACGACGAAGACGAAAATCAAGGGAACAGCAATGGTCAACAGTCCGGAGTACGGCAGTTACGCGCGAAAGGTCTTCTGCCCCTACTGCCAGTCGATGGAGTGGGCGGAGATTCCTGACGTCAACAGAATTGCAGCGGAAAACCGGCAGGCAGTAAAGCCGCTGGTGATCCGGCTCATCGTAAGTCTGATTTTGATCAATGTTGTTTACGGACTGCTCAGTAAAATCGTCAGAACTGTTTTCTGACGCCGGACGGACAGCAGGTGGCGCTGACACGGATTTATTCTTGGATGTTCCTGCGTACATGACCTGAGAAATTCCTGCTATGGCCTGCATTGGATTCGAAGGTGAACTCGAGTGGAATAAGATTAATAATTGCGAATTATCCCTGCGGGTCTTGAATTTATCAGGCTTGCAGGGATTTTTTTTGCCCATCCGAAATCCAATCCCCAATTTTTTCAATTCAATCAACCTGGCACGAAGGAAAAAGATCAAACCGTATTGACACCTTTGTGATTAATGTTTATAGTGTGTATATATTAAATACACAGTTAGGAGGCGGAGCGATATGAACATCATCGTATCCAATTCATCAGATGTTCCCTTGTACAGACAGATTAAAGAGCAGATCAAAGATGCCATCCTGAAAGGGGAATTAAAGGACGGGGAACTGTTGCCGTCCATTCGGAATTTTGCAAACGATGTGCATGTCAGCGTGCTCACGATCCGTCGTGTCTATGATGAATTGGAAAAAGAGGGCTTTGCGGTAAGCCGGGCCGGAAAAGGAACTTTTATTTCGATGGGCAATCAGGAATTGCTCCGTGATTCGAAACGCCGCATTGTTGAACAGGATTTGCAAAAAGCAGTTCATAACGCGAAACTGTTCGGCATTACAAAAGATGAGATGGCTGAGATGCTCGATATTCTGTATGAGGAGGATTGAACATGGACAACATTCTTGAAGTGAAAGGTCTTGTGAAAAAGTACCCGAAATTTACTCTTGATCATGTTTCTTTTTCCCTGCCGGAAGGATGTGTCACCGGTTTTATCGGCGCGAATGGCGCAGGGAAAACAACCTCAATAAAATCAATTCTCGGTCTGATAAATAAAGATTCGGGATCAATCAGAATCTTTGGAATGGATGCGGAAGAGCATTTACAAGAGATCAAGGACCGCATCGGCATTGTCATGGATGATAGCTATTTTTTTAATGACCTGTCCATGAAGGAGATGAAAAGTATCCTTGCTCCGGCGTATTCCAGATGGAGCGACGAGGATTATCAGACATGGATGGACAAGTTTGAATTGGACCCGGCACAGAAAATAGCAACGCTTTCCAGCGGCATGAAAATGAAATTTGCCCTGGTGCTGGCGCTTTCGCATCAGGCTGAGCTTCTGATCATGGACGAGCCGACAAGCGGTCTAGATCCGCTGGCCAGAAACCAGTTTCTCGATATTGTTATGGACTATATGCGAAATGGAGGAAAAGGTGTTTTCTTCTCTACACACATTACAACTGATTTGGAAAAGATAGCCGACATGCTGATTCTCATCAATGAGGGAAAAATCATATTTGAGAGAAACAAAGATGAACTGCTTGACACGTTCCGTATTGTCAAAGGCAATGGCGAATGGCTGAATGATCAGAACAGACCGCTCATTAAAAATCTCAAAGTATCGTCTTATGGTTTTTCAGGAATTACAGATCATGTCGCAGAAGTAAAAAAAGAATTGCCGGAAGCGGTTTTTGAAAAGGCAATGATAGAAGACATAATGATTGCATACATCAGGGGGGTGAGAAAATGATGGTAAGCTTGATCAAGAAAGATTTCCTTCTGGCCAAAAAGGCTATTGTCAGAGCATTAGTAATCAGCCTGATTATCATTCCATTTCTGATCGTCAATGATGGAGACAACAGCTTCCAGAATACAAGATTCGGAGTATTTATTTTTCTGTATTTCGTGATTTTAATGATGGTGACATGGCTGTCGCAGGTTGCTGTTGAAGAAGAAAAAAATCCGCATGCGGCGGCTTTGCTCTGCGCCGCTCCCTATTCGAGAAGGAACTTCGTTGTTGCAAAGTATCTCTGCTATCTGATTCTTTTTGCGGGATGTGCCATTCTCTACTCCATTATTCCGGCTCTATACCAGGGATTAAATTTCCTGAATGTCACAGAATTCCTGCTTGTCTTTTTGGTGGGAACAGTCTCATATGGCTTATATACAACTGTTGCGATCAAAGACGGCATTGCAAAGGCCCGCTACGTGATCTCCGTTATTTTGCTTCTTATGGTACTGGTGCCGTTTGGAATTTCAAGCATCTTTCATCATGACTTAACATCTGTCATGCAGTTTATTAGCAATCAATCAAGAGCAGTCTTACCAGTGATTTTAGGATGTGTCAGCGCTTTATTATTCTTTATCTTTATGTTTGCCTCTATTCATTGTTTCGAAAAAAAGGAACTGTAAAATGCAGAATACATAGCAGTCAGAAGTCCGCTGTGAGGACATCTGGCTGCTTGTTTTGTATCCTGTCAGAGAAAAATTCAGAGGTGAAAATTCGCATGGTAGTAATATTGAAGCGTATGATTCAAAGGTAATTCCGAAAATGAGGTGATCGAGGAAGAAAAACATATCAACAAGATACGTATTAAGAACTGAAATCACGCAGCTTCGTTTTCCGTTTCTATCCCCGACATTATAATATCGTTGATTTTGGGGAATAGAAACCTTACAATTTTTAATAGAATATCAGCATTCCATACGAATCAATATTGCAGTTACGGGAGGTACGAAAATGCTTGCTACGCTAAATGATGTCCTGAAGATTGCGGAAGAAAAACAGATTGCCATCGGTTCCTTTAACACGCCGAATCTGGAGGCACTGCAGGCAGTGATCGCAGCGGCGGAGGAAGAACAGCTTCCTGTGATTATTATGTTTGCACAGTGCCATGAGCCGTGGATCCCGGTCGATGTGATCGGACCGATCATGGTTGATTTCGCGAAGAAGGCATCGGTTCCGGTCTGCGTTCATATGGACCACGGAGAAACACTTGATTATGTTCAGAAGACCGTTGATCTCGGTTTCACTTCGGTAATGTATGACGGTTCCACGCTTCCTTATGAGGAGAATGTCGCGAATACGAAGAAAGCTGTTGAGATCGCCTCCGGGACGGGAGCTTCTGTCGAGGCGGAACTCGGATCTATGGGGAGAAGAGAATCCGGAGCAGGCGATAAGACCGGCGATCAGGATGAGACAAAAATCTATACCGACCCGGATCTGGCAGCAAAGTTTGTGAAGGAAACAGGGATCGATGCACTTGCCTGTTCCTTCGGAACGACGCATGGCATTTATCTGGAGGAACCGAAGCTTGACTTTGATGTTGTGCGCAATGTCCGTACAAGAACAAACAATATGCCGGTAGTTATGCACGGAGGTTCAGGCGTCAGCCGTGAGGATTATCACAGTGCGGTGAAGGCCGGCGTGAGAAAAATCAATTATTTCACATACCTGGACAAGTCCGGAGGAACGGCGGCGGTCGAGTATGCGAAGAATCTTAAGGAAAATGAACCGGCTTTCTTCTCCGGCGTCATGATTGAGGCGCGCGAGGCTATGAAGGAAAACGCGCGGACGGCGATCCGAATGTTTGCGTTGCGTGAGTGAGTATCTGAATGTCTGAAGATTTTTTCAGGAGGTTTTTACGATGGGAAGAAAAATGACGTTTGCACTCGCTTTTGCCAACCGCGGCATGATGCCCGGAGAACTGATCTACGGAGCGAGAGATGACATGATCAAGGCGGTCACGGATGCCGGCTATAATTACATCGCGATGGATCCGGAGCTCACCCGCTTCGGTGGTATCGAGACGAGAGAAGAGGGAAGACTGTATGCAAAATGGCTGAAAGAGCACGAGGGACAGTACGACGGGGTGATCTTTTCAATGCCGATCTTTGCAGATGAGAACGGAGCTATCACTGCCCTTCAGGATGCAGGTGTCCCGATATTGATGCAGGCATATCCGGATGAGATCGGCAAGATGGACTTTGCTCATCGCCGCGATGCTTTCTGTGGCAAGTTCTCCGTCACCGATGTGTTCACGCAGTATGGAGTTCCATTTACCGTTCTGAAACCGCATGTGGTTCATCCGCTGACGCCAAAGTTTCAGGAGAACCTGCGCGATTTTGCCGCTGTCTGCCGCGTTGTAAACGGAATGAAGCGATTCAGCATCGGCTGCATCGGCGCCAGAACCACTGCTTTCAAGACCGTTCGTTTTGACGAGATCACGATGCAGAAGTATGGCATCAACGTAGAATCCCTCGACCTGTCGGACCTCTTCTTCCGCGTCAGCAAACTGGCGGATGATGATGAGGCGGTCGCAAAGAGAAGGGATGAGCTGAAAGCATATTCCGATTTCTCAAAAGTACCGGAAAAGAACATGAACAATCTGGCAAAGGTTTCGGCAGTCATGGATCAGTACATTGATGAGTATCAGCTTGATGCTCTCGCACTCCGCTGCTGGAACGAGATGGAGGAACAGCTCCGCATTACGCCCTGCGTACTTCTCGGCTATCTGAATGACCGAGGGATCCCGGCTTCCTGTGAGATCGATATGTGCTCCGCACTCTGCATGCGCGCGATGAGTCTTGCCAGCGAACAGCCGACGGCAGTTCTCGACTGGAACAATAACTATGGGGATGACGAAAACAAGGTTATTCTCTTCCACTGTGGACCGGTCGCTCAGAGCCTGATGACGGCCAGGGGAACTGTCACGAATCATAAGATGTTCGATAAGACGGATCCGGGTTCTGGCTGGGGAAGCAATGAGGGACGCATCAGGCCCGGTGACGTGACGATTTCCAACTGTCAGACAAAAGACGGAAAGATCGTGATCTACGCGAGCGAGGGCACCTTCACGGATGATCCGATCGAAGACGCATATTTCGGGTGCGCCGGTGTCTGCCAGATAGAGGATCTGCAGAATAAGCTGATCCGTCTCGCGCGCGGCGGGTTCAAACATCATACGACCATCGGATACGGACATATGAAGGAGATTCTGAAAGAGGCATTTACTATTTATCTGCACTGGGATTGGGTAGAAATCGGTTAATATTATTATTGGATTATTGAAAGGCTTTTTTATGGTGATTGGGGGACTTGATATCGGCACTACCGGGTGTAAGCTGACGGTTTTTGACGAGACAGGCAGCTGCCTCGTTCAGGCATACCGCGATTATCCTGTCAGCCGCGGACAGGATGAATCGACGGTGGATGCCGGTGCACTCTGGCTCTCTGTGTCGGAAGTCATATCGGAGATCGCGGAAAGGTATCCGGATCTTGCCGGGATCGGTATCACGAGCTTCGGGGAATCGTTTGTCATGATCGATGAAAATGACAGACCGCTCGCGCCGGTAATGCTCTATACGGATCCCAGAGGAAAGAAAGAACGCGAGACACTGGAAGAAAAGCTCGGAAGTCGTCATATCATGGAGATCTCCGGGCTGCGTCCACATGAGATGTATAGTCTGCCGAAGCTGATCTGGATGAAAGATCATGAACCGGAAGTGTTTGCAAGAGCAAAGCATGTTTTTCTGATGGGTGATTTTGTCGCCTATATGCTGACGCATGAGAAAAAGATCGACTATTCTCTGGCGACGAGGACGATGGCTTTTGATATCCGGAACTGCCGCTGGAGCGAAGAGATTTTCGGAGCCGCCGGAATTGATCCGTCACTGTTTTCCGAACCGGTCCCGGACGGAACGGCTGTCGGACGGGTTCGCCCGGAGGTCTCTGCAAAGACGGGCCTCCGCCCGTGGACTCAGATCATCATCGGATGCCACGACCAGGTGGCCGCCGCGACGGGAGCAGGCGTATTTTCGGAGGAACTTGCCGTGGACGGTGCGGGAACGGTTGAGTGCCTGACGCCGGTGTTTAAGGAAATCCCGCCGATGGATGCCAGATATGACGGAAATTATGCGGTCGTTCCCTATGTAGTTCCGGGCACTTACGTCTGTTACGCTTTTTCATACACTGGCGGAGCGCTCATGCAATGGTGTACGGAGACACTGGCGAAGAAAGAAAAAGAGCTGGCAAAGCAGAAAGGTATTTCCGTCAACGAATGGCTGGAACAGGCCTGGATCCGCAGGAACGGGAATGAACCCTCCGGCATGCTGGTACTGCCACACTTTGCCGGGGCGGCTACACCGTATATGGACACCGGTTCGAAGGGAGCAGTCATTGGTCTGACAATGGGGACGCGCGTCGAGGATATTTACCGGGCCTGCATGGAAGGCGTCGTCTACGAGATGCATCTCAATGAGGAACATCTGGCTTTGGCGAGACCGAAATACAAGAAGCTGATCGCAACGGGTGGCGGAGCACATTCCGAGGTGTGGATGCAGATGAAGGCGGACGTACTGAACCGTCCGATCACGGCTTTAGAGACAGTCAATGCAGGCACTGTCGGCTGTGCGATGCTGACAGGAGTGGCTCTTGGGATCTGGAGCAGTCCGGAAGAAGCGGCAAAGACGATGGTCCATGAAGTAAAGACGTATGAACCAGATGCCGGAATGCATGAGAAATATATGAAGATCTATGAGCGGTACCGTCAGCTGTATGATGCTGTGAGGCCACTCGTGTAATAATCGGGGGTAATTAACAAATGAAATACTCGAAGATACAGGGCGTAGACAAACCGGTGTCGCGGATTTTTTATGGGACGGCGACTATGCCGTTTTTTGAGGGCGGGGATGAGCATGAACTTTTTGATGCCATGTACGGTCTCGGAATTACGGCATACGACACGGCGAGAAATTATCAGCTTTCAGAGAAGTCACTCGGGAACTGGATCGACCTCAGGGGCAACCGTGAGAAGATCGTCGTGCTGTCGAAGTGCGGACACCCGGCTGATGATGGGCGGAAGCGGATCAATGAAAAGGAGATGCGTGCCGACCTTGCGCAGTCACTGGAATATCTGAAAACGGATTATATCGATATTTATCTGCTTCATCGCGATGATCCGGAGATGCCGGTCGGGACGATCGTTGAGATCCTGAATGCGATACACGCTGAGGGAAAAATCCGCGCGTTTGGCGGATCGAACTGGACATACAGGCGCATCGAAGAAGCGAATGAGTATGCGTACAAAAAGAACCTGCTTCCGTTTACGGTATCGAGCCCGAATTACGGACTGGCTGATCAGGTGAGAGATCCCTGGGGCGGCGGATGCGTCTCGGTTTCCGGCCCCGCTAATCAGGACGCGCGCGACTGGTATACGAAAAATCAGATGCCTGTGATCGCTTTTTCAAGCCTGGGTCGCGGCATGTTTTCAGGGAAAGTAAGGAGCACCGATAAAAATCGGGTCGATAAAATTCTGGATGAATTTGCGGTTAAGGGCTATGTGAGCGACGATAATTTTGAACGTCTGAGAAGGTGTGAAATCCTGGCAGGTGAAAAGAAGAAAACCGTTTCCCAGATTGCCATGGCGTATCTTTTCACAGGGCTGATGAATACGTTTGCCATTGTAAGCACCAGGAGCCCGGAGCGGATGAGGACGAACATTGAGGCACTGGACATTGAACTGACGGAAAAGGAACGGGCGTGGCTTGATCTTCGGAGAGATTCCCTGTGACTATTTCCCATATGTGCGGGTGAAACAGGATCAATAAACTTCAGACAGGTAATGCAATGCTATAATATATTTAATCTGGAATAATCATTACTGAAATACAGTCCGGAAAGGAGACGAGATGACATATGATAAGTGATGGAAGCGTATATGTTCCTTATGAAAAAAGAAGCGGAAATGAATCTATTGTGTACTTCACTCGTGATCTTTCCGCCGCCGGTCTCGCCAGGGCATATGAGAAAGTAAATGGCAATATATGCGGCAAGACAGGTATTAAGCTGCACACCGGTGAAAAGCACGGACCGAACATCATTCCCCATGCCTGGGTAGAGAGCCTGCTCAAGAGCGAACCTGAATTGAAAGATGCCAGCATTGTGGAAACGAATACCTACTATGAGGGAGACCGCTATACAACGGAAATGCACCGGGAAACTCTGCAGGTGAATGGATGGACATTCTGCCCGGTTGACATCATGGATGAAGAGGGTACAGCATTACTTCCGGTCAAAGGCGGCAAGTGGATGAAGGAAATATCTGTGGGCTCGCATATGACCAGCTATGATTCCCTGGTCGTCCTTACGCATTTCAAAGGGCATGTAGAGGGAGGCTTCGGCGGTTCGAACAAGAATATCGGCATCGGCTGCGCGGACGGCCGGATTGGCAAGCGCTGGATTCATACCCGCGAAGGAGAAGGCCAGTGGTCCATTAACAGGGAAGAGCTGATGGAGCGTATTACCGAATCCAGTAAGGCCACGACAGATTTCTTTGGCAATCGGATTACCTTTGTCAATGTGATGCGCAACATGTCGGTTTCATGCGACTGCGAAGGTACTGCGGCGCAGCCTGTTGTAACGCCTGATGTCGGCATTCTTGCTTCAACCGATATCCTTGCCGCTGATCAGGCCTGCGTTGACCTTGTCTATGCGATGAAGGAAGAGGACCATCATGATCTGGTAGAGCGCATGGAATCTCGTCATGGTCTGCGTCAGCTTTCCTGCATGAAGGAAATGGGCATGGGCAATGACCGCTATCTGCTGGTGGATCTGGACCATGACGATAAGATCATTACCCGCGAAGAGGCGGTTGCACACGTTGTCCCATTTGTATTGGAGCAGAAGAATTGACAGGCATCATTCTTATTTCGAGGAAAAGCAATGGCGGGAAATTCAGGTGCAGACATGGAAAATACAGGGCATTATATTATCAGCGCGAAACGATACAACAGGGGATTGATCCTGAAACTGATATCGACAGGCCAATGCCGCTCACGAATAGAACTCGCCCAGGCAACCGGGCTGGCAAAAATGACGGTCAGCAATATTATCGGGGAGTATATAAAAAGCGGAATCATCGAGGAAAAAGAGGAAGAAAAAACGGATTCCTGCGGGAGAAATCCTGTCCTTCTCACTTTTGCCCCGACAGCGCCGCATGTGATAGGATTGCTGATTTTTCGAGATTATGTGGAGGCGGTTCTCTGTGATATGAATCTCAATATCGGTGTGGCCTCGATCGGCCCGGTTGTATTTGACCATGACAATAATTGTGCGGCTCTCGCCGAAACAGAGAACTGTATTCAGAATTTCTGCAGTATCTGGAAAAATATGTCCGGGATTATCAGTATGGATCGTGGTTTCATCAGCTTGATCAGAATAACAGACCGATTGGAACTGTCTGGCCTGGAAAATCAGACCTTTACCATGCCGCGCAATCGTGTCTTATTCCGCTGACGGATCCTTCAAAATCTATCGCCGTGGCTGTTCTGGCCTATTATTCAGAAATGGGTGAGTGCCTGCATGCCAGGGCAGTGTCAGATATACTGTAAGACATTATACACGAATCCCTGCAAGTCTTGAATTTATCAAGCTTGCAGGGATTGTTTATTTCTTCAAGAGAGTGTATTGGCCGATTGAATAGCAGCCGTCAATACTTTGATTTTAATATTTGCTTCCGGAACAGATGTGGAGGATAATAATGGCAGATATGGTTGTCATTATTGTGGTGTATGACAACATGAGAGATATTTCGGGATTTCGTTATGAGAGCAGACAGAAAAAAGAAAATTACCCTGATCATTGCTGCGGCCATTGTTTTGTTTGGAGCAATCGTGTTCTTGTTTTTCAATAGGAAGGGCACATCATCTCTCAGACGGCCTGATCGCTGGAGGGGAAGTGTTGTTGTTTATAAAAGCAATAGAGATGAAGACGGCGACGGAACAGATGATCAGACGGATATATTGCAGAGCGCCATCCGGTATATCGGGACAAAACCAAAATACAAAAGCAAATATTACGATGGCGGTTATCCGGATGACGGTTATGGTGTATGCACCGATCTTGTCGCAGCCGCTTTAAAGGGAGCCGGTTACGATCTGAGAGAACTGGTAGATCAGGATATACGTGAACATCCTGAAAATTACGATGTTGTCACTCCGGATTCCAATATTGATTATCGGCGTGTCAAAAATCTGCGTGTGTGGTTTAAGAACAATGCCATTTCTTGTTCATTGGATTTGAATGATATTGAGGAATGGCAGGGTGGAGATATTGTTATTTTCGAAAATCATATCGGAATCGTTTCAGATCGAAGAAATGAACGTGGAGTTCCATATGTGATACATCATAGCGGCCCCACGCAGCGTCACTATGAAGAGGATATTCTGGAGAAACGGAATGATCTGGCGGGGCACTACCGGATGTCATGATTTCGCGATTCTGAAACACGGGAATATAGTATAGGGATAATATAACTCGAAGATTGTAATGGAGAAAATAAAACCATGAGCAGAAGACCCAAAATAAAGATAACTTTAATCGATCGAAAAGGTGAACATGGATGTCATCGAGGACACAAGGTTGGTGACAGCTGGGATTTCGATACAGAAAGGGGGAATCTGTGTCCAATGGCAATGCATGTAGCTTTTCCATATATAGATATTCTTCGTTACGGAGGTTCAATACCCGGCAATCCGTCCGGGACAGCAGTATTCGGGTGCCCTGATGTTGATACGATCAACGTTTTTAAAATTGAAGTTATTGATGAGGCTCAGGAAAAATAACAAGAATGTTAGCGTATCATTCCGGATTCTGAACCACCTTTTTTGAGACAACGATGTACATGATCGCTCCGACAATAAATGAAATCACATCGGCAACCGGCTGTGACCATACCAGCCCGTCCGCTCCGAAGAAAATATCAAGGATGAACAACATCGGGATGTATACGAGGCCCTGACGGCTGATATTGGTGATCAGTGAGGCAACTGCCGCACCCATCGCCTGCAAGGTATTCGTGATGACATAGAACATGCCGAAAAGTGGTCCTGTACATAACAGAATTCTGGCGAATTTTACTGCATAATCGAAGGCATCCGGTTCTGACAGGAAAGCGGAAACAAGCTGATTGGTAAACAGATAGCACAATAACGTAAGAATGACTCCGAGAAAGGTGGCAAAAATCATGGCAAAGCGAAAGTAGGCTCTGAACTTTTTCCAGTTTTTGGCACCCGTGCAGTATCCGAGAAGCGGCTGTACGCCCTGACCGATACCCATGGAGATCATTCCGGTTATCATTACGATCTTCATTGCTACGCCGATACCGGCTACCGCCATGTCTCCATAGGCAGCCATTTTGGCATTCATTATTATCTGAGCGACGCTCATTAACAGAGAGCCGAGGGATGCCGGAACACCTATGGAAAAAACACCGGTCGCGACTTTATCTTTAACGGAAAAATTTTTAAGACTTACGTCCAGAATTGATTTCCCGCGAATGTAATATACAAGATAATATACGGCTCCGGCAGTCTCCCCGATAAATGTCGCAAGCGCGCATCCTGCTACGCCCCAATGGAAACCGGAAATGAAGAGCGGATCGAGACCCATATTGGTCAGGTTTCCGATCAATTGCCCCACCATGGCTCTTGTAGCCTGTCCTTCGGCGCGCTGGATATTGGAAAAGCAGCTTGAGATGAGTGAAAACACTCCACAGAAGCTGACAATTGTCAGGTACGTCCTGGTATAGTTCCATGTATGGCTGCTCGCTCCAATCAGCTTCAGAAGCGGATTCATGAAAATCACCATCAGAGCAGTCAGGATGATACCGATTCCGATACAGCTCCACATACAGAAGGCGCCGACTTTGCCGGCGTATTCTTTTTTGCCTTCTCCAAAGGCACGGGAGATTACGCTGGTTCCTCCGGCCCCGAAGATAGTGCCTATGGCCATAAAAATCAGGAACACAGGTGTTGAAAGCGATACCGCCGCCACCTGATAAGCATCGTTTGTCTGCCCTATGAAAAATGTGTCTGCCAGATTATAGATCAGGGTCATCAGCATGGCGATTACGGCAGGCAGAGCATTCTGCAGAATTGCTTTCCCTACAGGCATCTTATCGTATTTCTCAAGGGACTGCATTTTTCTGGTTTCCCTCCTCCCTTTATTGTATTACTGCCGAATTTCTTCATTCGATACCGGCGGATTCGCCACCAGATTTTCAAAGGCCCGTTTCATAAATGAGCGGAATTGTTCACGCTCTCTGTCCGAAAACCCTGTTAATAGAGTGGATTCATTTTCTTCTGCATTCTCTTCCAGTTTTTTGTATATTTCTTCGTTGCCCCATGTGAGTGTGACCAGATTCGAACGGCGGTTCTTCGGGTTGCTGGATATCTTTATCATGCCTTTTCCCGCCATGCTTCTGAGCATCTTGAGAGTTGTTGTATGCGCCACTTGCAGCAGTTCCATTAGTTCGGTCTGTGTCGCAGTGTAGTCTTCCTTTTGGGAAAGATATATAATTACAAGCCCCTGCGACTGAGTCAGATGGTACATCCGATTTTGTTCATTTATGCG
>JBMNRP010000024.1:0-40243 GCA_050944685.1 Bilifractor sp.
CAGCGCATCCGGCTTCCTTCGGATCCCATCTCGCGATGGGCACCCTTGCCTTCGGCTATGTCCTTCCCACTACCGGGCGGACTCTGGACTTTCACCAGCTAGGAACGTGCGCCGCCGGGCGCACGCGGAAAAAAGGCCGCCCGGACTTCTGTCGTCCGGACGGCCTCCTTTGAATCTCGGATTTCCGATGATTTTCCATCGGTCTGCCGTTATTTCTGAGCGGCTTCCGCCGCAGCTTTTTTCGCAGCAGCTCCCCCTTTCGCGGGTTTTTCCGCTCTGTTTGCCTTGATTTCCTTCAACTCATCAAATATATAATCATTCAGAACCTTGATATAGGTTCCCTTCATGCCGCTGGATCTGGACTCGATGACGCCCGCACTTTCGAATTTCCTCAGCGCATTGACGATGACCGAGCGGGTGATTCCGACGCGGTCCGCGATCTTGCTCGCCACCAGGATTCCCTCGACGCCATCCAGCTCATCGAAGATATGAATAATCGCCTCCAGCTCCGAATAGGACAGCGTTGAAAAAGCGGACTTCACGACCTGAATCTTGCGGCTCTCCTCAAGATTCTCCTCGTTGACGGAGCGCATCATCTCCAGCCCGACAACGGTCGTACCGTACTCGCTGACCACGATGTCGTCGATGTCATACTCCGGGCTCACCCGATACATAAATACCGTTCCCAGACGCTCTCCGGCAATTTCAATCGGACTGATGATCGCGGTATAATTCTCGTACTCATCGCCCTCGAATCCGAGCGTCGTCAGGTTGACGTTTTCCTTCGTAGACAGGACGCTTAAGAAACGGTCGTTCAGAAGCGGGTCAATGTGCTCCCCGACCTGATTGGCGATCATCACATTGATTTCCCTGATATCTCCTCGCTCGGCAATGCCGAGGACTTTTCCTTTCCGGCTGATGACCAGAATGTCGGAATCCAGGCAGTCCATCATAACCCTGCAGATATCATTAAAAACAACCTTCGTCGAATTATTATTATGAAGCAGTTTGTTGATTTTGCGAGTCTTGTCTAATAATTGAACACCCATTCGGATTTACCTCGACTTTCATTCGAATATTTTCGCTCTTTCCCGGATACACAATTATATTAACACTGTTCGTCGCAAAACACAATTTATTTTCTGAAAAGTTTTATTCTTCAGTATTTTCTTTTATTTGTGAGACAAATCCGCATTCTTTATTGGCACAGACGAGACGCTTTCCTTTCTCCAGCATATAGCTCCCGCACTTCGGGCAGCGTTCGTTCGAAGGTTTCTGCCAGGACATGAAATCGCATTCCGGATTTCTCTCGCATCCGTAATAGCGACGCCCCTTTTTCGTCTTTTTAATGACGATTTCGGCACCGCATTTCGGACACCTGACCCCCGTTTTCTCATAATAAGGCTTCGTATTCCGGCATTCCGGAAATCCGGGGCAGGCGAGGAACTTTCCGTGCGGACCGTATTTGATGACCATGTTCCGGCCGCAGTTCTCACAGATGACATCCGTAACCTCGTCCTGAATCTCCACCTCTTCGAGTTCTTTTTCTGCCTTCTGAACGGCTGCGTAAAAATCCGGCCAGAAATTGCGGACGATCATCTTCCACTCGATCTTTCCTTCTTCCACTCCGTCGAGAAGCGTCTCGATATTGGCCGTGAAATTCGTATCCACGATCGTGGGGAAAGCTTCCTTCATCATCTTGTTTACCACCTCGCCGAGCTCGGTAATATAGAGTTTTTTCTGTTCGCGCGATACGTAATGCCGGGCGATGATGGTTGTGATCGTCGGAGCGTAGGTACTGGGACGTCCGATGCCGAGCTCTTCCATGGTCTTGACGAGGGAAGCCTCGGTGTAATGAGCAGGCGGCTGGGTGAAATGCTGCTCTTTGTCGAAATGATCCAGCTCCAGCGCACTCTCCTCGCTGATATCTCCGAGGTGGTCGTTTTCCTGCTTTTCATCCGAACTGTCCGAATATACCGAGAGGAAACCGCGGAAGATCAGCTTCGAGGCAGACGCAGTGAAGAGATACTTCCCTCCCCGGATCCGGACAGATTTCGTCTCAAAACGCGCGGGCGCCATGCGGCTCGCCACGAACCGCTTCCAGATCAGCTGATAGAGGCGGAACTGGTCACGCGACAGATGATCCTTTACCGATGCGGGCGTACGGGTGACGTCGGTCGGACGGATCGCCTCGTGGGCGTCCTGTGCGCGCGCATTTTTATTGTCCGTCGTATTCTCAGGGGACACCGACTCTTTTCCGAACTGCTCTCCGACGTACTCGCGCGCCGCCTGATCCGCTTCCGCGGAAATTCTCGTGGAATCCGTACGGAGATAGGTGATCAGTCCGACCGTTCCGCCGCGCCCGATGTCAATTCCCTCGTAGAGCTGCTGGGCGATCTGCATCGTCTTATACGTTGACATGTTCAGGACGTTGGATGCCTCCTGCTGCAGCGTACTCGTCGTAAACGGAAGCGGGGCCTTCTTGGTCCTCGAGCCGCGCCGGATCTCCTCGACTGAATATTTCGCTCCCCTCAGGTCGGAGATCACCTTCTCGACCTCCTCGCGGGAGTGCAGCTCTTCTTTCTTTTTCCCCGTACCGAAATAGTGGGCGGTCAGCGGTTTTTTCCGTCCGTCCACTAAAAAGTCCGCATCGAGCGTCCAGTACTCCTGCGGAATAAAAGCATTGATCTCTTCTTCCCGGTCTGCGATGAGGCGCAGCGCAACCGACTGCACACGGCCGGCAGAAAGCCCTCTCTTGATCTTTTTCCAGAGAATCGGGCTGATCTCATAACCGACGAGACGGTCAATGACCCGTCGCGCCTGCTGCGCGTCCACCAGATCCATATCGATGTCACGGGCGTGTTTCAGGGAATCCTTCACCGCCGTCTTCGTGATCTCATTGAAGGTAATCCTCCTCATTTTTTCCGGCGGAAGTTTCAGCGCAATGGAAAGGTGCCAGGAAATCGCTTCTCCCTCGCGGTCCGGGTCGGTCGCCAGATAAACCGTTGAAGCCTTCGCGGCTTCCTTCCGCAGTTTAGCCAGAAGCTCTCCCTTTCCGCGGATCGTTATATACTTCGGCTCAAAGTCGTTGTCAATATCGATGCCGAGCTGGCTCTTCGGCAGATCGCGCACATGACCCATCGAAGCCTCAACCGTATAATTCGTGCCGAGAAATTTCTTCACCGATTTAACTTTCGTCGGTGACTCCACAATCACGAGATTCTTAGCCATGGTATCCTCCAAAAAATATTCGGTTATTAATATAGCGCAAAATATTTTTTGATGCAACTTGCATTTTTCGTCCCGGACGGGAAAAATCTTTTCTGAAATGGGAAAGGAAAACCGGCAGGACCCGGATGGAAATCACCCGTAGTCCTGCCGGAACGGCACAATATCATTCTGTTCTTATCAGTCGTAGAAAGACGGTCTTTCCGGAATCGAGATATCGACCGACGTTCCCAAATCGCGTGCCTTCGAAGCGCATCCCGCCGTGATCTGTGCGACATAGCCGTCCCACGCGGTCGGGCCGTCCTGGCCGCCCTCTCTGGCCGCATTGATCCAGTGCTGGAACTCGATGTTGTAGGCTTCCGGAAAACGCTCGGACCAGTCTGCGCAGATCGGGGTCACGCGGGAAGCGTTGGTACGCACCATCGCGTAGGGAGGCTCTGGAAGATTCAGCGTACCTTCCTCGCAGACAACCTCGCACTCGACGTCGTATCCGTAGTGAGAGAATACAAAGGACTCAACCTCGATGTAGATTCCGGACTCGGTCACCAGATGCATAATCTGCGGATCCTTGACGCCTTCTCCCGCATATTTGGAGCTTCTCGGGAATACGACATCCGCCTTGACATAGTTCTCGCCCACCAGCCAGCGGAGAACATCGATCTCGTGAATCATAGAGTTCTCCACGCTCATCTCCGTCTTCCAGCCGACTCCTCCGTCGTCATAATTTCTGTGGCAGCAGTGGAGCACAAGCGGAGAACCGTATTTTCCGCTCTGGATCAGTTCTTTCAGCTGAACATATCCGGGATCGAAGCGGCGCATAAATCCGACCTGGACCAGCTTTTTCCCGACCTTCATCTCTTCGTCCACGATGCGCCTGCAGGCTTCCGGCGTCGGGGAAAGCGGTTTTTCACAGAATACCGGCTTGCCTGCCTTCAGGGCAGCCATTACATACTGCTCGTGAAACGGATCGGATGTCGTGACCACGACCGCATCAATGTCATCGCTCTCAATCATTTTCTCTCCGGTATCGTACGCTTTGATGCCGAACTGGTCTGCGACCTTCTTCGCGAAATCTGCGGCGTAGTCCGCGCACCCCGTAACGCGTCCTCCCGTCAGCTTGTTATTGATCCGGTCGATATGAGTCCGTCCGATCGCACCGACACCGACAACACCGATTCTCAGCTCATCTGCCATTTCGAAATACCTCCTGAAAAAAAATCATTGCCGCCGCCCATCCGTCCGGCCGGCGGAGCCCCCGGCAGAAAACGATAGTTTTGTTTTTCTGCCTTCCTTCTATACCCAAGTATATACGATAAACGAAAAAAATGTTATTGAAAATATGCCTGATTCAGGAGCAAAATAAGAGTGAATTGATTTCAGAGTTATAAAAAACGGCACGAAAAGGAAATAATATGGAAAAATCAGAAGCGGGCATTCCCTGGAACTGGGAAACGGTGAAGCTCATCGACGCCGTAAAAGTAGAAGGCTTTTTTTCAAAAAATCACCGACATGTGTTTCATCAGCACGAGGACCGGCTGGAACTCCTCTATATTTACAGTGGTTCCGGAAGCTATCAGGTCGGGAGACGTGAATATGCGGTCACGGAGGGTGACATCGTGATCTGCAACGCCAATACCCTGCACGGAGAAAATTTTCTTCTCCCCACCGAGATCCAGACCTACTGCTGCGCCTACGACGGAGTGCTCCTCCCCGGACTTCCGGAAAACACCCTGATCCCGGCGGAAAAACGTCCCGTCGTATCTCTGCGCCAGTACGGCGGCCTCATCCGGGATATGACGGTTCGGATCTATCAGCTGTACGGAAGCGGCATGCCGGATTTTTTTCTGGCCCCTGTCATGGCGAAAAACGTGCTGGCGATGACGTGGTATGAATTTCTGGAGCAGGAAAAAAGCCTTGACCGCACGCACGTCCTACAGAAGACCGAAACCCTGATCCGCAGGATCACCGAATACCTGGATCAGAACTATAAAAGGGAAGATCTTCGCATGAAAAGTCTGTGCGACCGTTTTCACATCAGCGCCTCCTATCTGTCGCACGCCTTCAAGAGGGAAACCGGCATTTCACCGAAGCAGTACGTTCTCCTGCGAAGGATCGGCGAAGCACAGAGTCTCCTGGAATCGACCGACCGACCGATCGGGGAAATCGAGACCGGGCTTGGCTTCGGAAGCAGCGTTCATTTCTCATCGACCTTTAAAAAATACGTCGGCATGTCGCCGCGCGATTACCGCAGCTACTACCGGAAATGATTGCTCTGCCTGATCCGGATGGTCCGTTTGACGAACCGGCCGGGCTCCAGTTCCGCGGCAAAGCCGTCCGAAACCAGCCTGACCAGGATCTCCGCGCTCCGGTCCGCCGGCAGTCCGGAAAGCAGAGTGATCTGTCCGACAGACATCCCCTCCGTATCCAGAATACCGTACACCTTTTCCGAATCCGGATCTCCCGAAAACTCCAGCGTGTGATCTTTATTCCTCCGGTTCCTTTCCGTAAGCCCGAGGGCGGCCAGGATCTGTGCGGGGTCAAAAGCGATCATGGCCCCGTCTTCAATCAGAGAATTGCAGCCCTCGCTGAGCGGATCCGTGCTCCTTCCCGGCAGCGCAAAAACATCCCGTCCCTGCTCCAGAGCATCGTTGACCGTCAGAAGCGATCCGCTCTTTCTGCGCGCCTCGATCACCAGAACCAGATCGGCAAGCCCGCTGATGAGACGGTTCCGGATCGGAAAATGGTAGGCCAGAGGCTTCGCCCCGGGAGGATATTCGGAGAGGATCCCTCCGTTTCCTTCAGCAATCCTTTCATACAGATTCCGGCTCGAGGCCGGATAACAGACATCCGCCCCGCATCCGAGAACCGCGTATGTATTTCCTCCGCCCTCCAGCGCGCCCTCCTGCGCGGCGCTGTCAATGCCGGCGGCCATTCCGCTGATGATCTCCACACCGCTCTCCGCCAGAATCCGTCCGAATCTCCTCGCCTCCGACCGCCCGTATTCCGTGCAGGCCCGCGCCCCGATAATGGCAACGGCCTTCTTCCGGGGATCCGGAAAACGACCGACCAGATAAAGGCCGGACGGCTTTGCCCGGATGCAGTCCTGCCTCAGCCGCTCCGGAAAATCCGGATCCGTGCTTTTTACATATCTCTGCGGATATTTCATTGTCTTGTAATTTGTCGTCTTCATACTGACCGCCTGTCTGTCTGAAATGCTCTTTTTGTCTGTCCGCTCCTCAAAAGAAGCTCCTTCGGGTCACAATCCTGTCCGGTAGCAAAGCGCCTCGCTGATATGGCGCTCGCCGATCATCTCCTCCCGGTCGAGATCCGCTATGGTCCGCGCGACCCGGAGTACGTGGTGATACCCCCTCGCGGAAAGCCCCATTCTTCCGAACATCGTCCGAAGAAGCTTCTCTCCTTTTTCTGTCACCGGACAATACTTCCCGATTTCAGAAGAGCCGATTTCACTGTTGAAATGAATTTCCGTCCCCCGATACCGCTCTTTCTGTACGGCGAAGGCCGCATCGACCTGCTTCTTCAGAACAGAGGAACTGATCTCATCGGTCTTTTCGCCGCTTAAATCATCGTAGGAAACGGCGAGAATTTCGCACTGAATATCAATGCGGTCCATCAGGGCGCGGCTGATGCGGTTTTTGTAGGCGCGAATCTCCTCTCTGGAACACCGGCATCTGGTCCGGTCCGGATAATGCCCGCACGGACATGGATTCATGGCTCCCACCAGCAAAAAGGAAGCCGGGAATAAAAAGCTTCCGCTCTGACGGGAGATGCGGATGCAGCGGTCCTCCAGCGGCTGACGGAGCATTTCCAGGACGTTGCGTTTCATTTCCGGCAATTCATCCAGAAACAGCACTCCTCTGTGTGCGAGGGTAATCTCGCCGGGGCGCGGATATTTTCCCCCGCCGCACAAAGCTGCCGCCGTCAGCGAATGATGCGGCGCGCGGAACGGTCTCCCGGAAAAAAGCGGCTCTTCTTCCGGAAGCAGACCGGCAATGCTGTATATTTTCGACAGCTCCAGCTTTTCGTCCTCCGACAGATCCGGCATGATCCCGGGAAGTCTCCTGGCCGCCATGGATTTGCCCGATCCGGGCGGACCGGTCATCAGCATATTGTGAAATCCCGCCGCTGCGATCAGCGCGCACCTTTTTACGGAAGGCTGCCCCCGGATATCCGAAAAATCCGGAAGGGCAGCCTCCCGCTTCTTCTTTTGTCCATGAATATTTTCCTCCCCGCCTGCCGGGAGCGTTCCCGTCTCGCAGAAATCCACGAGCTCCGAGAGTGTGCGGATTCCGATCACCGGGATCTCCCCCACGATCTCCGCCTCCCTCCGGTTCGCCGCGGGGACAATGCAGGCGCGGCAGCCTGCTTCCTTCGCGCAGATCACACTCGGCAGTACGCCCGAAATTTTCCCGACGGATCCGTCCAGATGAAGCTCTCCGAGGACCATGACGCCGGAAAGTGCCTTTGCATCAATCCGGCCGATGGCGCCGAGAACACCCGCGGCGATCGGCAGATCAAATCTCGTGCCCTCCTTCCGGACATCTCCCGGTGAGAGATTGACCGTAATCCGCTTCGGAGGCATCACGACCGAAATGTTTTTCAGGGCGGTCCGGACCCGTTCCTGGGCTTCTTTCACCTGTGTGCTCACGTGGCCGACAATAGAAAACATCGGCATACCGTTCGCCGCGTCCGCCTCGACCACCACCGGCAGGGCTTCCAGTCCGGTCAGCATCGCGCAGTATAGTTTGCAGTACATAATCCCCTCCCTTTTTTCGGAACCGTCTTTCCGCACGGAACCGGCAAAAAACGTATCGGGAACAGCGCAGCCGGAAAAGAGCGCTTTCTCCGCAGGGCATAAGAATAATCGGGAAAAATGATCCGGAACCGGATCGGCAGAAAATACAGAATAAAAATAACAGAGAGGAAGAAACGCTTATTTTTTCCTCTCTGTTATTATGTCACTCAGTTGCCCGGAAGTCAACATAAAATTGTATCACTTTGCCCGGACACGCAGAATATCCATCGGTTCCGGAACATTGCCCAGATCGACGTGGATCTCCTGCCCGGCGTGCGGACAGGATTCCACCGGAATTCCGTTTCCGTCAAACATGGCAGGAACACGGACCTGAGGGTTCGACCCGTCGGGTTTCATCACCTCGACCGTGTCGCCGACGCAGAACTTGTTTTTCTGTTCGATCACGGCAAGTCCTTTTTCGTCCAGATGATCCACGACTCCGAGATACCGGTATTCCGTGACATATGTGCTCTCGTCGTAGATCTGCTCCTCCGGTCCCGGCTTTCCGTAGAAGAAGCCGGTGGAAAACCGGCGGTGCGTGCAGCCGGCAATCTGCTCTCTGTACCAGGGAAGGCGGTCCCGATACCTTCCGGGATCCTGTGCGTAATCGTCGATCGCGAAGCGGTATGTTCTGGCCACCGTCGCCACGTAGAGAGCCGTCTTCATCCGCCCCTCGATCTTGAAGCTGTCAATGCCGGCGCTCATCAGATCCGGAATATGATCTACCATGCAAAGATCCCGCGAATTGAAAATAAACGTTCCCCGTTCGTTTTCAAAAACCGGCATGTATTCTCCCGGTCTGGTCTCCTCCACCACCGCATAATTCCAGCGGCAGGGATGTGTGCAGGCGCCCCGGTTCGCGTCACGTCCGGTCAGATAATTGGACAGCAGGCACCTTCCGGAATAGGACATGCACATCGCCCCGTGAATAAATGTCTCCAGCTCCAGATCCGCGGGGATCCTCTCCCTCAGTTCCCGGATCTCACGAAGCGAGAGCTCACGGGCGGTCACAATTCTCTTCGCTCCGAGGTCGTACCAGAAGCGGCACGTCTCATAATTGGTATTATTGGCCTGTGTGCTGATGTGTCTGGGAATCTCCGGACAGATCTCGCCCGCGATCCGGAAAACTCCGGGATCCGCGATAATCAGCGCATCCGGGGCCATCTCTCTGAGCTCTGCGAGATACCCGCGAATGCCCTCGAGATCCCCGTTGTGCGCCAGAATATTGACCGTCACATGGACCTTTACGCCGCGCTCGTGCGCGTAGCGGATCCCCTCCGCCATCTCATCCCGGCCGAAATTTTTCGCTTTCGCCCTCAGCCCGTAAGCGTCACCGCCGATGTAAACGGCATCCGCCCCGAAGGCACAGGCGACCTTCAGAACCTCCAGACAGCTCGCCGGAACCAGAAGCTCCGGGATTTTTCTGTTCATCTCCATAATTCCTCTGCCTTTTTCACGCTGACTGCTGCCCCGTCTCCGACCGGAAGAATCGTCGTGGTGAGTTCCGGATGATGCGTGATCGTGTAAAGATAATCCCGCATGCGCTTGTAAATCGTGCGGTTCCGCCTCTCCACGATATAGTGCGACTCGATCAGATCCCCGTCCTGAAGCACATTGTCCGAGAGGAGAACCCCTCCCGGCGCGAGCAGCCGCAGAATCTCCGGCAGAAAAGCCGGATACTGACCCTTTGCCGCGTCCATAAAAATAAAATCAAAGGGATCCGAAAGCCTCTGCAATACATCGGCCGCGTCTCCCTCGATCAAAGTAATCTGATTTTGATGCCCGGAGGACGAAATATTGTTTCTCGCCTCCGGAATTCGCTTTTCGTAATTTTCTATTGTCGTAATATGACAGTTATCCGGTCCGTACTCCGCCATCAGAATGGCGGAAAAACCGGTCGCGGTCCCGACCTCCAGGATATTCTCCGGCCGCTGCATCTGAAGCAGCACCCGGATGAGGCTCTGCATGCCGCGGCGGATAATCGGAATTCTGTCTTTCTTCGCCCGCTCTTCCAGATCCTCCAGAAACGGGGAATTCCCCTCGTAAAAGGAATCCAGAAAAACAGACATCCGCGGATCAGTTATCACCTTCGTTTCCCTCCGTCGGACTGCTCCCGCTGCTGGATGAGACGGTCTCCTGCGTCCCGGAAGAATCCTCCTCATCCTCGCTTTCTCCCGCCATGACGCGGAGCATCTCGTCCGCAGTCATAGACGTGCTCAGCGTGTACGTGCCGGGGATGATCTTATCATGATAGTCCGATATCCGCTCCTGCAGCACAAAGACCGTGGGATTTTCCTCGAGCAGGCCGGCGTTCTTCAGCATCTCTCCGATCTCCCGGACCGACATGTCATCCGTAATGGTCACCTTTATTTCGCGGCCCTCTCCTTCGTCCACCGGCACCTGGTAAAGCACATTGTACCCGAGCTTGTACGCTTCGTGGCCGATGACAATCAGGGCGATCACGAGGAGAATCAGACCCAGAAACTTTGTGATGCCCTTTACACCGCTCAGCGCGATATCCAGAGCGCTTTTTTTGTGTTCTTCTTCAGCCATGCACTTTTCCTCATTTCGGCGGATCTACCGGAACCGACCGGCTGATCTCCATGTAGACCGACCGGATCAGCCGGCAGACGGAATTTTCCGTCTCGATCATATCCACTGCAAGCGGATTGGAAAAAAGGTCCGAATATCTGCCGCGCAGTTCATCCTCTGCGTCAAACAGATTCTGCCCTGAGACCTGGAGATCGTAATTTTCGCGCCGGAACTCCTCCAGACGCTTCGTGAGCTCGCTGTCCTCCTGGATCTGCGCAATCAGCTTTTTATAATGCCGGTACTCTTCCGTTCTGCGGATCGAATTGACCAGATCCCGGACTTTTTGCATTACCGTATCCAAAATCAAGCCTCCATGATGATCGGCAATATCATCGGTCTGCGCCTGGTCCGCTTCCAGATAAAGCTTCCGAGCGCATCCTTAACCGTGTTTTTCAGTTTGCCCCAGTCCGTCACTCTCTCATTCAGCGCTTCGCCGAGTGCCTCTTCCGCGACGTCATGCGCCTCGTCGATCAGATCCTCGGACTCGCGCACGTAGACAAAACCGCGCGTCACGATATCCGGTCCCGCAAGCAGCTGATTGCTTCCGGAATCGAGAGTAAAGACGACGATCAGGATTCCGTCCTCTGAGAGCTTCTGGCGGTCGCGCAGGACGATATTCCCCACGTCCCCGACACCCAGTCCGTCGACCATGATTCCGCCGGTCTGGATCTTGTCAATGATCTTCGCCTGTCCATCCTTAAACGCCAGGACGTCGCCGGTGTGCATCTTGAAAATATGGTCGCTGTCGTAGCCGAGCGACTTCGCGAGATTGGCCTGGGCAGTCAGATGCCGGAATTCTCCGTGGACGGGAACCGCATATTTTGGCTTCACGAGCGAATAGATCAGCTTGATCTCCTCCTGGCACGCGTGTCCCGAGACGTGGACATCCTGGAAAATAACCTTGGCGCCCTTCTCATACAGCTCATTGATGACGTTCGAGACCGCTTTCTCATTGCCCGGGATCGGATGGGAGCTGAAAATAATCGTATCATTCGGCTTGATCGTCACCTTCTTGTGAAGATCCGCCGCCATCCTCGAGAGTGCGGCCATCGATTCGCCCTGGCTTCCCGTCGTAACGAGAGCCATCTTCTCGTCCGGATAATTTTTCATCTCATTGATGTCGATCAGCGTGTTCTCCGGGATCTTCAGGTAGCCCAGCTCGGAAGCCGTTCCGATGACATTTTCCATGCTGCGTCCCTGAACCGCCACTTTCCGTCCGAATTTGCAGGCGGAATTGATGATCTGCTGCACGCGGTCCACATTGGAAGCGAACGTGGCGATGATGATTCGCGAATGGCTGTTTTCCGAAAAAAGCGTGTCGATCGTCGTACCGACGGTCCTCTCCGACATGGTAAAGCCCGGCCGCTCCGCGTTCGTGCTGTCGCACAGCAGTGCGAGCACACCCTTCCGGCCGATCTCCGCGAATCGCTGCAGGTCGATTGCGTCCCCGAAAACCGGGGTATAGTCTACCTTGAAGTCTCCGGTATGGACAATGGTGCCAGCCGGGGAATAGATCGCCAGAGCCGCCGCGTCCTGGATGCTGTGGTTGGTCTTGATGAACTCAATCCGGAAATGACCGAGATTGATCGACTGACCGAAATCAATTACTTTCCGCCTGGTCGTCTCCATCAGCCCGTGTTCCTCGAGTTTGTGCTCGATCAGACCCATGGTCAGCTTGGTCGCGTAGACCGGAACATTCAGCTGCTGCAGTACATACGGCAGCGCGCCGATATGGTCCTCGTGTCCGTGTGTAATCACAAAACCTTTTACTTTTTCCCTGTTTTCCAGAAGATATGTGATATCCGGGATAACCATGTCGATCCCCAGCATATCGTCATCCGGGAAAGCCATTCCGCAGTCCACCACGACAATGCTGTCTTCATATTCAAATACGGTGATATTCATTCCGATCTGCTCAAGACCGCCGAGCGGAATGACCTTCAGCTCCCCTGTGTTGTTGTTTCCTTTCAAAATTCCTCCGTTTCTGCGACTGAAACCGGAGAATATCCCGGACCTTTCTCCTGCCGGGCCGGCATCTGTTCCGTTTCCGCTCAAAAACCGGCATGGCAAGAAGACGACTGGCCATACGACCCGTCATTTCCCGATTTCTCCTGTTTGTATCAATTGCCTCACGTTTCGGCAGAAATGCCGGCACGGCAAGGGTCCTCTTCTCTCCCCGTCCCGATCTGATCGGTTCATTCCGGACTCCTCTGTTCAGAATCTGTTCCCGGTAATCTTCCGAATCGGAATCGACGATCAAAAAAGACAGAAATTGCCGAACCCGTCTGCGATTCCGCCTTTCTGTACAGTTACAATATTCCCCGTTCTGTATTTTTTTGCAAAACACCGCCATGGTGTAAAAAAGCCAGCCGAGCCTGCTTCCTGAGTTTCTCGCGGCTGTCTTTGATACCTGATAAGAACCCGTGTCCCTCACGGTCCCGGACGAAAAAGAATCATAATCTTTTTCATGCCCGTCTGTCAAGATATGTCTGAAGAATAAAGACCGCAGCGATCTCATCGACCACCTTCCTGCGGTTTTCTCCGCGGATATTCAGACAGTTCATCGTGCGGTTCGCGGATACCGTCGTCAGTCTTTCATCGATCATCTCAACCGGAAGACCGGTTCTCCGCCCAATGTTTTTCGCAAACTCTCTGGACTTCTCCGCCCGGATTCCCTCGTCGTTGTTCATATGCTTCGGGAGTCCGACCACGATCTTTTCTGCTTCGTATTCCTTCGCCAGCTCCCCGATCCGGGCATACGTCTTCCGCAGCTTGTTTTCCGAAGTTCTGCGGATGATCTCAACGCCCTGAGCAGTCAGACCGAGTGCATCGCTGACTGCGACGCCGACCGTTCTGGAGCCGAAATCCAGTCCGAGGATTCTTCCCATTACTGATCCTTTCCGGACGGCTTTTCATTATTTTTGATATACTCATTCAGCAGTTCTTCGACCAGCTCATCACGCTCAACCTTCTGAATCAGGCTTCTCGCCCCATTATGGCTGGTGATGTAAGTCGGGTCCCCGGACATGATATAACCGACGATCTGGCTGACAGGATTGTAACCCTTCTCAACCATCGCCTGATACACCTTGTCCAGAACCTCTTTTACTGAGACTTCCGGAGCCGAATGCACATTAAAGAACTGCGTACTTCCGAATTCATCCATTTCTGATCACGTTCCTTTACTGCGGAAAAAACAAGACTCCCCGCGCATATTATCAATTTATTGTACATTAGTTTACTCAATTAATCAAGTCGTGCGGATATTACAGCAAATTTACCCATAAAGTTACTCAAATCCCGTCCCGGAGCCTTCGCGCTATCCGAGCAGTTTTCCATCCAGAACGATCCGGGGAACGACTCTCACGATCTGATTCGGCGACCCGACAAGACGATCCGGAACCAGCACCTCGCAGTAATTGGGCGTATGTCCCGTCCACCAGACGGACTCCTCCTCCATCCGGGAATCCGCTGCCTGAGGCGACGCCGCGAGGAGTTCTCTTACTTGTCCGGCAGCATTATCTCCGGCCGGCTCCTCGATGAGAACCTCCGTCTCCTTTCCCAGCTGGCGCTCGAGATATTCCCGCTGCTTCCGCCGGTTCAGATCCAGAAGGACCTGCGCCCTCTCTTTTTTCACGCGCTCCGTGATCTGGTCCGGAAAGGAGGCCGCCCTCGTTCCCTCCCGGCGGGAATAAGGAAAAATGTGCGTCTCGAAAAATCCCGTTTTCTCGACGAACGCGCGCGATTCTTCAAAATCCTGATCCGTCTCCCCCGGGAATCCGGTGATGATATCCGTGGTGATGGCAGGATCACAAAAGCAGGAACGGAGATTCTCCACGATTTCCGAATATTCCTCCGGGGTATAGCCGCGGTTCATGCGGCGCAGCGTTTTCGCGCACCCGCTCTGAAGAGAGAGATGAAAATGAGGGCAGAGCTTTTCCAGCTTCGCCATCGCCGCGGCGGTTTCCCGTGTGATCGCCGCCGGCTCCAGAGACCCCAGACGGATACGGTCAATCCCGCCCGTCTCGTTAATGCGGGAAAGCAGGTGCAGCAGCGCGTCCTTTTCCCCGAAATCCGTCCCGTAGGAGCAGACGTGGATCCCGGTGATAACCACCTCGCGCGTTCCGGAGGCCGCCAGGCGCTCTACTTCCGCCAGAACATCGTCAGATGCCCTGCTCCGCACCCGGCCGCGCGCATACGGAATAATGCAGTAGGAACAGAATTGATTGCACCCGTCCTGCACCTTCAGAAAAGCCCGCGTGTGCGATTCGGTCCGGTCGATCGAGAGATTTTCATACTCACGGGTCGCGCCGATATCAATCAGAGCATCCTTTTTTTCCCCGCTCTTTTCATACTCGTTCAGCAGAAAAAGAAGTTTTCCCCTCTGATTGTTTCCGACAACCAGATCGATGGCGGGATCTTTTTCCAGCTCCGCGCCGGCGATCTGCGCGTAGCAGCCCATCGCCACGACGACGGCATCCGGATTCATTTTTTTTGCCCTGTGCAGCATCTGACGCGACTTGCGGTCCGCGATATTGGTCACTGTGCAGGTATTGATTACGTAGAGGTCCGCCCCCGGGGCAAAGGGAACCATCTCATATCCCGCCGTCTCAAGCAGCTGACGGACCGCCTCGAGTTCATAGGAATTGACCTTGCAGCCGAGATTATGCAGCGCCGCTTTCTTCACCTTTCTATTCTGTACACCTTCCATAGCCGTCTTCCCCCGCGGACCGGATGCCGCGCCATGATAACCGCTTCCCGTTTTATTTTCGATTCATCCAGTCTATACAAAAAAGAAGAAATTATCAAGGGGATGACCGGCGATGATACTTTCTGACCGAACCTGACGATTTCACTTCCGCCGTGCTTCTGCCCCAACTTGAAAAACTGTTCAGGAATTTCAGAAAAAATTTCAGCCTGCCGTGTATTCTGCCGGTGGTGGGAAAAACAATCCGGTCCGGACTTTTGGAAACCTGCCTCTTCAGACCCGGACCGTCTCCGCATTATTTAGGAATTTTGCCGTCTTGACTTTTCCGGGACGCCGCTGTAAGGTTAAGCCAACAACGGGCAGAATTAAATAATTAACGAAAATAAGGAGGTATTGAGATGAAAACAGTCAGCATTAGCCTCGATTCCATTGAGAAAGTAAAATCCTTTGTCAATACGATTTCGAAATATGATTACGATTTTGATCTGGTTTCCGGAAGATATGTGATCGACGCCAAATCCATCATGGGTATTTTCAGCCTGGATCTCACAAAGCCGATCGATTTGAATATTCATTGTGATGACAAAGATATCGAGACGATTCTCGACGAACTGAAACCGTATCTCAAAGAGAACTGATCCGAAAATGGACACTTTGTTCTTTTGTGCCCTGAAAAGACGGAGGGCGGCCGCAGGCGGCCGCTCTTTTTTCATCTCAGCGGCAGCCGGTTTGCGGGTGTTTCCTGCTCAGGATGCAGACTCCGGAGTCCGCCCTGCCTTCTTCGGGGACAGAATCTTCTCCCGGCGAAAAACAGCAGATATATCCGCCGCCGTTTTCGCATGGATAATCGTAAAAATCTCCTCCGCAGAGGGAGGAGAGAATCGCCATGATATTTCCTCCGCTCATGAAAGCGGCCGCCAGAACCGGCCCGCCGCTTTTTTCTGCCAGACATTCCTCCAGGATCTTCTTCGCTTTTTCCCAGCCCCGGAGACATCGCCGGATAAATTCCTCCCGATTTTCACCTCCCGGGAAACCGATCGTCCCTCCGGAATCAAGCCATGCCTGATACGCGGGATTCCCGTCCAGTTCTTCAAACGTCCGGTACTCGAATTCCCCGAAATCCGTCTCCGTCCACTCCGGAATCAGATGCATTTCCGCCATTTTTTCCGGAAACAGCAAAGCGGCTGTCTCCCTGCACCGCTTCGACGGTCCGGAGAGCAGAACATCGATTTTTGCCGGATAACCGCCCTCGCTTTTCGCCCGCTCCAGATCCGAGCGGCCTCCCGAAGAGAGCGGCTCATCCGTCGAACCGACGTATCTCTTTTCCTCATTGCCATGTGTTCTCCCGTGGCGGAGAAACCAGATAACAATTTTCTTTTCGTTCATGTCAGACCTTCCGGCGGATTTTTCCGGCAAACGTCATGTTCCCCGGCCGATATCGTCCTCTCAGAAAAGGGCCGTGTCCAGAACGGCAGCCGCAACCGCGGAGCAGCACTCGCTGATCACCAGAAAATATCCCGAGGTGTCCCCCGTGATTCCTCCGAATTCCCGCTCCGCCTTTTTCCGGTAAATCACCAGCCAGAAAAGGGACACGGCCGCCAGAACCGCCCCGTAAAGCGGCGAAAGCCGCATCATCAGAGCACCGGAAGCCGCCGCTTCCGCCGCCAGCACTGCCGCCGACCTTTTCTGATCCGCACTCTTTGAGAGATCCGCCGCCATTCCCTCCTTCTTTGCCTTCGGAAATACGACAACGGAAAATCCCGAGAGAGCCCGTGAAAAAATATATCCGACGGAAACCGTCTTCCACGCAGCCTCCGATTTCAGGCACGCCATGCAGGCCGTGTAAATCAGTCCGAGGAGCATCAGACGGATGACCGCAAATGCTCCGATATGGGAGTCCTTCAGGATTTCCAGCTTTTTCTCCCGCGACCGGTACGAGTGCAGCGCGTCAGCGGTGTCCATAAATCCGTCCACGTGTATTCCTCCGGAAACCGCCAGAGGAATCGCGGCCATGATCAGCGCGCGGGGAGTATCTCCGATGCCGAAGCGCAGGCAGACCATATGCCAGAGCCACAGAAGCGCGGCGATGGCCGCCCCCGCCGCCGGGAAAAAACAGAGGACATAACGCATGTCCTTCTCCTCCCACGAAAACTGCGGAACCGGGATGCGGGAATATAATGACAGGGCAATCACAAAGGATTTCAATAGTGACATGGCTTGCAAATTCTTTCGTTTTCTCTTCCTGATCCTGAACAGGGAAGTTACTGAAATCTCTGATAGGGCTCGATTCCGTTATCCCGGAACGTCCCGCCGTAGAAAACAGACGCCGCCATATCGATCAGCTGCATCATCATGACGGCCCCGGTTCCTTCTCCGAGCGCCATATCCGCATAAAGGACCGGCCGCAGATCCAGCTCTCGGCAGATTTTCTCACAGGCAGGCTCCCGTCCGGCGTGGGAAGCGAGCAGATATCCTTTAATCCCCCTCTTGATCCGTTCCGCCGCGAGAGCAGCCGCAAGGCTGATCATTCCGTCCAGCACGACCGGAATATGGTACAGGGCAGCTCCGATGCAGACACCGGCGATGCCCGCGATATCCAGACCTCCGACCGTCTGAAGAACCGTGAGCGGTTCCCGGTCTCTCAGTCCGTACTTCGATACGGCCGTATCGATCAGCGATATTTTCCGTTCCAGTCCCTCGTCGTCGAGGCCGGCTCCTCTCCCGGTAACCTCCGAGGCGGGAAGACCGAGCAGAGCGGAACAGACGGCGCTGGCGGTTGTCGTGTTGCCGATTCCCATCTCCCCGACTGCCAGAAGATCATATCCCTCTTCTTTGCTGAGATATGCCAGATGTGCTCCTACCGCGATCGCGCGCACGGTCTCTTCTCTCGTCATGGCGCTCTCATGGGAAAAATTGCGCGTTCCCTCACGGACCTTGAACTCCGGGGACGATATCCTTGTATGAGAGCCGTTGATTCCGATATCCACGGGGAATGTGTCGACGCCCGCGATCGCCGCCATCCGTCCGACCGGCGACTCATCGCGTGTCATCTCGCGGGCGACCTGCAGCGTGACCTCCTGGCCGCACTGACTGACTCCCTCCGCAACGATTCCATTGTCCGCGCAGAAAATCAGCAGCCGTTTTTTCCGGCACCGCGGACGCCCGGTTCCCTGGATCGCGCCGATCCGGCAGAACACCTTCTCGAAAACGCCCAGCCCGTCGATCGGCTTGGCTATCGAGTCCCAGTTCTTCTGCACCTCGGCCGCAATCTCCCGGTCCGGTTCACGGACCGGAGTCACCATCCAGTCTTCTTCCAAAAGTTTCGCCATGTTTTACTCCGTTTCCCGATAAATAAATGCACGCATTTTTTCCGACGGGACGTATGCGCAAAAAGCCCGGAACCGATCAGCCGATTTCGATGACTTCCGTCGTCTCAAGGGCGGTTTTCATCAGACCGTCGATCACGCCGTCCAGCTTCCGCTCGGATTTTTCGATCTGCTTCAGAACCGGTTTCGTGACGGGGTGCTTCGCCACAAAAATGGTGCAGCAGTCCTCGTACGGAAGGATCGAAGTCTCATACGTACCGATTTTTTCCGAAACAGCGATAATCTCCTGCTTGTCGAATCCGATCAGCGGACGGAAAACCGGAAGTCTGCAGACCGCGTTGGTGCAGAGCAGGCTCTGAATGGTCTGACTGGCGACCTGACCGATGCTCTCTCCCGTGATCAGTCCGAATGTTCCCTCCTCAAGGGCAAAATGCTCCGCGATGCGCATCATGTACCGCCGCATGATGATCGTCAGCTCATCGTGCGGACATTTCTCGTAAATGGCCATCTGGATGTCGGTGAAATTCACGACATGCAGACGGATCGGGCCGCTGTAACGGGCGACGATCCCCGCCAGGTCGACGACCTTCTGCTTTGCGCGCTCGCTGGTGTAGGGCGGGGCGTGAAAATAGACGGCGTCAATTTTCACGCCTCGCTTGGCGATCATATATCCGGCAACGGGAGAATCGATTCCTCCCGACAGAAGCAGCGTAGCGCTTCCGTTCGTTCCCACGGGCATCCCTCCCGGTCCCGGAATGTTCTCCGAGTAGATGTAGAACTGATGGCGGATCTCCACATTGACCCGGATCACGGGGTGGTGCACATCGACCGAGAGCCACGGGCATTCCTTCAGGATGCGGTCCCCGAGCTCGCTGGCGATCTCCATCGAGTTCATCGGATACCGCTTGTCCGCGCGGCGCACGAAAACTTTAAATGTGGATTCCCCGTCGGTCTCCGGGTAGACCTCCCGGACGTAGCGGACGACTTTTTCCGCGAGGCGGTCAAAATCCGAATACTCCGTGATGACGACCGGGCAGATGTAAGCGATGCCGAATACCCGGCTCAGCGCCTCTGTCGCGCCCTCAAAATCGCACGGTCCGTCCATCTTCACGTAGACGCGTCCGCTTTCCTTCGCCGCCGAAAAATTTCCGTCCACTTCCTTCAGAGCGGACTGAATATTCCGGATCAGCGCATCTTCAAACACATGCCGGTTTTTTCCCTTGATTCCGATCTCCGCGTATTTAATCAGAAATGCGTGGTAAGTCATGGTCTTTCCTCTTTCTGTAACCTGTTCCGCTTCATGTTCGTCCCGTATTCTATTGCCTTTCGGTCCCGCACGCCGGATGCGGGAGCGCTGCTGATTTTTCTCACCTGCGCGTGAAGCGGCGGAGCTGCGGAACGATTTTCTTCAGTTCCTGAACCGCGTAATGAACTTCCTCTTCCGTGTTCAGATCGCAGAAGCTGAAGCGCACCGCGGATTCCAGATGTGCCTTATCGAGACCGATCGCCTTCAGTGTTGCGCTCTCGCCTGTCCTGTGACTGGAGCAGGCGCTGCCCGCCGATACATAAATGCCCCGGTCCTCCAGGGCATGAAGCAGAACTTCGCTGCGGATTCCCGGAAACGAGAGACTGATGATGTGAGGCGCCGCGTCGGGAATATCAGGGCCATTGACTGAGACATCCCCGATATCGGATACGCCGTCGGCGATCAACTTCTTCAGATGATACGTGTGCTTCGCGTTTTCTTCTATTGCCCCGCACATCATTTCGGACGCCAGGCCGAGTCCGGCAATGCCCGGAACATTGTCCGTCCCGGACCGCATATCATTCTGCTGGCCTCCTCCGTAGATCAGCGGGCGGATTTTCGTCCCGCTTTTAATATACAGAAATCCGGTTCCTTTCGGTCCGTGAATCTTGTGACCGCTGACGGAAAGAAGATCAATCTTCGTTCTGCCCGGTTTCACCGGAATTTTCCCGAATGCCTGGACGGCGTCGACGTGGACCGCCGTCTGCGGATTTTTTTTCTTCACGAGCTCCGCGATTTTCTCCACCGGCTCGATCGTTCCGATCTCATTGTTGACCGCCATCACCGAAACGAGAACCGTGTCCGGCCGCACCGCGTCCGCCACTTCTTCCGGGTTCACACGTCCCTCACGGTCCGTGCCGATCCGCGTGACCTCCCAGCCGTCTTCTTCCAGGGCTCTCGCCGGAGATGATACGGCCGCGTGCTCAATGCTGCTGATAATGATGTGCTTTCCGCGGCGTCTCGCCGCCTCTGCGGTTCCGAAGATCGCCCAGTTGTTCGACTCCGTTCCGCCGGAGGTAAAATAAATCTCCTTCGGGTCCGCCCGCAGAATCCGGGCGATCTTTTCCCTCGACTCCCGCACGAATTTCTCCGCGTCCACGCCCATCCGGTGAAGCGAAGAGGGATTTCCGAAATCCTTCTCCATCATCTGAATGACCAGTGACCGCACCTCCGGATAAACCTGCGTCGTCGCCGCGTTATCAAAATATGCTTCCATATGGTCTCCTGTCATTGAAAAAAGGGATCCCGATTTCCGGCCGGATTCAGGAATCGAGCAGATACATCAGGATCGAGAGGACCGTCATGCCGGCGGTCTCCGTACGCAGAATTCTTCTTCCCAGGGTGATGACGGAAAAGCCGTGGTCCCGTCCCGCCTGAACCTCGCTATCCTCAAAGCCTCCTTCGGGCCCGATCAGAACCGCTATCTTCTGCCCGGGCCGTATTCCTCCTAGCAGCGAGCGGGTAAATTCCATGTCCTCCGCGCTTTCATACGGCATCAGGCGGACGTCAGTCTGCTCCTTCTCCGCCAGAGAAAACGCCTCCTCCAGCGTCCGGACCGGAAGAACCTCCGGAACAATCATCCGCATCGACTGCTTCGCCGCGCTCCTGGCAACTGCGTTCCAGCGGTTCACCTTTGCCCCGGCTTTCTTTTCATCCAGCTTTACCACACAGCGCCTGGAAACGACCGGAACAATTGCGTATACGCCCAGTTCCACCGCCTTCTGCACAATCAGATTCATCTTATCACTTTTCGGCAGACACTGAAACAGATAGATCTGTCCGGGAAGTTCTCTCCCCGGTTTCTGCGCATCGACGATTCTGGCGGCTACTTCCCGGTCATTCTCATAGGGCAGAATCTCGCACGTATACTCCCATTCATCTCCCCGCGAGACCTGAATCTCCTCCCCGGGACGCATGCGAAGCACATGGCGGATATGATTCACATCCTCTCCGTAAATATGCACGGCCCCATCCGATATCTGATCCGCGTCAACAAAAAAACGATTCACCGGCATCTCCTCATAAATAAAAAAGGTCCGGTGGATATCGCCCGCATCCGATAGCGGGAAACGTCCGCCGGGCCGTCATAAAAAACCCATCTCTGTCAGTCTTCCGCCCGCGTTTTCCGGGCGATGACACTGACCCACTCGCCCTGATGTCCGGTCTCGATCACCTCAAGACCCGCCTTCTCGCAGGCATCGGTCACTTTATTCTGCTGTCCGTCCAGTATGCCGGACAGAATCGAAATACTCCCCGGTTTCATCGCCGAAGCGATAGCCGGCGCCATCTTCACCAGAATCTCCGCCAGAATATTGGCCGTGACGATATCGTAGCGGTCAAAGCCGACGGCCTCCCTCGTCTTTTCGTCGTCGATCAGATTTCCGATGTACAGCCGGAAATCGTCATCCGGGATTTCGTTGGCCGCCTTGTTTTCCGCAACCGCGTCCACCGTGCAGGGATCCAGATCCGTGCCGACGGCGTGCGCAGCTCCCAGCTTCAGGGCCGCGATGGAAAGAATCCCGCTTCCCGTTCCGGCATCCAGAACCTCATCGCCCGGCTTCAGATATTTCTTCAGGGCGCGGATACACAGCTGCGTCGTCTCGTGCATGCCGGTTCCGAACGCGGTTCCCGGATCGATCCGGAGCACCATGCGTCCCCTGTCCTCCGGCCGCACCTCCTCCCAGGAAGGCGTCACCAGAATATCATCGACGTAGAATTGTTTAAAATACTGCTTCCAGTTGTTCTGCCAGTCGACGTCCTCGGTCTCGCTCACCTCGATCGAGCCCTCGCCGATATCGCAGAAAGCGCGAAGTGAATCAATCTCCTTCCTGACCTCATCCAGCTTTTTTCCGTAATCCGAATCAGAATCCAGATAAAAACTGAGGTAGGCGATCCCGTCATCCGGCGGGAGCTCCTGCGGAATGTCCACAAACATCTGTTCTTTTTCTTCCTCGGTCAAAGGTTTTCGGTCCTCGATCTGGACCCCCTCAATTCCGAGATCTGCCAGCGCCGAACTGATGATATCCTCGGCGTCCTCTTTCGTTTTCAATCGGAATTTCATCCATTTCATAAAAAACTCCCGTCCGCCGGATCATCTGCGCGGCAGTGCTGCATCGGGCAGCTTTGTTATTTTTTGCTGAAGAAACCGTGTTTCTTTTTCGGTTCTTCTCCGCCTCCCTGGTTCAGAGTGTCTCCGGTGAGAGAGTCAAACTCGCGCAGAGCGTCCTTGGCCTCTGCGGAAAGTTTCGTCGGGACCTGAACGACGAACGTCACATAGTGATCGCCCCGCATGTTTTTATTCCGCAGGGACGGAACCCCGTGTCCGCGCAGGCGGATTCTCGTGTCGGTCGGCATACCCGCCTTCACCGTGTACTCAACCGGGCCGTCCACCGTATCAATCCGGACAGTCCCGCCCAGGGCAGCCTGGGCAAACGAGACCGGGGCGCTCGAGTAGATGTCCACTCCGTCTCGCTGGAAAATCGGATGGGGCGCCACCCGGACCTCTACCAGAAGATCTCCTCTCGGTCCTCCGTTGATGCCGGGCTCTCCCTTATCACGGATGCGGATGCTCTGTCCGTTGTCAATGCCCGCGGGCACAGCCACCTGAATCTTCTTGCGAGAGGAAACGAAGCCGGTTCCTCCGCAGTCCAGGCATTTTTCTTTGATAATCTGTCCGGTCCCTCCGCAGTCCGGACACGTCTCGATATTCTGCACCATGCCGAACAGCGACTGCGTCGTTCTCCGGATCTGTCCGGTTCCTCCGCATCGGGAGCACTTGACGGGGGACGTCCCCGGTTTCGCCCCGCTCCCTTTGCAGGTCGGGCACGGATCCTTCAGCGTCAGTTCCAGCTCCTTCGAACAGCCGAACACGGCTTCCTCAAAGGTCAGATGCACCATGGCACGGAGACTCGCTCCGCGCTGAGGCTGATTGCCCGCACGGGTCCGCGTTCCGCCTCCGAAGAAGTCGCTGAATATATCGCCGAATATATCGCCGAAATCCACATTCGAATAATCAAAACCGCCGGATCCGCCGTTCTCAAACGCCGCGTGTCCGAACTGGTCGTACTTTCTCCTCTTGTCCGGATCGGAGAGGACGCTGTAAGCTTCGGTCGCCTCCTTGAACTTCTCCTCGGCGTTTTTGTCCCCGGGATTCATATCCGGATGGTATTTCTTCGCGAGCTTCCGGTACGCCTTCTTGATCGTCTCGTCATCCGCGCTCCGGTCAACGCCCAGAACCTCGTAATAATCTCTTTTCTCCGCCAATCTTTTTCACCTCTGAAATCGGGTTTTCCCGGAATCCGTGCGGTTCCCGGATCTGATGTCACTCCTGCTCCCCTGTCTCGCCAGAAGGGAATCAGGCTGCCCCTGATTTACAGGGCACCGTTTAATATCCTAACATGAACGGAAATAATTGCAAGTATTTTAGTCAGGGATTAACGATGGCAACGCATCTGACGGCAGGTTCTGCCCGCCGCCGGATGCGTTGTGCTTTTTGATTTTTCTGTTTATTTTCTGTTCCGGAATCGATCGAACGAATCAGACTTCCTTGTAATCCGCGTCGACGACATCGTCATCGCTTCCGCCGGAGGTACTGCTGCCGGAACCGCCCATGCTGCCGGAGCCGCCGCCCATGTCAGGACCGCCCTGGCCGCCCTGATTGTTCTGCTGCATATTCTCATACATTTTGGTGAACAGCGTCTGCGCGGAAGTCATCAGCTTCTCCTGCGCGGCCTTGATATCGGTTACCTGCGCCTCCGTCAGACTGCCGTCAGCCGGAACGTCCTTCAGCAGATCTTTCAGGGCATTCAGGTCCGCCTCGACCTGCGTCTTGTCGCTCGCGGAAATCTTGTCGCCGGCATCCTGCAGAGCCTTCTCTACCTGGAAGACCGCCGCGTCGGCGTCATTCTTCGTGTCTACCGCCTCTTTGCGCTTCTTATCCTGCTCCTCGAACTGCTTCGCTTCCTGAACAGCCTTGTTGATCTCGTCCTCGCTCATATTCGATCCGGCCGTGATCGTGATGTGCTGTTCCTTGCCGGTGCCCAGATCCTTCGCGGATACGTTGACGATACCGTTGGCGTCGATGTCAAAAGTAACCTCGATCTGCGGCACGCCTCTTCTGGCCGGCGGAATTCCGTCCAGACGGAACTGTCCGAGGGATTTATTATCTTTCGCAAACTGACGCTCGCCCTGTACGACGTTGATATCCACCGCGGTCTGGTTATCCGCAGCGGTGGAGAAGATCTGGCTCTTCTTCGTCGGGATGGTCGTATTTCTCTCGATCAGATGTGTCGCAACACCTCCCATGGTCTCGATGGAAAGGGTCAGCGGAGTAACGTCCAGAAGAAGGATATCTCCGGCCGCTTTGTCTCCGGCGAGTTTTCCGCCCTGGATGGAAGCTCCGATCGCAACGCACTCATCCGGGTTCAGGTTTTTGCTCGGCTCTTTGCCGGTCAGCTGTTTTACCTTTTCCTGAACGGCGGGGATACGGGTGGAACCGCCGACCAGAAGGACCTTGCCCAGGTCATTCTGAGTCAGACCGGCGTCTGAGAGAGCCTTGCGGACCGGCTCAGCCGTCATCTCGACGAGGTCAGCGGTGAGCTCATCAAATTTTGCCTTCGTCAGGTTCATATCCAGATGCTTCGGTCCGTCCTGCGTCGCCGTGATGAACGGAAGGTTGATATTGGTCGTGGAAGCGCTGGAGAGCTCTTTCTTCGCCTTCTCAGCGGCCTCCTTGATTCTCTGCATCGCCATCTTGTCGCCGGAGAGATCGACTCCCTCCTGGTTCTTGAACTCGCTGATGATATACTCTACGATTCTCTGATCGAAGTCATCGCCGCCCAGATGGTTGTTTCCGGATGTCGCCAGAACCTCGATGACACCGTCACCGATCTCGATGATAGAAACATCGAACGTGCCACCGCCCAGATCGTAGACCATAACCTTCTGCTCTTTTTCATTGTCCAGACCATAGGCAAGCGCTGCCGCCGTCGGCTCATTGATGATACGCTTGACATCCAGTCCGGCGATCTTTCCGGCGTCCTTCGTCGCCTGACGCTGTGAGTCATTAAAGTAGGCCGGGCACGTAATAACCGCCTCGGTCACTTTCTCGCCCAGGTAGTTCTCCGCGTCGCCCTTCAGCTTCTGAAGAATCATGGCGGAAATTTCCTGCGGAGAATACTTCTTGTCTCCGATTGTCACCCGGTAATCGGATCCCATGTGACGTTTGATCGAAGAGATCGTGTTCTCGGCATTCGTCACGGCCTGGCGCTTCGCCGGCTCACCGACCAGACGGTCTCCGTTTTTCGTAAAAGCGACAACCGACGGTGTCGTTCTGCTTCCTTCCGCGTTTGCAATAACGGTGGGTTTTCCACCTTCCATAACGGCTACGCAACTGTTTGTTGTTCCAAGGTCAATACCAATTATTTTGCTCATGATGATAACCTCCTGTTAAATCCCATGTCAATTTCACTGTATCATATCGTAAGTTGAATGCTGTTGTCTGTGTTATTCTTATGCTGTCCGTGTTTACGGGTTCCAGCCCTGCCGGATGAGCGCCGCGGATTAATTCGCCACCTTTACCATACTGTGACGGACCACGGCATCCTTATAGCGGTAACCCTTCCGGAATTCCTCCACGACCGTGTTCTCGCCGACGCTCTCATCGTCTGTGTGCATCACGGCATTGTGAAGATCCGGATTAAATTCCTGACCAACCGCCTCGATCGGCTCAACGCCCAGATCGGTCAGCGTCTTCGTCAGCTGCTTGTATATCTTGTTCATGCCGTCCACAAACGGATCGGCCTCATCACTGTTCTCCAGACCACGCTCGAAATTATCCACGACCGGAAGAATTTTCTCGATCACACTCTTCGCACCCATGTCAAACATCTGTGCTTTTTCTTTATCTGTGCGCTTCCGGTAATTATCAAATTCCGCCATCTGCCGCTGCAGGTAATCCGTGAGCTCGGCGATTTTCTCGTCTTTCGGATCTTTCTTTTCTTTCTTTTTAAAGAAAGACTTTTTCTCTTTGTCTTCGGCCTCTCCGGAGGCTTCTTCCGGGTTCTCTCCGCTTTCGCCCGGGCCATTCTCTGAAGCTTTCGGCTCCGAAGAGGAATCCTCTCCGGCTTCTGCCTTTTCGGATGCGGACTCCGCGGCTGCTTCCTCTGTTCCGGAGTCTGAGGCGGTTCCGGACTCTTCCGGAGTTTCCGGATCTTTCGCCGGTCCGTCCGAAGCGGTTCCGGTCTTTTCATCTCCGGTCCCGTTGTTCTTATCTATTTCCAGATCTTCGGCTTTCGTGGCAGCTTGTGTTATTTTTTTCTTCTCAGCCAAATCTGTCCCACCTTTCTATTTTCTGTACAATGTGTTCCACACAGCGGTTTCCCGGTGTCCCAAAGAAACAGGGGCGCTATCTGGAATCTCCCGGAGCTCCCTCTCCCGGTCCGCTGCCCCCGGCCGTCTTCTGACCGGAGAACGGCTCTTTTCCGGCGGAATCGGTTCCTGAAGGAGAAGCCTCCGCCTCTTTCCCGGAGCTCTCATCGCCGGAAGAAGATTTATTATTGAAAATCGAATCCAGCTGAACCTTCATGATTTTCAGGCTCTCAACGACATTCTTGTAATCCATCCGGCGCGGACCGACTATTCCGATCCGTCCGGTCATGCCGTCGCCGAGATCGTAATTGGCGGTGACAATGGAAACCTCACCGCTGCCCTGAAGCGGAGACTCCTGACCGATATAAACCTGAATGTCTCCGGTCTGCGTCTCATCCTCCGCCGTATCACGGAGTATGTCCGCCAGCTCTTCTTTGTCCTCGAAGGCAGAAATCAGTTCGCTCGCGCTCTCGGAATTCGCCAGCTCGGGATACCGGAAAATGTTTTTCGCCCCGCTCGTGTAGACGGTCTGATCCGCGCGGTCCGGCTTGATCGCCTCCGCGACCATATCGACCACCTTGCTGATCACCGCGCTGTGGATGCCGGCTTCTTCTTTCATTTTCTGGATCATCTCCAGATTGATCTCTCCGATGGATAATCCGCACAGTTCCGTGTTCAGCAGAAGATTCAGCTTCAAAAGCTGCTCGTCAGTGATCACATCATCCAGATCGATCAGGCGGTTTTTCACCATATTTCCCTGGGCGACGATAACCGCCAGAAGCTGGTCCTCATGCACCTTGGAAAGCTGGATAAACTTCAGCCTGGTGGAATGCACCGAAGGCATGATCATCGTCGCGTAATTGGTATCATTCGCGAGGACTTTGACTACCTGCTTCAGGATACTCTCCAGGCGGTCCGTCTTCTGGATCATCAGATCCTTCACCTCGGTGATCTCCTGATCCTTCTGTGCGATCAGTTCGTTGACATAGTAGCGGTATCCTTTATCCGACGGGATACGTCCCGCTGAGGTGTGCGGCTGGAGGATGTAACCCATCTCTTCCAGGTCCGACATCTCATTCCGGATCGTCGCTGAACTCAGGTTCAGATCCGTATACTTTGAAATGGTCCGCGATCCGACCGGCTCGCCCGTATCCAGGTAAGTCTGTATGATTGCCTTCAGAATTACTTTTTTTCTTTCATCCAGTTCTCTGTCGTCCGGTTCCAAACCTTTCTCCCTTCTTCTTGTTAGCACTCGTTAAAGTGGAGTGCTAATATCTTACGTTTCCTAATGTAGCACCGGGCGGAAGGAATGTCAACACTTTTTCCGAAAAAATGTGGAATATGGTGGTCCGCCGGCGGGATTACTAAATAATAGTAAGGAAAAAAGGGTATGAAAAGGGCAGAAAAATCCCGGGATCCTGCCGTAACAGGGATCCCGGGATCAATGCCCGACTGTCTGTGAAACAAGAGGGCAGGAAATCAGTCCTTTTCCGCCTTTTTCCGTCTGGCCATGTTTTTCATCTCGCGCGCATTGTCCCGGACGGTTCCGGTAATTTCCGCTCCGCCGAGGATGCGCGCAAGCTCCTCGACCGACTCGTCTTCGCCCAGCTCGCGGATGCGGCTGATGGTCGCTCCGTCTTCGACGCTCTTGCGGATCTCAAAATGGTGATCGGCCATGGAAGCGATCTGGGCCAGGTGGGTAATCGCGATGACCTGATGCGACCCGGCTACTTTCGCCATCTTCTCGGAAACCTTCTGTGCCGTCCGGCCGCTGATGCCCGCGTCGATCTCATCGAAGATCAGCGTCTCGGTCTCATCCCGATCCGCCATGATCGTCCGGATCGCCAGCATGATCCGGGACAGCTCGCCGCCCGATGCCACCTTCGAGAGAGGTCTGACCTCTTCCCCCGGGTTTGTCGACAGCAGAAACGAAATCCTGTCGCATCCGGAGGCGGTACACTTCTCGTTCTTCTCAAAGCTCACCTCAAACCGCGCGTCCAGGAAATTCAGATCCAGAAGCGCGCTTCGGATCTCCCTCGAAAATTGCCCCGCATATTTTTTCCGGCACGCGGTCAGTTCTTCTGCCGCTTTTTTCATCTTCGATTCCGCCTGACCGCGCTCCTTTTCCAGTTCCTCTTTCCTGGCGGTGAAGTTCTGAAGCGTATCCAGGCGCGCTTCCTGGCCGGCCAGATACTCCCGGATCTCCGCGGCATTTTTCCCGTACTTGGCCTCCATCCGGCGGATCAGGTCCAGCCGCTCCTCTGTCTCACGGAACTCTTCGTCCGAGAAGGAAAAGGAATCGAGATAATCCGAGACGCTCCGGTTGAAATCCTCCAGAACTCCCTCGGCGTCCGTCAGCGTCGCCGCCATCCCCGAAAGCTCTTCGTCAAATTCCTGCACCTCCGACAGATCGCGGAGGGCGCGGCTCACCAGATCCCCTGCTCCCTCTTCGGACCCGGTCATCTGGTAGACACTTCCGAGTGTCTCCGCGATTTTTCTGCTGTTTGCCATCTTCCGGTAGCGTTTTTCCAGCTCTTCTTCCTCTCCGTCCTGCACGTCCGCTTCCCGGATCTCATGGATCTCATAGGCAAGCAGATCCATTTCCCGGTCCCGGGCTCTCTCGTCAATCTGATAGCCCTCCAGTTCTTTTTCAATTTCCCGGTAAGCGCTCCAGGAGGACCGCATCGCCTTCAACAGAGGAGCGATCTCCTCTTCTCCGTACACATCGAGAATATGCATCTGGCCTTCCGGATCGAGCAGCGTCTGATTCTCGTGCTGCCCGTGAATGTCCAGAAGAAGCGAAGCGGCTTTCCGGATAGAGGACACGGTGCAGGTTTCACCGTTTACGCGGCTGATGCTGCGCCCGTCATGTATTTTCCTGGTAATAATGATCTGTCCGTCTTCCGGTTCGATCTCCAGCTCCTTTAGTCTGCGGAGGACGGCGGGATGCTCCACCTCAAAAACGAGTTCCACCAGGGCGGTGTTCTGCCCGGTTCTCAGCATCTCTCTGGAAAATTTCTGTCCCAGCGCGAGATTGACCGCGCCGAGCAGAACAGATTTTCCGGCTCCGGTCTCTCCGGTCAGTATATTCAGGCCCCGCCCGAACGTGACGTCCGCCTCATCGATCAGGGCCAGGTTTTTCACATGTAATTCCGTTAACATCTGTGGTATGAATCCCTCCGGCGCAAATGCCTTTTTTTCTTTTCGTCATGATCCGAACCTCTCCCGGCAGGCTTCGCGAGTCAGATCCTGTCCAGCATCTTTTTCAGATTCTCCGTGACGCGAACCGCGTCCTCATGGCTGCGAGCGGCGCACATGATCGTATTGTCCCCTGCGATGCATCCGACGATCTCATCCAGGTGAAGCTCATCCAGAACGGAGGCGGCGGCCATCGCCATACCCGGCGCCGTTTTGATCACCACCAGACTGTCCGCGGTTTCCATAGAAGAAAACGAGTCCTTCAGAACCCGGATAAATTTCCCTTCCTCATCCTGCGGAAGTTTCTCCATCAGGGCGTACCGGAAACCGCCCCGCTCCCCGGGCACCTTCGTCAGCTTCAGCTCGCGGATGTCCCGCGAGACGGTCGCCTGAGTCACACGGAAACCGGTCTCGTTCAGCTTTCCGGCCAGCTCTTCCTGCGTTTCAATATCATATTCCCGGATCAGTTTCAGGATCTGTGCGTGTCTGTCAGATTTCACTTTTTCTCTCCCCCGATGAAAGATTTCATCCATTTCAAATCAAACCTGTTCAGAAATTATTGATCTTCCGGCTCAGGCGTTCCAGAAAACTGTCGTTGTTCAGCCGGATCAGCAGTGCGTCCCGTTCCCCACGGTATATGTCGATCCGGTCTCCTGTCGTCATCGAAACACCCTTGCCTCCGTCAAAGTAAGCGGCGGCATTTTCCATCTCATTGTCCCGGCCCGTTCCGATCAGAACGCTGATGCGGTCGTCATCTCTCAGAACGATGCTCCGCGTATTCAGCTCATGAGCGGCAAGCGGGGTCATGACAAACAGATTGGACGACGGGGCAATGATGGGGCCGCCGACCGAAAGGGTGTAGCCCGTAGAGCCGGTCGGTGTGGAGATGATGATACCGTCCGCCTTGTAGCTGTTCAGATACAGATTGTTGACAAAATTTTTCACGTCTATGGTTCCATAGGGAACCGCCGTCCGGATCACAACGTCGTTGAGCGCGATTTCAGAGTCAATCGGCTTTCCCTCGTGGTAAATCGTTCCGCCGAGCGTCATGCGCCGCTCGACCTGAAATTCGTCGCGGACGAGATGATCCAGCGCGGGATAGACCGACTGCCGGTCGACCTCCGCGAGATACCCGAGAGTCCCCAGATTGATCCCGAGAAGAGGAATCTGCCGCACGATCGTATCGGTCGCCGCGTGGATCAGGGTTCCGTCGCCTCCCAGAACGATGAAACAGTCCGTATCGTCCGGAATCTGATCCGGATCCAGGCAGAAATATCCTCCGCCCTCATTCTTCCGGCTTACCTCACCGTACTCGCAGCTGCAGCTCCGGCTCGCGAGATAATTCATGACCGAGCGGGTCACAGACAGATCCGGGTCCTTTGTCGTATTCGTAATCACAAAAAAATTTTTCATGCCTGCCTCCTTCAGTCTGCGGCAGCATGCGGGCGGTCCAGCTCCGCGTGAGCTTTTCTGACCACTTCCGCCACATCATCCGAAGAAATAAAGCTGTCCGGTCCGGGAGCCTGCCCGGATTCTTCCGGTGCCTCCAGGTAAAGCAGATATTCGATATTCCCCTCCGGCCCTTTGATCGGGGAATAATCCAGACCGAGAACGCGGCAGGAAAGCGACCGGGCGCAGCCGATCACGGCAGCAATCACTTCCCCGTGAACCGCCGGATCCCGCACAACGCCCTTCTTTCCTACTTTTTCGCGTCCCGCCTCAAACTGGGGCTTGATCAGGCAGACAATCCTGCCTCCTCCCTCGATCAGCTTCAGCACGGCGGGAAGCACGATTTTCAGCGAGATAAACGAGACGTCGACAGAGACGAAGGACGGCCGGCGCGATATGGCGTCCGGCTGAAGGTAACGGATATTGGTTTTTTCCATGCAGACGACGCGCGGATCCTCGCGCAGCTTCCAGGCGAGCTGACCGCGTCCGACATCCACCGAATAAACGAGAGACGCCCCGTTCTGAAGCATGCAGTCCGTAAATCCTCCCGTCGAGGCGCCGACGTCCATGCACACGCGGCCCGTCACATCGATCGAAAATACACCGATCGCTTTTTCCAGCTTCAGACCGCCGCGTCCCACGTAAGGAAGCGGATTCCCGCGATACTCGATCCGGGCCGTCTCATCAAAGCGCATCCCGGCTTTATCTTCTTTCTGTCCGTCGACGTAGATCTCCCCGGCCATGATCAGACGCTTCGCCTTGTCGCGGGCGTCCGCAAATCCACGGCGCATGACGAGCACGTCGAGACGTTCCCTGCTCAATTTACGCAAAGCCTCCTTTACGCGGACCTGACCGGTCTCTTTTTCATCCGGCGTCCGCGTTATTCCGCTCCGGAAACCGGCGGATCCTCGTTTCCCTCCGGCGGCGTCTCTTCTGTCAGCGAGCGGAAAATCGACTCCGCGTCCAGACCGGCCTGCTCTCTCTGCCAGTCCACGCTGCCGTGTCCGATAAACCGGTCCGGAATCGCAAAAATCTTCAGCTTCCTGTCCGGGTGCGCGCGATTCAGATAATCCATCACCTTCGTTCCGAATCCGCCCTCACGCGCATTTTCTTCAATCGTCACAAACGTATCATGGTCTTTTGCCAGATCATCGATCCGGTCCGTATCGAGCGGCTTCACAAACCGCATGTTGACCAGGGTCGCCTTTCGCCCGCATTTGTTCAGCTTTCTCAGCACATCGAGGCCGGTACGGACCATGGAGCCGATCGCCAGAATAGCGATCCCTCCGCCGCGCTCGATGATTTCCGACTTTCCGCACTCAATCGGGGCGCGCTGATAAGTCAGACCCCCGAATGCCTCGCCCTTCGGATACCGGATCGCGATCGGCCCGTCAAACTCGACGGCAAATTTCATCATGTCCGAGAGCTCCCACAAATTCTTCGGAGCCATCACCGTCATGTTCGGCATCATCGACAGATAGGAGAGATCGTAGCACCCGTTGTGAGTCCTTCCGTCCGCCCCCACAAACCCGGAGTGGTCCAGAACAAAAATCACATGGAGGTTCTGCATGCACACGTCCTCCATGATCTGATCAAAGGCTCTCTGAAGGAAAGAGGAGTAAACCGCAACCACAGGCGTAAGCCCCCCGAGTGCAAGCCCTGCCGCAAATGTCACCGCGTGACCTTCCGCGATGCCGACATCGAAAAAGCGCTCCGGATACATATTGGCGAACCGCTTCAGCCCGGTCCCGCCGGCCATCGCGGCCGTCACGGCGACCACCCTGCTGTCGCGGCTTCCGAGTTTCGTCATGATCGTGGCAAAAACGTCGGTGTAGGTAGGTGCCATTTCGTTCAGCGGAACGCCCGTCTCCGGGTCAAAAGGTCCCGTTCCGTGAAATCTCGAGGGATGACGGACCGCCGGCTCAAATCCCTTTCCTTTTTCGGTCAGCACATGAACGAGAACGGGTCCGTTGAAGGAGCGCGCCTCTCCGAGCACACGGATCAGCTGATCAATATTGTGGCCGTCGACCGGTCCCAGATACGTGAATCCCATATTCTCGAAAAACATACCCGGAATCAGGATTTCCTTCAGACCGCTTTTCGCCTTGCGGAGTGCGGTGACCATGCGGTCTCCGACGACGGGAATTTTTTCCATGGCGGAAGAGATATCCATTTTCATGTTCGTGTAGGCGGCGGATGTTCTCACGCGTCCGAGATACTCCGACATGCCGCCGACGTTTTTGGAAATGGACATCTTGTTGTCGTTGAGCACCACCACAAAATTCGTTTTCAGCTGACCGGCATTATTCAGCGCCTCGTAGGCGAGTCCGCCGGTGGCGGATCCGTCTCCGATGACGGAAACAACGCCGTAATTCTGGTGCTGAATCTCACGGGCCCGCACGTAGCCGAGCCCCGCTGAGATCGACGTCGAGGAGTGACCCGTGTCAAAGCTGTCACAGGAACTCTCCGATCTTCTCGGGAATCCGCTGATTCCGTCCTTCTGGCGAAGCTTCGCGAATTCTTCTTTTCTTCCGGTCAGAATCTTGTGGGTATAGGACTGATGGCCGACGTCCCAGATAATTTTATCCCGCGGCAGCGTATAGATGCGGTGCAGTGCGATCGTCAGTTCCACCGTCCCCAGATTGGAGGCGAGATGGCCTCCTGTCCTGCTGACGGAATCAATCAGAAAGTTTCGGATCTCATCGGCCAGCACAGGGAGATCCTCCTCGCGCAGTTTTTTTACATCATTTGGCTTATGAATCATTTCCAGCATAAATGCCCAGCTCCTGCCAGTTTCCGGACGATTCGTCCGTTCCGGTTCAATCTTTGCCCCGCCCCTCTCATCCCGCGGCATTCTGCCCGGATGAACGCGTAAGACCGGTCTGTTTTCTCATTTTCTGCGTTCTGCCATCCTCTGCGTCAGCCAGATCAGGAACGACGAATCTCCCGGAAGTGTTTCCAGAAGATCAACCGCCTGGTCGGTCAGCATCCGGACCCGATCTTCTGCTCCATCGATTCCGAAAAGAGTCACGTACGTCGTCTTCTCATTTTTTTCATCCGAGAAAACCGGCTTGCCCAGATCCTTTTCGTCCGCCGTCACATCCAGGATATCGTCCCGGATCTGAAACGCGAGCCCGATCCGGCTTCCGATGTCCTTCATGCAGAGGATTTCGCTCTTTCCGGCACCCGCCAGCACCGCTCCGATCTGGAGGGGCGCTTCAATCAGCCTCGAGGTCTTGTGCTCGTAGATAAAATCCAGTGTCTCACGGTCAATCTTCATCCGGTTCGACTTTTCATTTTCCACATCGACGCTCTGCCCGCCGAGCATTCCCCGGAATCCCGTGCTCTCCGCCAGAATCTTCAGCGCAAACACGATCCGCTCCGGCATGGATTCCCCGAAATCCGGCTTCGTACCCCGGAGGCCGCTTCCGTAAAAAAAGGCCTGGAGCGCCGTCTCATAGGCATAGTTCAGCAGTGCATCGCCCGCGAGGACGCCCATCGCCTCTCCATAAACCGCGTGTGTCGTCGGCTTTCCCCTGCGGAGACTGTCATTGTCAATCGCCGGCAGATCATCGTGAATCAGAGAATGCGTATGAATCATCTCGATCGCGGCCATAAACGGCTCCACCACGGCGGAGGTTCCCCCGAACAGACGGTACGTCTCATACATGAAAAGAGGACGGATCCGCTTGCCGCCCGCCTCCATGCTGTACCGCATCGCATCGCAGATCCTCGACGCCTTTCCGGCGTGCTCCGGATCCGGCAGAAAGCGGAGAATAATATTCTGCACTTTGCCGGTTTTCTCTCTTAATTCGTTTTCAAAATCACGTTCTTCCATTGTCACGCCTCAGCTCCATCCGGGATCAGAATTCCTTCAGTGTCCCGTCGGCGCTGATCTCCATCATCTTTTTCTCCACCTGGTCGATTTTTCCGCTGCAGTATTTCAAAAGATTCATTCCCTCCTGATACAGACGGAACGACTCCTCAAGGGAAACGTCCTTTTCCTCGATCCGGGCGGCAATTTCATCCAGCCTTTTGAATGACTCATCAAGAGAAGGACCTTCTTTCGCCCCCTGCCCGTCTTCCGGATCGCCCGAAGCCGCCGGAACGTCCCCGGGACCGGCAGCCGTCTCATTCTCCCATGGAACATCCTCATCAAACGGCAAATTTTCCGGAAACCTTTCATCCTCGTAATTATGATCCATATTGTCCTCCTGCCTCTTCTGACGCCGCGCTCTTATGCCTCATCCGGAATATCCCGGCCGAAACGGCGCGTCTCTTTCACTTCCGCGTCAATTCTGCCGTCACGCACATAAACTCTCAAAAGGCTTCCCGCCTTCACATCGCTCACGCTGGTGACCGCCTTTCCGGAAACATCTTCGGTCCGGGCATACCCCTGGTTCAGCTTTGTGAGCGGGGAAAGCCCCTTCATCCGCTCGATCAGCATCTGAAGGCGGTGCCGCTTCTCGCGGACCACGGCCTCTTCCGCGATGGGAATTCCGGTTTTCAGACGGTCCAGCCGGGCTCTGTACTCCTGAAAGACTTCCTTCATCTGCCGGTTCAGAGATTCCCGCATCCGTTCCAGATACATGCGGCTCTGGTAAACCGGCTCTCTGACACCGGCCGAAATCCGTCCGGAAACTGAGAGAAGCCTCGTCCGCTTCTCCCGGACCGTGTCCTGCATCCCGCGGGTCATGCGATCCGACATCCGAAGCAGCCGGGACTTCCGTTCCGCGATCTGGTTGCGGGGTGAAAACTCCGTCAGTTTCGCGGTTCTCTTCGCCACCTCTGACCGCGCGCTCTGGACCCTTGCGTCCATTCCCAGCTGCAGACGGCGGTACTCCTGTCCGATCCGATCCAGAACCGGCCGGATTTCCGTCACTGCGAGTTCCGCCGCAGCGGAAGGCGTCGGCGCGCGCCGGTCCGCAACGAAATCGACGATGGTAAAATCCGTCTCGTGTCCGACCGCCGAGATAACAGGCGTCGAGCACTGAAAGACAGCCTCGGCCACTTCTCGCTCGTTAAACGCCCACAGATCCTCGATCGAGCCGCCTCCGCGGCCGACGATGATGCAGTCAATGTCCGGCCGGTCCAGCGCACGGATTCCCCGGACGATGCTCTCTTTCGCACCCCTGCCCTGAACAAGAGCCGGATATAAAATTAATTGAATATAGGGATTTCTGCGAAGCGCGATATTCCGGATATCCTGCACGGCTGCCCCGGTCGGAGCGGTCACGATTCCGATCGTACGGGCGTACTTCGGAATGGGCTGCTTGTACATGGGATCAAACATGCCCATTTCTTCGAGCTCACGCTTCAGCTTCAGGAATTGCTCATAGAGGGCGCCCGCCCCCTGACGTTCGATTTTTCTGGCATAGAGCTGGTAATTTCCGCCCTTTTTCCAGACCCCGAACGAGCCCGTCACATCGACGCGATCGCCCTCCTGCATGTGGAAGAGGAGTCCGCTGCTCACCCGGGATTTAAACATGACGCAGGAAACGGCAGCTCCTGCGTCCTTTAAGGTAAAATAAATATGTCCGGATCCGTGATATTTGCAATTGCTCACTTCTCCCCGTACGGTCACCCGCGTCAGAAGAACGTCCTGTTCAAACAGTCCGGAAATATAATCGGTCACCTGCGAGACCGTATAGACCTTATTCACATCTGATTCTCCTTCAGGGAGACCCGCTCCGGAATAATTACGACTGGATTTCCCGGGCTGCCCTGCCCAGAATCCCGTTTACAAAAGAAGCCGAATGCTCTCCGCCGTATTTTTTCGCCAGCTCGACCGCCTCATTGATCGCGACCCCCGTGGGAATTTCATCATCAAAACAAAGCTCATACACCGCGAGTCTGAGAATGCTGAGATCCGTTCCCGCCATTCTTTTGGTACTCCAGCCTTCGCTGATGCGGTTCAGCACCGCGTCCAGCTCCTCCTGATGTCCGATGATCCGGTCCGTTTTCTCCCGGATATAGGAAATATCCTCTTCTGATGGAGCGACATCCTGCACATCAAAAAGACGTCCGTCCTTCAGTCCGTCCAGATAAAGCTCTCTTCTGGAAGAGACATCCTCCGGCGTCAGAAAACCGGGAAGAAAACGCTGATAAAACTGGTTCTCAAACAAAAGGATAAAAATTGTCTCGCGTATTTCACTGCGCTTCATGATTCTGTCTCCGATCATACGTTATTCCGCCTGATCCATCACGACCTCCGCGACGCTGATATTGACATCGGAGACCTTCAGTCCGGTCATATTTTCCAGGGCGGACTTCACACGCTCCTGCACCTGGCGGGTCACATCCGGGATGCTGTATCCGTACCGGATATAGATAATCGCACGGACGGAAGCGACGCCCTCCAGAACGTCCACCTTCACTCCGCGGAAAATCGTCTTTCTGCGGATGTGACCGATCTTTTCATTTGTAATATTTCCTCCGAGGGCAGCGACTCCCTCTACTTCCGTGGCGGCCAGACCGACGATGCTTGCGAGAACATCCTCCGCGATCGCGACCGTCCCTTTATTCTTATCGTCGTAGATGGTGACCATATTTTTATCCGCCATATCACTTCTCCGTTCCGCCCCATTGCCGCGGGGCACTGACAGCCGGAAACCGTTTTTACCTGCATCTGTTCCGCACCGGCTGCCGAAATTGTTACACAGGTGATTATATCATAGAACAAGTACCGGATTCAATCCGCATAATAAGTCCTGTTGACATAAATTGAATTTCATCATCAGTTGCGGCTGAACTCCGCGAGCTTCAGATTTTCGTTCCGGTCCAGCGTCATTCCGATGCTCCACTCGTTGATGAAAAGCAGGAGCGGATGTTCGTGCATATCCTTGACGATCTTCATATCCGAAGTGCCCGAGATGGAATCGAGGTCAACCTCCTGATAGTTTTCGATCCAGCGGATATATTCATAAGGAAGCATTTCGAGACGGATCTCCACATTATATTCATTTTCAATGCGGAATTTCAGCACATCGAACTGCAGCACGCCGACCACGCCGACGATGATCTCTTCCATGCCGCCTTTTATTTCCTGGAATACCTGGATGGCTCCCTCCTGGGCGATCTGCCGGATTCCCTTGACGAACTGCTTGCGCTTCATCGAATCGATCAGCGAGACTCTCGCAAAATGCTCGGGAGCAAAGGTGGGAATGCCCTCGAAGCGGAAATGACTGCCCGGCGCGCAGACCGTGTCCCCGATCGCGAAGACGCCGGGGTCGAAAACCCCGATGATGTCACCCGCGTACGCCTCGGATACGACGTGCCTGTCGTCCGCCATCATCTGCTGCGGCTGTAACAGACGCATCTTCTTGTTCCCCTGCACGTGGTAGACTTCGCGGTCCGCGTCAAACTTTCCGGAGCAGATCCGCATAAACGCGACGCGGTCGCGGTGATGGGCGTTCATATTGGCCTGAATCTTGAAGACAAAAGCGGAAAAATCATTTTTCACCGGATCGATGATCCCCTCATCCGACATTCTCGGAAGCGGTGACTCCGTCATGGTCAGAAAATGCTTCAGAAATGTCTCGACTCCGAAGTTGGTGAGCGCGGACCCGAAAAATACCGGCGAGAGCCTTCCTTTGCTGACCGCCTCCTGATCGAATTCGGCGGAAGCCCCGTCCAGGAGTTCAATCTCTCCTTCCAGCGTCTCCTTCTGCTCTTCGGAAATCACATCCAGAAGGTGCGGATCGTCCAGTGCGATCTCCTCCTCGACTCCCTCCCTGGTTCCCTTTTCGGTCCCGGCGAAGGTAAGCACCTTTTTCGTCTTCCTGTCATAGACGCCGCGAAATTTTTTTCCGGACCCGATCGGCCAGTTGACCGGACAGGTCATGATGCCGAGCTCTTTTTCCACCTGATCTACGAGGTCAAACGTATCCCGGGCGTCACGGTCCAGCTTGTTGATGAAGGTGAAGACCGGAATGTGCCGCATCGCGCAGACCTTGAACAGTTTCCGCGTCTGCGCCTCGACGCCCTTGCCTCCGTCAATCACCATAACGGCGGAGTCTGCCGCCATCAGCGTCCGGTAGGTGTCCTCCGAAAAATCCTGGTGGCCCGGCGTGTCCAGTATGTTGATGCAGTACCCGTCATAGACAAACTGCATGACCGACGACGTCACGGAAATTCCTCTTTTTTTCTCAATCTCCATCCAGTCCGAGACAGCGTGGCGGGCGGTCGCTTTTCCCTTGACCGAACCGGCCAGATTGATCGCTCCGCCGTACAGCAGAAACTTCTCCGTCAAGGTC
>JBMNRP010000025.1:0-31131 GCA_050944685.1 Bilifractor sp.
CCTACACCGTCTCAGAGACAGGGATGAGCGGAGTCGACGCCTCCAACTACTCCACGACGGTAAGCGGCGACGCCTCGAACGGCTACACCTTCACCAACACCAACACTGAGACCGTCGACATCTCGGGGACCAAGGTCTGGGACGATGCCGACGACCAGGACGGTCTGCGGCCTGAATCGGTGACCGTCAGTCTGCTTCGGAACGGCACGTCGGTTGACACGGCGACGGTAACGGCCGACTCCGCCGGCACCTGGTCCTTCTCCTTTGAAGGCCTGGCGAAGTACGACTCCGACGGGAACGAATACACCTACAGCGTGGCCGAGGCGTCTGTGCCCGACGGATACACGTCGGCGGTCACCGATAACGAAGACGGCACCTTCACGATCACCAATACCCATACACCGGAGACGACTTCTGTTTCCGGCACCAAGACCTGGGACGATTCCGACGACCAGGACGGCCTGCGTCCTGACTCCGTGACCGTCAGCCTGCTCCGGGACGGCACGGCGGTCGGCACGGCGACGGCGACAGCCGACTCCGCCGGCACCTGGTCCTTCTCTTTCGAAGACCTGGCAAAGTATGACTCCGACGGGAACGAATATACCTACAGCGTGGCCGAGACGACCGTTCCTGATGGATACACGTCAGAGGTTACTGAAAACGAAGACGGCACCTTCACGATCACCAATACGCACACGCCGGAGACGACCTCGGTTTCGGTCACGAAGGAGTGGGTCGGCCCCGCCGGCACGTCCGCGACCTTCGCCCTGTATGCCGACGATGTCGACACGGGGAAGACGCTTACCCTGAGCTCGGATAACAACTGGACCGGGTCGTTCGGCAACCTTGCCAAGTACAACAACGGAAAGGAGATAGCTTATACCGTCTCAGAAACAGGGATGAGCGGGGTCGATGCCTCCAATTACTCTACGACGGTGAGCGGAGACGCCTCCAGCGGCTACACCTTCACCAACACCAACACCGAGACGGTTACAATAAAAGTTGAAAAGATATGGGAGCAATCTACTGGAAGAGAGGTGTCAACTACTTTTCGGGTCTACGGAAATGGTGAACGGACGGAAACTACTTTAAGCCCTTCAGCAACTAATGAATGGACGGCTGTTGTTGAAGGTCTTCCGAAATATGATTCGAATGGTTTGATTGAATATACCGTTGTGGAAGAAGCGGTTTACATAAATGGGTCCAATGAGAATTTTGTACTTTTTTTTGCCTGTTATCCAATCTATTCTACTTCAGAAGACACAATTACTTGTACTGCGTATAATCGTTTTAAGGGAGCAGGATAAAATCTGAATAATTTGAAGGGAAGGGCCAATTTATCGTAAGCAATCCGTGGAATTACAGCTTTCAAGGAATGAGCTGCATCCCGTCATCAGATAATTGAGAAGATATTACTGTTCTGCCGTCAGATTCAATTGAATCTGACGGCAGTGTTATACATTATTTACAGCGATGCTCCCAGCATTTTCGCTTCCTTCCGTTTCGCATCGGATTTATTCTCAGATCCGTGTGCAGTGACAATTCCTGCATCCTCCAGACCAAGATAGCTGATAAAGTCTTCATGAAAGGAATAGACCGCTCCTTCATAAACCCGGTCCGCCCCGGAACTCAGCAGCATTGCAATCTTGCGCAGCTTCAGTTCTCCCGGCGTTCCCGTGGCATAGAAACGGTCAATTGTACATTTCAGCTGACCGCTGAAGCCGTGATAGTAGATGGGCGAAGCAAGAACGAGAACGTCTGCCTGCTGAAGAAGCGGGTAAATTTTCTGCATATCATCATTCTGCACACATTTGCCATCGCCCCGGGTATGGCAGTATTCGCAGCCAAGGCAGCCATGAATATTCAGTCTGGCAACGTCGGCTTCCGTAACTTCATGCCCTTTGGAAACGGCTCCTTCCCTGAAGGCGTCAATCAGTGCTTTGGTATTTCCGTTCGGTCTTGGACTTCCATTTAGTATCAGTATTTTCATGTGATCCACCTTTTATTGCTTTTTCAGTTCATAGAACAGGTAATCCAGACATTCCAGATGCCGGTTTTCCTTGTGAAGTCTCTCAACAATCTTTGTGCGTTTCACAGTCAGGTCATGCTGCCAGGACTCACGGTCTCCGCTGTTCATATAGGTCATGAACCGGTCCGCTTTTGCTTTGGTATATCCGGCGTCCAGCAGATTCTGATAGATTTCTTCCGGTGTTCTGCTCATATCGTGGTTCCTTTCAGAGACTTTTTTTGAAGATCTCTGCGATCTCTTTTTCATCCAGAACCTTGTAACCGCCTTTCAGGATAATGGTTCCTTTCACGAGGTCATGGATCATGCTTTCATTGGCTCCAAGATCTGTGATGTTCATGACAAGGCCAAGTTCCTTCATCCATTGTTCCATCGCGGCCAGACCGGCTTCCGCAATCTCGGTATCGCTCTTTCCTTCCGGATTTACATCCCATACGGTTTCGGCAAACCGTACGAACTTCTTCAGGCCGTACGGCATGATGTAACGGTAGTACGGCATAGAAACCGCTGCGAGTGTCATGCCGTGCGTTGCGTTTGTCAGCGCACCGACAGCCTGCCCCAGCATATGAACCATCCAGTCGGTGGTCTTTCCTTTTTCAATGAGTGTGTTGAGCGCCCAGGTTGCCGTCCACATCAGATTGGAGCGGGCTTCGTAGTTCTGCGGATCTTTGTTGGCGATGCGGCTTGAGTGAATGACCGAGCGCATCAGTCCTTCGGCGATATAATCACTCGTATTGTCATCCTCGCCGGAAAAATACTGTTCGCAGATATGATTGAAAATATCGTAGATTCCGGAAACCATCTGGTAATGCGGAAGGGTCATTGTATAGCGGGGATTCAGGATGGAAAAGCGCGGCATGATCTTTTCATCTTTGAAGACATGTCCGATCTTGAGCTTCTGATCCGGGTTGGTGATCACGGCCCCGGCATTCATCTCCGAGCCGGTGCCAACCATGGTCAGAACAGCGCCGACAGGAAGCGTTTCACATTCCGGCTCCTCAAACTTCAGGTAGTACTTTTCCCAGGGATCGCCGTCATAATTGACGGATACGGAAAGTGCCTTGGAATAATCGATGACGGAACCGCCGCCGACGGCAAGAATGAAATCTGCCCCGGCCTCTCTTGCGATCTGTATTCCTTCTTTGAGCTTTGCAACAGTTGGATTCGGCATGACGCCGGAAATCTCTGTCACAGTCTTTCCCGACTCTCTGAGCACTTTCGTGATATCATCGTAGATGCCATTTTTCCGGATGGATCCGCCGCCGTAGACCAGAACAACATGGTCTCCGTATTTATTAAGTTCTTTCGGCAGCTGTTCCAGGGAGTGCTCTCCGAAATAAAGTTTTGTGGGGTTGCAGTAAGAAAAATCTCCAAGCATATTTATTTCCTCCATTTATATTGAAAATCATAAGAATGCGCCATTGCAGACTTGAATGACCTGGCCTTTTACATGACGGCCCATCTTGCTCGCAAGATAGAGGCAGGCATAGGCCTGATCGATCGGGTCACATTCAGGACCGGGAAAATACACATAATGACCGCTGTACTGCAGCATTTTAGCGCCGCCGGGCTGTTTTCCGGCCTTATTTGCGAGATGCGCGGGTGTGATTGTGGAACCCGGAGCAACGGCGTTACAACGGATGTTTGTATCGATCAGACGCATCGCAACATTTTTGGTCAGCGTGTTGAGCGCACCTTTCGTCGAAGTATAGGTCGCACCGCAGAAGGGTCTTGTCGCATTGACGGAAGAAATGTTGATGATACAGCCGTCGTTTTTTGGAAGAAAAATCTTCAGAGCTTCACGGATGTAGCGCATCGGGCCTCCCAGGTTCGTATTCATGACCATCATCATCCATTCGTCATCTGTCTCATCAATCATTTTCTGTTCTCCGATGCCGGCATTGTTGATCAGAATGTCGACATCACCGAATTCTTTTATTGCGGTTTCAAAAACCTTCCTCGTGTCCTCTGTCGAACAGACGTCGGCGACGACACCGACGGCGCGCTGCCCTTTGCTGCGAATCCCGTTAACGACTTCATTCAGTTTATCTTCATGTCTCGCCGTCAAAACAACGGATGCGCCTTCGTCTGCAAAGAGTTCTGCCATGGTCTGTCCCATTCCATAGCTCGCACCGGTAATGATCGCTACTTTATTTTTCAGCATCTGCTGTTCCATAACCTTGCTGCTCCTTTCTTTTTACATCATTAAATTCGTTATCATTCAGTGGAGAAGGTGATCTGTACGCTGCCATTTCCCACAGCATCCGCTAAGCCGTCTGGATCAGTGATATGGCCGATTCTTGTATAGCTGTAGCTGGTGGAAAAACTGTCGTAGAAGAGGACAAGGCAGTCATCGCCGTAGAGCATCAGATCACCCGCCTGAATATTTCCGACAGACTCCGCATCAGAGGGCAGGGATACATCATAAGCATACTTTTCATTACCGTTCAGCTCCTGCATCTGAAGGGTCAGCGGAAGCTTTTCCCGGAATGCCGCGGCTGTTTCGTTATCTTCCAGTTCGGCTGAATAAGTCTGATCGTTAATCTGAATTTGTATGGTCTGTTTTTCTGTCATGTTTTTCTCCTGCTCCGGAGCATATTCGGTTTTCAGATCTGCCGCAGCGGAGCGAACCTTTTCTTCTGATCCGGATGTACTGCTCTCTGGAACGGTGATGCTTTCTATAACGTCTGCATCCGGTTCCGCCTCCTGGATTCTCCTGATGGTATCGGCAAAGCCGCTTCCGCCGCTGGTGGTAAAGCAGCAGACGGTTTTGCCGGATAAGTCATAATCTTCCAGAAAAGATACGATCGGCGCCGGAAGAGTATAATGCCAGATCGGATAGACGAGATAGATCAGATCATAGGACGAGAGATCTATCGGATTAATCAGAACCGGATGCACGCCGTCCGAATCCTGACCTTCGCCCACATCGACGGTCTGATCATAGTCCACCGGATAGGTGTACATCGTTTGAATGGGATAAAGATCCCCGCCGGTCTCATCTGAAATCCATTCCGCCATCTGCTGTGCATTTCCGAGTGCGGTATCATCATCCTGGATATCAAGACTTGCGGAGGATACGGCGTCCACACCGGTAAGAGAAGTATTCGTGGACCGGGAGAAATAGGCAACCAGAATATTTCCGGCGCTCCCGGAGGTGATTCCCGCATCCTCTGCCTCTGCGGGCGTGTAGTCCGCATAACGGGTATAGTTTTCGATTTCATCTCCGGTATCTTCTTCAGAAGAAGCCGGACTGCCGGAACCGGCGGCTGTGGAAGCGGTGCTGCTGATGGCATCATTTGACGAACTTCCGCATCCGGCAAGAAGAACGGCTGTCAGGATTCCTGTGATGAATACTTCTTTTCGTTTCATCTGTATCATCCCTTCTTTTTATTCTGCTAACTCTACGGTGACGTCATAACTTCCGTCCAGCGCATTGATATCTGCGATCGGGGACGTGATGACACCGATATTGACCTGATATCCGTACTGTTCCGATTCTTCTTCATCTTTGAAAAGAATTGTGAAATACGGAGCGTCGATGGCATAGTCGATATCACCGTTCAGCCAGCCGTAATGAACTTCATTCTCGTTGTAGGGGAGTTCCTCCGTTACACCGCAGAAATCATGCGAATACCGGCTCATATGAACCGTGTAGGGAAGCTTGGAAATCAATGCTTTTGCGGTGTCGCTGTCATTCAGGACGCCGGTGATCACGGCATCTTCCCCGAAACGGATATTGACCTTCGTACCGTTCTCCGGCGGAATTCTTGTTGCGATTGTTTTATCTTCGGTCTGCATCTGTGCTCCGTCTGATGCGACACGTTTTGTTGTTTCCGTCACGTTTTCATCCTCCTCATTTGAAATAGCGGTCTGTTCGGAAGCAGTCTCTCCGGCTGAACCTGTGGCTGCAGTGCTGCCGCATGCGGTCAGAACCAGGGAAATCAGAACGGCTGCCGCCGCTTTCTTTATCTTCATGAATCTCTTTCTCCTTTCTCAGGCTTCAGCAGGCATGTGCTGAGCCAGAAAGCCTTTGATATACTGCAGAGCATCTTCAAACGGCTGGCCATAGAACCCGTGCCCGCCGCCGCTGATCGTATGAAATTCGGCATCGCTGTAGACTTCGGCTGCCCGTTCTCCATAGGAAATATCCACAAGGGCATCGCTGTCCCCGTGCAGGATCAGGACCGGCCCCTGGTAAGCCGAAATGTGTTCATAGGGATCATAGTCCCAGACATCTTCGGCATAGCTCTTTCCCAGGGTGATCCATCCGCCCCACTGTCCGAAGGTATCAGGCACCTCATCCAGCGAAGAAAACCGTTCATGTACATCATCGTAGATGACAAAGGCCGGATACATGAGGATCAGAGCGCTGACGGTATCGGTGTTTTCAGCTGCTGTCACGGCACTGACGAAGCCGCCCTGGCTGCCGCCGAGCAGAGCAATGTGATCAGAATCCGCAAAATCCCAGTCTCTGGCTGCCTCAAGCACACTTTCCAGATCGCTTGTCTCCGTCATGACGGACATTTCCGCTGAACTTCCATCACTCTGGTTTTCTGTTCCATTGGCACTGCCGCCGCAGAAATCAAATACGTAGACGGCGTAGCCGCAGGCGGCCAGATGTTCCGCATAGGGAATGCCGGTTGTGTGATTTTCCCCAAGTTCATGCGCAAAAATGACAAGCGGATGCTGCGAACGGCCGTCATCCGGAATATAGGCGATTCCGTAGATCTGTCCGCCGTCATGGCGCACCCAGGTTTCCCGGGTGCTGTAGGAAAAAGATTCGCTTAATGTTCTAACGGCTGGTGAGGATGTGGCGGATACCGCAGCTGCTGAGACTGAAGCGGAAGCTGTTTCTTCCGCTTCCGGACTGCCGCATCCCCACAGGCTGACAGCTGATAGTGCCATACAGATCAACAGGACAATTCCTTTCTTCACTTTGTCATTTCCTCAAAGAAAGACGCAAATTTCGCAAACGGAATCTTTGTCTTATCATCATAAAGATCGCAGTGTCCGGCGCCTTCAACCCAGTAGATCTCCGTGCATTCCCGCGGGAGTTTTGCATAAGCTTCTTCACTGTAGGCACGGGAGTGTGCTTCGGTACCGCAGACAATCAGAGCTCTTCTTCCCTTGAGAAGATCCGCATTGATGTAAGGGTCAAAGTTGAAAAGAGCCGCCAGGCTGTTCATATTCATAGCGCCGGTCGAATACTGGTGACGGCCTCTGTTCATATCGAGATAGTAGTCAAAGAATTCTTTGGAGACAGGATCAAGATTGTCATACATTTCCGGTGTGACCTTGCGGGGGAATTCCATCATGAACTTCTCTTCGCCGCCGGCATAGGCATTCCATCTCTGTTCGCCGGTTTCCTTCAGCAGGTCGATCCGCTGATCCGTATCCCGCATGCCGAACATCGTGCGGTAGCTTTCGCCGATGTTATACATCGTCGAGGTGGCAACTGCCTTGATGCGGGTATCCGTCAGGGCTGCCGCAATGGCGAAGCTGCCGGAAGCACAGATGCCGATGAGGCCGATCGCATCACGGTTGACAAATGCTCTCGTGCCGAGATAGTCAACGGCTGCCTGGATGTCTTCTACATGACCTTCCGGTGTGGAGATATGTCTTGCCGTGCCGCCGCTGGCACCGTTGTAGGAAAGATCAATCGCAAAGCCGATGAAGCCGTGCTTTGCCATTTCCTGAGCATACAGTCCGCCGGACTGTTCCTTTACGCCGCCGTGCGGATGGCTGACGATAATCGCCGGATACTTCCTGGTATCATCAAATCCTTCCGGGAAGAAAATGTCTGCGGCCAGCTGAATACCATAGCGGTTATGGAAATATACGGTCCGGTTTTCGATTTCCGGATATACTTCGTAGGTCTTGCCTTCATTGAACTCAAATCTGGTTACGTCTGTCATTTGTTGTTCCTCCTTTGTTCTGATCTCAGTATAAAAGATGAGTAATTAAATTGAAAATACTTTGTTTTAATACATTTGTATAGATAATATTTATGATATAATGGAAAAAGAAAAGAGGTGTGATGATGGAACTGCGTGTATTGGAATACTTTCTGGCAGTGGCACGAGAACAGAACATCACGGCAGCCGCAGAATCTCTGCATCTGACCCAGCCGACTCTTTCTATTCAGCTGAAAGGGCTGGAAGAAGAGCTGGGCAAACAGCTGCTGGTACGCGGGACGAAAGGATCCCGGAAAGTGACCCTGACGGAAGATGGAAAACTGCTGCGTGCACGTGCCGAAGAAATTTTGAGATTGGTTGAAAAGACCGAAAATGAAATAACCCAGCCGGGTGATGCTGTAGCAGGAGATGTCTGGATCGGAACCGGTGAGACAGATACGATTCGTATTTTCGCCCGTGCTGCTAAGAAATTGCAGAAAAGCTGTCCGGATATCCATTATCATTTCATGAGTGGCAACGCATCCTATGTAATGGAGCAGATGGACAAAGGTCTGATCGATTTCGGACTCCTTTTCAGCGAAGCAGATTCAAAAAAATACGATATCATGCGTATACCGATAAAAGAACACTGGGGTGTTCTGATGCGGCGGGATGATCCTCTGGCACAGAAGAATAGCATTTCGGCGGAAGATCTGAAGGAGCTGCCATTGATTACGTCTACGCAGGAGAATGCAAGAAAACAGCTTGCCGGCTGGATGCACAGATCTGCTTCCCGTCTGAACGTCGTGGCAACATATAATCTGATATTGAATGCGGCTATCCTTACGGATGAAGGCTTCGGCTACACCATTGGTTTTGAAAAACTGCTGGATACCGTACTGGATCGGGGGAATTCTTCATTGTGTTTCAGACCGCTTTCGCCGGTTATGGAAGATGAAGCATTCATTATCTGGAAGAAATATCAGATCTTCTCCAGAGCTGCGGATCGTTTCTTGCAGCAGATCCGGGAGGAACTTTATCCTTCGAAGGAATCGGAGCGATGAGATGGATGCAAAAAGGAACGCTTATTTACCGCTAATATTGACAAAAAATATCCGAGGATATATATTTTACCCATAGATGCAGCAAGCCAATGAATAAATAATGATGTGGCGGATGAATTCGTAAGAAAGATGATTGGGTAATGAAGATCAGCAGTACGTTCGAACAGGGAATTTATGTCATCATTATTCTGGCATTGGAAAAGGGCCACAAACCTGTCAAGAGCAGCACGATGAGTTCCCTTCTGGAGGTGTCGGATTCTTATCTGAAAAAAATTCTGATGAAGCTCTCGCGAAGCGGGTTGGTCGTTTCAAGTGCCAGCAAGCGCGGCGGTTATACACTTTCCTCGCCGGCGGATTCGATCAGTCTGAAGGATGTTTTCACAGCTCTGGGAGAAGGAGACGGGATTTTTGTCCAGTCGGGCTATGCAGAGAAGCTGTTCCCGGGGCGTCCTCATGTGAAGAGCAGTGAAAACAAGATCATGAACACTCTCTCCGAGGGAATGGATGCGTTCTACGAAAGGCTTGATGAGCTAAAAATTTCAGATCTTCTGGAAGACGGCGCATGGCAGAGCGGCGCAATTGAATGGAAAGAGCGTCTCTCTGAAAAAGAATAACAATCGGAATGAACTATCGTATACAAGAATCGCATGGAAATGAATCATGAGTGAAATGATGAATCAGAAAGATGCTACAGTATTGGTGAAGGTATCTATCGGGGAACTTTCTGAAGCCATGGGAATGATCAACAGCGCAAAGAAACTGCTTCATGATGAAGGGGTTGATCAGTGGCAGAACGGTTATCCCGATGAGAAATGCATTCAGCAGGATATTCAGGCCGGCAGAGGGTATTTCGCGCAGATAGCGGGGAAAAAGGTCGGTTATCTGTGTATCGATTTTGAGGGAGAACCGGCTTATGAACATCTGCAGGGCGAGTGGGGTACCCCCGAGCCCTATGTGGTCGTCCATCGTATGGCCTTTTTAGCCGATGCAAGAGGCAAAGGCCTTAGTGAATCGGTGCTTGCAAAGGCAGGAGAACTGGCGGTGGAGAGAGGAGTGCATTCCTTCCGGGTGGATACCGATGAGGATAATGAACGAATGAAGCATATCCTTGCCAGACTCGGCTTCACTTATCGCGGAACGATCTGGTTTGATAACAGTGTAAAAATTGCTTTCGATAAGAGGCTTGAATAATGAAGTAGTTAGCTTACGCAAGGTGGTGAGATTGACCTGTATGGCATTGCCGCGCTTGCCTGTGCATATGTTCTGTTCCGGTTCTGCATCCAGGAAGCTGGGAGGGTCGTTTTTACAACCATGGGCCATGACCTGATCATTAGGAAAAAGGACGGTCTGCAAGACAGCACTTCACAGCGCTGCGCAGCTCATGAATTCCTTCTTCGGTTGTCGCCCAGCTGGAAGCGAAGCGTACGACGGTATGCGTCTCATCATACTCTTCCCAGAACCCGAATTCCACATAGTTTGAAAGATCCTTTATCACACGGTTTTCGAGAATGACAAACTGCTGATTGGTCGGTGAGTCAATATAGAACCGGCAGCCGGCTTTTTCAAAAATATCACGGATTTCCATGGCTTTTTCAATGGCGTTCCGGCTGATGCGGAAATAAAGCTTTTCCCTGAACAGTGCAGCAAACTGGACACCGACCAGTCTGCCCTTGGCAAATAACGCTCCGTGCTGTTTGATCCGCGTGAGATAGTGGGATGGTTCCTTCCCACCAGGGAAAACGATGGCTTCTCCGTTCAGCGCGCCGACCTTTGTGCCTCCGATGTAGAACACATCGACCAGCCGGTCGATCAGCGGCAGTGTGACATCCGCTCCGTCCGCCGTGAGTCCGTAACCGAGACGCGCTCCGTCCAGAAACAGTTTCAGGTTATTCTCGTGACAGACCTCAGATATCTCTCTCAGTTCCGCTGCCGTATAAAGTGTTCCGTATTCCGACGGATGTGAAATATAAACCATGCCGGGGAATACCATATGTTCATAATTTCCATCGTCATAGAACCGATGCACATACTTTTCAATATCCTCTGCCGCCACTTTTCCGTCATGTGACGGCAGTGTCAGAACTTTATGACCGCAGTATTCAATGGCACCGGCTTCATGGACATTGATATGACCGGTATCTGCCGCAAGAACGCCCTCAAAAGAATCCAGCATGGTATCAATGATCAGCTGATTGGTCTGCGTCCCTCCGTTGACGAAATGGATGGCCGCATTGTCGTCTTCGCATGCCTCGCGGATTTCCCGGATGGCTTCTTTGGTAAAACGGTCTTCGCCGTAACCGGGCGCCTGTTCCATATTGGTGGAGCAGAGAGCTTTCAGTACCTCTTCATGGCATCCTTCCAGATAATCACAAGAAAATGAATACATTGCTGATCCTTTCTGAATATCACAGCATGCGACTGCTGTGAATTCGATAGCTTGATATGGCCGCAAAAGAGGCAAGGCACATATTTACAATCCATAACGGTGTATAGCCGAGCCCTTGATGGACAAATACTCCGCCCAGATAGGAGCTGAAGAAAGCACCGATCTGATGGCCGATCAGAGCGAATCCGTAAAGCACGGCCATCCTCGCAGCACCGAATTTCTTCGTGATGATGCTGGTGGTCGGCGGGACGGTTGCGTCTCCCGAGCAGCCGAGAAGGGCGGTGGATACGACCGCGAGTGCCATTGATTTCGGCAGGACCAGGATACCCAGTGAGACGAATACGCGGATGGCGTACACGGTGCCGAGGACCCGGTTCATCCGGAAACGGGTGCACAGGAATCCTGTCGCCGTCGCACCGATCATGGTAAAAATTCCATACACGGTCATGATAAACGAGGCGGAGCGGTTGCTGATGCCCCATGATATAAACTGTGAGAACAGATGGCTTTCGATTATGGACATGTTAAATCCGCAAGTGGCGAATGCCATTGTAACCAGCCGGTAGTCCCGATCCATCAGAGCGTTCCGGATCATGGAAACCATCGTCTCGTTTTTTACCTGCTCCTGTTCTGCTTTTCCGGCGTACCTCCGGTTCATCACACCGATCCAGACCGCGATCGGAATGAATATCAGGAAGGGGACAGCGAAGACAGACATGGCGGGCTGTATTCCGAACTGCGAGATCAGCGACTCCAGGGCCGGTGACATCAGGGCATCCCCGACGCCGGCGGCTGCCTGAACCAGTCCGGAGGCTTGCGCCGCCCGTCTCTCTCCGATGATCGGCGTGATAGCGCTCATTAATATACCGAAAGCCAGACCTGTAGTTCCCAGAGGAAGAATTATTCCGAAACAAAGCAACAGCGTGACAAAGCTGCGGCACAATGGTGTCAGGCAGAGTCCCGCCACCATCAGCAAAATGCCGGAAATCAGCACAAAGGTCTGCGATGTGCGGATCGCGAGCATACCCATGAAGGGCTGGGCAATGCCATAAATCAGGGCTCCGATTCCGATGCAGAAACTGATGCTTTTATAATCCACCCCGGTCGGTCCGAGAAGGCCGTTCATCATGATCCCGTAGTTGTCATGAATACCCTGCTGTACCCCGAACACCAGGCACGCAACGGCAACCAGAAGCACACTGCGCAGCAGGGGACTTTTCTCTTTTGGTTCTGTATTGTCATTCATCTGATGGATCCCCCGTATCACAGCGGCCGGTAGTACAGAATCATGGAAAGCCATACCGTATCCTTTCCGATGTTACGGTACGAATGGGGCTGATCCGCACAAAAGTGAATGGAGTCTCCTTCTGCCAGATCTGCGCTTTCCTCGCCTGCTGTGATACAGACTTTTCCGGAAAATACTGTGATATATTCTTCGGTTCCCTGCATATGCGGCCGGGCTTCCAGGTGACCTCCCCGGTCGATCCGGATCCGATATGTCTCAAACAGAGTGCTCTCGTTAAACGGGAATTCCGGATAGTTGATATAGCGTCCGTCTCCTTCCGTGAGTGCTTTGATATTCTCGGCGCGGATAATATGGCAGGATTCCTTTTTATCCTCCACAAGAGAGGAAAACTTTATCTTATAACCGTTCGCGATTTTCCAGATCACAGAAATGGTCGGGTTGACATCTCCCTTTTCAATGGCAGAGAGCATGCTGCGGGACACACCGGTAAGGCGAGAAGCTTCATCCAGTGTAAATTGCTTTTTGGCGCGGATCGCTTTCAGGTTTTCCGCTATATTGTCTTTTATTTCCATAGAAATCCCTCTTTGCTGCATGTATCATGATGTGTCGGCAGAATCCTGTATAATGGAAAATCCGATATACAGGATTTTTTCCATTGTACAGTATTTTCTCCGATCCGTCAATCCGGTAAAATCGTCAATCCGGTTTTTCGAAATCCCGCGGTGACGTGTGGAAATATTCACGGAAAGCCTTATAGAAGTTGCTGCTGTTGCTGTATCCCAGCATGGCAGCAATTTTTTCTATGCTGAGGTCGGTGTTTCTCAGAAGAAGGGCTGCCTTTTCCATCCTTTTTTCGAGAAGGATCGCAGAAAATGTCTTTCCGGTCTGATCATGCAGGTAGCGGGATACATAATTCGGGTGGTACCGGAAATGACTGGCCAGACTTCTGAGCGTCACGCTGTCCGAATGAGACTCGATATAGGCGATCATTTGCATGGAAAGCGGGGCATCTGACAGCTCCCGGGGAGAGGTGCGCTGATAAATGCGGGACAGATGCATGGTAATGGCGAGCATCATCGGACGGAGGACTGCCTGGGTGGTGGCGCTTTTTCCGGCATATTCGATCAGCATCTGATAGAGAAGCGACCAGACCGGATCATCCCCCGGGATATGCAGACGGATGTATTCATCGGAGAACCGGTTTGTGTGCGGATCCAGGAAAAAATGAAAGAGCGGTGTGTCATGAGAAAGAGGATACAGGTAGTGCTGATAGAACAAATCCTTTTTGATATGGAGACCGACCATGATCACCTCCCGGTCGCTGTCAATCTTCAGCGCATACCCGCTGAAGGGCTGCCCGATGTAGCAGTCGCCCTCGTTCAAATGCAGATGATTGTCGTACTTGGAGCTGAGGACGTCATAACCGTTCTGGCAGACAAAATTGATGAAGAAAAAGTCCTGGCGGTGATATTTTTCAATATATTTCCTGCCTTTGAAACAGACGACCATAATATCCTCCGAGGAATCTCCGAGCCATTGGGAGATGAGCTCGGTTTTTCCGCCGGTCGGAGTCGGCCGGAAATTCCAGGCGAGATTCGGAAACTGCTCAGACAGACTTTCTACCGCAGAATCTATTTTGCTCTTGTAATCAGGGAGAATCATGCAGAGGGCACCTCCATCCGAAAGTTAATTTTTACCACTAAAAATATTAACATTTGGCGCTGACGCATTCAACCGGAAATATTAATATTTATTACAGTGGTTCAGAAAAAATCAGAAGATTTTCGCTATAGAAAGGAGCAGCATATGTATTATTTTGATTTTTATATGCCCGCAAAAGTATTATTCGGCGCCGGAAAGCTTCAGTCTCTTCACAGTGAAAAGCTCCCCGGAAAGAAAGCTCTCATTGCTACGACAAACGGAACATCCGTAAAGAAATACGGCTATCTGGATGCTCTGAAGAAGGAACTGGATCAGGCAGGCGTCTCGTACGAGCTTTTTGACCAGGTCCGCCCGAATCCGACGAGCGACAATGTTATGGACGGCGCAAAGATGGCAAAAGACACCGGGTGTGACTTTGTGATTGCGCTCGGAGGCGGTTCTGTCATGGACTGCTCCAAATGCATTGCGCTGATGATGACGAATGACGGAGATATCTGGGATTACAGCTATTCGCTGGATGGCGGCAAGAAGCAGCCGGAGAAGGATGCCACACCGATCGTGGCGATCACGACATCGGCAGGAACCGGATCAGAGGTGGATACCGCCTCGGTTATCACAAATGAAAAGACGCAGGAGAAGACCGGAATATTCTACCCGTCTATGTTTCCGACGATTTCCGTCGTCGACTCGAATCTGATGATGAGTGTTCCGCCGAAGTTTACGGCTTATCAGGGCATGGATGCATTTTTTCACGCATCGGAATCCGTGATCAATAAAAATGAGCATCCGATGGGAGAAATGTTCGCGCTCAAGGCAATCGAGCTGATCGCAAAGTATCTTCCGATCGCGTATCGGGATGGTTCCGATAAAGAGGCGCGCTCCTATGTGGCACTGGCAAACACACTGGCCGGATACTATATGCTCTGCACTTCCCAGCACACCATGGAGCACGTCATGGGAGGCTACCACGATGACCTCGTACATGGCGCCGGACTGATTATGATTTCTCATGCCTATTTTGATTTCTTCGCGGAGAAAAAAGCGGCGGAAGAACCGATGATCAAAATGGCGAAGGCAATGGGTGTGGAGAATGCAGTTTCCGGAAAAGATTTCATCAAGGCCCTGGATGATCTCATCGCTGCCGTCGGCTGTGCGGACCTTCGCATGAGCGATGCCGGAATCACGAAGGAGGAGCTGAAGAAGTATCCGAAACGCGTGCATGAAGTTCTCGGCGGAGATATCACGGCGGATCCGCTTCCGCTCAGTGATGAAGATTACCTGGAGATCTACGAGAAATCTTACCGCTGATTTACACATGGAGGCTGACATGACTGAACTTGAGAAACTGGAGGCCGGACTTCCGTATGATTTATATGATCCGGAAGTCGATGCGAGAAAAATGAACGCGATCGAAGGATGTCGAAGGCTGGATGCCTGTGATCCTTCTGATTATGATGCGAGATACGCGGTCCTGAAAGATTTTTTCGGAGGCGTCGGGAAAGGTGTAAATGTTCTTCCGGGATTTATCTGTGACTGCGGCAAAAATATTTTCGTGGGGGATGATTTCCTGGCAAATTATCATGTCACGATTCTGGATATCGGACCGGTTCACATCGGAAGTCATGTTATGATCGGCCCGAACACTATGATCAGCACCGTGAATCACCCGATGACACCGGCGGGGCGCAGGAAACATCTGGGGATCGCAAAGCCGGTTTCCATCGGAGATGATGTCTGGATTGGAGGCAACGTCACGATTCTTCCCGGGGTCACGATCGGAAATAATGTTGTCGTGGCGGCGGGGGCTGTTGTGACAAAGGATGTTCCCGATAATACACTTGTCGGCGGAGTGCCGGCCAGAAAAATACGTTCCCTGGAAAATGACCTGTAACTGTATTCGGGACGCTGCCCCGGAGCAGGAGTGAACCAGCTCGAAATTTATTAACCGATCGGTCAAAAAAATATTGACCGATCGGTTAATTTTGTGTTATAGTGTTCCTGCTGCGAAAATGTCGCAGAAACGGAGGTTTTTCGGATGAAACAGGCAGAGCGAGCGGAACTGACCCGCCGGAAAATAATGAAAGCTGCCATGAAAGAGTTCGGTGTTAACGGATACCGCGGAGGAACAATCGGAAATATATGCAAGACAGGAATCAATAAGGGCCTTGTCTATCATTATTTTGAAAGCAGGGACGAGTTATATCTGGAGTGTGTGAAAGATTGCTGCGGAAAGCTGTGCGGGAAACTGGATGAAACCGTCCGGAGTCGGACAGATACCGGCCGGGGTGGTAGAACGAAAACAGAACCGGAAGAAGTGGTCCGGCGGTATATGAAGGTCCGGATGGATTTTTACAAAGAGAATCCGGAAGAAACCCGGATTCTTTTTGACTGCCTGTTCGACACGCCGGCCAATCTGCGGCAGCAGATCGATCGTATTCTGAAACCGCTGGAAGAGCGGAACATGCAGATCTGCGCAGAATTGCTGTCAGGGCTGAAGCTGCGGAGTGGGATGACGATCGAGAAGGCAGAAAAATATCTTTCTCTATTGCAGTACATGTTTAATGCTTATTTCGGCTCGCCGGCCATGCAGGAAAAAAGTCTGGACGAGCGGATCACGCTGCATGAACAGAATGTCCCGGAAATCCTCGATTGTATGCTTTACGGGATCGCGGAAAAGAAACCCGAATCGAAACAACACGAAAGAAGGAAACTAAAATGATAACAGCAATTGAACTGATCCGATGGATCCTGGCGGTCGTACTGTCACTTTTGATCGGAAAAATCGTATCCCTTGTAAAACTTCCGTCCATTCTCGGATGGCTGATCGGGGGTATGATTCTCGGACCTTATGGGGTCGGGCTTCTCGCGCAGAACATTATGGACAGCACATTTTACAACACGATCATCAACTGGATGCAGGTTGCGGTCGGAGTGATGCTCGGCACGGAGCTTGTGTGGAAGAAGCTGAAAGATAACGGAAAAGGACTGGTCATTACGACATTGTCCCAGTCGCTCGGGACCTTCGTCCTGGTCTCCATTGCTTTTAGCATTGTCTTTGCCGTGACAGGAACGCCTGTCTGGCTGGGATTCGTTTTCGGAAGCATAGCTCTCGCAACGGCGCCGCTTCCCGCCCTGTCGATTGTAAAAGAATTTCATACGAGGGGTCCGGTCACCGATACGCTGCTTCCGATGTCCGTGCTGGATGATCTGGTGGGAATTGTTGTCTTTTTCACGGTCAATGCGGCGGCGACGAAACTGGTATCCGGAGCGGATTTTCCGCTTTACCGGATTCCGCTGATGCTTCTGGTCCCTATTGTGATCGGCATCGCAACCGGGTATTTGTGCGGACTGATCCTCCGCCATGTGAATGGGAAGGTTCCCGAGCTGGCGGCTCTCCTCGCTGTCATTACGGGCTCGTACATTCTCAGCGCGGCTTTATACACAAATGTTCTGACGGAACTGTCGCCGAATTACATGCTGGTCGGAGTTGCGCTTGCGACGGTTTTCTCCAATATGATTCCGCAGAAAAAGCTGGACCAGCTGGTGAAATGGTTTGTCCCGGTCCTGAACGTCTCAATCGTGGTATCCATCATCAATCTGGGTGCCCCGCTGGATTATCACCTGATCGTCGGCGCGGGATTCTATACGGTTCTGTATATTGTATCGCGGGCAGCGGGCAAATACTTCGGCGCGCGTCTCGGCGCAAAGGCGACGCATATGCCGGTGACCGTTCAGAAATATCTGGGTCTCACGCTGCTTCCGCACTCCGGCGTCTCACTGATTTTTACCGGTATTGCCTGCACGACGCTCTCATCGAGACCGGATCTTGCCGGAATTGTTCAGGGCACAATTGCGGCGGCAGCCGTGATTAATGAGATTATCGCCGTGATCGCGGCAAAACAGGGATTCACGCTGGCAGGTGAAAGGTCGGACAAACTTCAGACGGAGCAGGGTCGGCCAAAGAATGATGGATGGAGGAGGAAATACAGATGACCGCGCACGAGAAATTTGAATATTGGCTGGAAAAGCTGCCGGATAGTTCTGAAATGAAGGAAGAGCTTTTGTCGATTCGGGACAATGAAGCGGAGATTACGGATCGCTTCTACCAGGATATCGTATTCGGGACGGCCGGTCTCCGGGGGATCTGCGGAGCCGGGACAAACCGGATGAATACGCTGACGGTGGGGAGAGCCACGCAGGGGCTTGCGGATTATATCGCCGTGAGGCCGGAGCAGGCGGAAAAAGGAGTCGTGATTGCGTACGACTGCCGCTACCACTCCAAAGAATTTTCCGAGTATGCAGCGGAGATCTTTGCCGGGAACGGCATCCGCGTATTTTTATTTCCTTCGATGCGTCCGACGCCGGAGCTCTCCTTTGCGATCCGGAAACTCGGCGCCGTTTCCGGTGTCAATATGACGGCGAGCCACAACCCGAAAGAGTACAACGGATACAAGGTCTACTGGGAGGACGGGGCCCAGGTATCCGGAGAAATTTCGGAAGGCATTCAGGAAAAGATCACTTGTCTCGATCTGTTTGACGCGTTCAGAAAGAACCCGCTGGACGAGGCGGTCCGGAAAGGGCTGGTCATTATGCTCGGGGAGGATATGGACAGACAGTACCTGGATTACGTAAAATCCATGGCTCAGCACGAGGCAGACGATCTGCAGCTGGACGTGCCGATTGTCTACACGCCGCTGAACGGGGCGGGCAGCATTCCTCTCCGGACCGTCATGAAGGAGAGAGGGTTTACGAATTTTACGATTGTTCCGGAGCAGGCGGACCCGGATCCGGAATTTACGACAGTCGGATATCCGAATCCGGAGGACCCGCGCGCATTTCAGCTCGCGGAAAAACTCGGGGCGGAAAAAAATGCGGCTGTGCTGATCGCGACCGACCCGGACAGCGACCGCATGGCGATTGAAATTCCGGACGGAAAGGGAGGATGGACCGCGCTGAACGGGAACCAGACCGGAGGTCTTCTGATCGCTTATCTTGCCAAAAGCAGGAAGGCGAATGGAACGCTCCCGGAAAAATCCGTGATGATCAAATCGATTGTGACCGGGGACTTTGGCAGGGCGATCTGTGACAGCTACGGGATCCGTGTCGTGGAGGCGCTGACCGGCTTCAAGAATATCTGCGGCAGAATCCCGGAAATGGAGAAGGAAGGCTATACATATTTTTTCGGTTACGAGGAGAGCATCGGGTGCGCGCCCGGCGATGCCGTGCGTGACAAGGACGGGATTACGGCGGGAATGCTGATCGCGGAGATGGCGGCCTGGTACGGCAAGCAGGGGAAAACGCTTGCCCGGGTACTGGATGAACTGTACAGAAAGTACGGTTACTTTGCCGAAAAGCAGGTCTCGCTTGTGCGGAAGGGTCAGTCCGGGGCGCAGGAGATCGCAAAAATCATGGAAGCGTTCCGAACCGGAAAACCGAAGGAGTTCGGACCGTTTTCGGTTGCGGAGACGATCGATTACCTCCACGGCCGGAAGGATATTCCGCCTTCAAATGTTTTGATTTTTCACATGACGGATGGCAGCTGGTTTGCGGTTCGCCCGTCGGGAACCGAGCCGAAGATTAAATTTTACTATTACACGAAAGCGTCGGATCGTGCCGGCTCCCTGCGGAAGGCGGACCGTCTGTCGGACGCGGTCGGTGAAAAACTCCGTGACTTCGAGGGATCCGGAAAATCCTGAGCGGTAACTGAATTGCTGTGCTGATTCATTCTCTGAAAAGAATAGTGACATCTATCCGGATTATTACTCATTTCTTGAAGATATGGGGCTCCTGAATCCGTGAGCGGGGCCTGAGACAGCTGCCGGCAGGTTCTGCAGACGGTTCACGCCCGATTTTCATCCGCCCGGGATTCCGGCTCCGATGCCGGAGCCGGAATCAGCGACGCCAGATAAGCCGCTGCGATGAGAGGCAGAACCAGACGGATCGGGAAACACAGAAACAGGACGGTGGTTACCGTGAGCGGTTTGCGTATGATGTATCCGTAGCATGAGGCGGCGCAGACAGCGACCGAAAAGATGGGAAGGACGCCGGTCAGAGCCGCGAGACCATATCCGAGAGATGTTCCGCAGTATATGATCGGGAAAATGCTCCCGCCTTTCCATCCCATGGAAAGGCAGAGATTCGTACAGAACAGCTTTGTTACCGCTGTGGCGAGAAGCAGCGCAATCGGAACGGTCTGCCAGGTCTCTGTCAGATTCAGAAGATCGGATTCACCGCTGAAGAGATTCCGGCTGTTCCAGATTCCGAGAAGAGCCAGACCGAGACCGGCTGTCAGGCAGGAGAGAATCCGGCGATCCTGCATAAGCTTTGCCAGTCTGCGCGTCAGGTTTCCGAATAGTTGATAGAGCAGGCCGAGACCGATACCGCAGGCGGCCAGAACGGGGAACCATTTCCAGTCCGAAAGTTTCGCCCACCCGTTCCAAGTGAACCGGGGAAGCCCCATTCCTCCTCCGAAAAAGCTGCTCAGCAGATGATTCGACAGAAGACCGCCGGCAATACCGGCGCAGTAGACCACGATCTTCGCCGCCCGGAATTCTTTCGGGGCGAAATAGAAGCGTTCTTCCTTCCGGGGATGCTCGAAATCATTGACGAGACCGAAAAGAGGCGCGTGGAAAATGATTCCAAGCGTAGCGGTAATCCCGGAACCGGCAAGGTCGCGGATCTGTTCCGTGCTGTACTTCAGATGATCACCGACCGCACAGCACAGACAGGTGATGATTCCGGTCAGACCGGCTTCGGGGCCCAATGATCCGCCGAAAAAAAGAGGCATCAGAACAGCTGCGAGGATGACCGGAAGAGCGTGGTAATCGTAGGTGCCGTTTTTTTTCAGCTTCGCGAAGACCTCTTCCATCGTGTCCGGGTAGATGCCAAATTTTTTCTGAAAAAGACCGATCAGAATTCCGCCGAAGGAGCACACGATCAGAATATAGAAAGATATATGACCGGTTATTTCCGGGAGAGTTGTCCAGAAAAAATCCATCCCGATTTCCAGAACTTTGAGAAAAGCCCAGACAATGGAGCCGGAGAGTGCTCCGAGAAGAAAAGCATATAATGTCATTATCGCCGTGACTTTCACTTTATCTGTCCGGCTGAATGATACCTCAGAAGATTTTTTTCCCTGGTTCTGTGACATCGGATACTCCTTTGAGTCTGCTTCATTTTTTTCAATACCGATGTTATACTAAAGTACAAATATTCGCAAGTTTGTTTCCGCCGGCATGTCCGGTGGATTTTTTTCTGTGATTTATCTGTGACTCACTGTTGACAGAGGAAGGAAAACGCGCTAGAATGTAGCACGCTACAGTTAAGAATATCCGAGAGGCGCGAGAGGATCATCGTGAAAAGAGATATCGGTTATCTGTTAAAGATCATTAATGACAAGCTGGAGGTCCGCGGAAATGCGGACATGGAAAAATTCGGCCTGACCTTCCGGCAGTCACATGTTCTGGCAATTCTGAAGGGGGCGGGGGGAGAGATGACTCAGAAAGAGCTTGAGGATTCTCTGGAGGTTTCTCATCCGACCGTTGTGGGACTGGTCAATCGAATGCAGAAACAGGGTTTTCTGGAATCCAGAAAGGACGAATCCGACCGCCGGAATAAGATTGTTTCGCTCACGGAAAAAGCTCGGGCCGTCGGGGAACAGCTGGATCGGACGGTCAGAGACCATAACCGACTGATGCTGGCTGGACTGACAGAGCAGCAGAAGGATTCGCTTTACGATATGTTATCTGTCATTGATAAAAACATAACCCGCGCAACTTAGGAGTGTTTCCGAAACGCACAGATGAAAACCCTGTCGGCGGATGCCGGCCAAATAAATCCCGAATATGTAGCACATTACATTTTTGCATTCACAGGAAAGGAAATTTCGACATGGTAAAAACGTTATTGAAAAGTCTTCGGGAATACAGGAAGGCTTCGATCGCCACGATCGTATTTTCCGTGCTTGAAGTGGTGTTCGAAGTCGTGATTCCGTTATATCTGTCGGATCTCATCGACTACGGAATATATAAAGAAAACATGAATCAGGTATGGAAAAACTCTCTTGCCCTCGTTATTTTTGCCGCGATGGAACTCGCCTGCGGCTATTTCAGCGCGCATCTGGGAGCCAGTGCAGCGACCGGATTTTCGGCGAATCTGCGGTCCGATATGTATGACAATGTTCAGACCTTCGCCTTCTCCAACATTGACCGGTTTTCCACGGCTTCGATCGTTACGAGACTTACGACGGATGTTACAAATGTACAGAATGCTTATCAGATGCTGCTTCGCATGGCGGTCCGCGGCCCGGTCATGATGATCATCTGCGTCATCGTCTGCTTCCGCATCAATGTCCAGATCTCGATCACCTTCCTGATCATTATTCCGATTCTGGGGGCTCTGCTGCTGATCATCGTTTCGAAAGTCAATCCTGTTTTCAAAAGGGTATTCCGCACCTATGATAATCTGAACAGCATCGTCGAGGAGGATGTGCGCGGAATCCGCGTCGTGAAAACCTTCAACCAGGAAGACGGCGAAATCTCCAGATTCAAAAAGGTCTCGCAGAGCATCTATGAGGATTTCGCGAAAGGTGAGCGCCTGATTGCGCTGAACTCCCCGCTCATGCAGTTCTGCATGTACACGTGCATGATCGTCATTTCTTTTGTCGGAGCAAAAGCTGTCGTCGCGAGCGGGAACGACCCGGCACTCGGCCTCACGACGGGGAATCTGACGGCACTGATCACCTACGCGACGCAGATTCTGATGAGTCTGATGATGTTATCCATGATTTTCGCGATGCTCACGATTTCGGTGCCGTCGGCCGAACGAATAGCGGAGATCCTCGTAGAAAAGACGGATATCTCCAATCCGGAGAAGCCTGTCACGAAAGTAAAGGACGGCAGCATCGTTTTTGATCACGTGAATTTTTCGTATAGCACAAATGCCTCAAAAAAGGTCCTTTCGGACATCAATCTCCGGATCGCTTCCGGGCAGAGCGTCGGCATCATCGGCGCGACGGGTTCCTCAAAATCTTCTCTGGTTCAGCTGATCCCGAGATTGTATGACGTCACCGGGGGAAGTGTTTCGCTGGGCGGTGTCAATGTCAAAAATTACGATCTGGAAACCCTGAGAAACTCTGTAGCAATGGTCCTTCAGAAAAATGAACTATTTTCGGGGACGATCCGGGAGAATCTCCGATGGGGCAATGAGACGGCAACGGATGAGGAGATAAAGGAAGCCTGCACTCTGGCACAGGCCGATGAATTTGTGGAACAGATGCCGGAAAAGTACGATACCTACATTGAGCAGGGTGGTACGAACGTCTCGGGCGGACAGAAGCAGAGGCTCTGCATCGCAAGAGCACTCCTCAAAAACCCGAAGGTACTGATCCTGGATGACTCGACGAGTGCCGTCGATACGAAGACGGATGCGCTCATCCGAAGAGGTCTCTCGAAATATCTTCCGGAGACGACAAAGATCATCATCGCTCAGAGAATCAGTTCGGTTCAGGACGCCGATCAGATCTTTGTCATGGACGACGGCCATATTTCAGCCGCCGGAACCCATGACGAGCTGCTGAAAACCTGCAGCATCTACCGTGAGATTTATGAGTCGCAGATGAAAGGAAGTGATGAGAATGAGTAACACCAGAGAATCAAAATCCGGTTCTCTCAAAAAGACTACCATCCGACGTCTCATGGACTATATGCGCCGGTACCGCGCCACGAATATCCTGATCGCGGTCTGCATTCTGATCAGCGCCGTAGCGAGCGCCGCGTCTTCCATGTTTCTGGAAAACCTGATCGATGACTATATAATGCCGCTTCTGGGAACATCACATCCTGTTTACACCAGTCTGATCCGGGCACTTGTCATCATGGCGGTTATCTATCTCGCCGGTACGATCGGCACGCTTGTCTATAATCGGCTTGCCGTAACCGTCGCCCAGGGGACACTGAAAAGCATCCGCGACGATATGTTTACAAAAATGCAGAAACTGCCGATCCGGTTCTTTGACACACATTCACATGGCGATATAATGAGCCTGTACACAAACGACACGGACACACTCCGCCAGATGATCGCGCAGTCGCTTCCGCAGTTTATCTCCTCCGCCTTTACGATGGTGGCTGTATTCTGCTGCATGCTGTATATCAGCGTATGGCTCACTCTGGTGGTTGTGGTCTGCATTTTCCTGATCCTGAAGATCGTCGGAGCCGTTGCAAGGAAAAGCGGATCCTATTTCAGGGCACAGCAGACAGCTCTTGCGAACGTGGACGGCTATGTCGAGGAAATGATCAACGGGCAGAAAGTTATTAAGGTATTCTGCCATGAAGAAAAATCGGTCGAGGGGCTTCGGAAGAGAAATAACGACTGGAGAGTGAATTCAACAGAGGCCAATGCGCAGGCCAACTCCATCATGCCACTCATGAACGCGTTCGGCTATGCCCTTTATATTGTTCTGGCGCTGATCGGAGGATATATGGCGATCGCCGGCGCGGGAAACTTCGGGATCCTTTCCGGTTCGAACACCCTCACGCTCGGAATGATCGCATCGTTCCTGACGCTGTCCCGGAGCTTTGTCAATCCGCTGTCTCAGATTTCCAATCAGATGAATTCCGTCATCACGGCACTCGCCGGCGCGGCGCGCATCTTCGCTTTCATGGATGAAGAGCCGGAGACGGACGACGGCTATGTCACGCTGGTAAACGCGGAGATCGCGGACGATGGTTCTGTCAGGGAGTCAGACAAGCGGACCGGCAAATGGGCGTGGAAGCACCCGCATCACACCGGTACGCTTTCCTATACGAAGCTTACTGGAGCGATCACCATGGATCACGTGGATTTCGGCTATGTTCCGGAAAAAATTGTCCTCCATGATATCACCTTAACTGCGAGACCGGGTCAGAAGATCGCCTTTGTCGGAGCAACCGGAGCGGGCAAAACAACCATCACCAATCTGATCAACCGCTTCTACGATATCGAGGACGGAAAAATCCGCTACGACGGGATCAACATCAATAAGATTAAGAAGTATGATCTCCGCCGTTCTCTCGGCGTAGTGCTGCAGGAGGTCAATCTGTTTACCGGAACGGTTATGGACAATATCCGCTTCGGAAAACCGGAAGCAACCGATGAAGAATGTATTGCCGCGGCGAAGCTGGCCAACGCGGACGGCTTCATCCGGATGCTGCCGGACGGCTACCAAACCGTTCTTACCGGGGGAGGAGCCGGCCTGTCACAGGGGCAGAGACAGCTCATTTCCATCGCCAGAGCGGCAGTCTCCGATCCCCCGGTTATGATTCTCGATGAAGCGACATCCTCCATCGATACGAGGACCGAAAAACTCGTTCAGGACGGCATGGACAGGCTCATGGAAGGCAGAACCGTCTTTGTCATCGCACATCGCCTCTCGACGGTCCGGAACGCGGACGAGATCATCGTACTGGATCATGGCAGGATCATCGAACAGGGAAATCACGAAGAACTGATCCGTCAAAAGGGTATGTATTATCAGCTTTATACGGGCGCTTTTGAGCTGGATTAACATCGCCCCGCGACACAGCTGCTAGATGACATATTCGGCTTTTCCGGGGCATGGCCGTGAAAAAGATCCGCACGGGAAAAGTGGTGTATGCTGACAGTAATTTTTTCTGGAGGATTAATGAGTGAATTTACTGTAGCCCTCGCTCAGATGGCGATGGCGTCTGACAAAAAATCGAATCTGATCCGGAGCCTGACGCTTCTGGAAAAAGCAGCCCGGGAGGGCGCGGATCTGATCCTGTTCCCGGAGGTGCAGCTATCGCCTTTCTTCGCGCAGTTTCCGGGGAATCCCGGCGGATGCTGCGGAGGACTCATCGGACCGGAGGCCATTTCGGATCAGGATCCCGTGTTTCCGATGTTTCAGGAGATGTGCCGGAAGTGCCGGATTGCTGCTTCACCGAATTTTTATTATCAGGAAAACGGAGCGCACTATGACGCAAGTTTTCTGATGGATGAGGAGGGCCGTATTCTTGGCTGCCAGAAGATGGTTCATATCGCAGAAGCTCCGCAGTTTTACGAGCAGGATTATTATACGCCGTCCGATGACGGGTTCCGCATTTTTGATCTGGATGGAGTGAAGATTGGCATTGTTATCTGCTTTGACCGGCATTATCCGGAGAGTATTCGGACGGAAGCCCTGAGGGGAGCAGAGCTGATTCTGATTCCGACAGCCAATACGGCGGCGGAACCGATGGAGCTTTTTGAACAGGAGATCCGCGTGCAGGCATTTCAGAACGAATGCTATATCGCTATGTGCAACCGCGTCGGGCAGGAGGCAGCGATGAATTTTTCGGGGGAATCGCTGGTCGTCGATCCGGATGGCAATACCATCGCCAAGGCCGGGGCGGAAGAGGAGATTCTGTTCGCCCGGATCGCTCCTGAACGCGTTAAGGAAACCAGGCGGAAGCGGCCATATCTGAATCTTCGGAGACCGCAGTGGTATTATTGAAGTGAACTCGAAAAAAGGATGTCAGGGAAAAAGAGATTTGCATGGCAAATCGTCTGTACGATACACCGCGTAAAAGGTTATGACGGCGCATTCATCGGAGATGGGGATTTCAATCCGTTTTGACGGCCGGCTTCCGTACAGCTTTTTTGCGACGTCTGTGCTGAATGCGGGCAGAGATGACCGCTCACGCAGAGTCGCGAGGTCGTTCGGGTCGCGCTGCTGAATGAAACGGGAGGAAGGAAGACATCGGCGGACCAGTTTTTCCCAGATTCCCAGATTTTCCTGAATCAGAAACGTCTCCCCATCGATCATTTCGAAACGAACGGATTTCATGGCCGAGGCAGGGTGCGCCGGCATGACGGTCAGGTTCAGATGCTCGGAGAACAGTTTATGCGAGCTGTATCCCTGCTTCTGCAGGGAATGGGTCAGCACTGCGATCCGGCAGCTGCCGTTGTCCAAGTCTCGGACAATCTGTTCTTCGTCGGCAAACATCTGGGACTGGATAGGAATGTCCGGAAGGTTTGCCGTCAGTCTGTGCTGAAGCCAGGTGAGAGGAGCGGGGGCACAGCTTTCAATAACGATCATCCGGCGGCTTCTTTCCTGCCGTGTCACATGATGGATCATTTCTTTTTCCATTTGCAGAATTCTGCGTGCGTACTGTGCGGCCAGCTTTCCTTCCTCGTTGATTTCGATGCGGTTTCCCTTGTGAGAGAAGAGGGGAAAACCGAATGCGTCTTCCAGCTTCCGGATGGATCTTGTCAGAGCAGGCTGCGTGATATTCAGTTCCACGGCAGCCCGTGAAAGAGTGCCGCAGGATGCGACTGCATCGAGCTGTTCCAGTAAATAAATTTCAATCAAAAGCTGTTCCTTTTACTATTACTGATAATTATAGTGAGTTCAACAGAAAGCATTATACTTTTTCCGGCGGTTTCGCTATTATTTTATCAGAAACGGAGAACTATTCAATAAGCAATAATAATGGAGGAACCACATGGAGTACAGGACATTAAACAACGGGGTAAAGATTCCGATGGAGGGATTCGGCGTATTTCAAATCCCCGATCACGATCCGTGCAAGAAGGCGGTTCTCGACGCGCTTCACACCGGATACAGACTGATCGATACGGCCGCTTCTTATTTCAACGAAGAAGCAGTCGGAGAGGCAGTTCGCGAGAGCGGGATTCCGCGTGAAGAAATTTTTGTGACCACTAAGCTCTGGGTTCAGGATTTCGGGTACGAGAAAGCGAAGAAGGCAATTGATACCTGCCTGAAAAAGCTGGATATCGGGTACATTGACCTGCTGCTCCTCCATCAGGTGTTCAGCGATTACTACGGCGCTTACCGGGCGATGGAGGAAGCATACAGGGAAGGAAAGGTCAGGGCCATCGGCGTCGCAAACTGCTACCCGGATCGTCTGGTTGATCTCTGCCTGAATATGGATATTGCGCCGGCTGTTGACCAGATTGAGTGTCATCCGTTTTTCCAGAGAGAGAAGGATCTGGAAGTCGCGAAGGAATATGGTGTGAGCATTGAGGCGTGGGGACCTTTCGCCGAGGGCGGACACGATATCTTTCATCACCCGGTTCTTACCAGAATCGGTCAGAAATACGAAAAGAGCGCGGCACAGGTAACCTTGCGCTGGAATATTCAGCGCGGCGTGATTGTTATTCCGAAATCGACGCACAAAGAGAGGATTGAACAGAATTTTGACATCTGGGATTTCACTCTGACGGATGAGGATATGAAGGAAATCAGCGGACTGGATCTCGGTCACACGGAAATTATTGATCATTATTCTCCGGCGGTGGTGAAAATGCTTAACACCTATAACATCCATGACTGATCCGGTACATCGGTTTGGCGCATGAATTTTTTCAATATTCGTCGGTTCCATTTCGGCGGGATATATTATGAATCGCCGTCACCCGTTTTCGGGTGGCGGCGATTCAAAGTGCAAATATTACTTCCAGGCTCTCTCATAGATTCCCGCGATATCCTCATCGGTCGTTTCCGCGGGGTCGCATTTGAAGAGCATTCCCATCGTGGCTCTTGAGTTTTTGGCAAGCGTCATGGCTTCTGATTTTTCGATGCCGTAATCGGACATTTTGAGATCATCCACACCGCACGCTTTCTGGAGGTCTTTCAGGGCAGCGATGAAATCCATCGGCTCTTTCGCGTCTGACTTTCCGAGAAATTTTGCCATGTCGACGAACCGGTCGTCGCATACGTGACGGTTGATCCAGTAGGAAAAATATTCTACGGATATCATTATCAGTCCGGCACCGTGGGGAAGGTTGGGGTGGTAGGCACTCATCGCGTGCTCCATCGAGTGTTCGGACGTGCAGGCAGTCACATCCATGGAATAGCCTGACATTGTATTGGCAAAAGCGACCTTCGTCCGGGCTTCCATGTCGCTGCCGTCTTTTACGGCGCGCGGAAGGTATTTTCCGATGTTTTCAATGGCGGCGCGCTGAACCATGTCGCCCATCGGATTGTGAACGTTTGAAATGTATCCTTCCAGACTGTGAAACAGTGCGTCGAAGCCCTGAAATGCCGTGAATCTGGGCGGAACCGTTTTCATCAGTTCAGGGTCAACGATGGCGTATGCAGCCATCATGCCGGGAAAACCACCCACTCCGATTTTTTCTTTGGTCTCTGTATTAGTAATGACTCCGGCGGAGTCGACTTCCGAACCGGTGCCGGCCGATGTCGTGATCGCGATCCACGGAAGAACGGGATTCGGAGGAGTCTGTCTTTTCCCGGTGGAGCCGAACGTATAATCCCAGAGATCATTGCCAGGCTGCGGGGCAAACATCGCCATGTTCTTGGCCGCGTCCATGACCGATCCGCCTCCCAGAGCAACGACAAAATCGCACTGGTTGTCTCTGGCGAAAAAGGCTCCTTCCTCTACTACTTCTTTGACGGGATTAGCCGCCACCTTGCTGAAAACAACGAATTCCACGCCCGCGGCTTTCAGTTCGTTCTTGGTTTTTTCGAGTGAGCCGTTCGTGATCGCGGACTTGCCGTTTGAAGTGACAATCATAGCCTTCTTTCCGGGCATGGGAAGAGTGTGCAGCTTTCCGAGCTGTCCGGGTCCGAATAATACTCTGGTTGGCGCGAAAAAATTGTAGGTATCCATATTTCTCCTTTCGTGTTGGTCTGATCAAAGTTTTTCGTATTCTTCGTCCGTTACCGCCTCCAGCCATTTTGTGCCGGTGTTTCCGGGCACGTCGATGGCGATGTGCGAAAACCAGGAATCTTTTTTGGCACCATGCCAGTGCTTTACGTTTGCCGGAATGGTAATGACCGTTCCGGGAGTCAGGCTTACCGCCTCTTTACCTTCTTCCTGGTACCAGCCTTCGCCGGCCGTGCAGATCAGCAGCTGTCCGCCTCCTTTTTCCGCCTGGTGGATGTGCCAGTTATTCCGGCATCCCGGCTCGAATGTGACATTAAAAAGACCGAGTGTCTTTGAGGAATCTGTGAGCGGATTGAGGTACGACTGCCCGATAAAAAATCGGGCGAAACCGTCGTTCGGTGAACCTGTTCCGAACATATTGGCCTTGTCAAATGCTTCCTTGTCTGAATACTTCATGTCTGCCTCCTTTATCTAATAAAATCAGCTGCCTGCTTTGCCCAGTCTGTTACGGTTTTTAGCGGCGTTTCCATCGTGCTTCCTCCGGTGCTGTCAAATTTTACCTGGAGTCCGAATCGAATGTCGGCGCCTTTTGCGGCATTTTTCATATCTTTCAAAACATGACCCGGCCAGCCTCCGTTTGTCATAAACGGAATCAGTGTTTTTCCGGAAAAATCAGTGCTTTCCAGAAAGGTCCGGACCGCCGGAGCCATTGTGTACCACCATGTCGGCGTACCGACGGCAATCACTTCGTAATCCTCGGGATTATTCTGAAGCGGGCGGATTTCAGGCCGGAAGCCGGATTCCACTTCACGCTGTCCCAGGGATACGGTTGTGTTGTAATCGGACGGATACGGTTTCACCGTATCGATCCGTTCCATGTCCGCCCCGGTGGCTTTCTGAAGTAAGTCGGCGATTCGCAATGTATTTCCGTTTGACCAGGAATATACAACGATCAGCATTTTCTTCATACGGCAATTCTCCTCCTACAATAAAGTCAGGGTATAGATAACCCAACAGCCAGTTGGGCTCTACATCCTTCATTGCTAAAGCTGTTAGAATGGAATGGCATGGATCTGACGCATTTCTCCTTGGACCCATATGGTGTCCGTCGGAAAGCCAGTCAGCCAGTCATTCTCATTCGCAGCCGTTCGGTTTATGCAGGTTGAACCGATGCTGACAAGTTACATTGCGTTCGTGTGACACCCCAGGAGATTGAATCGGCAA
>JBMNRP010000026.1:0-28524 GCA_050944685.1 Bilifractor sp.
AAGCCTGCTAAATAAAAGTCAAGGGAAAACAAAGGGAAATTAGATAAATTCGGAAGGTATTTAATGGCACAAGTATTCCAGCCGTCTTCATTCAGACGGCCTGAGAAGTCATTTGAAATGGCTTCATGATTGTTCGTCAGACTGATTGCGCAGGCATTCTTTCACCTTGCCATAGTAGACGCGGAGAAATTTATTTGCACCTGCAGTCATGTAAACGAGATATGGTTTTCCTTCTGCCCGTTTTTTGAATAGAAAGCGGCTGACCGGATCATCTTCTCTGGGACCCAGTTTCAACATGACGTCCATGATCTGGAACAGCGTTTTTCGCAAACGTGCCGGGCCACATTTGGAGGCATGAACGCTTTTCTGGTTTCTATCACCGGAATCGTTTTTTCCCGGATCCACTCCGGCATAAGCGGTCAGTGCTTCGCGATGGCTGAAGCGTGAAATGTCGCCGATCTCAGCAATAAGCTGAGGCCCCAGAGAAGGACCTACACCGTACATGTGGAGCACAGTGTCGTATTCAGGCAGAGTCGAAGCGAGTTCCCTCATTCTGACCCGAAGCTGCTCTGCATGACGTGAGGCAAGCAATAACTGCTGAATGCTGTCCTGTATCAGTTCTTTGTACAGCGGGTCTTTGGGAACCGATGGGACCAGTTCTTTTGCCTGAAGATAAATTTCCTGTGGCTTGTCCGGCTGGTAGTTGTAACCATGATGCTCGCAGAACTTCCGGTAACGGGAGGTGAAAGCCTTGAGGCCGCCTTTTCTGACACAGTCAACATGCCAGAACGAATAGACATAATCGACCCATTTTTCGCTCCCGTCAGGGCGTGCAGGACTGTTGAACAGTTTATTTGCGCCGGGATAGGTTTCATCGAGCAGGGCGATCAGATTCGATTTGGCGGCAACCTTTTGTTTTGTAAAAAACGTGAACTGTGAATTAAGAGTTTTCAGCTCTGAGCGTGTAGTATCCATACCTGAATACTCGCGTAAAGAAGCCCAGTTGTCAAGCGTATAGCGGGCAATCTTTTTAGCGTCTGCCGGATCTGTCTTTACTTTACGGATGGTGTTGTTTCCGTAGTTCCTGATCAGATGCGGATTCACCGCTGAGACGAACAGCCCGGCTTCTGAAAGAGTGTTCAGGATTGGTTCATGATATCGTCCTGTACTCTCCATTACGATCCGGGTCTCTCCATCGAGAGAGCCAAGATACCGGACGAGCTCATGAAGATCTTTGGATTTGTGAAGTACATCAAAGGGTTTTCGAAGAACGACACCGCCTGGCTGCAGGACAGCAATAGTGCTTCTTCCCTTAGATACATCAATACCTACTGCGTTTAACATAGCGGATACCTCCAACAATGAATTAGCAATGGATGTACAGCTTCTCATTGCCGATTCAATCTCCTGGGGTGTCACACGAACGCAATGTAACTTGTCAGCATCGGTTCAACCTGCATAAACCGAACGGCTGCGAATGAGAATGACTGACTGACTGGCTTATCGGCGGGCGCCTGTGGGTCCAAGGAGACAAACGTCAGATCCATGCCATTCCATTCTAACAGCTTTAGCAATGAAGGATGTAGAGCCCAGCTGGCTGTTGGGTTATCTATACCCTGACTTTATTGTAGGAGGAGGCAAAGTTCCTATGGTCAGCACTATTCTCGCGGTTTGTTATCTTCTGTATTTTCTGGAGACGGGGGTATAATATATGGCAGATTATACGGCATATCAGGTTTTTCCGACGGACAGACATACCATGCACGAAGTGGAAGAATTGCTGCAGAAAGAGGGAATTCTTCTGGACCCGCACCTCGACTATACCTGCGCTGTTTCAGACGATCTTGGTGAAGTCATCGCGACCGGAAGTCTGTTTGGCAACACGCTCCGCTGCTTTGCGGTTCGCTCCGATCACCAGGGGGAGGGGCTTCTGAATATTGTTGTCTCGCACCTGATTGAAAAAGAAGCTTCTCTGGGGCGGACGCACCTTTTTCTGTACACGAAGCCGTCGGCAGACGGGTTTTTCAGGGATATCGGATTTCATGAAATTGCCAGGGTGGAGAACCGGCTCGTTTTCATGGAGAACCGGCACGACGGCTTTGCGAAATACCTTTCTGAAATCAGCAAAAAAACGCGGCCGGGAAATTGCAGCGCGATCGTGATGAATGCCAATCCCTTTACAAAAGGCCACCGTTTTCTGGCAGAATACGCGTCGCGCAATTCCGATTTTGTGCATGTCTTCATTGTCAGTGAGGACAAGAGTCTCTTTCCGTGGGCGGTCCGGAAAAAACTGGTCCTCGACGGGCTTCAGGGGATCGGAAACATCATTTGTCACGACAGCGGTCCGTATATTATCAGCAGTGCCACATTCCCGAGCTACTTTCTGAAAGAACCGGATCTGGTGGCGAAAACACACGCGCTTCTCGACATCAAAGTATTTGTAAAAATTGCCGCAGCACTGAATATCTCCACCCGTTATATCGGGCAGGAGCCCTGCAGCAGAGTTACCGCCCTGTACAACGAAGTCATGAAAAGAGAATTGCCCGCGAATCAGATCCGGTGCGTCGAAATTCCAAGATATGAAAACCACGGCAAAATCGTCTCTGCTTCAACCGTGAGAGAGGCAATCGTACAGGATGATTTCGCGGTCCTTGCGGATATGCTCCCTCCGACAACACTTGCTTATCTGAAAAGCCCGGAGGCACAGAGCGTCATCGATCGGATAAAGAAAGCGGAGGATGTGAGACATCATTAATCCTGAGGATATAAATTCGGAATTGTAAATCTGAAATGGCAGAAATGGAGAAAAACGTGTGATTGACACGATAGGAATTGTAAGTCTGTCTTCCGGAGTATTGGGAGAAGATTTTGTAAAACATGAACTGGAAATAGGATTCAATCGTCTGAAGTCGATGGGCTTGAAAGTAAAGATGCTTCCACATGCGCTTGCCGGGACGGATTATATCAAAAATCACCCCGAAGCGAGAGCCCGGGATCTGTTACTGGCATTTCAGGATCCGGAAATCGATATGATCTTCTGCGCAATCGGTGGTGAGGATACCTATAAGCTTCTGCCGTATCTGTTTGAGCATGATGAATTAAAGCATTCTGTAACCAAAAAGGTGTTCCTGGGCTTTTCGGATTCGACAATGAACCATTTCATGCTGCACAAGGTTGGACTGAATACCTTTTACGGTCAGGCATTCCTGCCGGATATCTGTGAACCGGGGCCTTCGATGCTTCCGTACACTGAACGGTATTTCCGCGAGCTGATCGAAACCGGAACGATCAGGGAGATTGTCCCGAGTGACGTCTGGTATGAGGCCAGGACGGATTTCGGTCCTGAAAGTATCGGCACCTCGCTTCCATGTCATCACAATGAAGGCTTTGAATTATTGCAGGGTTCATCCAAATTCAGCGGTCCGATTCTGGGAGGCTGTCTGGATACGATTTATGACATGTTTGATGGAACCAGATTTGAAGATTCTCCGTCACTCTGTCAGAAATATCATCTGTTTCCTGACCCGGATGACTGGAAAGGGAAAATTCTTTTCCTTGAAACAAGCGAAGAAACCATGTCTCCTGAGAAATATCATCAGGCACTGATGTATTTGAAAGATACCGGCATTTTCTCGGTGATAAGCGGAATTCTCGTCGGAAAGCCGATGAATGAAGTCTGTCTTGAAGAGTATAATAAACTGCTGAGGGAAGATATAGACCTGCCGGAATTGCCTGTTCTCTGCAATGTAAATGCAGGGCATGCTCTGCCGAGATGCATTATTCCATTTGGCGTTTCTGCCATTGTAGATGCGGACAGGCAGAAGATCACATTTTGTGATTCGCAAAACGGATTTTTCATGGGATAATGCGGCGACACCTTGCTTAAGGTCGAAGGAGTGCAATGATATGAGAAAGAGACCGGATATTTTTCTGACAGCTTTTTTGGCTGTCGCCCTTGGTTTTACATTATTTTTGAGCGGGTGCGCGAAAACGGAGGGAGATTTGACGGCCGAAATGTCAGATGCAACAAGTGAGCAGAGGGACGATTCCTATATCGTTTCCGAATCCGAACGCGACAGGCCGGAGGGCACCATAGAGGTGATTTACCCAAAGTATCTCATGGATGCGAGTTTTTCTACGCCGGAAGAGACACAGGAGGAGGGATCGCCGTATGCAGAGACCCTCTACGCCAATGAGGATGGTACGATGACCCTCTACAGCACGCCGGAAGAGCTTCAGCAGTTTCGTCAGGACAATGTGGATAACCTTCAGAAGCAGGTGGATCGGTCTGCGCAAGAGGATATTCGCATTGAGGTTTCCGATGACTATCGCGAGGTCACGCTCTACGTTGGTCCCGATGCCACGGCAGATGCCGTGAACTACGGCATGTACCGTGCCTCCGTGTGCGCCTCCGTGATCCAGATTTGTGACACTTACGGAAAGAATTTTTCCATCTCTGTAAGTGCGGTTGATGAGACCACAGGTGAAGAAAAGGAGCACTATGACCAGGACAGCTACCTCGATTACCAGAGCGATCTTTCGTGGGTTGGAAAAGGCGGAGAATAGTTTTTTTTCTGCAGCGATGCGGACATTGCATTGAAAGGAGCAGGTCTGGCGATGGGAATCGCTTTGCTTTTATTTCTATTACAATATTATTGAGTGGACCCGGCTTTTCCGACGGAACCAAAAAGATGAAGTTTTTCGGAAACGACGGTCTTCATGGCTTTGATTTCATATGGAATCAGCTCTGTCATTTTCCGGGCGCCGGCTGCGATGCCTTCCTCGATTCCCTCTTCTCCTGCTTTATTCAGATCTGTAAAAATATTCACCTTGGATATTCCGAGCTGAATCGCGTTACAAAAATCGGAATCGGAAAGTCCGCTTCCACCATGAAGGACCAGCGGAAGATCTGTTTTTTTGGCAATCAGCCGGATTCGGTCAAAGTCCAGCTTTGGCGGGAAGGCGTAATCCCCGTGCGCATTGCCCACCGCAACCGCGAGGGCATCAACACCGGTTTTTTGTACAAAATCCGCAGCCATATCCGCATCTGTATAATAATCACTTGGATTCTTCAGCTTACCGGGCCCCGCATTGTTGCCGACGTGGCCCAGCTCCCCCTCCGCACTGGCATTCATCGCATGGCATATTTTCACCATTTCAGCGACTTTTTCCACATTCTCCGCATAAGGAGACGTCGAGCAATCGTACATGATGGAAGTAAAACCAAGCTTCAGAGCCTGCATGCATCGCTCAAAGGTCAATCCATGATCATAGTGCACGCATACCGGAACTTTTGCCTTTTGTGCCATGGGAATGAGATATTCTGCTACCCGGTCCAGCTCTGTCACGGGGAGAAGCGACTCAGCCGTTCCGATCATGACCGGGGACTGCAGCTCCTCGGCTGTTTCAATGATCGCCCTGGCCATCTCGATATTGACCGCATTAAAGAAGCCGATTCCATATTGTCCCTCTCTGGCCGGTACCAGCAGTTCTTTCATATTGACAAGCATATAATTTTCCTCACTTTCGTTTCTGCAATCACAGCAGCTTTTTTACAGATCTGCTGCAAAATCGTTGGTTCTCCAGTCCGCCGGAATTTTTTTTAGTTCCCTCGTTTTTTCTTTGATCTCCTCGTACTGACCTTGAATGAAACGCAAAACCCCTTTCGCGGGATCTCTTCAGTAGGAGACGAAAAACATCAGCATGGAACTGATTTCCTCCCCGCATCCCCGGTAGGAATGGGGCTGGTCTGACTCGAAGCGGAGACAGCAGTTTTTCCGGATCAGATGCTTCTTCCGATCTACGGACAGTTCGACAGCGCCCTCTGTGACACACAGGTACTCGCGCGTGCGCTCACCGTGGCTGCCACAGCGGTAAACGCCGCCCGGGGCGAGGTCTATCCGGTAGATCTCGACCATCTGGTTGTCCTCGTATGGAAAACAGCTCCAGACCCGGTAGGCGCCACTCTCCTGCTTGATCGGTTCCGTCTGTTCTATTTCGACAAGGATTGTGTCCTTTGGCGGCGGGCTGATCAGGCGGTTGAAACTGATGCGAAGGCCGGTGGCGATTTTTCCAAGGGTCCCGATCGACGGGTTTGCCGCTCCGCGCTCGATCTGCGCAAGCATGCTCTTGCTGACGCCGGTCTGTTCGGCGGTGGCCTCGAGGCTCCAGCCGTGGATCTCACGGCTGCGGCGAAGATTGACGGCGATATTGTGAGTGAGATAATCCATGAGCATTCCGCCTCCTTTCTCACTTGTACATTTTATTGTAGCAGAATATTGCAATATAATGTACAATAATATATTGTAAATTGTACAAAATTTGGTAATACATGAAAAATAATCGAAATAAGTCCGATGAAATTCAAATTTGAAATTATATATTGACATATCAGCCCCACCGTGTTATAACAAAAACACATTAAGATATTGCACGTGGAAGTGCAATTTATTGGATCATAATTTGATACAGGTTGAGACAGAGACGTCTTTTGTGCCGGAAACGGTGCAGAAGGCGATTTTTTTTAACCGGCAGACAGATTGGAATACAGGAGGGCAGACGATGAAGAGCCAGGATCACATGATTATTACGATCGGCTGCGAGTATGGGGCCGGCGGACCGCAGATCGGCAAAATGCTTGCGGAAAAGCTGGGTATTGAGTACTATGACCGCGATCTTGTGGACAGCGTCGTCGAACAGCTCGGCGTGGAACGCGGCCTGGTCGAGGAAGCGGACAAGAAGAAAAGCGTGCAGTACAGCTTTGAGACTTCACTTGGTCCACGGTATGCGAACCTGACGAACCGCGTAATCTACACGCAGTCGGAAGTAATTCACAAGATGGCGGAGAAGTCGTCCTGCGTTATTATCGGACGGAGTGCGAACTTTCTCCTGAGAGACAGAGATGATGTGCTGAATCTCTTCATCTACGCTCCGAAGGATGTCCGCGTGAAATCCATCATGGAACAGAGCCGTGTTTCCGAGGACGAAGCGAGAAAACGGATCGATTACAATGACGACATGAATCACGCCCGGCACAAGTATATCACCGGAACCTACCGCGGCGACCGCAACGGGCGGCATATGCTGATCGACAGCAGTCTTCTCGGCTGGGAGAAGACGGTCAAGTATCTGATCGTTCTCATCGAGATGATGCATGAGGAGTGAGAAGAGCCACAAAATCGACAGAAAAGGATAGACAAAGGCGTCTGGATTTTTCCCGAAAGGATGAAAAAACCAGGCGCTTTTTCTGTTATCCGGGCAGAATCAGGAGGAGACGCAAATGAGAAAAAAGCAATCAGAATTTGAAAAAGTATTCAGTGCCTGGGACATTCTGGTCATTGCTTTTGGCGCAATGATCGGCTGGGGCTGGGTTGTATCCACCGGAGACTGGATCGAGAGGGGCGGCGTTCTCGGGGCCATGCTCGGCTTCATCCTCGGCGGCGTGATGATCTTTTTTATCGGCCTGACTTATGCCGAGCTCACGCCGGCCATGCCGGAGTGCGGCGGCGAGCATGTGTTCAGCTACCGCGCAATGGGACCCACCGGTTCCTTCATCTGTACCTGGGCGATCATTCTCGGTTACGTCAGTGTTGTCTGTTTTGAGGCGTGTGCGCTGCCGACCATCATCACATATCTCTATCCGGGCTTTCTGAAAGGGTATCTTTATACCATTGCCGGATTTGACGTGTATGCGTCCTGGCTGGTGGTTGCCATCCTGATGTCGGTTTTTATAACCTGGATCAATATCCGCGGTGCCAAGACCGCGGCCGTGCTGCAGACGATCCTCACCTGCGTGATCGGCGGTGCGGGTATTCTCCTGATCGTCGCCTCGCTGATCAACGGGGACGGTGCCAACGTCAGCAGCCAGATGTTTTCCGGCAAGAGCAGCGGCAGTATCTTTATGAACATTCTCCGCGTCGCCATGATGAGTCCGTTCTATTTCATCGGGTTTGACGTTATTCCGCAGGCGGCGGAGGAGATCAATGTACCGCTGAAGAAGATCGCAAAGATGCTTCTTCTTTCGATCATTCTGGCGGTCGCCTTTTATGCGCTTGTCATTCTGGCTGTCGGTCTCGTGATGAGCCCGTCGGCACTCGCAAAATCTGCTTCCTCCGGATCCGGTCTTGTGACTGCGGACGCGATGGCAGCGGCATTCAACAGTTCCGTTATGGCAAAGGTTCTGATTGTCGGCGGTCTCTGCGGGATTGTCACCAGCTGGAATTCCTTCCTGATCGGCGGCAGCCGCGCGATGTATTCGATGGCTGTGTCCTATATGATTCCGCCGTTTTTCGGCAAACTGCACAAGCAGCACAAGACCCCGGTTAACGCGCTTCTCGTCATCGGCCTTCTGAGCTGCCTCGCCCCGTTCCTCGGCAGAAAAATGCTCGTCTGGATCGTAGACGCGGGAAACCTGGCCTGCTGTCTGGCGTACTGCATGGTTGCGATTTCCTTCGTCATTCTTCGGAAGAAAGAGCCGGACATGCCGAGGCCGTATAAGGTAAAAAATTACAAGCTGGTCGGCGCTCTGGCCATCGCGATGTCCGGATTCATGGTTGTCATGTACATTGTTCCCGGCAGCGGCGCGACGCTCGTACCGATGGAATGGGCGATGGTCGGCGGCTGGTCCGGTCTCGGTGTTATCTTTTACTTTTTCTGCAGGGCGAAATACGGCGAAAAGTTCGGAACATTTGTGGAGATCGCCAACGCGGAGCTCGACGGAGAAAGAGAAGAGGCCCGCGCAGCGGTGGCGACTGTACAGGATGCGGAAGTGGCGGCAGCGCTCGACCATGCCACCGCAAAAGTCAGCAAGACTGCTTCGCCGGAATTTACTTTCAGCTATTTTCTTCCGGTGAATATCATTTTCGGACCGGGCAAAGTGAGACAGGTCGGAGAACTCGCGAAACCGTATGGAAAGAAAGCGCTGATTGTAACCGGCCGTTCCAGCGCGAAGAAGTCCGGTCTTTATGACAAAGTAAATGGCAGCCTGAAGGCCGCCGGAATCGAGACGAAGCTCTATGACAAAGTCACGCAGAACCCGCTCACGACGACGGCGATTGAGGGTGCTGAAATGGCAAAGAAAGATGGCTGCGATGTGATCGTCGCGATCGGAGGCGGCTCTATCATGGACGCCGCGAAGGGTATGGCTTTCATGGCTGTCAACGACGGCGATATTAACGATTACATCTATAACCGGAAACGCAGCGATAAGGCGCTTCCGCTGATACTGATCCCGACAACCTGCGGTACCGGGTCAGAAGGAAACGGCTTTGCGGTTCTCACCAATCCGGAGAACGGCGATAAGAAATCGCTCCGCTGTCCGGCGATTGTGGCAAAAGCGTCCATCGTTGACCCGGAGTGCATGATGACCATGCCGAAGAAGGTACTCGCGTCCGTAGGATTTGACGCATTCTGTCACTGTATCGAGGCTTACACCGCCAATAATGCGCAGCCGTTCACGGACGCCCTCGCGCTGTACGCGATTCCGATGATTCTCGAGAATCTGCCGGATCTGTATCGCGGCAGGGAGAGTATGGAGGCGTGGGAGAAGATGAGCATCGCCAGCACGATCGGAGGCATGGTGATCAATACCGCCGGCGTCACACTGGCGCACGGGATGGAGCACCCGGTCAGCGGCCTGAAAAACGTGGTTCACGGACAGGGCCTTGCCGCTATCACTCCGGTGGCTGTCGAGGCTACCTGGCAGGGAAATCGGTACAAGTTCGGCCGGCTCGCCCGCATGATGGGCGGCTACACGGCGGAGGACTGTGCGGAAAAAATCCGCTCCTTCCTGCGGAGTCTGGACATGGAAATCACCCTCTCGGATCTCGGCATAGAAGAAAAAGATATTCCGTGGCTCGCGGAAAACTGCATGAAGGTTTCGGCCGGCAATCTTGTGAACACGCCGGTTCCGCTGACGCAAAAGGATATTGAGGCGCTCTATCGCAGAGCGCTGTACAGTGCGGTGGCCGACAAAGCTTCCTGAAACGGAGGGTGAAAACAAGATTGCCAAACAGCAGAGAAAGGAGATGGGCATCAGATGGAATTTCGAAGAGCGGCTCCGGAGGATTTTCCCGAGGCAATGAAATTTATTCGTGCACTCTGGGACTACAACACTTATGAAGAAGGTCCGACAAGAGACGTGTACGAAGAGGTCCTGCAGAACCCGCACAGTTTTGCATTTTTCCTGATCGATCATGGTGAGTATGTCGGATTCTGCCACGGAGATTATTTCCTGACCTTCTGGATGTGCGGAATGACCTGTTATGTTTCCAGCATTATCACGAAAGAAGGGCTGCGCCATCGGGGGTATGGGAAAATAATGATGGACCATGCGATAGAACTCGCGAAGGAAAACAACTGCCGGGCGGTTATTCTGGACTCTGGAATTCCCCGTAAAGATGCACATCAGTTTTATGAGAATTACGGCTTTGAAAAGAGCTGTTATGGTTTTGAAATGAAAATATAAGGAGGAAAAATCATGGCATTACGTGAAGATTTACCGAAAATTGTGACGGAGACCCTGCCGGGACCGAAAGCGAGCGAGATTTTCGCGAGAAGAGACGCTGCCGTGCCGAAGGCACTCTGCGGGACGACCTATCCGGTCTGCATCAAGAGGGGTGAGGGCGCCATGCTGGAGGATGTCGACGGAAACAAGTTCCTCGACTGGATCGGCGGTGTCGGTGTACTCAACATCGGCTATTCCCGCCCGGAACTTGTCGAGGCGGTGAGAGAGCAGGCAGGGAAATACTTCCACACTATTTTCAACATCATCGGCCATGAGGACTATGTCAAACTGGCGGAGGGCCTGGATGAGATCGCCCCGGTTCGCGGCGAAAGGAGAAAGACCTACTTCGCGAACTCCGGCGCAGAATGTGATGAAAACGCGATCAAGGTTGCCAAAGCATACACCGGGCGTCACGGCGTGATCTGTTTTTCCGGCGCGTTTCACGGCCGCACCAATCTCACGATGGCGCTGACCGCGAAGAAGGCATTTTCAAAGGGTATGGGGCCTTTCCCGACAGGCATCTACCGCGCACCGTATCCGTATCTGTACCGCGCTCCGAAAGGCTACTCCGAGGAAGAGGCGATACAGTTCTACCTGGACGGACTGAAAAAAGTTTTCGACGAGGGTATTCCGGCGAATGAAGTCGCCTGTCTTCTGGTTGAGCCGATTGAGGGCGAGGGCGGTTTCATTCCCGCGCCGATCGAGTGGGTCAAGGCGGTACGCAAGATCTGCGATGAGAACGGAATTCTTCTGATCGCGGATGAAGTTCAGTGCGGCAACTGCCGCAGCGGCCGCTATTTTGCTTCGGAAAACTGGAAAGATGCCGGTGCAGCTCCGGACATCTTAACAACCGCAAAATCCATTGCGGGCGGCATGCCGCTCTCCGCGATCATCGGAAGAGCCGAGGTGATGGACGCCGCCCCGGCAGGAACCATCGGGGGTACCTATTGCGGCAATCCGCTCTCCTGTGCAGCGGGAATCGCGGCAATGAAGATCTATAAAGAAGAAGACTATCCGGCAAAAGCGCGTCATATCGGCGAAATGATCACCTCGGGATACAGGGAGATGCAGAAGAAGTATCCGGTGATCGGCGATATCAGAGGCCTCGGCGCCATGATCGGCATCGAATTCGTCAAGGATCCGGAGACCAAGGAGCCGGCGACCGAACTGACCTCAAAACTCATCCAGAACGCGCTGCACAAAGGTCTTCTGATTGAGAATGCAGGCACCGACTGCAACATTATCCGTTTCCTCGGCCCGCTCTGCATGACCGATGAGCAGACGAAGAGAGGCCTCGAGATCTTCGAGGAGTCCCTGAAGGAAGCGCTCGGCTGAAAAACAGAGAACCCCTGCAAGTAAATTTCATTTTTTTCAAAATCCGCCACAGCGTCGAGTATCGAGACGCTGGGCGGTTTTTGCGTTATGAAGGTGGACTTTTCATGCCTGCCTTGAAAAAAACATCAATAAAAAAGTGAAAAAATACTTACATGAAATGATTTAATTAAGTGTTGACAGACAGCAGAAGAAAAGGTATTGTATTTAATGTCCAAATATGGACGGTAAAAAATAAGACTATATCGGGGTGACAGAGTGAAGCCAAAAAAGAATGCACTTACATATTCTGATTATCTTCATGAACAGAATATTATGGATGATCTTTATTCCACCTATCAGAAACAAATCGGATTGTCCGATGCGGAGTTCTGGTGTCTGTTCTCTGTTTATAAGGGCGGATGCCGGTATCAGCACGAGATCAGCCATCAGAGATTCATGAACAAGCAGACGGTGAGTTTTGCACTCAAGCAGCTGAAGAAGAAGGGATTCATTCAATTGGAAATCCCGCCGGAAAATCAGCGGGTGCGAAGAGTCATACTGACAGAAGAGGGCATTCGGTTCGCGAGGGAACATCTGGATTATCTTAACGAACTCGAAGAAAAAGCCTGGAGCAGCCTGGCGAGTGAAGAGCAGGCCGCGATTCTGAACGGTATGCGCAAGATCAACCGTATTCTGTCATCTGCGCTGAAAACTAAATAGCAGTCATCGGAGAACTGTTGTGCCGTAGCACACGGGACCGGGAAATTTTTTTCGGTTCCAGTCGATAAAGATGTCAGGTGAGCCTGGTTATTGTTTTGCAATAATCAGGCTTATTTTGCATCCCTGACGATGTCTGTACTGGCCGGAGCCTCGGAAGGCATGCAGCCGCTGTTCGGACGCAGCTATGGAGCAAAGCGGGAAGAAGATCTGATGTGGTATTTCCGCGCCGGCATCCTTATCAGTGTCATCGGGAGTACGGTGATTGTTCTGCTTGTCATGCTCTTTGACAGACCGCTCTGTGCTTTGTTCGGAGCAAAAGGTGAAACGATGGAATATACGGTCAGATATCTTCCACAGTATGCATGGGCATTTATTGTCGCCGGTGCCAATACGATGATTTCCACTTATCTGTACTCAACTATGCGGTCCGTCTATGCCATCACATTGAATGTGTTCCGCAGTTTTGTAATGGATACAGCAGTGATTGTGGGCTTTCCTGCCATATTTGGTTCGAAAGTGGTCTGGTTTACATATGGCATTTCAGAATGTTTTGTCTTGATCCTGGCTGTCAGTCTGTTGAAGATTTCGGAACGAGATAGCGTTCGAACAGTTGCGGCAGAAGAGTAATGACCAATCTGCAATAACGGCCATCCGGTCCCGCTCCTGCGGGTGACCGGGTGGCCGTTTCAAATGGGAATGATTACACACTGACCGAATCGGTTTTTGTTTTCTCCGGAACCGGATTCCAGTACCTTTTGCCACGCAAATACAGAATGACGCAGATGACCGATGACAGGACTGACCCCATCGGCGCCGCAAGCCCCATGGGAAAGAGCGTGTCCGGATAGTGAACGGACGCGAGATATGCTCCGGGAATGCGGACCGCGAGAACGGACACAATGTTGTGAAAAAAGGAATATACGGCCTTGCCGTACGCGCTGAAATATCCGCTGAAACAGAAGTGGATGCCCGCAATCATTGTGTCGAAAGAGTACGAGCGCAGGTACTGGCCTCCGAGCCGTACTACCTCGGGATCATCACGCACGAACAGATCCACGATCTGTTCCGGAAAAATCTGGCAGAGGAGCACCACTGCCGCTCCGTATGTGACACAGCAGAAAATCGCGAAAAACAGAGTTTCCCTGCCTCGATCGTGTCTGCCGGCGCCCGCATTCTGCGCCGTCACGGCTGAGACGGTCGACATCATCGCGGACGGAACAAGGAACAGGAAACTGATTACTTTTTCCACGATGCCGACTGCCGCCGCGACTTCAACGCCGCGGCTGTTTGCGATCGCCGTGATCGCGAGGAATGAAATCTGAATGAATCCTTCCTGCAAGGCGACCGGGACACCGATCTGAATCATTTTTTTCATCAGTTTATTATCAAAGCGCAAGTCTTCCCGCGTGACTGCCGCCCCTTCGTCCGTTCTGCGGAGAGCGCGGATCGCCAGTACATCACTGACTGCCTGTGAAAATACCGTGGCGATTGCGGCACCGGATGCGCCCATATGGAGCGGCCCGATGAGCAGAATGTCCAGGCCGACGTTGAGAATGCCGGCAAACGCGACAAATTTCATCGGGCTCGTGGTGTCTCCGAGTCCCCTGAAAATACTTGCCACTACGTTATAAGCCGTGATGAACGGGATGCCGACAAAGCAGATTACCATATATCTTCGGGTTTCCGCCATCGCCTCAGGCGGAGTCGAGAGCACCGCCATGATCGGGCGCACGCAGAGGAGAAGGATCACCGTCACAGCCGCCGCAAAAATCGCATACAGCGTAACCGCGTTTCCGATGCTGGTGGTGATTTCCTTCTTGTTCTTCGCGCCGACCGAGCGGGCGATCAGAACCGTCGGACCCATGGACAGGCCGACGATCACGACCGTCAGCATATGCATAACCTGTGATCCGATCGACACGCCGGAAATCGATGCCGCGCCGTTGAACTGGCCGGTGATAAACAGGTCCGCCAGGCCGTAGAATGTCTGGAGAAAACTTGCAGCCAGAAACGGCAGAGCAAAGCGGATGAGATTTTTTCGAATGCTCCCCTCTGTAAGATCCCGAACCATCGTGATTCTCCTCCTTTTCCAATAATAAAGCAGCGGCACCATGAGCCAGTCTGAGAGGTTACTCATGGTTCCGCTGCCGGATGCCGGATCTTCTGAAAGATGCCGGCTGACTCTGCAGAAATTTCTTTTATTCTACCCTTTGATCTGTCCCTTTGTCAATCTCCGATTTTTTAACAAGCACCTTTCCAATTTGTATGCTGGTTAATTTTTCCGATCGGGTATATCTTATAGATGAGAAGGGAAAAATGTAAGAGATTATCCCTGAACTATGCTGTGGAAAAAATCAGTAAGGAGTAAATAAATGAAGATTGCTCAGATTCAGGCACATGTATATGCTGAAAAAGAAAAGAATATTGCTGCGTTGAATAACAGGCTTGAAGCATTAAAGGATGAGAAGATTGATTTTGTTACATTGGGAGAGATGTTTAATTGTCCCTACATAACAAAAAATTTCCCTGTCTATGCTGAGGAAGATAAGGGGATAACATGGAAACAGTTAAGCGTTTTGGCGAAAAAATATAAGGTATATCTTTCTGCGGGATCGGTTCCGGAGAAAGATGAGCAGGGAAATGTATATAATACGGCGTATGTATTTGATCGTCAGGGCCGCCAAATTGCAAAACACCGCAAGGCTCATATGTTTGATATTGACGTTGAGGGAGGTCAGAGCTATAAGGAATCAGAAACATTAACAGCCGGATCGAAGTGCACGGTCTTTGATACGGAATTTGGGAAAATGGGTATCTGTATTTGCTTTGACTGCCGATTCCCCGAATTTGTACGTATTATGGCATTGCGAGGAGCCAGGGTAATACTCGTTCCGGCAGCATTTAATATGACTACCGGACCGGCACACTGGGAGGTTATGCTGCGGAGCAGGGCACTTGACAATCAATGTTATGTCATTGCCACTTCGGATGCACGCGACATCCATTCGGGTTATATTTCATGGGGGCACACTATGGTGGTTTCTCCGTGGGGAGATATTGTCAATGAAATGGATGAAAAAGAGGGAGTCATGATCACAAAGATCGATCTTGAATATATAGATAAAATCAGGAAAGAGCTTCCGCTTTTGTCTGCCAGAAGAACGGATCTGTATGAAGTAAAATACAATGAGCATATTTGAGGAGCAATACCTGTATGGAAACCATTCAACTTGGCACAACCGATCTTCAGGTGCCGGCCATGGGTGTCGGCACTATGATGTGGGCGGGAATGCCAGGCGCCATCAAAACGGAAGAGGAAGTGCTTTCGACCTTTTGTGCCTGCCTGGAAAAAGGGCTTAACTTTTTTGATACGGCGGAGCTGTATGGAAACGGCGCCTCTGAGCTAGTGCTGGGAAGATGCATAAAAAAACCGGCGCGCATGTGATAATTGCGGACAAATTTGCGCCGGTTTCCCCAATCGTACCGAAGACTCCCAAACGCCGCATCGCAAAAGCGGATACCCCGGCGGCATTGAAAGAAGCGCTTGATGACAGTCTGCAGCGGCTGGGAGTTGAGACGATCGACCTTTACCAGATGCATGCCGCACCAAAAGACGACAACATTGAGGGGTACATGGACGTCATGGCAGACGCAGTGAGGGCAGGAAAAATCCGTGCCGTGGGTGTCTGTAATTTTTCAGCGTCTCAGATTGTCCGCGCCAGAGATGCACTGGCAGCACATGGGATCCCGCTCGCGAGTGCCATGACCGGATACAATGTCGTCAATCGGCGGGCTGAGAAAAACGGAATTCTGGATGTTTGCCATAAGAACGGCATCACACTGATTCCGTTTGCACCTCTGGCGGAAGGAATTCTTACCGGAAAGTACCGGAACGGACGACATGTACCGTTGCAATATGCCATGACTCTGCTCTTTGCTCATTGGGGTATCACGGACATGGAAAGCCGAAAGAAAAGTCTGTGGAACAGACTTTTTACAAGACCCACGGAACTGGATCAAAAGAGGATGGAAGTCATTCTGAAGGCAATGGACGAAGCCGCGAAGGAGCATCAGAAAACGCTGGCGCAGGTGGCTCTGAACTGGCTTCTGACCTGTGAACGGACCCGCGTAATGCCCATCCCCGGGATGAAGAACCCGCATCAGGTCCGAAGCTGTGCCGGAGCCCTGGGCTGGAAGCTGAGTCCCGAGGAGCGCGCATGCATTGGAGAGGCGGAAGAAAAGACAATTTCATCGATCTGTCCTCGTTAAAATATGGCATAATGGATAGAAAGTGGTGACAATGATTAAAGTACATGTATTAGCCTGCGGCAGTACAACGGTCGATGAGGCGCTGCCATTTTCGAGCCGTTCCCGCAATCCGCTTGCCTTTACCGGCCTTTTCCGGGGGAAAAAGCATAAAATTTCGGTCCCTGTACGGGCATATCTGATTGAACATCCTCAGGGGCTTGTGCTGATTGATACCGGATGGGATGAAGCGATCCGGAAGGATGCACGCAGTTATGAAGGCTTTGCCAATTACTTTGCTTCACCTGGTGAACTGCCATCGGGCGAAGGGATCCGGGATCAGCTGGCCGGCCTCGGTTATTCCATCCGGGATATTGACGCTGTACTGATGACGCATCTTGATATCGATCACGCCGGCGGTCTTCAAATGGTAAAGGATGTGCCTGATATTTACTGTTCGCAAAAGGAATGGGATGCTGCGCAGAAATCCAATCCGAGATATCTGAAACGGCTCTGGAACGGCATCAGGATGAAGACCTTCGAAGATCAACCGGATCTTTACGATCATACAATTACCGCTGTGGCCATGCCCGGCCATTCCGCCGGCATGACGGCCTACCGGATCGGTACATTGGACCGGTACCTAATGATTGCCGGTGATGCCGGCTATGGAAGACCTTCCTATGAAAATCTGGATCTTCCCGGGGTGGAATGGAACCGCCAGGCGGCCATGGATTCCCTGAAACGGCTGAAGAAGATGGCATCGGATCCCCATTGTCTGGATATCCTGATGACCCATGATACAGAAGAAAAGCAGCCGGTATATAAAATCTGAATCAGCCGGAATAATATTGATCAATAAGCCTGCTAAATAAAAGTCAAGGGAAAACAAAGGGAAATTAGATAAATTAGATAAATTCGGAAGGTATTTAATGGCACAAGTATTCCAGCCGTCTTCATTCAGACGGCCTGAGAAGTCATTTGAAATGGCTTCATGATTGTTCGTCAGACTGATTGCGCAGGCATTCTTTCACCTTGCCATAGTAGACGCGGAGAAATTTATTTGCACCTGCAGTCATGTAAACGAGATATGGTTTTCCTTCTGCCCGTTTTTTGAATAGAAAGCGGCTGACCGGATCATCTTCTCTGGGACCCAGTTTCAACATGACGTCCATGATCTGGAACAGCGTTTTTCGCAAACGTGCCGGGCCACATTTGGAGGCATGAACGCTTTTCTGGTTTCTATCACCGGAATCGTTTTTTCCCGGATCCACTCCGGCATAAGCGGTCAGTGCTTCGCGATGGCTGAAGCGTGAAATGTCGCCGATCTCAGCAATAAGCTGAGGCCCCAGAGAAGGACCTACACCGTACATGTGGAGCACAGTGTCGTATTCAGGCAGAGTCGAAGCGAGTTCCCTCATTCTGACCCGAAGCTGCTCTGCATGACGTGAGGCAAGCAATAACTGCTGAATGCTGTCCTGTATCAGTTCTTTGTACAGCGGGTCTTTGGGAACCGATGGGACCAGTTCTTTTGCCTGAAGATAAATTTCCTGTGGCTTGTCCGGCTGGTAGTTGTAACCATGATGCTCGCAGAACTTCCGGTAACGGGAGGTGAAAGCCTTGAGGCCGCCTTTTCTGACACAGTCAACATGCCAGAACGAATAGACATAATCGACCCATTTTTCGCTCCCGTCAGGGCGTGCAGGACTGTTGAACAGTTTATTTGCGCCGGGATAGGTTTCATCGAGCAGGGCGATCAGATTCGATTTGGCGGCAACCTTTTGTTTTGTAAAAAACGTGAACTGTGAATTAAGAGTTTTCAGCTCTGAGCGTGTAGTATCCATACCTGAATACTCGCGTAAAGAAGCCCAGTTGTCAAGCGTATAGCGGGCAATCTTTTTAGCGTCTGCCGGATCTGTCTTTACTTTACGGATGGTGTTGTTTCCGTAGTTCCTGATCAGATGCGGATTCACCGCTGAGACGAACAGCCCGGCTTCTGAAAGAGTGTTCAGGATTGGTTCATGATATCGTCCTGTACTCTCCATTACGATCCGGGTCTCTCCATCGAGAGAGCCAAGATACCGGACGAGCTCATGAAGATCTTTGGATTTGTGAAGTACATCAAAGGGTTTTCGAAGAACGACACCGCCTGGCTGCAGGACAGCAATAGTGCTTCTTCCCTTAGATACATCAATACCTACTGCGTTTAACATAGCGGATACCTCCAACAATGAATTAGCAATGGATGTACAGCTTCTCATTGCCGATTCAATCTCCTGGGGTGTCACACGAACGCAATGTAACTTGTCAGCATCGGTTCAACCTGCATAAACCGAACGGCTGCGAATGAGAATGACTGACTGACTGGCTTATCGGCGGGCGCCTGTGGGTCCAAGGAGACAAACGTCAGATCCATGCCATTCCATTCTAACAGCTTTAGCAATGAAGGATGTAGAGCCCAGCTGGCTGTTGGGTTATCTATACCCTGACTTTATTGTAGGAGGAGATAATAAATGAAAAAGGAAACGTTTAACGCTCCGGAAGCGGATATCATTCGTTATGATGAAACGACGAGCATTGTTACAACCAGTCAGGATCCCTCCCTTAGTGAACCAGATTGAAATTTAATGTTGAAGTTAGTGGAACCGAGGATCAGTGACAAGAAGATTAAGAAAGCTCTGCCAAATCATGTACCATTATACAATTCACACGGCTGACAGAAACATAGCTTTTGAAACATACTGTCCCGAATGGGAGAGATACTGTCAGAAATATCTGACGGATACTACACAATTTATTAAAAACGTGTTATAAATATATAGTAATTTTATTTCACGGACCTCTAAGCAGGAAGGAGATAAAAAATGGAAAAGAACACGTTCACCGCTCCGGAGGCGGAAATCATTCGTTACAATGAAGAGGCACTGACGACGGCGGGTGTTGGAGCTAGTATTAGTGGAGGCGGCGGTCAGCCGGGTGAGGGCGGCAGTTTTTGATGCGATGGCGTGGATTTAATGTTGGTGTGGGAGTTGGTGGAATCGTGGTTCAGGGAAAAGATGATTAAGGAAGCCCTGTCAAATCATGTACCATTTTACAATTCACACGGCCGACAGAAATATTGCTTTTGAAACGCACTGTCCCGAGTCGGAGAGATACTGTCAGAAATATCTGACGGATGCGCCCGCGGACTGGACACTGCAGATTACGGACGAAGATCTGCAGAATGAGAAGAATGAACTGATCCGACAGAATCTGTATCAGGAAGGCATGGGGAACAGTTATTTTGAGATGCTCGCCATGCACAGAAAGGTTTCTCTGAAATTTCTTGAGGACAATGTTCTTCTTTTTCACGGTTCATGCATCGCGGTGGACGGGGCTGCTTATATGTTCATGGCATTAAGCGGGACCGGCAAATCCACCCATTCAAGGCTCTGGCGGGAAGTACTCGGAAACGATCATACGGTTTTTATGGTCAATGACGACAAACCGTTTATCCGCGTCACCGACGACGACGTGATCGCATATGGTTCCCCCTGGGACGGCAAGCACCGTTTGAGCACGGACACGGGAGTCCCTCTCGCCGGTATCGCAAAGCTGGAGCGAAGCGATCACAATTGCATCGAACCGATGCCGGATAAAAGGGACCTGCGTGATTTTTTGGAAGGAATCCTGGTCCCGAAGGATACCGTTCTGAGGCTTAAGGCATTCAGCCTCCTGGATACGATTTTATATCGTACCCCGTGCTATCGTCTCAGCTGCAACATGGATCCTGAGTCTGTCATGGTTTCGTATCGCGGTATGAAGAGAGACTGACACGCATTACCGACAGCAGAAGCGGATTGCTGGAAAGCGATCCGCTGTTTTTTTCACATGGAAAGTACTTTTGAAAACGAATTAAATAATAAAGGGCGGCTGATCTATACCAACAAAGGCACCAGCATGATGCCTCTGCTTCGGCAGCATCATGATCTGATCATTATCGAAAAGCCGGAGGGACGCCTGAAAAAATATGACGTTCCGCTTTATAAAAGAGAGGGCGGAAAATATATCCTGCACCGCATTCTGAAGGTGCGTGACCATGATTATGTGATCTGCGGAGACAATCTGACCGTGCTGGAATATGGCATCACGGACGACGATATCATCGGTGTCATGACGGGTTTTGTGCGCGACGGAAAAACACATTACGTGAACGAGCCGGGTTATCTGTTTTATGTGCATCTGTGGTGCGATTTTTTGCCGGTCCGATTTTTTCTGCTGAAAGTGCGGAACCGGCTGCGCCGGTATGGAGGCGCCGTTCTCCGCCGTCTGAGAAGAAACCGATCGACAAATTACCGGAAATGACGTGAGGCAATATGCGAGCAGGCAAGAAGGACAGGCCGGTGCGCCGGTGGATGCGCCATGTGGCCGGCAAAAAAATAATCAATATCCTGTGGCTGACCCTTTTGCAGGTCTTTCAGGGCGTCAGCGGGATTCTGTTTGCTCTGTTTCTGGGGCGTCTGATCGACGATGCCGTCGCGAAGAATCTCCCTGCATTCACGCGTACCGGTGTCCTGCTTCTGGTTCTTCTGGCGGCAATGATCACGGCGAGCGCACTGAACCGCTACCTCGCGGAATATACCCGTTCTGACCTCGAAAACTGTTTTAAAAACCGTCTGTTTTCTGATCTGCTTGATGGAGATTACGCCCACGTTGCAGCGATCCATTCGGGCGAATGGATGAACCGTCTGACCTCCGATACAACCGTTGTCGCCAATGGCATGGCAGATATCTATCCGAATGTGATCGGCCTGATGGCGCGAATGATCGGCGCGGTTGTCATGATCCTGATCATTATACCGAAACTGATCTACATCGTTATTCCGGGTGGAATTCTCCTGTTTCTCTTTTCCTGGTCGTTTCGCAAAAAGCTGAAAGCGCTTCACCGGAAGGTGCGCGAGAAGGACGGAAATCTCAGAGTCTTTCTGTCCGAAACATTGGGAAGTCTGATGATTGTAAAATCATTCGCGCGCGAGAAACAATCCTCGGAAGAGGCTGATTTGCGCATGGCTGCCCACCGGAAAGCGCGCATGGATAAAATTCGTTTTTCCAATATCTGCAACATCGGATTCGGCGCGGCCATGGACGGTGCTTATGTAGTCGGAGCCATTTACTGCAGTTACCGCATTCTGCGCGGAACGATGTCTTACGGCACGTTCACGGTTGTACTGCGGATGATCGCCCAGATTCAATCTCCGGCGGCCAATATCAGCGGCTATCTTCCGAGGTATTATTCGATGATCGCGAGCGCCGAACGGCTCATAGAGGCAGAGCAGATTCCTGAGGACGAAGGGAAGGACGCTCTGGACAGCACCGCCATCGATCATCTGTATCACACGTCGTTTGCCGGGTTTCGCTTCGAAAACGCCGGATTCACCTATCTTCCGCCGGTATCCGGTCAGAATACGGAAGAAGAACCAGCCGCTCCGGAAGATCCGAAAGCCAATATGCCGGTTGTCATACGCGATCTGAATCTTTCGATCAGCAAAGGGGATTATATCGCCTTCACAGGGCCGTCCGGCTGCGGCAAGAGCACCATCCTGAAGCTGTTGATGTGCCTCTATCCGCTGGATTGCGGCACGCGGAGCATCCTTCTTAAGGAAGCCGGCCATGCGGAAAAAGAGATCCCTCTTACAGGACGGTACCGGAAGCTGTTCGCCTACGTACCGCAGGGCAACCAGCTGATGACCGGCACGATCCGGGAGATCGTCACGTTTGCGAACCGCGAGGATATGAACAGCGAGGCGGCGATCTGGAATGCCCTGCGCATTGCCTGCGCGGATGAATTTGTATCCGCTCTTCGCGACGGGATTGACACACGGCTCGGGGAGCGCGGCACCGGACTTTCCGAAGGGCAGATGCAGCGGATCGCTATCGCGCGGGCTGTTTTCTCGGACCATCCGATTCTGATCCTGGACGAATCCACCAGCGCGCTCGACGTCAAAACCGAGCAGCAGCTCCTTGCCAACCTGCGCTCCATGACCGACCGGACCGTTCTGATCGTCTCGCACAGGCCGGAGGTGCTGAAAATCTGCAGCAAACAGGTTCTGATGTCCGAAAGGGGCGTAACGGTGCGAAAAAATAACATTTAAATACAAGATCATTTAAACACAAGATCATTGGAATACAAGATCATTTACGGACAGTTCCCGGATAGTGGAAGTGATCAGAATAGATTCGCTCAATAGTTTAATCAATGAAAGGATAATTGTTATGAAATTAAAGTATAAGTTCCTGACTCAGTCAGTTCCGGAAGGCTACATTGCGATTACCACAGAGGAGGATGCGGATAAGTTCCATGGAATTGTCCGCATGAACAAAACCGGGATGGAAATCTTCGATATGCTTTCGTCCGATCAGACGGAAGACAGTATCGTCGCGGCTTTGAGAGAAAAGTATGCGGATGATGACAATATGATTCCCGGTGCGGTCCATAAGTTTATGGAGTATCTGAAAGAAGAGGGCATACTGGAATAAGAGGAGGGGGAAAGCCATCCGATTCATTTGATGTTCCGGAAAATCCTGATAGAGATGTCCCTCTGTTAGCGGCGGGCGATTTTTTCCCTACTTCCGAGGGGATGATTTCGCCTGATGCTAACATCGGTGATAAGGAATACGAGAAGATCATAAATTCAAGGATGTGAAACGGATCAGGATTGGAGGGAGACTTCGTGTGAAATGAATTCTATTACGGGAGTGTAATGATACATTCCCGTATATCTGTTTTGAATATTATCCCCGGATTTTGTGCATAGTTGACAATTTGTCAACTATTTTATTATTCACTGTAAATTAGTGATAAAATACAATTATACATTGATCAATTTTTGTAAGATCAGGGGGGATAATATGAAAAACAGGTTTTTCTTGCGTTTTGTTGTTTCATTCTGCAGTAAATCCATTCTATTTCTGACAGGATAATCTTTATTCGTCCAGTTTTATTTCCAATCCATGCCGTTATTCATTTGTTTCGGACAATGAAGGAATGATTATTCCCGGATTCTGCCTGTGCGGCTTATTCAGGAAACAATGTAACTATGTTATATAATGGCATCCATGATGCTATGGGGGGAAAAGATGAGTAAAGTTTGTCCAAATTGTGGTTCCGAGAATAGAGATAATGCAAAATTTTGTGATAACTGTGGGACTCTGCTGCCTTTCAATGAAGAAATAAAGGAGGGGTCTGTTAACCCGGAGAGCACAGGAAAAGAGCAGGCTTCAGATTCCGTTACCGGGAAAAAGAACCCGAAAAACAGCAACAGCAAAGCTCTGAAACTCGGTCTGATTCTTGGCTGCATTTGTGTGGTTATTGTGATAGCAGTTATTGCTACGCGGCCAAAAGTAACCAGGATAACCGCAGCATATAATGGATCCGGAAAAGAAGGGGAGACTCTCGAGACCGGGGATAATAATATTGTCGTTACAGCTTATTATGAAAATGATAAATCCAAGAAAATCAGAAACTGGAAGATCGAGAATCCGGAGACCTTGAAAGCGGATGAAACTTCCGATGTTGTAGTTAGCTATCATGATCAGGAAACATCCTTGTCGGTTCAATGCACAACGAGTGCACCGGAGTCCCTTACTTTATCTTACAGTGGTTCTACGAAAGCCGGCACTACCATTGACAATAATAACGACGGTCTTACAGGCACGGTTCTTTACAAGAATGGAACGAAAGAGGAGATTGCTTCCCAGGATCTGAAAATCAGTAGTCCCGAAACATTGGAAAAAGACGGCAAGGTAACCGTGAATGCTACTTACAAAGGATTGGCAAGCTCCATTGATATTACCTGTTCAGACAGAACTCCTGTAAGTTTGCAGGCTGCGTATTCCGGAGGAACCGAAGAGGGAACTACGATCGACAGTGGTAATGGCGCGATGAAAGTAACCGTTACCTACAAAGATGGCTCCACAGAAGATGTTTCCGATTGGACGGTTGCCTCTCCGGTAACGTTAGCGGCGGATCAGAAATCCACCGTTGAGATTCATTACGGCGATTTAAGTACAACGGTAGAGGTACAATGTTCGACCATATCGCCAGACAATTATAAAGCTTCTTGCGGTACGATTTCCTACGAAGATCTTGCGCGTAATCCGGATTCGAATGAAGGGCAAAAATATCAATTTACAGGACAGGTAGTTCAGGTAATGGATGCCGATTTTGGAAGAAAAATATATCGAGTAAACGTTACTCCTACCTCATATGGCGGCTATGAAGATACGGTCATGGTACTCTATTCGCCGCAGGAAGGAGATACGAATATCCTTGAAGATGACATCATAACATTCTATGGGGAAAGTGAGGGCAATACCACCTATACTGCAATATTCGGGCAGGAAATAACAATTCCGTGCATTAGTGCGGAATATATTGAGTTGCATTAATGATAAGATTCGCAAATTCAATTATAAAAAAGCATCGTCTATCGCCATCGGTAAAGTGTAAATTACCACACAAAAACAAGCCGAGGAGGCTGCGGAACGAGTTATTCGCGAAAGTCAGATGCAGAAAAATGATCTTTTTTCAACGTACACGATCCCGGGACTTCTGGATGAACTCGACGTTATCGAGTGTTTCACAGAACCAGGGGAAGCCCCGATTCAGGGAGAAATCCTGAAAAAAACAGGAAGATCTGTACAAAGCAATGGATGTCACGTCACTATACGCGAAGCCTGGTTTGGAAACATCGGAAATTTAGGATTAATACTCCTGCGCTTTGATGGATAGTGTTCTTTGATTATTCGTGGCTTATGCTATACTAAAAAGAGATATTATTTTCTGTATTGGATTAATGAAGCGAGGGGAAAATTCATGTCTGAGTATCAATTGCAGCCAAATGAGGTTATTATCTTGCGCAGCGAAAATATTGCGCACGGAGGACGTTTAGCGTCCTTCTCAAATGAATTAATTCTCACCAATCTTAATGTGGTTTTTGTTCAGAAAAGCCTTTTGGGAAAGTCAAAAAATATGGAGGTTTTTCCGTTAAAATTAATAAAAATATATAATGGAAAAGCACAGGCAGTCTCTGGGTCCCAAAACGGATATGCTTCCTTGGATATTTTTTTCAGGGATGGGCTGGAACAATTTCGCTTTTCAAATAAGAGTGAGATACCCAGATGGGTAAATGAAATTAGTAAACTACTAACAGGAAGAGAAGCTGATACTTCAAGTCGAAAAATTTATGATCCGCTTGAAACCTATAAAGATAGTGTAGATTCGATGAGAAGTATTTTCGGTTTAGATCCCAAATTCAAAAAAGATAATAGTCCGGTTAAAGAAGTTGTAATTACAAAACGCTGTATTTCTTGTAAGGCTCCGCTTACCGGACACAAGGGAGAAACGCTACGGTGTGAATACTGTGATACAGAGCAAACCCTTTGAAAATAGAAAATCCAAGGTAACTGTGGAGGTTTGATATATGGGTATTGTAAAAGCGCTTACCAATTCGGTCAGTGGTGTATTTGCCGATCAGTGGAAAGATATTATTACTGCCGGTGCATTTGACGAACAGTCGGCAGTTGTTCCGGGCAGATTAAAGAATGTAAATAATGGACGCGGAGCAAATACAAAGGGCTCCGAGAATATTATCACAAACGGTTCAAAAATTTTCGTTCCGGAAAATACCGCTGCTTTTATTTTCAGTGCATCCGCGATTGAAAATATTATTGTACAGCCAGGGGTTTATGAATATCAGGCTGGGGAAGCCAGCATTTTTAATGGCGAGCCTGCTCGAAAAGCAATATTTGGAAACATTAAAGATCGTGTGGGATATGGCGGTATTTCTCCGCAGCAAAAACAGGTCGCCTATGTTAATTTGCGGGAAATCCGCAATATTAAATTTGGTACACACGGCCCGCAGGTCTACAATGACATGTATTACGGAGTGGATTTGGAAATCTTTGCATATGGTTCTTTTACAATTCGAATTGTAAATCCGGAGAGATTCATTCGTAACTATGTCCCTGCGAATACGAGTTATTATTCATTCGGAGATTCACGGGTGCGGTCTCAGTTGTTAAGCGAATTCCTGCAGTCATTTTCCGTCGCTTTAAATCAGTTATCCAATACGTGCAGAATTTCACATATTCCTTCGCATTCAAACGAGATCGCTCAAAAAATCGCGACAGATCAATTTAATGCCGGTACATGGGAAAGCCGCTTTGGTTTTTCCATCCAGAAAGTCGCAATTGAAAACATCGAATTTTCGGATGAATCCCGCGAGCTGGTAAGGCAGTTTTCTGAGAAAAAAATGGATATGCGGGCATATGACGAGGTATCACAAAAAACCTCTAATATTGCCGCCCAGCAGAAAATAGCGAATGGAATTGAAAAGAAGGGGATCGGAAACGCAGGCGGAATGTTAATGGGGATGAATCTTGCCCAAGGCATGGCGAATACGTCTTCTCCGGAAAAACAACGACCTGCCATGTCAATAGATGAGCAGATTGAATCTGTGAAGAAATTAAAAGAGCTGATGGACGCTGGCATTCTCACAGAAGCGGAATTCAACGCAAAGAAAAAAGAAATTATGGGTTTATAAAATATTTTCCGTTCCAAGAGCGCGGCCTGGGATAAGTTTTCCCACTGACTGTGTCCCCGGTAATGAAGATATTTCGATGTTCGTCGCATCAGGCTTGTGTTTTGGGTTTTACAGAAAAGGTGAGACCAAGCTTGAAAAATTTTCATCAAAGTATCAAGTCTTGGCGTGGTGGAATGCGATTCAATACGGGCTGCAGAGGACTGCGGGATTCCGCATTGTGCGGCCAGGTCCCGCTGGCTTAATCCGAGTTCATTGCGCCTCTGGATCATTGCACTGATGATCGCGGAACTTTCCTCAGCTTCACGGATATCTTTTGAGATTTCGGGATCAACCTCCAGGACATGGTGTTTGTAATCGTTCCATGTTTTCATAAGTCAGTTCTCCTTTCTGGACAAATAATCACATATATCAGAACGTGCTTTGGAAATTTCTCTTGCAGGGGTTTTTCTGCGTCTTTTTCCTGAAATGATGCAGCAGAACGTATGGACAGCAGTATAAGTATAATTAATATGTTTGGAGAAAAGTTTTTATGCAATTTGAAGAGGGATTCGGGGGTTGATGAAGGCCACCAGAACGAAATAAGAAGACATCTTATTTCGTGCCTCCTGAATACATGATCAACCATAGAGTCCTGGCCGAGGGGAATGCCTGGGTACTTACACTCTTCATTTAATCATGTAGAAAAACTGAGAAAAATTGAATTAACAACAGAAAAACCAAGAAAAAATGTGAGGTGTTGAGTTATGCCATTTATTGCTGACGACATTCATTCAATGAAAGAAGTTTCAACTGAAGACATGAATGAATTCTATAGTTATTTTTCTTTTTTTGGTTATTATTCCATGGTGAAGGAAATTAACGACATATGTAATGATGAGCTAAAATATTTATTGGATATTACAAGACACGATCATTTGATAGAAATGTTTAACAACACGGTTGTCGATCCGGGGCCATTATTGAAGGCTACTAATAAACATTTTTTCTTATATTGCGCACTATTACGAATGATGATTGACAGGATTGAAAATAGTAAATATTTATCGGAGGGAGATAGGAAGAAATTTAAAAAATTTACTAATAATATGTTTGACAAGCAGCCTACGTATGCGTTCTTTAATAAAATGAGAAATTATTTAGTTCATAATAAATTTCAAG
>JBMNRP010000027.1:0-28366 GCA_050944685.1 Bilifractor sp.
ATCAGTCTGTGCACGTCAACTGTTGAAACCGCCGTGTACCGAACGGTATGCACGTGTGGTGTGAGAGGTCGGGGGCTAACCACCCCCTCCTACTCGATTATGGACCAGGCGGGAGTCGAACCCGCGTCCGAAAGCCCATTCATTCAGGTTTCTCCCATCACAGTCATCCTTTTTTGATTCCCCATCTCAGGCGCCGGATAACGGGTCCCCTTGACCGGTAGCTTCATAAATTCCTTTTTTCATCTCAAAGCTTTGATGAAAAAGTTCCCCGCCTTATTTGATGCCGGAAGCACGGGCGCGGGAACCTGCGCAGCCGACAAGCAGCACTCAGGCTGCTAATGCGTAACTTTCGTTATCAGCATTTATATTTAGGTTCCGGATTTTATTCGCGGTCACCGGAGTCCGCGGATGGCTTCCCGAACTGCAAGACCCCCGTCGAAACCAGTACTAGCCCGTGATTCGATAACGAAGTCAGCAATTCTGACTGAAAAATGAAACTTTCTGTCCGGAAAATCAGGCGGGGCAGAAAGCTTCCTGTATTACAAAACTATCACAGTGCGCGGCTTTCGTCAACCTGTGCCGGATTGGATAAGATGACCCGGAAAAGAGGACGGTTTACCTGAGATTCCGGATCTTGAATTCCCGCTCCGCTTCGCGCCGCTGGTCTTTTTTGGCGATCGTCGCGCGCTTGTCGTAGAGTTTCTTTCCCCTTGCCAGGCCGATTTCCACCTTTACCAGGGCATTCTTGAAATAGACCCGGAGCGGGACGATCGTATAACCCTGCCGGGACAGCGCGGCACGCAGTTTATTGATTTCTTTTTTGTGAAGCAGAAGCTTCTTCGGGCGAAGCGGGTCCCGGTTGAAAAGATTGCCCTTTTCGTACGGGCTGATGTGCATGCCGTAGACAACCACTTCATTGCCTTCGATCTTGATAAAGGCTTCTTTAATGGAGCACTTGCCCATGCGCAGAGATTTTACCTCGGTTCCGTGAAGGGCAATGCCTGCCTCGTATGTCTCTTCGATAAAAAAATCGTGATACGCTTTTTTGTTATTGGCGATCAGCTTGTTGTTCTTTTCTTTACTCATATCGTTTGACCGGATATCCGTGAGAGATTTTCGCGTATGGGTACCGGGATCGGGCCAGAAGCCCCGTTTCCGGTGATAAATTAAGGCTGCCGCACCTTGTGATGCAGCAGCCAGTTGACTTTCCTTTGCTGAACCGGATCAGAAATTGATGTTCAGGACAAGCGCCAGTACAATGAAAACGATCGCGAGAATCCTCGTCAACAGTACAAGTTTTCCCTCGGCAGAACGTCCCTTGTTTCTGCTCCAGTAAGAATCTGCGACATTCATACCGCCGATGGCGCCAAGACCCGGATCCTTGCTCTTCTGCATCATAACAACAATAATCAGCATTACACTATCAAGTGCAAAAAGAACTGTGAAAATCGTTCGAATTATTGTAGCCATATGATCAATTACCTCCAAACACAACTGCAAAGTATATTAGCACATCGGGAGCGATAATACAAGACTTTTTCTTCACACCGTCCTGACGGAAGAGCACACTTGCAAGGGGCGGGTATTTTTATTATAGTAGTTAAAGAGAAATTTGCGGATTTGTGCATTCAGGAACCGCAATTTCGTTCAGCCATTGCGAACAGCAAAGAGCAGTGTCTGCCCTTTGGCTTATTGTCAGGAAGGAAAGGCAGCAGGGAATCTTATGGATGATAAATTTAAAATATTAGTCGTGGATGATGAGGCCAGAATGAGAAAGCTGGTACATGATTTCCTCGTGAAAGCGGGGTTTGAAGTGGTTGAGGCAGGAGACGGAGAGGAAGCTCTGAATATCTTTTACGAGCAGAAGGATATCGCTCTGATCATCCTTGATGTGATGATGCCGAAGATGGACGGATGGGAGGTCTGCCGGGAGATCCGGAAGGAATCGAAGGTACCGATCATCATGCTGACCGCGCGGGGTGACGAGCACGACGAGCTCCTCGGGTTCGACCTGGGAGTGGACGAGTATATCTCGAAGCCGTTCAGTCCGAAGATTCTGGTGGCGCGTGTGGAGGCAATTCTCCGGCGCACGAGTCAGTACGGCGGGGAAGATGTGCTTGAGGCCGGGGGAATCCGCATTGACCAGACGGCACACACGGCGACTGTTGACGGAAATCCGATGGACCTGAGCTTCAAGGAATTTGAGCTGCTGACGTATTTTCTGCAGAACCAGGGGATTGCCCTCTCCAGGGAGAAGATCCTCAATAATGTCTGGAACTATGATTATTACGGGGACGCGCGGACCATCGACACACATGTGAAAAAGCTCCGCAGCAAGCTCGGTGATAAGGGCAACCTGATCAAAACCATCTGGGGAATGGGTTACAAGTTCGAGACGGGAGATGAGTGAATTTCAGTATTGCTCAGAATCGCGGTGAGAGATTTGTGTCAATAATAACGGTCTGACCGAATGCATTTTCGGCCGGACCGTTTTTTTATCAATGGGCGGAATTCCTTTCGAACTCGGCGAGGTGTCCGTTCAGATTGTTCTATCCTCCCTGACGGGAGGGCGTTCTTGCAAGGGGCGGGCATTTTTATTATAGTAGTGGGTGGAAAATTCGCTGATTTTTGCATTCAGGAGCCGCAATTTCTGTCGGCAAAGATGGACACTGGATATGAAAAAGGAACTGAAAGCAGCTTTTTCGAAGACGATCCCGGTAATGGCGGGTTACGTTTTTCTCGGAATTACATATGGCGTTCTGATGGTTACGAACGGTTTTCCGATCTGGCTTCCGATCATCACGGCCACAGTTTTGTACACGGGGTCAATGGAATTTCTTCTCGTTGAGATCCTTCAGTCCGCGTTTAATCCGGTGTCTGCGCTGGTTACATCCCTGATGGTCGGCGCGAGGCATATTTTTTACGGTCTCGCGATGCTCTCGAAGTATCGAGGGACCGGCCGGGTGAAAGCGTACCTGATCTTCGCTCTGACGGATGAGACGTTTGCGGTCAATTATCCGGCGGAGATCCCGGAGGGATTCAGCAAGGCAAAATATTATTTTGCGGTCTCCGCGCTTGACCAGAGCTACTGGGTCTGCGGGTCCGCGCTGGGAGCGCTTTTCGGCTCTTTCATCACGGTGAATACGAGGGGACTCGATTTCATTATGACGGCCATGTTCGTGTCAATCTTTATGAATCAGTGGATGAATGATTCGGACCGGCTGAAAGAGTGGGCGACATCTTCAGAAAGAAAAATCCGGTGGGAAGATTCGCTCCGTGTTCACGGAAGTGAGCTGACGGGAGTGGCAGGATCGCTGGTCTGTCTTCTGATATTCGGACCGGATCATTTTATAATACCGTCCATGATTCTGGTGCTGATCGCCCTGACCGCGTTCCGCGGGCAGCTGGATCCGATTCGGATCGAGAAGGATATTGCAAAGAAAGAAGGCGGCCGGTCATGACAGACAGACAGATGTTCATTACAATCCTGATGGCGGTCGCCGGCACGGTTGTGACCAGATACCTTCCGTTCCTTCTTTTCCCGGAAGGAAGAGAGGTGCCGGCGTATGTCCGATATCTCGGACGCGTGCTTGGCTCCGCGGTCTTTGGCATTCTTGTCGTGTACTGCTTCCGCAATACGGACCTCACGACTTCATTTGCTCTGGGAGGGACGCACGGCATTCCCGAACTGATCGCCCTTGTCGTGACGATTGTCACATTCTTCCGGAAACGGAAGATGGTGCTGTCCATGGCCGCGGGAACCGCGGTTTACATGGTTCTGCTTCAGGTGGTTTTCTGAGCCGGTTTTTCCAGTTTCGCGGCGGCCGGGAGTATTCAACCGGAAAGGAGCAGTTACGAAAATGATTCGTGAAGATCAGATAAAGTTTGTCAGCAAAAAAATGTCCTATGCGCTGCGTCACAATCCGGACAAGTACGGTATTCGGCTGGATGCGGAAGGCTTTACGGATCTTCACGGCTTTCTGCGCGCGCTCAATTCCATGCACCGCTTTCAGCCGCCTCTGAGGAGAGAAGATATTCAGTTTATCATTGATCATTCGGATAAACAGCGCTTTGAGATGACGAAGACGAAAATCCGGGCGCTCTATGGGCATTCGGTGCCGGTGAAGATCACAAAAAAAGAGGCGGATCCGCCTGCCGTTCTGTATCACGGGACAGCGCGTCGCTTTCTGAAAAGTATTCTGGAGAAGGGGCTTCTTCCGATGAGCCGGCAGTATGTGCATCTGTCCGCCGATCAGGAGACGGCCCGTCAGGTTGGATTGCGGAGGGATTCGTCCCCGGCGATTCTGCAGATCGACGCCGCGGCGGCAGAATATGACGGCATCCGCTTCTATATCGGCAATGATAAAGTGTGGCTGAGCGATCCGATTCCGGCGAAATATATCCGTGTTCTCGTCTGATTTTTTGTTCCGGCGGGATGATTTTGGGGTGAAGGCAAATGGAAAAGCAGGATACAGGAATTGATGAATACATTGCTTCTCAGGATCCGTCGATCCGTCCGCAGCTGAATCAGGTGAGAGAGGCGATCCGTTCGCAGCTTCCCTTCGCGGTCGAGAAAATTTCCTGGGGAATGCCCACATGGTGGGACCGGCATAATCTGATTCATTTTGCTCCGGCGAAGAAGCATATCGGAATCTATCCCGGGCCGGAGGCTGTGAATGCCTTTTCGGACCGGCTGGACGAGCTGGGGTATTCTCACGACAAGGGGACAATCCGGATTCCTTATTCGGAACCGCTCCCGCTGGATCTGATCTCCGAAATAGCGGCGTGGTGCGGGGAGCATTACAGACCGGATCAAGAAAAGAAAGCTTCCGCTTCCGAAAAGGGCCCGAAAAGAAAAAAGGATCCATCCGGAAAAACGTTCGCGTATGACGCGGTGATCCGTGAAATCCCGGAAAAGGGAGGCGCGTACGTTGCATTTCCCTGGAATATCCGGGAAGTTTTCGGAAAGGGCAGGGTGAAGGTGCATGTCGAGTTCGACGGCATTCCTTATGACGGCAGCATTGTCAATATGGGGATAAAAAATGAAGACGGATCCGTCTGCTATATCATCGGGGTCCGGAAAGCGATCCGGATGCAGCTGCAGAAGGGAGAAGGAGATACGGTTTACGTCACCGTAAAAGAAAGGGCGGACTGACCCCCGGGCCGGATCAAAGGCTCCGGGCCGGGGGCAGAAGCCCCGCGGCCTCAGAAATCATCATCCGAATCATCATCGAAATCGTCGTCATCGTCGTCGAAATCATCATCGTCGTCATCGAAATCGTCGTCATCGTCGTCGAAATCATCATCGTCATCATCATCGTCGAAATCATCGTCGTCATCATCGTCGTCGAAATCATCATCGTCATCATCATCGTCAAAATCATCCGCATCCGAATCTTCGTCGGCCTGTCTTCTCCTGGAATCTTCATCCATTTCGTTGAAAACCCAGTTTCGAAAGCCTATTTCCTCAGAATCGATTTCGCCGTCCCGGTTAAAGTCGTACCCGGGATCATAAGGATATTTTCCGAAACCATCGTCATGAAACATTATTCTTCATCTCCTCCCATGCCAATAACGGATATCATTACTATAGCACAGACCGGCACCCGATCATATGCGGATTATTTCAGTTCGCATAATACGCCGTCCGGAAGTACATATTTGATTTTCCCCTCAGCCTTTTTCCTGATTTTATCCCAGAGCCTGCCGGCGCTGAAACTGTCACCGATGACGGTCCGGGGGCTGTTGGCGACGTATCCGATTTTTCCGAGTCCCTTCATCCGGACCTGGATCGCTTCCCGGTCGAACGGATTGTCAGGTTCTTTGATGAGTTTCACTTTCATACCCGGCTTCAGAAATTCGGAGCCGTGATAGTGCGAGGTCCCCGTGATTGTAAAAAATGCCTTCATCGTTTTTCCTCCCTCTTATCATTCGCCACTTTTCGGCTTCTCTGTTGTTCTGATGTCATCATACTATTTATTGTGTCCGATAATATTCCCGCAATTTCGTCAGAAGGAAGGAGAATGTGATATGATGAAAAAAGAAATGTCAGAGGGGAGAACGGATTATGGCCCGAAAAGAGAATCAGAAGCTGAAATTGCTTTATCTTCTAAAAATTTTTCAGGAAGAGACCGATGATGAGCACAGCCTCACGATGGCGCAGATCATTGAGCGGCTGTCAGAGTACGAAATTCCCGCGGATCGGAAAACGCTGTATCTCGATTTCGCGGAACTCGGAAAGTTCGGATACGAGATCATCAGCGAGAAACAGGGGAGAAAGACCTGTTATCACCTGGGAAACCGTCTGTTTGAGCTGCCCGAGCTGAAAATGCTGGTGGATTCTGTTCAGGCGGCGAAATTCATTACGGACCGGAAATCACGCGCGCTGATCAAGAAGCTGGAGAGTCTGGTCAGCCGTTATGAGGCACGGGAACTGAACCGGCAGGTGGTGATTTCCGGACGGGTCAAGACAGTCAACAAGAAGATCTATTACAACGTCGACAAGATTTACGAGGCGATCAATCAGAACCGTCAGATCACGTTCCATTATTTCCAGTGGAACGCGCGGAAGGAGCAGGTGCTGCGTCACAATGGCGCACTGTATCAGATCAGTCCCTGGTGCCTGATGTGGGATGACGAGTATTATTACCTCGTCGCGTATGAAAAGCCGGAGAACGGGATCCGCCATTTCCGGGTCGATAAGATGCTGGACATTGCGGTGACCGAAGAGCCCCGGGACGGGCTGGAGACATTCCGTCAATTTGATGTGGCGAAGTATGCCAAAAGCCTTTTCGGAATGTATGGAGGAGAGGAGACCACGGTTACACTGGAAGGAAGAGGAGATATGGCGGCGGTTCTGATTGACCGCTTCGGAAACGATATCATGCTCATTCCCAGGGAGGGAGACCGCTTCACAGCTCATGTGAACGTGATCCCGAGCCGTCAGTTTCTGGGATGGGTGATCGCTCTGGGGGACGGGATCCGGATCACCGGACCAAAGAGAGTGGTCCGGGATATGAGAGAGATTTCGTCCCGCCTGGCACAGCAGTATTCGGATTCTCCGGGCGCCGCGGACGATGCAGAAGGAACACACCCCTGCTGAATCCTGTACATTTACAGAATCTGTAAAATACTTTACAATAACAATAAGTGTGGCTGGAAAGGAGATTCAGATGAAAGCATTGGAAGAGAAAATCCGCAAAGAGGGGCAGGTTCGTCCGGGCAATATTCTGAAGGTCGACAGCTTCCTGAATCATCAGATGGATATCGCTTTCTTTAATGAGATCGGAAAAGAATTCAAGAGACTATTTGCCGACCGCCCGATTACGAAAATTCTTACGATTGAGGCTTCCGGTGTCGGAATCGCCGCTATCGCCGCACAGTATTTCGGCGTTCCTGTCGTGTTTGCGAAAAAATCGCAGAGCATTAATCTGGACGGCAGTCTTTACACGACAAAGGTCAGATCTTATACGCACGGCCGGGTGTACGATGTGATCGTGTCGAAGAAGTTTCTCCTTCCGGGAGACCATGTGCTGATCATCGATGACTTCCTCGCAAACGGATGCGCGGTAAACGGTCTGATTGAGATTATCGAAGAGGCAGGAGCGGTGCTCGAGGGTGTGGGTATCGTGATTGAGAAGGGATTTCAGAACGGCGGAAAGGAGCTGCGTGAGCGGGGTATCAATCTGAAGTCGCTGGCGATCGTGGACTCCATGACGGACGACGATCTGGTGTTTCGGGAGCAGGAGGAATAACCCCATTCGGGTTCAGCAGGACATAAGCTGCTGCAGAGAAGATTATTATGGTAAAGAAATCAATCAAAAAACGCGTAGCACTGACTTTCATTCTGCTGATGGCTGTCGCGCTCGTGGCGATCGAGATGGTCAATTTCTTTTTTCTGGATCGTGTCTATCTGAGAGAAAAAGAAAAAATCCTGATTCAGAGCTATGAGATGTGCAATCAGGCAGACGGCAATATCGGAGAAACGCTGGAGCAATATTATCAGGATAACGGGCTGACGTTCGGTCTCGCGGATGAAAATCTGAATTACCTTGACACGAACGCGCAGGACGGAGAGCGCATGACCAGTCGCCTTTTCGGGAATGTCATGCGGAAAGAGGATGAAAATACCACGGTGATCCGGAAAGAAGAGTCGTGGCAGATCATCAAGATTTATGACCGGTTCGCCGGTGTCAATTATCTGGAGCTCTGGGGCAATCTGGACAACGGGGATTACTACATTGTCCTGACGCCGTTCCAGAGCATCAAAGTGGCAGCCAGGATCTCAATCCGGTTCTACGCGATGATCGGCGTGATTGTCATCGGAATCAGCGCGGTGATCGTTTTGTTTCTGACCGGGAAGATCGTCCGGCCGCTTCAGGAACTGACCGAACTGTCAAAGAAGATGGCGGATCTGGATTTCAACGCGCGCTACACGAGCGGAGGAGAGGATGAAATCGGCGAGCTGGGCAGAAACTTCAATTCGATGTCCGAAAAACTGGAGAAAGCCATTTCCGAGCTGAAGAGCGCGAACGCAAAACTGCAGAAGGATATTGAGCAGCGCACAAAAATCGATGAAATGAGGACGGAATTTCTTGCGAATGTTTCCCACGAGCTGAAAACGCCGATCGCACTGATCTTAGGATACGCAGAAGGGCTCAAGGACAATGTGAGCGATGAGGACAGCCGCGATTTCTACTGCGACGTTATTATTGACGAGTCAAAAAAGATGGATAAGATGGTCAGAAACCTGCTGACGCTCAACCAGCTGGAGTTCGGAAACGATCAGCTGACCATGCAGCGGTTTGACCTGACAGAGATGGTCCGCAACGTGATCCAGACACAGCAGATCATGATCGAGCAGAAGGAAGCGGTGATCGAATTTGATCAGGTCGATCCCGTCTGGGTCTGGGGAGATACATTCCGGATCGAAGAGGTCGTCACAAATTATCTGACCAATGCGTTAAATCATGTGGACGATCGTCATATTATCCGGATTAAAGCAGAAGAGAGGGACGGGATCGTCACAACGTCTGTGTATAACAGCGGGAAGCCGATCCCGGAAGAATCCCTCGATCAGATCTGGGACAAGTTTTACAAGGTCGACAAAGCCCGCACCAGAGCCTATGGAGGAAGCGGCATCGGCCTCTCGATCGTGAAGGCCATTATGGACAATCACGGACAGAAATGCTGGGCGGAAAATCGTCCCGACGGAGTCGTGTTCTGCTTTACGCTGGAGTCAAAAGTTAACCTCTGAAAGGGATGCGCCGGGAGATCGCGGTCCGATGATTTCCCGGTCTAGTTGGATCCCCGGAATTCTCAGGGAAAACGGGCCGAAAAAATCCCGCACGGTCAAAAGACCGTGCGGGATTTCATGTTACAATATGAAATTATTCTTCGAACTTGCATCCCTGCGAGTAGTAGACGACGATCGGCATGTCCTCCGTAATCACATCGTAAAGCTGCGGAGCAAAGGAGGTCGGAAGGTTTACGCATCCGTGAGATCCGGAATAAATGTAGATCTCTCCGCCGAAGCGGCTCCTCCAGGAAGCATCGTGGAATCCGATTCCGCCGTTGAACGGCATCCAGTAATCTACATGAGAGATGTAAGACGGCTCTCCGGTTTCCGGATCAATTTCTCCGGTCAGATCCCGGTCTTTTTCTTTGTAGGTCAGCGTGTAGACTCCGGAGGGAGTGTAGCGGTCGCTGGTCATTCTTCCGGAAACAACATCCGATTCCAGAATGACGGCTCCGTTCTGATATACCCACATATGCTGGCGGCTCAGATCGACTTCGATGTAAGTGCTGCCGAATCCGTTGTTCTCGTTCGTTACTTCACGTCTGGAATAATTCGGCTCACGCGTCGTTACCGTACCGGCAGCGAGCTCGGAGGTCAGCTGTGCGATCTCGGCATCCTCGTCAATCTTGTATCCGTATTTTCCGCCTTTTACAGTAATCGCTCCGATGCCCGTCGCGTTGAACTGACGCTCCTTGCCGACGGTGTTCACCTTTTCCGCCAGCTCCGCGACATACTGCCTGATATGCTCGTTCCAGGCATCGTCATCTTTCACATAATTTCCGTTCTCATCCTGGGAAAGCCAGGTGACGAGTGTATTTCCATCCAGAACCTGATTCTCACCGGAAGGAAGTGTGTAGGTGATACTCGAGGCGGCATACTGGTTCAGCTGATTCGCCTGCTCCTGAAGCGCGTTCCGGTCGGTGTCATCGGTAACAGAGGTGTAAGCCCCTTCGAGATCTTTGACGGAGAACGTTGTTTCGGATTTGGAAACGGCCTCTTTCACAGCGGCAACGACCGCGTCTTTATTCAGGGTAGATCCCTCGTCCGCGTCGACTACGGTGAACGAACCGTTTGTGAACTCAATATGCGTCTTGGTGGGAGCCACCATATTCGCGTCCTGCATTTCCGGAAGGGCGAGTACCGCAGCGGAGAGTTTTTCCTCGTCAAATTTCGTCTGCGAAGCCACCGTGTACTGCGTCTGCTGGAAAAGACCCTTCGGCCATGCGAGATAATTCTGGGAATTCAGAAGCTTCTGAATGCTTCCGTCCGGAACATACTGATAATCAATCTGACTCGCCGTGATCGTTTCGGTCTTATCTCCGCGGAAGGTGAGGACGATTTTGTACGATGCGGCCTGGTCCGCAAGGAGCTGTTCGATCTGCCCCGGCGTTTTATTCCCGGCGTTTATTTTATTGATATAGGTACCTTTGAAAAATTCGGTCTGGTACTGCGTGGAATAACTGTAGTATATCCCGGCCACGAGAACCGCCAGAGCGGCGATCAGAATACCAAGAATGATTTTCAGAGACTTTAAACTGATTTTTTTGGTTTTTGGTCCGACATCTGCGGTCGTGACGCTCGCCATATTTACATACACCTCGTTTACAATAAAAACTTTGTGCACAATTGAATAACAAGCTCATTATAACATAGATTCCTGAATCGTGAAGATATGTTTCATAAAAAAACAAAAAATTTATGGTAGATATTGCGCTTACATAATATTGAAAAATGTGCTAAAATCAGATATAGGATTTTGTACATTTTATTTATCAGATTACGAAGGAAAGGAGGTTTCATGTTCAAAAAAGACTCATATGTAGTCTACGGGATGAACGGTCCATGTAAAATCGTTAATATCACGACCCTGGATCTGCCGGGCTGTGACAGGAAGCGGAAATACTATGTGCTGCAGCCGGTCAATTCGGGCGGAAGCACCATTTATTCTCCCGTAGACAACGAAAAGGTCGGAATTCGTGCCGTTATCAGCAGAAAAGAAGCGGAACGGCTGCTCGGGGAAGTCGGAGAAATCAGCGGGTTCAAAGTGACGAGCGAGAAATTCCGGGAAGATACCTACAAAGAAATACTGCGCGACAGCGACTGCAGGAAGGCAGTTTCACTGATCCGCACCTTGATGAACCGCAGGCAGAAGCGGCTCGAGCAGGGCAGGAAATTTACTTCCGTTGATGAGCGGTATCTCAGTGCCGCAATGTCCAAGCTCTGCAGTGAGCTCGCGATCGCGCTTGGACGCGAAGAAGAAGAAATCGAGGATGAACTGATCGATCTGCTTCATATATCCGCCTGATTTTGCTGAACATTTCCATTTGATATATTACGTTTTCTTCGTATGCGAAGGCCGTTGACTTCCACTTCGCCTGAAAGCGGGATCATAATATATTCTTCTCCGTCGATGATGCGAGTTTCGATCAGATCAGTTCGCTCAGAACTGATGCTGATCTTCACATCCGGCGAGGACACTTCAAATCGTTTTCCGGAGGCGAGATTTGTGGCCATCAGCCGAACGTCCTCCTGGAAAATTTCTTTTTCCGATGTTTCCCATTTTTTCAGCTTTTCCTCATCCGCCCCACACTGCGTGAGAAACTTCTGAACATCTCTCTGGTCCAGGATGGCAGGTTCCGGGTCGTCTTTATGTTCTTCGACCATGACCTGCAGATTCTCGTGGATGGTTTTCGCGAGATCGAAATCGCAGTCTCTGCCGAATACGTCTTCTACCGTCTCATTAAATGTCAGCTTCTGAGAAGCGGCAGAAAGAGGAAGCGGTGAGCCGAAGACAGCGTCGGTAAATTCTTCGTGCAGGTCCGAGGGATTTTTTGCGTGGTAAAGTACGCTGTGAATGTCCGTGTTCCGGTCATTAAAGGCAGGAAACAGAAAGCCGATTTCAGGAGGATCGACCATGTGGTCCTGCAGTTTGTCGACAAAGGAATTGCTTTCCTGGTCGTACACCAGTCCCGCCTTCGAGAGGGAGACCGGGCAGATGGCGCATGTCAGAAAGCGATAGACGTATTCGGAAGCGTCGAACTGTTCCACGCGGTCGGTTCCCCGGGAGGGAATGTCGTAGGTTCCGTGCACGACCAGGATCAGATAATTTCCCGGTATGGCGCAGTTCTCGATTACCCGGTCGAAGAAGGAGTTGTTTTCGCCGTCATCTGCCAGGCGGGAGTCGCGGAGCTTCAGAAGAGCATCCTGTTTTCCCCCTTCCGTCTCTTCCTCCAAAGGAAATTCCAGCATGTGGAGCTGACGCCCGAGTGTTCCGGAGAGCACTTTCCGGAGCAGATCACAGTATTTGTGCATTTCCTCATCCGGAAGAGAAAGAAAGGCTTCCTTCATCGTCATTACCTTTTCTTTGTCGCCGTTGACATAGCATCCGGCCATGCGGTCTACGCGGCAGTGATCCTTCGTGAGAAGACGGCGGATTTCGGAGATTTCTTTTTTGTTCATGAAATACCTCCCGGATACGAATAAATGAGCCGCTGTTCTTTTCCAGCGACGATTTTTTGAATATTCCACTTCGTCCGCAGATTCCCCGTGCGGGAGTGACAGAAATCATTTTAGAAAAGAAACAGGACTATTTCAAGTGAAAATGAGACGGAGCTTTTGCGGGACACAAAATAATCCGGAAAAACAGGCGGAAGGGATTAAAAATTCTGGAAGACCTGTAATGGAAAATAAAAGAAAAGGAATTGAAAAAATATCGTCAGGAAAATAAAAATAATGCTTGCGATTTTCGGGATGGTAATGTATGATAAAACACGGTTGATTGGTCAAGGGGTTAAGACGTCGCCCTCTCACGGCGAAAACAGGGGTTCGATTCCCCTATCAACTGCTTGATGACTTAAAGAACAGCGAAGGCTGTTCTTTCTTTATTTTTTCTTCCAGGGATCTGTTTTTTGAACCGGGCCTTTCGCTTCCGGTACCGGATCATTCTTTTTCCGTCTCTTCGTGCGGCGATTGTCCTTGCTTCTTCCATCCTGTGTAAAGACTGTATGCTTGATTTCCGGTTTTTTTCCCTTATAATGTGACATGGACGTTTTTGACACCGGGGCAGTGCGGGCCGTGTTTCGCCGGACTTTTTCCGGAGCGGCTGACGCGGGACCGGGATTTCATTAAAGGTGCGCGGATTCATGACTTCTGAATTGTTTTCCAAAAAGGGTGCGATATTTGATCTGGACGGTACGCTGCTGGATTCCATGGGGGTTTGGCGTCAGATCGATGTCGCGTTTTTTTCGCGCCGGAACATAGCGCTTCCCAATGACTTCATGGGGGCGATCACTCCGATGCAGCCGTATCAGGCCGCTGTCTATACGGTGAACCGGTTCGGACTGAACGAGTCACCGGACGCCGTCCTTCAGGAGTGGACGGACATGGCGTTTGATGAGTATCGGAACCGTCTGGAGCTGAAGCCGTATGTGAGAGAGTATATCGGGCTTCTGGCTTCGCGGGGCGTTCGTATGAGCGTCGCTTCTTCTTCGGACCGGAGAATGGTGGAGGCCGCACTCAGGCGGAATCAGATCCGTGATCAGATGGAATTCATCATTACTTCAGCGGAGATCGGATGCGCAAAGGGAACCCCGGATATCTATCTGGCCTGTGCGAAGGCCATGAATCTGGAACCCGGAGAGTGTGCGGTTTACGAAGACATCATCGAGGGAATCCGCGGCGCCGGGAAGGGCGGATTTTATACCGTGGGCGTCTATGAAGAAAGTTACCGCAGAGATCGCGAGAGATCATCCCGGATGCCGGTAGAAAGCGATCTGTTTATCCGTTCCTTCGGGGATTTGATGGAAGGTGAAGCGCATATTTTTGAATCAAAAATGATGAGGTGATTTACTTTCATGGCAAAGAATATCTATAATGCGGAGAGCATTCACGTGCTGGAGGGACTGGAGGCGGTCCGCGTCCGGCCCGGAATGTACATCGGCAGCACAGGACGCAAGGGGCTGAACCACCTGATATACGAGATCGTGGACAATTCGGTGGACGAGCATCTCGCGGGGTTCTGTGACCGGATCGAGGTGACGCTGGAGGCCGACGGTTCCTGCACCGTAACGGACAATGGCCGGGGTATTCCGGTGGAGATGCACGAAAAAGGCGTTCCGGCGGAGCGTGTTGTATTCACGACGCTTCACGCGGGCGGAAAATTTGACAATGAGGTTTACAAGACCAGCGGCGGCCTTCATGGAGTCGGCTCCTCCGTGGTAAACGCGCTCTCCGAATATCTCGACGTGAAGATTTCCCGCGGAGGCTACATCTACCATGACCGTTACGAGCGGGGCGAGCCGACGGAACAGCTGATCATGGGCCTTTTGCCGACCATCGGAAAATCGAAGACCACGGGAACCACCGTCAATTTCAGACCGGATCCGGAAATCTTTGAGAAGACCCGGTTTGCTTCCGGGGACGTGAAAAGCCGCCTTCACGAGACGGCCTATCTGAATCCGAAGCTGACCATCGTGTTTACGGACAGACGGGACGGAGAGGAAAAGGTGACGGAATTCCACGAGCCGGACGGCATCGTCGGATTCGTGCGCGATCTGAATAATAATAAAGAAGTTATTCACGAGCCGATCTATCTGAAGGGAACCTCGGAGGGCATCGAGGTGGAGATCGCCTTCCAGTACATCCGGGATTTCCAGGAGAATGTGCTGGGTTTCTGCAACAACATCTATAATTCCGAGGGCGGTACGCATATCACGGGCTTCAAGATGCAGTTCACCTCTGTCATGAATGCCTACGCGCGCGAACTCGGGATTCTCAAAGAAAAGGACGCGAATTTTACCGGAGCAGATATACGGAACGGCATGACGGCCATTGTGTCCATCAAGCATCCGGATCCGAGATTCGAGGGCCAGACGAAGACGAAGCTGGACAATCCGGACGCCGCGAGGGTGACAGGAAAAATAACCGCGGATGAGGCGGTGCTGTATTTTGACCGTCATCTGGATGTCCTGAAAGAGGTGCTTTCCTGCGCGGAGCGGTCGGCGAAGATCCGCAAAAACGCCGAGAGGGCTAAGACCAACATGCTCACGAAGCAGAAGTATTCCTTCGATTCGAACGGAAAGCTGGCGAACTGTGAGGGACGCGATCCGTCGAAATGCGAGATATTTATTGTCGAGGGTGATTCCGCCGGAGGTTCGGCGAAGACCGCGCGGGACCGCAATTTTCAGGCGATCCTTCCGATCCGGGGGAAAATTCTCAATGTCGAGAAAGCGAGCATTGACCGCGTTCTGGCAAACGCCGAGATCAAGTCCATGATCAATGCGTTCGGCTGCGGCTTTTCGGAGGGCTATGGCAATGATTTTGATATCTCGAAGCTTCGCTACGACAAGATCATCATCATGGCCGATGCCGACGTTGACGGGGCGCATATTTCTACGCTGCTGCTGACGCTGTTTTACCGGTTCCTGCCGGATCTCATCTATGAGGGACACATCTACATCGCCATGCCTCCGCTCTACCGGACCGTGCCTCAGAAAGGCGAAGGCGAGTATCTCTACGACGACGCGGCACTTGACAAATACCGCCGAACCCACGCGGGGGAAAAGTTCACTCTGCAGCGGTTCAAGGGACTCGGCGAGATGGATCCCCAGCAGCTCTGGGAGACCACTCTGAATCCGGAGACCCGGAGACTCCGCCAGGTGGAAATCGAGGACGCGAAGCTGGCATCCGACGTAACCGAGACTCTGATGGGCACGAATGTTCCTCCCCGAAAGGAATTTATTTATGAGCACGCGACTGACGCCATGCTGGACGTCTGATAAGAATTGAGAAGAAACCATGAGTGAAAGAATGGAAGAAAAAATCATCCGCACCGAGTACTCGGAGCTGATGCAGAAATCTTATATTGATTACGCGATGAGCGTCATCATTGCCCGTGCGCTGCCGGATGTGAGAGACGGGCTGAAGCCGGTTCAGCGGCGGACGCTGTATGACATGCTGGAACTGGGAACCTATTACGACCGGCCTTACCGGAAGTCGGCGCGTATCGTCGGCGACACGATGGGTAAATATCACCCGCACGGCGACAGCTCGATCTATGACGCGCTCGTCGTGATGGCGCAGGATTTCAAGCGCGGGCTTCCACTGGTCGACGGCCACGGGAACTTCGGATCGATTGAGGGAGACGGGGCGGCAGCCATGCGTTACACAGAGGCGCGGCTGGCCCGGGTTACGCAGGAAGTATTCCTGGGCGACATGGACAAGAATGTCGTCGATTTTATTCCGAACTTCGATGAGACGGAAAAAGAGCCCGTCGTCCTGCCGGTCCGCATTCCGAACCTTCTGGTAAACGGGGCGGACGGAATCGCGGTCGGTATGGCCACAAGCATCCCTCCGCACAATCTGAGAGAGGTCATCGCCGCGACGAAGGCCTATATCAAAAATAACCAGATCACGACGAAGCAGCTGATGCGCTACGTGAAAGGGCCGGATTTCCCGACCGGCGGAATCGTCATCAATCAGAGTGAGCTTCCGGAGATCTATGAGACCGGGACGGGCAAGATCCGCCTGCGCGGGCGCACGGAGATCGAGAAGGGAAAAAACGGGAAGATCAATCTGGTGATCACCGAAATTCCCTACACGATGATTGGGGCCAATATCGGGAAGTTCCTGAATGACGTGGCGGGTCTGGTAGAGAACCGGCAGGCGCCGGAGATCACCGACATCTCCAATCAGTCCTCGAAGGAGGGCATCCGGATCGTGATCGAGCTGAAGCGCGGTTCCGATCCGGAGCGGGTGCGCAATCTTCTCTATAAGAAGACCCGCCTGGAGGATACGTTCGGCGTCAATATGCTCGCCGTCGCGAACGGCAGGCCGGAAACGCTCGGACTCCGCAAAATTCTGGAATATCATGTGGATTTCCAGTTCGAGGTGACGACCCGGAAGTATCAGACCATGCTCAGAAAAGAGCAGGAGAAGAAGGAAATCCAGGAGGGCCTGATCAAGGCCGTCGATGTCATTGACCTCATTATTGAGATTCTGCGCGGCAGCAAGAATCAGAAGATGGCCCGTGCGTGTCTGACTACAGGACAGACGGAAGGAATCAGATTCCGGAATAAGGGAAGCGCGAAGCTGGCGAGGCAGCTCCGTTTCACGGAGCGGCAGGCGACTGCGATACTCGAGATGCGCCTCGTAAAGCTGATCGGCCTGGAGGTCGATGCCCTGAAAAAAGAAAATGCGGAGACCGTGAAGAAAATTGCGGAGTACGAGCGCGTCCTGAATAATTATGATGCCATGGCGGAGGTCATCCTCGCGGATCTCGACCACATTGCGAAGGTTTACGGAAAGCCACGCCGGACGACGATCGAAGAGGCAGAAGAGGCGGTAGTCGAAGAACCGGAAGAAGAAGACGTCCCGCGTGTGATTCTGATCGACCGCTTCGGATACGTGAAGTCCATCGATCCCGCTCTGTACGAGAGAAACCAGGAGGCGGCCGATCAGGAGAGCCGCTTCGTGATCCGCACGGACACTTCCGACAAGCTGGTTATCTTTACGGATGTGGGAAATTTCCACACGCTGCGGGTGCGAAATATTCCGTTCGGAAAATTCCGGGATAAGGGAACGCCCGCCGACAATCTCTGTAATTACGAGAGCGGATCGGAGGGAATCCTCTATGTGGCGGCGCTCTCTGAAATGAAAAAACAGAAGCTCCTGTTTGTCACGAGCCCGGGCCTTGTCAAAATCGTCAACGGATCGGAATTTGATGTGGCCAGACGCACCGCCATCGCGACGAAGCTTTCCCCGGATGATGCGAAGGTTGTTTTTGTCGGAACCGTTGAGGGGTACGATTCGCTGGTGCTGCAGAGCGCGAACGGCTTCTTTTTGAAATTCCCGCTCACCGAGGTGGGAGAGAAGAAGAAAACGGCCGCCGGCGACAAGGGAATCTCTCTTGGAAAGGGGGATTATGTGGAAGCCGCTTATCTTCTGACGAAGGGGATGGAGCTCTCCGTGCCATACGGAGGAAAAGAAGTCGCCCTTTCCCGGCTGAGAACCGGAAGAAGGGCGAACAAAGGATCCAGACATTAAACGGACCCGGACCGATCAAACTGAACAGAGAACAGAAGGAATATCGGAATATCCGTCCGGCGTCAGTCATCCTCCAGCATAAGTGTGGCGCAGTCGCGCTCGTTGTACTGGCTGGAGATGACGGCTCCTCCCGCGAGACGCGAGTAAATGCCGGCGAATTTTCCGTTGTACACGTAGAGGCCTGTCATATTCGAGTATTCGGAAAAGACAGGCTCTTTTTCTATGAAATCAATATTTTCCGTGCGGAAGGGCGGGCAATATTCCTGGTAGATATAGGTGCCGTCTCCGTATTCGCGGATATGGCGCTCCCATTCATCCCGGGCGCAGTCAGAACCTGCGTAGACGCCCTTCGAAGCATACGAGTCGAGCGGCTTGATCAGATACCGGTCTTTGTCGCGGATTACTTCGGGAAGCTCCGGGTTGTCCGGAACCAGAAGTCCGGTGGCAGGGATGTGTTCCAGGACGAACGACTTCTCTTTCCCGTTGAGGAGAGAGAGCGTCGGTTCCTCGCGGAGCAGCTTGAAGAGCCACTTGTTGTGGACGATCTGGGTGCAGAGCGCACCGATTACGCAGACGTCCCGGTTTCGGACGGCGTCGAGGAAGGGACGAACCTTCCCGCTGTTCTTCATCAGATCCGTGGTGACCGCACGCCGATAGACGGCGTCGACCGGCTTCCCGGACGGAGAGTACAGACGGTGGTCCCGGTAGGTCAGTTTTGTGACCTCGCAGAGTTCGCAGGTGACGCCTGCCATCTCGAAATGTCTTGCAAATTCATGAAATTCGGCGATCTCCACACCGCCGAGAAAATCGACGATCGCAACATGCGGATGCTCCACGCGCTTTTCATATGTCGAATAAATGGATAGAAAGGTACTGATCCAGGAATCGAACAGCTCGAAGGTCGAGAAGCGGTGATGCTTCAGGATTTCTCTGTGAGCAGGATTTTTCGCGAGCGACAGGTTCAGAACGCGATCTTCATTCATTGCGCTTGTTCCGTCTGTGTTGATCTCGCAGAATTTGAAAGAACCGTTCTCTTCGTTGTAGAAGATATCAAAACGGGCGACCGGAAGGACGGAGTCGTATCCGCGGGGCGTCAGGATCAGTTCCTTCAGTTCCCCCTCAAATGGGAAAAGCTTCCGGTAGGACGGGTCCGCGAGATACGTCTGGATCACTTTCTCAAAAATCCCGAAGGTGGTGCTCACGATTTCCCGGAAGCGCCGGATGTCTTCTCTTGAGAATATCTTGGGGATCTGCAGTGTGCGGATGATTTCTCCGTGGTAGATGATGTTATTATCCTTCAGAAAGGCGCGGACGTCCCGGGCACCCTTCGCGTTTTCTTCGAATGAATTTTCGATGATTTTTTTATATTCCAGATCCAGTTCTTTCATTTACCGTTTTCCTCCCGGCATCCTCTGTAAAATGCGCTTCAAAAATTATTCCGGGTTTTCGCGCAAAAACTCACCGAGACTCATCCTGCGTTCCGACAGCTCTTCAAACGGAGCGAGATACGCGGCGTCCTCCTCGTCCAGCCCGTGGCGGGCAATCAGAAGAAGGCGGTTCACAAACTGGCCGGCGGGCATACCGTAAACAGAACCGTTCCATCCTTCCTTCATCAGGGAATGATCCGCCGCCCGGAGATCCTTTTCGCGGACCGTTCCGAACTGATCCAGGATGGAATGGATGACGGAATTATGGAAGAAAATTCCCTTAATCAGGGCCAGATAGGCCGCAATATATTTTTCCGGCATGGAATCCGCTCCGCGGATTTCCACGTAATTCTTCAGACGGACGTCCGGGAACACCATTGAGAGCAGATGCTCCACATCGCTTTCTGCCATACCCATGACCGGCCAGATATCCCGCGCGCTTTTTCGGCCCGTGTAAAGGGGCCCTTCCGCGGACTGGCGGAAAATGAGCGGGACGTTCCAGAGATAATCTGCGTAAGCTTCAAAGCCGAAATCCGCATCGAAAAGATGCGGAACGATTCCGCAGCGGTCTTCGTCGACGTGTTCCCAGATTCTGGCGCGGACCAGGCGATTCCTGTTTATTTCTCCCTCGAAGACCGGAACATTGTCCGTCAGAATGCGGATGGCGGGCATAATCAGATAGGCACAGCGTATTTTCTGGACGAAGTCTGTCTCGCTGCGGTAATCCACCGAAATCTGAGTCGAGGCGGTTCCGCGCATCATGTTCCGTCCGCGGGTATCGACTTTCTGAAAATAACGGTCCATAAACTCGTAACGCTTCTTTGGAATCAGTGGCAGATCGTCTGCACGGCTCTTCGGCTGATAGCCGCAGGAGACCAGACGGTAATGATTTTCGGCGAGCAGCGGTTCGATCATCTGGCGGAAAGAATCGTAGATATCCAGAATTGCCCGGATGTTCTCCCGCGGAGCGATGCTGACCTCGAACTGGGCGGCCGGCTCCAGGGAGATCGCATAGTCATTGTTGGAGCAGCCGATGAGATGACCGTCCATTTTCTCGATGTGCGGGAAGCGGTCCGCGATCTGACCGAGAATCCATTCTACGCCGTGATCTTCGTAATAGGTGACGCTTTCCCGAGTGTCTTCATGGACAATAAAGTGTTCTTCCTCCAGCCCCAGCTTCTGGGTGCAGTGGAGCTTGCATCCTTCCCGGAAATGATCGATCAGCAAGTCTTTGTTTTTCAGATCGGTCTCTTCGCTCATGTCGTTTCCTTCCTTTTTCGTGGAAAAATCAATTTTCCCGCCTTGAAAATTTCTGTTGAATTTTTTATAAAATCATGTATAATATTCGTTGTGCATCGCACAAGCCGGATTAGCTCAGTTGGTAGAGCACTTCACTCGTAATGAAGGGGTCGTCAGTTCGAGTCTGATTTCCGGCTCTTTTTTTGCGTAAAATCAGCGACGTCCTTTCCTTTTCTGAGGCAGGGTGAAATATCCCGCCGCTTTCTTTTCCCGGACCGTTTCTTATTATACTTTGCCGCGCCTGAAATCTCAACCGACTTCACGGATTATCTCCCTTCTGCCTTTTCTTTCGCAATTTTTTCCTGCGCTGCATTTTTGTGAAGTATCTTTCAGCGTTCCGGAGGTTCCGGGAGAGATAAGCACGGCGCTCATCTATGGACATTCCCCCGTGAATCATGTAAAATAGGTCAGAAATATCAGAATCAGGACAGAAAGGATCGGCTTTCATGAATAACGAAGAGAGAGAAGAAAAACTGAAGAAGCTGGTTGAAAAGGGCCGACGTTCCGGAAAGATAAATATGGCTCTTTACGAAAAATACGACGTGAAAAGAGGTCTTCGTGATTCCAGCGGACGCGGTGTTCTCACCGGACTGACCGAGATCTCGGATGTTGTCGGAATGACGACGAATGAGACGGGAGACCGTGTTCCCTGCGAAGGAAAACTCTATTATCAGGGTTACAATGTCAGGGATCTGGTCCGCGGCCACGGAGGAAAGCGGTTCGGCTACGAAGAGATCGCGTATCTTCTGATGTTCGGCAGCCTCCCTACAGATCAGGAGCTGAAAGATTTCACGGAAATTCTAACGGATATGAGATCGCTCCCGGAAGAATTTACGCGTGATATCATTATGTACATGCCTGCCAACAATCTGATGAATTCCCTTCAGAAAAGCGTTCTTTCCCTCTATTCGTACGATCCGAACCCGGAAGGGCTGGATGTGCAGAACATTGTCCGTCAGTCGCTGAGCCTGGTGGCGAAAATGCCGCTCCTGGCGGTCTACAGCTACCACGCTTACCGACATTACAACAAAGGAGAAAATCTGATCATCCGGAATTCGGATCCGAATCTCTCGCTTGCCGAGAACCTGCTTCAGATGCTTCACCCGGACGGACGGTACACGGAACTGGAGGCAAAGGTCATGGACGTCGCCCTGATTCTCCACGCGGAGCACGGAGGCGGCAATAACTCTACGTTTACCACCCATGTCGTCTCGTCTACGGGAACGGATACGTATTCCGCCATCGCGGCATCTCTCGGGTCCCTGAAAGGGCCGAGACACGGCGGCGCGAACCTGAAGGTCCAGAAGATGTTTGGCGATCTGAAGGAGCACGTCACAAACTGGGACAGCGACGAACAGATCCGCTCTTATCTGATGAAGGTTCTGGACCGGAAGGCGTTTGACGGGGCCGGCCTTATATACGGCCTGGGGCATGCCGTATATACCCGCTCGGATCCGCGTGCGGTGATTCTGAAGGAATTTGCGGAAAAACTGGCGATCGAAAAGAATCGCGAGGAGGAATTCCATCTTTATGAAAATGTGGAGAGAATCGGAAAGCAGTGCACGGTGGAGAAGAGAAACCTGCTGAAGCCGGTCTGCGCAAACGTTGATTTCTACAGCGGATTTGTCTACAGCATGCTGAATTTTCCGGTTGAGCTTTACACGCCGCTCTTCGCGGTAGCCCGTATCAGCGGCTGGTGCGCGCACCGGATCGAGGAAATGGTCAATGCAGGAAAAATTATCCGCCCCGCCTACAAATATGTCGGCCATCACCGGAATTACCGTCCGATCGAGCAGCGCGTCGAGACGCTGGGCGGTTTCTCCGGGAAATAAATCCGGGAACAGACCGGACCTCAGGATCCGATGTTTTTAATGACATGTCAAGATATTTTAATGACATGTCAAGATATTTTACTTGACAATGTGACAAAGCGCGATTACTATGGGATTGTTGCACGGATATCATGTGCGGCGGTCCCTTTTTATTTGGATCCCGGTTTCCGGAAATGACGCGCTCACGGACCGGGAATCGGCTGGAGATTATTCAGATGGAATCGTTTGTGAGGGAGTCGCTTCTCTATGATTTTTACGGGGAGCTGCTGACGGATCATCAGAAAAAGATTTTTCAGGAAGTGATTTTCGATGATTTTTCCATCAGCGAGGTGGCCCGGGACGAGGGCATCAGCCGTCAGGGCGTCCATGATATGCTGCGCCGCTCGGAACGCGCCCTCGAGGAATATGAGTCGAGGCTGCATCTGGTTGAGCGTTTTGTGAAAATACGGGAGCAGACGGATGCGATCCGGACTCTGACGGAATGTCCGCCGGAAGAAGCGGAGAAGAGTCTGAAAAAGATCCGGGAGATTGCGGAAAAGATCCGCGGGGAGTTATGAGAATTGGCATTTGAGAGTTTAAGTGAGAAACTGCAGAATGTTTTTAAAAAGCTGCGCGGGAAAGGACGCCTCACCGAGGCTGACGTAAAGGCGGCACTGCGGGAGGTCAAGCTCGCTCTCCTGGAGGCAGATGTAAACTTCCGCGTGGTGAAGAACTTTACAAAAGCGGTTCAGGAAAAGGCAGTCGGAAGCGATGTGCTGAACGGGCTGAATCCCGGTCAGACCGTCATCAAGATCGTTCACGACGAACTTGTCAATATGATGGGATCGGAGATGACGGAGCTTCCGCTGAAAGAGTCCTCTGAAGTGACGATTATCATGATGGTCGGTCTTCAGGGTGCCGGTAAGACGACGACCGCCGCGAAGCTCGCCGGACAGCTGAAGGGAAAGGGCAGAAAGCCTCTCCTGGTCGCGCTGGATGTCTACCGCCCGGCTGCGATTAAACAGCTGCAGGTGAACGGCGAAAAGGTCGGAGTCGACGTATTTTCGATGGGCGAGAAGAAAAAGCCTGCGATGATCGCGAAGGCGGCGCAGGCAAAGGCATTTGCCGGTGGTTACAATGTCGTGTTCCTTGACACGGCCGGCCGTCTTCAGATCGACGACGATATGATGCAGGAACTGGAAACCGTGAGAGATGCCGTTCACGTCGATCAGACGCTTCTGGTCGTGGATGCCATGACCGGACAGGAAGCGGTAAATGTTGCGAAGACCTTTGATGAGCGTGTCGGAATCGACGGAGTGATACTCACCAAGCTGGATGGTGACACGAGAGGCGGTGCCGCGCTCTCCATCAAAGCGGTTACCGGAAAGCCGCTTCTCTATGTGGGAATGGGCGAGAAGCTCTCGGATCTGGAACCGTTCTACCCGGAACGCATGGCGGACCGGATCCTCGGAATGGGCGATGTAATGACCCTGATAGAGAAAGCCGAGGCAAGTCTGGATGAGGAAAAGGCGAGGGAACTGGAGAAAAAGGTGAAAAAAGCCAGCTTCGGTTTCGATGACTATCTCACCAGCATGGAGCAGATGAGAAATATGGGAGGAATCTCGAGCGTTCTTTCCATGCTGCCCGGGTTCGGAGGAAAAACAAAAGAGATCGAGGGGATGATTGACGAGAAGGACCTCGCCAGAAAAGAGGCGATGATCTATTCGATGACGCCGGAAGAGCGGTCCAACCCGGATCTTCTGAATATGTCCCGCAAGCTGCGCATTGCGAAGGGCGCGGGCGTCGATGTCTCTGAAGTGAACCGCTTCGTCAAGCAGTTCAACCAGACGAGAAAGATGATGAAGCAGATGCCGGGTATTGCCAGAGGCAAGCGCGGACGTCTCAATGGCTTTAAGATGCCGTTCTGATGAGAATCAGGGAATTCCGGGTGAGACCCGGCTCTTCCTTTATTCTATAAAAAATCAAATTTATTCTAATTTTTATCTGGAGGAATGAAAAATGGCAGTTAAAATTCGTTTAAAAAGAATGGGACAGAAGAAAGCTCCGTATTACAGAATTGTAGTCGCAAATGCGACCTCCCCGAGAGACGGCAGATTTATCGAGGAGATCGGAACCTATGATCCGAATCAGGAGCCGTACGCTTTTACTGTCAATGAAGAAGCGGCGAAGAAATGGCTCTCGAACGGCGCACAGCCGACCGATGTCGTTTCCAGAATTTTCAAAAAGGCAGGTATCCAGTAAACCGCCGGAAGGAAAGTCAATCGAAGGCAGGCATCCTCTGGGAGGTGATTTTCATGAAAGAACTTGTAGAGGTCATTGCAAAGGCACTGGTTGAGAAACCGGACGAGGTTGTTGTGACAGAGTCAGATACGGGCGATATGATAAAAATTGAGCTGAAAGTAGCTTCGTCCGACATGGGAAAAGTAATCGGAAGACGCGGCCGCATCGCGAAAGCGATCCGCTCCGTGGTAAAGGCATCGTCATCCAGAAATGACAAAAGAGTCGTCGTCGACATCGTTGAGTGATCATGATTTTCTGAGAGTGGGTGTGATTACCTCCCCGCATGGTGTTCACGGAGAGATGCGGGTATTTCCCACGACAGACGATCCGGGACGCTTTTCAGATCTGAAAATGGTGTATGTGGATCTGAAGCAGGGCCTTGCGGAGTTTGCCGTTGAGGGCGTGAAATATGTGAAGAACATGGTGATCCTCCGGCTCTCCGGCATCACAACCAGAGACGACGCCGAGCGATTCCGAAAAAAAGATATACTGATTTCCCGCGACCAGGCGGTTCCGCTCGCCGAAAATGAATACTTTATCGCCGATCTGATCGGACTGACCGTGATGACGGACGAGGGAGAAGAGCTCGGAAAGCTGACAGAGGTCATGAAAACGGGTGCGAATGATGTATATGTGGTTCAGGGAGAAAGGTACGGAGAAGTGCTGATTCCGGTCATCAGGGATTCGCATCTTCATACGGACCTGGAGAAAGGTGTGATTACGGTACACCTGCTTCCCGGCCTGACAGACTGATATCCGGAAGGAGTATATCTAATGTATTGCAGATATTGTGGCGCTGAGCTGCCGGATAACGCGGTATCCTGCAGCAGGTGCGGAAAATCATTTATTTCTCCGCTTGAAAATACGGGGGAATCTCAGATCGAGGATTCTGTACAGGAATCGGAACAGAGCACTTCTTCGGAATACCCGGGAAGGAACGCTCAGAACGATTTTTCTGCCGGGGCGGATCCGGATGTCCGTCCGGATTCTGCCGAGACCGGAAACGCGGGAGAAAGCCCTGCTTCGGAAAACACGGAAACGGGCACGGGTGCAGGCTATTCAAACTGGGCCAATACGGAATACGGTCAGCCGGACACTTCCGGATGGAACGGCCGGAATACCGGAAGCAGCAATCAGAGCCAGAACGGGTGGAATACGCAGAACAACGGCGGCTGGGACCAGAATCCGAACGGGTGGAATACGCAGAATAACGGCGGCTGGAACCAGAATCCGGACGGGTGGAATACGCAGAACAGCGGCGGCTGGGATCAGAATCCGAACGGGTGGAATACGCAGAACAGCGGCGGCTGGAACCAGAATCCGAACGGGTGGAATACGCAGAATAACGGTGGCTGGAACCAGAATCCGAACGGGTGGAATACGCAGAACAGCGGCCCCTGGAACCAGGGCGGCGGAATGAATTATCCTTATTCGCAGGAGCCGAAGACGACCGGATATGCCATAGCTTCGCTGGTGCTCGGTATCGTTGGGATTTTCTTTAATTTTTTCTTTGTGACGCCGGCGCTGGCGATCGTTTTCGGCGTTATCGGAAGAAAACAGATCCGGCAGTATCCGAATGAATTAAAGGGCGACGGACTGGCTCTCGCCGGAATCATTCTGGGAATTATCGCGATTATTCTCACGATTGTCACTCTCGTATTATTGGGAAGCATGATGTCCTATTTCTATTATTGAGAAACGGGATAGAAGGATGCGGAATGTATTGCAGAAATTGCGGGAAACAGATTGCGGATAACGCGGAGTTCTGTCCGTATTGCGGAAGATACGTGACCGGATTCGATGAAGAACGCGGCCGAAAGTCCGCGCCCGCGGAAAATGCCGGAAACGCAGGCGGGAGTTTCGGATGGAGCGCCGGTCCCCGGACGGGGGACAATCCCTGCCGGAACGCCGGTATGAATTACGGTTGGGGAAACGGACCGGATTTTCGGAGGGAGTACTATCGGATCCGCGAGACGGAGGGGTTCGCATCTGCTTCACTGACCTGCGGAATCCTCAGCCTGATCCTGGGCGTGTTTTTTGTCCCGGAGATTCTGGCGATTGTTTTCGGTGTGATCGCCCAGAGAGTCATCTCGAAAAATCCCGCGAAGTTCAGAGACAGCAAGACCGCCATTGCGGGCATTATCCTCGGCGTGATCGGGACGATCCTCACGGTTATTTTTTACGTTTATCTTTTCACAAATTATTCTTCGGAGATCCGGGAAGCTTTGCAGCAGTATTTCGCCGGCTCTTCGGCAGCTATGTTCTTTCCCCGCGGATAAGAGAAAAGTCTTTAGCGGCAGGTCATGATGAAGTTTCAGGTATTGACATTATTTCCGGAAATGATTACGGAAGCGGTGAGCCACAGTGTGATCGGACGAGCGCAGAAAAACGGTCTGATTTCGGTTTCAACCATCAATATCCGCGATTTTTCCTGCAACCGGCACATGCGTGTGGACGATTATCCGTACGGAGGCGGAGCGGGAATGGTCATGGAGGCGGAACCCGTTTTCCGGGCCGTCAGCGAGGCGAAAAGACGGACCGGTGATTCCGTGCGCGTGGTTTACCTGACGCCGCAGGCGGAAGTGCTCACGCAGACCAAGGTCGAGGAACTGGCAGGGGAGGAAGCGCTGATCCTTCTGTGCGGCCACTACGAGGGGATAGACGACCGCGTTCTCTCCCAGGTGGTGACGGATTACATATCGATCGGTGATTATGTTCTCACCGGAGGAGAGCTGGGCGCGCTGGTGCTGATCGACGCCGTGTCGCGCTTTGTCCCGGGAGTTCTGGGCAATGACGAGTCCGCCGGATTTGAGTCGCTCCAGGACAATCTTCTGGAGTATCCTCATTATACCAGGCCTGAGATCTGGCACGGCATTCAGGTGCCGGAAGTTCTCTTCTCGGGGGATCACGAGAAGGTCCGCGAGTGGCGGCTGGAGCAGTCCCTGATCCGTACGAAGGAGCGGAGACCGGATCTGCTTGAAAAAAGCAGGCGGATTCGCACCATCTGGTTTGGAAAAGCGGAAATCGGAGAAGCGGCGGAGGAGATGACGGAACTGCTCTCCCGATTTGGTTCGGTGGAAAATTACAACCGGAAAACGCTTCAGAAGCGGCGGAATCATCTCACCGGAAAAGAGCTTCTTCTGATTTTCACTGAGGACGACATCTCCGAAGCAGATTCCGGGGAAAGT
>JBMNRP010000028.1:0-27436 GCA_050944685.1 Bilifractor sp.
AGGACCATTTTGTCCGTGCGGTCTTCCGGATTGCACCAGGGTGCGCCGAAATCTCCCGCGATGATTACGACATCGTCCCGCGTCATTTTTTTCTGTTCCGGGAAAGAACTCACGCGAAGCTTATCCCAGTCAATATTGGAATGTGTATCTCCGGTCACATATACCATATCACTCACCGCCTTTCGATCCCCCGGGAATCCGTCAGCTGTTATTCACGTGCAGCGTTTCCGTCTGGAAAGATTCAGCTGGTAAAAGGGGCCCTGCCGGGACGGCAAGACCCCTTCCAAACATTTGTTAGACACTTGACCGATTATGAGGCGGACGAAGAACTGACGCTCTTCGTTTCACTGTTATTTTCTGTGGTAAATTCAAGAACATATGCGTCTTTATCTCCGGAATCAATATCATACATCTGTCTGACCATGCCCTTAATAACTGCCTTACCATTTTCGGTTGCTTTTTCGTAAAGTCCGTTTGCAATGGCATCTTCCACTGCCTGCTCTTTCAGCGTAGCCGAAAGATCATTGCTCTTTTCGGGCGTAAACGGATTGAAAATATTATTTTTTTCTTCATAAGTTTCAAAGGAATCATTATCCACCTGAGCAGAAATAATATACGGATCCGGCAAGCTAATTGTTATTTTCCTGTTTTCTTGATCGACATCCGCATCCACCTTGGTAAAATCAAATCCCGCCTTGATATCTACAACATAACTATAAATATAATGACTTTGAGTGAAGGGCAGGTCTACTCCAAATATTTTTTTAGGGTCGCCTTCGTAGGACTGTACCTCTCTTGCCCGCACTTCTTGAGTGGCTAATTCTCCAATTTCCTTAAATCCCAGTTCAGTGGTGTCGGTTTTTACGGACCCGTGCGTTATGAACGTGTAAACCACTGCAGCCAGAACAACAGCAACAATAGCAATGATGATCAATGTGTTTCGAATTTTGATTCTCTTTTCTTTCAACTTTAAACCCCCTGCTATTCTATTATTCGTGCTGTGTGACAGAAACAATACACAAAAAATATTATAGCACAATATTTATCATTATGTACTAACTATTCAGGGCAATATAAGTGACATAATTTTATTATGAAAACCCATGGAGGAAAAGAGATTGCAGTCCGGGCGATTACCGTCTAAAATATTGAAATATCCATGCGGACGAATTCGCAGACAAGGAGTTTGAGCGAGATGAAATATCTGCAGAATCATATCGTCCTGTACCTGTTCCGCTCGGAGCGGCTGCCGCATAGCAGCGGGTTTGTGTACCGTGCGCTGGGAGATCTTCTGGAGCGGCACGGCGATTATATATCCGGAGACATCGCTCCGGGTCCGAAAGGCAGCGTGAAGCCGGAGGACCTTTCCTGTTCCGCCGGGTGGGAGCTCCGTGAGGAGCGGTACGGAAAGCCGTATTTTGCCGGCCACCCTGAGATCTGTTTTTCTCTTTCGGACAGCGACGGCTTTGTGGCAGTCGGATTTGACTCCTCCCGGATCGGAGTCGATCTCCAGGTTCATCGACGGAGAAAATCCGACACGAGAGAGGAGCTGGCCTTTCGCTGTTCCAGAATCGGCGTCCGGGCTTTTCATCCGCTGGAGCAGTCTTATATGAATGTCGCGGAAAAGCCGGACGCCGGAAGCCGGACAGAGCGCTCTATCCTTCGCTTTTTCCGGATCTGGTCCGCGAAAGAGGCATATGTCAAATATACGGGGACCGGGATCGGCGAGGGGTTTTCACGATTTTCCTCTCTCCCGGAAGATCTGTCTTTTTCCGACCAGAGAGTTTTCCGTCTTCCGCGAGACTCCTTCCGTCCGGGAGGACCGGAAATTGAGATGGAATGGCAGTCTTCCTGGGAGGCCTGCGGCGTGAGTTTTTCGCTTCTGGATTTCCGGGCGGTTACGGGGGAAAAGCTCCGGTATTCCCTCTGTGTCGCCTCGGAACAAAAAAAATCAGCCGACTTGGTGCTGACCGTATCTTGAAAAAAGGAGACGAATGGAAAATCATATGACCGAGCAGGAAAAATTCATGCGCGAAGCGATCCGTCAGGCGAAAAAGGCCGAGGCGCTCATGGAAGTGCCGATCGGCTGCGTGATTGTCCGCGACGGAAAAATCATCGCGCGGGGATATAACCGGCGGAACACGGACAAGAATACGCTCTCGCACGCCGAGCTGAATGCGATCCGGAAGGCGAGCAGAAAGCTCGGTGACTGGAGACTGGAGGGCTGCACCATGTATGTGACGCTCGAGCCGTGTCAGATGTGTGCGGGCGCACTCGTCCAGTCGAGGATCGACGAAGTCGTGATCGGCTGCATGAATCCGAAGGCCGGATGTGCCGGGTCGGTGATCAACCTTCTGGAGATGGACGGCTTTAATCACAAGGTCAAAGTCACGCGTGGCGTGCTGGAGGAGGAATGCAGCTTTCTTCTGAGCGATTTTTTCCGCCGGCTTCGCCGGCAGAAAAAACGGAGCGATGACAGGGAAAGATAGCTGTTTACAAGAATTTCGGCTTGTGTTATATTATAGCGGTATGTAATAAACCCTGGTTCAGGGATCGGATTCTCCGACCGTCCCTTAATCTGCGGCATTTGGAAAAAACAAGGAGGAAAGAAACTAATGATTACAAAAGAAAAGAAGCAGGAAATCATCAAAGAGTATGCCAGAACCGAGGGCGACACCGGATCGCCGGAGGTACAGGTGGCCATTCTCACAGAGCGTATCAACGAGCTGACCGAGCATCTGAAAATGAATCACAAAGATCATCATTCCAGACGCGGTCTGCTGATGATGGTCGGTAAAAGACGCGGTCTGCTGGATTATCTGAAGTCAAAGGACATCGAGCGGTATCGTGCGCTCATCGAGAAGCTCGGACTTCGTAAATAATTTTGCGTATTAGGGCGGATGCTATCCGCCCTTTCTTGATGTTCCTGCAGGTATTCTTTTGCATTTTTCATCGTTTGATGAGATATCAGGGGGGAAGAGATGAACGGAACAAACGGGTTTCCTGAATAGGCAGAGCTACGCGAGAAAAACAAAGACGAGAAGAGAAGAAGAGAAGAAACAGAAGTTAAAGAAGTGAGAAGAGACGAGGAATAATAAGATGGAAGAAAACAAGACATTCGCAGAAAAATATGATACCAGCTACAAGACCTATTCTATGGAACTCGCGGGACGGACTCTGTCGGTCGATATCGGAAGAGTCGGAAAACAGGCAAACGGCTGCGCGTTTATGCATTACGGAGACACCACGCTGCTCTGTACGGCTACCGCTTCCGAAAAGCCCAGAGAGGGAATTGACTTCTTCCCGCTGTCCGTTGATTACGAAGAAAAGTTCTATGCGGTCGGAAAGATCCCGGGCGGATTTAAAAAGCGCGAGGGAAAAGCGAGCGATCACGCGATCCTCACCTCCCGTGTTATTGACCGTCCGATGAGACCTCTGTTTCCGAAGGATTACCGCAATGACGTCACCCTGAACTGCATGGTGATGTCGGTTGATCCGGAGTGCGCGCCGGAGGTTGTCGCCATGCTCGGCGCTTCGCTTGCCACTTCGATTTCCGATATTCCGTTCGCCGGCCCCTGCGCCGCGACGCAGATCGGCATGCTGGACGGAAAATTTATCATTAACCCGACGGTCGATCAGGGAGACGAGTCGGATCTCAACCTGACGGTGGCTTCTACCCGCGACAAGGTCATCATGATTGAGGCGGGGGCGAATGAGCTCCCGGAGGATAAGATGATCGAGGCGATTTACCTCGCCGACGACGTCAACAAGAAGATTATCGAGTTCTTTGACAAGATCATCGCCGAGTGCGGGAAGCCGAAGCACTCCTATGAAAGCTGCGCGGTTTCCGACGAGTTGTTCTCTGCGATCCAGGAGATCGTGCCGCCGGAAGAGATGGAAAAAGCCGTCTTTACCGATGAAAAGCAGGTCCGCGATGAAAACATCCGTCAGATCACGGAAATGCTCGAGGAGAAGTTCGCGGACAACGAGGAATACCTCGCTCAGCTGCCGGACGCGATTTACCAGTATCAGAAAAAGACAGTCCGTAAGATGATCCTGAAGGATCACAAGCGTCCGGACGGCCGTCAGATCCGCCAGATCCGTCCGCTTGCGGCCGAGATCGACGTGATTCCGCGCGTGCATGGATCCGCCATGTTCACCCGTGGACAGACGCAGATCTGCAACGTCGTCACGCTGGCTCCTCTTGCGGATGCTCAGAAGGTAGACGGACTGGACCCGAACATCACCGAGAAGAGATACATTCACCAGTACAATTTCCCGTCCTATTCGGTCGGAGAGACAAAGCCGAGCCGGGGACCGGGACGCCGTGAGATCGGACACGGGGCCCTTGCCGAGCGTGCCCTGGTTCCGGTGCTTCCGGATGTTGAGTCGTTCCCGTATGCGATCCGTTCCGTATCTGAGACATTTGAGTCGAACGGTTCGACCTCTCAGGCTTCCGTCTGTGCCTCTTCGATGGCTCTGATGGCAGCCGGAGTTCCGACGAAAAAACATGTCGCCGGTATCTCCTGCGGACTGGTCACCGGCGAGACCGATGACGATTATCTGGTTCTGACCGATATCCAGGGACTGGAAGATTTCTTCGGAGACATGGATTTCAAGGTTGCCGGAACACATGACGGAATCACGGCCATTCAGATGGATATCAAGATTCACGGTCTGACCCGTCAGATCGTGGAGGAAGCGATCCACCGCTGCAAAGAAGCCCGTGAGTTCATCCTGACCGAAGTCATGGAAAAAACGATTGCGGAACCGAGAAAAGAGGTCAGCAAACTCGCGCCGAAGATCGTACAGATCCACATCGATCCGGAGAAGATCGGCGACGTCGTCGGCCAGAGAGGAAAGACCATCAACGAGATCATTGCCCGCACCGGCGTTCAGATCGATATCGACGACAACGGAGCCGTTTCGGTCTGCGGAAACGATCAGGCCATGATGGACAAGGCCTGCGAGTACATCCGGATTATCACCACGGATTTCGAAAAGGGAATGATCCTGAAGGGCAAAGTCGTCAGCATCAAGGAGTTCGGAGCCTTCATCGAGTTCGCACCGGGCAAGGAGGGCATGGTTCATATCTCCAAGATCGCCAAGGAGCGCATCGATCACGTCGAGGATGTTCTGACGCTCGGAGATATTGTGACGGTGATCTGCCTCGGAAAAGACCGCATGGGACGCGTCAGCTTCAGCATCAAGGATGTGCCGAGAGACAAGAGATAATAATATCTTTGTGAGTGATTATGGAAACCATTCGAATTCAGTATCTGAATGACAGGATAGAACGGCTGCGCTATATTGACGGGAAGTCGGACTGGATCGACCTGCGCGCGGCGGAAGACGTCACGCTGAAAAAAGGCGAGTTCCGTCTGATTCCGCTCGGAGTGGCGATGAAGCTGCCGGAGGGCTATGAGGCGCACATCGTCCCGCGCAGCAGTACATTTAAGAATTTCGGAATCATCCAGACCAATCACATGGGAGTGATCGATGAGACGTACTGTGGTCCGAATGACTGGTGGTTCATGCCGGTCATCGCGATGCGCGATACGGTGATTCACTTCAATGATCGCATCTGTCAGTTCCGGATCATGGAGCACCAGCCGAAGGTCGTTTTCGAGGAGGGAAAGCTCTCCGGAGAGGACCGGGGAGGCTTCGGATCGACGGGTAAGCAGTGAACCGAAGGTTTGCGCCCTGGCAATATTTTCAGTACAGATTTCAAAATTTGATATGAAATTGAAAGCTGTCCCGCGGCAACGGGGCAGCTTTTTTCCTCCCGGACAGACAATCCGCTCCGGCAAAGAGAAATGGTTCCGGAACAAAATAATCAATCTGTCCCCTCTTGTTTGTTCGGCAGCTCTTTGATAAAATGAGGGCAGCGATTTGGAGACCCGTCGTAAGAATTCGGATTTTTCCGGGGAAGCATCGGAAATGGAGAGCAATCATTTCGTTCTCGGCATCCTCGCGCATGTGGATGCCGGAAAGACGACCCTGTCCGAGGGAATTTTATACAAAACCGGAGCGATCCGGAAGGCCGGCCGTGTAGACAGCGGCGACGCCTTTCTGGATACGTTCGATCTGGAAAAAAAGAGAGGCATCACCATTTTTTCAAAGCAGGCGGAATTCCGCCTCGGCGATTATCGCTGCAGCCTTCTGGATACCCCGGGCCACGTCGATTTTTCTCCTGAGATGGAGCGGACGCTTCAGATTCTGGATGCGGCAATTCTGGTCATCAGCGCCCCGGAAGGCGTCAACGCGCAGGTCAGGACGCTCTGGAGCCTTCTGGATCATTACCGTGTTCCGACGTTTCTGTTCGTCAACAAGATGGATCAGGAAGGGGCGGACCGGAACCGGATTCTTTCCGCTCTTCAGAAGGAGTTCGGTGAGGGCTGCGTCGATTTTTCGGAAGATCTGTCGGATGTAACGATGCAGGAATCCCTTGCCGTCAATGACGAGGAAGTGATGACAGCCTATCTCGACGGTCTTCCCGTCGGGGAAGAAGCGGTTCGGAAAATGATCGGGAGAAGAGAAGTTTTTCCGATCCGTTTCGGTTCGGCGCTTCACATGGAGGGAATCGACGAGCTTCTGTCGGATTTGCGCCGGTATCTGACGCATGGAACTTTTCCGGATGCGTTCGGGGCGCGGGTGTTCAAAATATCCCGCGACAGCAAGGGAACGAGACTGACCTGGATCCGGATGACCGGAGGTGTTCTCCGCGTCAAGGAACCGGTCGGAAAAGACGGCGGCGAGAAAGTTGACCAGATCCGGATTTACTCGGGGAATTCCTTTGAGATGAGACAGGAGGTAAGTGCAGGTGAGGTCTGCGCCCTGACAGGTCCCCTGCAGACGAGACCGGGACAGGGTCTCGGCATCGAACCGGACAATGATTATAAAATGATCCGCCCCGTCCTCGCGAGCACGGTGATCATTCCGGAGGGAGCGGACCGGGAAGCGGTGTGGCGAGCTTTTTCCGCGCTGAACGAAGAAGAGCCGATGCTTCAGATATCCCGCAGCGAGGAGACCGGAGAGATAAGCGTTGGCCTTATGGGTCAGGTGCAGACGGAGGTGCTTCACCAGATTCTTCTGGATCGCTTCGGGGTACAGGTCGGATTCGGAGAGGGGAAAATTCTTTACCGTGAGACGATCAGAAGACCGGTCGAGGGAGTCGGCCATTTTGAGCCGCTCCGTCACTACGCAGAGGTTCATCTGCTGCTTGAGCCGGGAGAGCCGGGAAGCGGTCTGATTTTTGACACCGCCTGCAGTACGGATGAGCTTGCCGTAAACTGGCAGAGACTGATCCTGACACACCTCGCCGAGAAAAAATTCAAGGGAGTGCTGACCGGTTCCGAGATTACGGACATGAAAATTACGCTGATCGGAGGCAGGGCCAGCGAAAAGCACACCTCGGGCGGGGATTTCCGGCAGGCGACCTACCGCGCCGTCCGGCAGGGCCTGATGATGGCGGAAATGCGTCTTCTGGAGCCGGTTCTCTCATTTCAGATGGAATTGCCCTCCGGCTGCATCGGACGGGCGCTGACCGACCTGAACCGCATGAATGCGTCGTTTGAACCTCCGGCTGTGTCCGGGGAGACGGCCGGAATTTCCGGAAAGGTTTCCGCCGCCGGACTCGGGAATTACGCGTCGGATCTGACCGCTTATTCCGGCGGACGCGGCCGGATCGTCACTTCTTTTTCCGGGTACGAACCCTGCCGTGACGCGAACGCGGTGATTGAAGAATATAATTATGATCCGGAGGCGGATACAGCGAACCCGTCTGCCTCCGTCTTCTGCTCGCACGGGGCGGGCGTTATCGTTCCGTGGGATCAGGTCCGCGAATATATGCACGTGGATACCGGCTGGCGCCCCGGCATGGTTCGCTCGGAGGACGGGTGGAAACGCGACGAAGAAAGTGTCCTGTCGGATCTGGATCTCCTCCGGGAGGATGAGGATCCGCTCTCAGCCGCGACAATCCGGGAAAAACGGAAGAAAAAAGCAGAGTCATCGCTCACATTCAAGGAGCGCGAAAAGATGCGCGGGGAGGCGGAACAGGAGCTGAAAGAAATCTTTGAGAGGACGTACGGCGCTGTCCGGAACCGGGACGGGAGTGCTTCCGGAACTCTGGACCGACAGGATTCCGAGACGGACGGGGAGCTGTACGACCAGTCTTGGAGGGACTATCGGAAGAGCGGCAGCTTCGGAAAGGCAAGACCCGGTGCTTCAAAAAAGAAGGAAGGAAAAGGAACCGGAAGTCCTCATTATCTTCTGGTCGACGGATACAATGTGATTTTCGCCTGGGAGGAACTCCGGGCCCTCGCCTCCAAAAACATCGACGCAGCCCGCGACGCTCTGATCGAAAAAATGTCAAAGCTGCAGGGAATGTATGACGGGACGATCATTCTGGTGTTTGACGCTTACCGCGTACACGGGAGAGAACGCAGCGTCACTCAGACGGGCGGAATCTATGTCGTCTATACAAAAGAAGCGGAGACGGCGGATGCCTTCATTGAAAAAACCGTCCATGTAATAGCGGAGAAGAACCAGGTGACGGTCGTCTCATCCGACGGTCTGGTTCAGACGATAATTCTGGGAGAAGGCGGCACCAGAATTTCCTCCCGCGAACTGCAGTCGATGCTGAAAGAATCCGGAAATATCCTCCGGGAACAGTTCCGCACGGGCGGCGAAAGGGCAGGCAAAAAAGGTCTGTCGAGACTGATGGAGCACGATACCAGGAATGTGATCCGGTCGCTTAAAGATCCGGAAACGAACGGCAAAAGCCGTTCATGATTTGAATTGATTGTAAGGGGTGACAGGCATATATGGCAGATTCCAATATTACCAAAAATGCGCTGGCAAATTCCATGAAAAATCTGATGAAAGAGAAGCCTTTTGAAAAAATCAGCGTCATCGACATCTGCAACGGATGCGGTATGAACCGGAAAAGCTTCTACTATCATTTTAAAGATAAGTATGACCTGGTGAACTGGATTTTTTATATGGATTTCATCACGATCGTAGGAAATTATCACTACGAGGAAGGATGGGATCTGCTCGTCGTAGTCGCAAAACTGTTTTACCGGGATCAGGATTTTTACCGCGCCGCTTTCCAGATCAAGGGTCAGAATTCATTCCGTGATTATTTTTACGAATCCATGACCCCGATCGTCTCTTTCTTTCTGAAAGATATCGGCACCGATGAAAAAGACCACGATCTGATGATATCCGCATTCTGCGACGCCTATCTAGCCATTATGGAACGGTGGCTGATCAACGGCTGCCCGATCGAACCGGAAGAATATATCGGAAAGATCAAGCAGATGTTCCAGGGGGTCGCTGTCAGCAGTCTGCCCTCCGGAAAGGAGGAGCCGCGTCCGGTCTGAATATCAGACGGGAAGCGCCTCCGCCAGTATCTGTTCGAGAGAGAAGGTGTGACGGCACTGGATGACGGTGTCATTCCGGGTCAGAACGGTTCCATTGTCGAGAAATTCGAGGTAAACCGGGTCGGTGTCGTCTTTTACGATCTTATCGATTTCCATGACATCGTTTCGCTGGTCGAAGAGAATAAACGGGTACTTCGGTTTGGTCCGGAGATGCTTGGCGAATGCGCCCATTTTTTTCATTGTTGAGCAGCTGCAGTTTTCCTCGGGAACCAGAATGGCAAACGCGTTGTCCCATGCCATGAATTCTTCGGCGCGGTTCCGGTTGAGCCATTCGCTGACGGTATCATCTCCGTAGAAATCGTACAGTCCGAACAGAGTCTTCTGCTGCTTGATGGTCTGCAGGTTTCCCGCGGTCTTCTTCGCCCCGGCGGGGAAGAGGAAGAGTGTGTTGATACATTTTCGGAGCAGCTCCGGCTGATTTCCCGAGAGACCGCCCTTCGGCATCAGACAGATAAAGGCAGAATCATTGTGGCGGGCGAAGGTTTCAAAAAGCTTGTTCTGAGAACTCATGCGTCCTCCGCACCGGACCAGGTAGGTGTAAATGCCGAGCTCATTCCCCTGGGTCACGATGTGGTCGAGGTCCTCCGCGCTGCTCCCGGCCGGATTCGACGGGTCCACCCGCATGACGATGCACCACGGAATGCTGTACGGCTTTTTCTTCGTCAGATCGCGGATGATCTTTCCGCCGAACGTGAGAGAGTTGTAGCCGATATTAATGCCGAACCCCTTCATGTTTTCGAGGGCGGTATTCCGCAGAAGATTCCGGATCGCCGTGTAATAAGGACTGTCTTCATTCCGCAGCAGGTCCTGAAGAACATCGTAGACCTGATTCAGAAATCGCCCGCTCGCGAAATGGCGTCCCATGTCGGTCAGTTTCCGGATGCTGCGGTTCGGGTCTTCATCCACTTCGCGGATGCTCCGGTCAACCGTCGCATCGATAATGGCACGTGTAATATTGTTTGGTTTCATTTATTTTTCCCCCGGAAATCTGAATGTTGAAATTGATTATAACCGGGGAACCGTTTCCGGAAAATGGACATCTGTACGTCCGATGTCCCAAAATTGACCATTTCCGGCCAAATTGCCGAATCTTTTTAAAAAATCTTTACATCGCGTATTTTCCATGTTAAAATTTGTTTCCGTGGGTTATTTCACAGCCTTGTTTTCCGATCGGATCGGAAAGCCTTATGTCCAGAAGGAGGAAGACATATGAATCATTATGAACTCGCGCTTGTAGTAAGCGCAAAGATCGACGACGCTGCCAGAGCGGCGGTTGTTGAAAAAGCCAAAGGTTATGTAACACGTTACGGCGGGGAGATCCTCGGCGTCGAGGAGTGGGGAAAGAAAAGACTTGCCTACGAAATCCGCCATGAGCGTGACGGCTATTACTTCTTTGTTGCGTTTGACGCAGCGCCGGACGCGCCCGCCCAGATCGAGAGCCATGTCCGCATCATGGACAATGTTCTGAGATATCTGATCGTCCGCAGAGACGAAAACGGCGAGGAGATGTTCGAGAATCCGACTGAGGCTCCTGCAGCCGAGGCGGCACCAAAGGCCGCGGAGGCGCCGGCGGAAACCGCGGAGACGCCCGCTGAAGAAGCACCGGCAGAAGAGGCAGCGGACGATAATACTGAAGCAAAGGAGGAAAACTAAATGGCTTACGGAAACAGCGAAGGCGGAAGAGACGAGTATCGTTCCAGAAGAAGAGCTCCCCGCAGAAGAAGAAAAGTCTGTGTTTTCTGCGGAAAAGAGAATACGATCAGCTACAAGGATGCTGCGAAGCTGAGACATTACATTTCTGAGAGGGGAAAAATCCTGCCCAGAAGAGTGACCGGAAACTGTGCGAAGCATCAGAGAGCGATCACAACCGCGATCAAGAGAGCAAGGCATATGGCGATCCTGCCCTATGTAGAGGACTGATCCAACAGACGGTTATTCATGGCCGCGACACGAAATGTGCCGCGGCCTTATCTTTTTTCGCTTCACAGGCAAGAGCCCGAAAGATTGCGGGGGAGACACGGCCCCTTCGAATTGAAAAGTAATATCCGCTGTGGTAAAATTATCCCAAATGTTCAGCAAGTTTTTGGGAGTATTGAATATTGATGAATAAGGGGAAACGCTCACGCGCGAGGGGAATAAACAGGCGTGTGGGCTATTACGACTACAATCTGCTGGCAGTCGTCATTCTGCTGATCTGTTTCGGCCTGGTGATGCTGTACAGTGCGAGCGCGTACGAGGCGGCCACCTCGTCTCTTGCCGATGATATGTATTACTTCCGGAGGCAGGCATTATACGACATCGTGGCGGTCGGACTGGCGATCTTTATTTCGACGCGGGATTACCACTCCAGCGTGAAACACGCCCCGCTGTTTTATATTATCTCACTTGTTCTGATGGTAATGGTAAAAACGACTCCGCTCGGCCGCTCCGCCAACGGCGCCAGGAGATGGCTTTATCTCGGAGTGCAGTTTCAGCCCTCGGAGATCGCAAAAATAACGGTTATTCTGCTGATGACACACGAGATCGTCCGGATTGGGAAAAACATTTCCCGCCGGAAATCCTTCTGGGGTCTTCTTGTGATCGGTCTGGTTCCGGCATTCTGCGCTTATTATTTCACGGAGAATCTGAGCACCGGTCTGATTATTCTGGGCATCTGTGTACTGATGATCTTTGTGGCACATCCGAAGACGAAGCCGTTTCTGATCTGGTTCGGCATCATTTCGGGGATACTCGTTGTCGCACTCTTCTACCTGAGATCGAATATCAGCAACAGCTCGAGTTTCCGTTTGCGCCGGATTCTGGTCTGGCTTCATCCGGAACAGTATGCGAAATCCGACAGCTTTCAGGTGATCCAGGGACTGTATGCGATCGGTTCCGGCGGCTTTTTCGGCAAGGGACTCGGAAACAGTGCACAGAAGCTCTCGACGATTCCGGAAGCCCAGAACGACATGATTTTCTCTATTATCTGCGAGGAACTTGGACTTTTCGGAGCCATCATCGTACTGATTTTGTTTGGCTATCTATTGTACCGACTTTTTTTTATCGCTCAGAATGCGAGAGATCTCTATGGGTCTCTGATTGCCTGCGGTGTGTTTATTCATATTTCCCTGCAGGTAATATTAAATATCTGCGTTGTGTTGAATGTCATCCCTACCACGGGCGTGACACTTCCTTTTGTGAGCTACGGAGGAACCTCTCTGATCTTTCTGATGTTTGAGATCGGTCTTTCTCTCAGCGTGGCGCGGCAGATCGAGTGGCGGGATGAACCGGAGAAAGCAGGTGCAGCAAATGAGTATCAGGTATCTGAAAGAAATCTTGGAAAACAGCAATAAGATCGTTTGTCTTCTGGGAAGAGAAGTCGCCGCCCAGAGCGGAGGCGTGTTCTACCAGTCGGATTTCATCTACGATACGGAGATCAAATACGGAGTATCTCCGGATGAGATTTTCAGCACAATTTATTATCGCAACCGTCCGAATGAATTTTTCCGATTCTATCGCGAAGAAGTGCTGTTGAAGCGCCCGAAACCGGATGGAGTCAATTTTGCTCTGAAACGCATGCAGGATGACGGGAGGCTCTCCGCGATCGTGACGAGAGGTTTTTTCAACGTCTCAAGCAGCATCGGATGCGAGAATGTCATCCAGCTTTACGGGACGGTCGACGTGAATCACTGCCCGCACTGCGGGGCGGAATATTCCGCGGATTATATCCTGAATCACAAGCCGATCCCGAAGTGTGAGAAGTGCGGTACGATGATACATCCCGGCGTCACACTGGCCGGCGAGATGCTGGATTCCGGCGTGATGACAAAAGCTGCCGAGGCGGTTTCCTGCGCGGACACGCTGCTGGTGATCGGATGCAGCCTCTCCTCCCGACTCGGCGAACTCGGCCGCTATTTCAACGGCAATAAAATTGTGCTCGTCAACACGACGGAGCATTATACGGACCGCAGGGCGGACTGCGTCTGCATCGGCCCTTCTCTGGAGAAGATCCTGGAAGAGGCTTATCCGGGCGGTCATCCGGTCCGGGGCAGCCGCGAGTAAGGAGAAGCTGACGGGCAGAGACGGATACCGGTTCTCAGAACTGAAACAGGAAACAGCAATAAGGAGAGAAACATGAGTGGGGTGAAAACCAGATTTGCGCCGAGCCCGACCGGGCGTATGCACGTAGGCAACCTGCGCACGGCGCTTTATTCCTATCTGACGGCAAAGCATGAGGGCGGCACATTCATGCTCCGGATCGAGGACACCGATCAGGAGCGATTCATGGAGGGCGCCCTCGATATTATTTACCAGACCATGAAGGAAACAGGCCTTCTGTGGGACGAGGGGCCGGACAAGGACGGCGGTGTCGGCCCGTACATTCAGAGTGAGCGCTGCCGTCAGGGCATATATCTGAAATACGCGAAGCAGCTGATTGATCAGGGCAGCGCTTATTACTGCTTCTGCACGCCGGAGCGGATCAATTCCCTGCGCCGCGTCGTTGCGGGAAAAGAGATCATGATGTACGACAAGCACTGTCTGCATCTTTCGAAGGAAGAGATCGAAGCGAACCTGGCCGCAGGAAAACCTTACGTCATCCGATTCAACATGCCGACGGAGGGAACGACGACTTTCCACGATGAGATTTACGGCGACATCACCGCTCCGAATGAGGAGCTCGACGATCTGATTCTGATTAAATCCGACGGATTCCCGACATACAATTTCGCCAATGTCGTCGATGACCATCTGATGGGCATTACCCATGTCGTGCGTGGAAACGAATATCTTTCCTCGACCCCGAAATACAATCTGATCTACCAGGCTTTCGGCTGGGATGTCCCGACGTATATTCACTGCCCGCTGATCACCAATGAAGAAGGCGCAAAGCTTTCGAAGCGCTCCGGCCACTCCTCCTTTGAGGACCTGATCGAGCAGGGCTACGTGAGCGAGGCGGTCGTGAACTTTGTCGCGCTTCTCGGATGGAGTCCGGAGGGAGATGAGGAGATTTTCTCCCTTCCCGAGCTGGTGGAAAAATTTGATTACCACAGGATCAGCAAATCGCCCGCCGTCTTCGACATGCAGAAGCTGAAATGGATGAACGGTGAGTATATCAAAAAGATGGACGACGAGGCGTTCTATGAGAGAGCTATGCCGTACATTGACCAGGTTATCACCGCCCCCCTCGACAAAAAGAAGATCGCGGATATGGTGAAGACGAGGATCCAGATCTTCCCGGATATTCCGGAGATGATCGATTTCTTCCAGCGGATGCCCGAATACGACGTCAGCATGTATACGCACAAGAAGTCAAAGAGTACCCTGGAATCGTCGAAAAAGGTGCTTTCCGAGACCATCCCGATTCTGGAAAATCTCGAGCCGTTTGATAACGATACCATGTTCGCCGCACTGAAGCAGTATGCTTCGGACGAGGGTCTGAAGGTAAATACGGTCATGTGGCCGCTTCGCACAGCCGTTTCCGGAAAGGCCGCCACTCCGTCCGGCGCGACCGGAATCATGGATGTGCTCGGAAAAGACGAGTCGGTCCGCCGTCTGAAAGAAGGCCTTCGCAAGACAGAAGAAGCGCCGGACAATGGATGAAGAATTTAAGAAACGGAGACAGACGCATATAAGGTGAAAAAGCATAATCGGGAGCAGGAAGAGGCCATCGCGCATAAAGAGGGACCGATGATGGTGCTCGCCGGACCGGGAACGGGGAAAACGACCGTCATAGCCGGGCGAACCGAGGCTCTGGTGCGCTCCGGGGTTCCTGCCTCCTCGATACTGGTTGTGACTTTTACGAGAGCCGCCGCCTCCGAGATGCGCGGACGCATCCGGGCCTCCCTCGGAAGCCGGGCGGATGGGGCCGCGATCGGAACCTTTCACGGCATTTTCTACGGGATGCTGAAAGGGCCGTATCACCTGCAGAGCGGGAGCGTTCTCGGAGAGCAGGACCGGTCCGCTCTGATCCGAAAGCTGCTTGCCAGCTGCTATCCGGGATCACTTCGTGAGAGCGAACTTCCGGAAGCTGTGCAGAAAGAGATCAGCCGGGTCAAGGGTGAGCAGATCGATCTCTCTCATTATTACTCTGCCTCGCTTCCGGCGGAGACGTTCCGGAAGGTAATGCGAGGCTACGAGAACTGGAAGAAGGAAAACCGGAAAATCGATTTTGACGACATTATCCTTTTCTGCTGGCGCATGCTGAACCGCAGTCCCGGGATTCTCTCTTTCTGGCAGAAAAAATGGAGATATATTCTGGTCGATGAATTTCAGGATATTTCGCCGCTTCAGTATTCGATCGTGCGGATGCTGGCCCGGCCGGAAGACAACCTCTTTATCGTGGGAGACGACGATCAGTCGATTTACCGCTTCCGCGGGGCCAATCCTCTCATCATGCTGAATTTTCCGAAAGACTACCCGGACGCGTCGGTGGAAGCTCTGCGGCTGAACTACCGCAGTACGCCGGAGATTCTGGCGTTCGCCGGCAAGGTCATCGCGAAGAATCAGAACCGCTATCCGAAAACGATTGAGCCGACGCGCCCCGGCGGAAAACCTGTCCGGCTGCATATTCTGAAAAACCTGTCCGAGGAGGCTGCCTTTCTTTCCTCCGGGATCCGCCGGAGGATGAAAGAGGGAGAGGATCCCTCCGGAATCGCTGTGCTTGTCCGGACGAATTCCGGGATGCGGCACGTGATCGAACGCTTTATTTCCGATCGGGTTCCCTTCCGGTCCGCGGACGTCATCCCGTGCGTCTATGATCACTGGGCCGCCCGCGATCTGATCAGCTATCTGGAGCTTGGCAGCGGCGGGAGAGACCGGTCGGATTTTCTGAGGATCATGAACCGGCCGCTTCGCTATATTTCGCGGGAGGCGCTCAAGGATCCGTCGGTTTCTTTCCGGAACCTGTACCGCTATTACAGCGGAAAGGACTGGATGCAGAAGCGGATCGCCCGCCTGGAAAACGATATCCGGACGATCGGGACACTCTCTTTGTACGGGGCGGTCTGCTACATCCGGAAATCGGTCGGGTACGATGATTTTATCCGCAGCTGGGCTTCGGATCACGACGTTCCGGAGGATGTACTCATGTCTGTCCTCGATGAAGTCGCGGACAGTGCCTCCAACTATAAAACATTCGCGGAATGGAAGACATTTATCGCTGAATACCGCTCGCAGCTGAGGGAGCGCCGAAACAGCCGGGAGGAGAAGGGCGGTGTTATGATCTCGACGCTTCACGCCTCAAAGGGGACCGAATACGACACCGTATATCTGATTGACGTGAATGAGGGAGTTATTCCGCACAAAAAGGCCGTGCTGGACGCGGATCTGGAAGAGGAGCGCCGGATGTTTTACGTCGGACTGACCAGGGCGAGGAAAGAGCTGCATCTTACAGCGGTGAAAAAAAGATACGACAGGGAGGCGGAGCTCTCTTTGTTTCTGGATGGACTGATTCCGGGAAGAGGGAACCCGTCGTAAATCAGGCAGGTGTGGAGATGACCATGACAGAACCGAAAAAGTCGAAAGACACCGAAACGGCAGAAAACAGACAGTCTCTTACCGCAGCGGACACCGTGATCCGCTTTCTGGATCGCCTGTCTGCAAAAATACGGAATTTTTTTGAGAGCTTCTCTGCGCGCAGAAGGAAAAAAGAAGAGGGACTCACTCACAAGGAGGCGCTGGAAATGCTCTCCCGGTATCTCTCGGACGATCTTTCCGATGAAGAAACCACGGCGTTTCTTTCCCACATCGGAAGCTGCCGCGACTGCTATGAGGAACTTGAGACGATGTACCTGGTCGACCGCACGATTCATTATCTGGATGACTCGGAAGACGGATCGTTTGATTTGAAGACAGAACTCCTGCACGATATGGAAAAAAAGATGCGACGGATCCGCAGAAATTTATTCTTCGGAAATCTGCGCAGAATTTCCACGGCGATTTCCGCCGGCTTTTTCGTACTGGCCGTGATGGATTTCTTCGGACTCGTTCCGATCAGCCGGCTGATCTGACAGGAAAGAGGGCGGACCGTCTGAAATCCGTCCTGTATGAATACGGAATAGTAAGGATGAAAACATGAAGGAAAAACTTCTGCTGATTGACGGTCACAGCATGCTGAACCGTGCCTTTTACGGGATTCCGCTTCTGACAAATGCGGATGGCGTGCACACCAATGCCGTGTACGGTTTTCTGAATATCATGCTGAAGGTTTGCGATGAGGAAAAGCCGCAGTATCTTACTGTGGCTTTTGACGTGCATGCTCCGACGTTCCGCCATAAAAAATTCGCGGAATACAAGGGAACGAGAAAACCGATGCCGGACGAGCTCCGGGAACAGGTTCCGCTGATGAAGGAGGTCCTGAAGTCGATGGAAATTCCGATCGTCGAGAAGGAAGGCTATGAAGCGGATGATATTCTCGGAACGCTTTCCCGGAAGGGGGAGTCGGAGGGACTGGAGGTCACCATACTCTCCGGTGACCGGGACCTTCTGCAGCTCGCCACGGACACGATCAAAATCCGCATCCCCAGAACCTCGAAGGGAAAGACGGAGGTGTTTGATTATTACGCGGATGATGTGAAGAAGGAGTACCAGGTGACGCCGGAGGAGTTTATCGACGTGAAGGCCCTTCAGGGCGACGCGTCGGACAACATCCCGGGAATTCCGGGCGTCGGAGTCAAGACGGCGACCAATATCATTGCCAGGTACCATTCGATCGAGAACGCCCACGACCATCTCACCGAGATCAAACCCAAAAAAGCGATGGAATCTCTTCGCGATCATTACGATCTCGCGATTCTCTCGAAGGATCTGGCGACGATCCGTCTGAATGCGCCGGTCGAATTTGACAAAGAGAGAGCCCGGATCGGGAATTTTTATACGCCGGAAGCGTATGAGATGTTCAAGAAGCTGGATTTCCGGAATCTGCTCGGACGGTTTGACGAGTCAAACCGCGCCCCGGCACCGGTTCCCAAGGTACAGGTGATCCGGGAACGCGGTCAGGCGGAGAAGCTGGTGAAAGAGGTCTCGTCCGGAGAAGCCGTCGGGATCTCCGCGCTGATATCGGATCATTCGATTTTCGCTCTGGGTCTCTGCCCGGACCGGGAGAGGATCTTCTGCCTGATCCGGGGCGGGACACAGGATGCGATGACGGGCGGGGACCTGGCCGGATTTGCGAAAACGATTCTTTCCGGATCATCGGAAATCCGCGCTTATGACCTGAAGGAAATCCTGAACTGTGCGCCGGTCCGTGAGCGGAGCAATATTTCGGATGTCCGGATCGGGGCGTATCTGGCAGAGCCGCTTCGCTCCGATTATCCCTGCGATGTGATCGCCTCGGAATATGCTCACATTATGATTCCCTCCGCGGGTGAGATTTTCGGAGGGAAAAAAGTTCCGTCTCCGAAGGACATGAGTGAGGAAAAAGCGGCCGAATATGTCGGACTTGCGGCCTTCTCTGCCTTTGTGAGTGCGGTTCCGATCAGAGAAAAATTGAAAGAACTGCAGATGGACCGCCTTTACATGGAGATCGAGATGCCGCTCGTTTTCACGCTTTCCTGCATGGAGCGCGCCGGCATGAAGGTGGAGAAGGAAGAGCTCGCCGCATACGGAGAGGATCTCGGAGAACAGATCGAAAAAACCGAGCAGAAGATCTATGACGGGGCCGGCATGCAGTTTAACATCAATTCACCGAAACAGCTCGGCGAGATTTTGTTTGAGAAGATGAAGCTTCCGGGCGGGAAAAAGACGAAAACCGGCTATTCCACCGCGGCGAGCGTTCTCGAGAAGCTGGCGGACGATGTGCCGTTTGTGCAGGACGTCCTCGAATACCGCCAGCTGACCAAGCTGAAATCGACATATGCGGATGCCCTGCCCGGCTATATCCGGGAGGACGGGCGGATTCACTCGAATTTCAACCAGACGATCACGGCGACCGGGAGGATTTCCAGCAATGAGCCGAATCTGCAGAATATTCCGGTCCGCATGGAGCTGGGGCGGCAGATCCGAAAGGTATTTGTGCCGGAGGAGGGAAACGTCTATATTGATGCGGATTATTCCCAGATCGAGCTGCGCGTTCTCGCGTCGATGTCCGGAGATGAGAAGCTGATCGATGCCTATCGGCAGGCCAGCGACATTCACCGCCTGACGGCGTCGCAGGTATTCCACGTCCCCTTTGACGAGGTAACCCCGCTTCAGAGGCGAAACGCGAAGGCGGTCAATTTCGGGATCGTCTACGGCATCAGTTCGTTCGGACTCAGTCAGGGGCTTTCGATCAGCCGGAAGGAAGCCGCGGAATATATTGACAATTACTTTAAGACGTACCCGAAAATCAAGTCGTTTCTGGACGGCCTCGTCGAGAGCGCGAAGGAAAAGGGATACGCCAAGACGCTGTTTCAGAGACGCAGACCCGTTCCGGAGCTGAAAGACAGCAATTACATGAAGCGCTCGTTCGGCGAAAGAGTGGCAATGAATTCTCCCATTCAGGGAACGGCTGCCGACATTATCAAGATCGCGATGAATCGTGTGCGCAGGCGCCTTGAAGAGGAAAATTACCGCGCACGTCTGATTCTGCAGGTGCACGACGAACTGCTGATCGAGGCCCCCAGGGAGGAGGCGGAGGCGGTTTCGGCCCTTCTGGAGCATGAGATGACGCACGCCGCCGATCTCGCGGTGGATCTTGTGGTGGATCTTCATACGGGCCTTTCCTGGTATGACGCGAAGTGAAAAGGCAAAGGGAAGCATAGAAATGAAAAAAATCGGGATCACCGGAGGAGTCGGATGCGGAAAGAGCGCGGTCATGGCGTATATTGCCTCAAACTATGACGCGGTGACGGTCCTCGCGGATGAGGCAGGGCGGAAGCTGATGGAGCCGGACGGCGCCTGCTATCTGCCGGTCGTGGAGCTGTTCGGCAGCGGGATTCTCCGCGAAGACGGGTCGCTGGACCGGAAACGGATCGCGGCAGAGATCTTCCGGGACGAGAAGAAGCGGGCCAGACTGAACGCGATTATTCATCCGGCCGTCCGCAGACTCATCCTGCAGGAAGAGGACCGGGCCGAAAAAGAGGGGCACGGCTGGTTTTTCCTGGAAGCGGCTCTTCTGATTGAGGAAGATTATCGTGCGGTTCTCGATGAATTGTGGTATATTTATGCGGAGGATTCGGTGCGGCGCAGAAGGCTCGCGTTTTCCAGAGGCTATTCGGACGAAAAGATCACTTCGATCATGAACAGCCAGCTCTCCGAGGAGGAGTTCCGGAAGAACTGCGATTTCGTCATTGACAACAGCGGCGATTTCGCCGATACGGCCGCAGCGATCGACCGGAGGATGCATTCCGGCCGGTAAATAAGGGGTTTTATTTATTATTAGAGGGATTATTGCCGTTATGAGAGTTTGCAGCATTGCGAGCGGAAGCAGTGGAAACTGCATTTTTGCGGGGAGCGGGAATACGCAGATCCTGATTGACGTCGGCATCAGCGGGAAAAAGGTCGAAAAAGGGCTGAACCGTCTGGGACTGACCGGATCCGATCTGAACGCGATTTTTGTCACCCATGAACATTCGGATCATATCAAGGGACTGGGCGTGATGGCCAGGAGACTTTCCATCCCCATCTACGCGACTGCGAAAACACGCGAGGCGATTCTGTCTGCCCCGGGCCTCGGAACGATTCCGGAGGATCTTTTTCACGAGGTCTCACCGGACGAGACGACTTCTGTGGGTGATATTACCGTCGAGCCGTTTCGCATCTCGCACGACGCGGCGGACCCGGTCGGATACCGGATCTCGCACGGAAAGAAAAGCGCTGCGATTGCGACGGACATGGGGATGTACACCGACTACACGATTTCGCATCTGCAGAATCTGGATGTCCTCTTTATCGAGGCCAATCATGACGTGCGGATGCTGCAGGCGGGCCGTTATCCGTATATCCTGAAGCGCAGGATTCTGAGCGAGCGCGGTCATCTCTCCAACGAGGATTCCGGGAGACTGGTCGGGGAAGTGCTTCATGACCGGATGAAATATATCGTTCTGTCGCATCTCTCGAAGGAAAACAATTATCCGGCTCTCGCCTTTGAGACGGTCAGCGCCGAGGTTACGATGGGGGACAACCCCTACCGGGCGGGTGATTTCCCGATCTCGGTGGCAAAACGCGACGAGATCAGCGAAGAGCTGGTTTTCTGACAGAAAGGATCTTCATGAAAAAAACGATTATCACGGTTACGGGCCGCGACACGGTGGGAATCATCGCCCGTGTCTGCAATTATCTGGCGAAGCAGAATGTCAATATCGAAGATATTTCCCAGACGATTCTCCAGGGATATTTCCACATGATGATGATCGCAGACACATCCGCATCTCCGAAGGATGTCGGGGAATTGGCGGATGATCTGAAAAAAATCGGAGACGAGATCGGTGTGGTGATTCACTGTCAGCACGAAGATATCTTTGATATGATGCATCGTATCTGACGATACGAGGTATTTCCCGCGAAAAGAAAAAGGTCCGGAAACGATGATCAATATTTTTGAAGCAAATGAAACGAACGAGATGATCGAGCAGGAGAATCTCGATGTCCGCACCATTACCATGGGGATCAGTCTTCTCGACTGCATCGATTCCAATCTCGACAAAATGAACCGGAAGATTTACGATCGGATCACATCCGCCGCACGGAACCTGATTCCGGTCGGAGAGCAGATTGAGAGGGAGTTCGGCATTCCCATCGTCAACAAGAGAATTTCGGTAACTCCGGCTGCCCTCATCGGAGGTGCCGCCTGCCGCAGCGAAGAGGATTTCGCCTCAATCGCGGAAACGCTCGACCGCGCGGCAAAGGAGGTCGGAGTTAATTTTATCGGCGGCTATTCCGCCCTTGTACCGAAGGGAATGACGACGGCGGATGAGACGATGATCCGTTCCATCCCGCTGGCTCTTTCGCGAACAGAGCGCGTCTGCAGTTCGGTCAATCTCGGATCAACCAAGGCGGGCATCAATATGGATGCGGTCCGTCTGATGGGCGAGGTTGTGAAAAACACGGCGAAAATGACGCAGGACGACGACTGCCTCGGCTGTGCAAAACTCGTCGTTTTCTGCAACGCACCCGATGACAATCCTTTTATGGCCGGAGCGTTTCACGGAGTGACGGAGCCGGACATCGTGATAAATGTCGGCGTATCCGGCCCGGGCGTCGTCAAGCACGCGCTGGAAAAGGTCCGCGGAGAGAGCTTTGATGTTCTCTGCGAGACCATCAAAAAAACCGCCTTTAAGGTGACCCGGGTCGGTCAGCTGGTAGCCCAGGAGGCTTCCAGAAGGCTGCATGTGCCGTTCGGAATTATCGATCTGTCACTTGCGCCGACTCCGGCCGTCGGGGATTCGGTCGCAGACATTCTGGAGGAGATCGGCGTGGAACACGCCGGAGCTCCGGGAACGACTGCTGCACTCGCCCTTTTGAACGACCAGGTGAAAAAGGGCGGCGTCATGGCCTCCTCTTATGTGGGCGGCCTGTCCGGAGCTTTCATTCCGGTGAGCGAAGATCAGGGAATGATCCGCGCCGCGTCCGCCGGAGCGCTCTCCATCGAAAAGCTGGAGGCGATGACCTGCGTCTGCTCGGTCGGACTCGATATGATCGCGATTCCCGGAGACACCGCGGCGTCGACGATTTCCGGGGTCATTGCGGACGAGATGGCTCTCGGCATGGTCAATCAGAAAACGACCGCGGTTCGGCTGATTCCGGCGATCGGGAAAAAAGTCGGGGATACGGTCCGGTTCGGCGGACTGCTCGGTGCGGCTCCCGTCATGCCGGTGAATTCCTTCTCCTGCGAGTCCTTTATCTCCCGAAGAGGCAGGATTCCGGCCCCGGTTCACAGCTTTCGCAACTGACAGATTCTTTTTTGAAGAGAGATATGAAAACAGCAGGCGTGATAGCAGAATACAATCCGTTTCATCTCGGACATGAATATCTGCTCCGGAAAATCAGAGAAGATTCCGGGGCAGATTTTATTGTCGTGGTGATGAGCGGAGACTTTGTCCAGAGGGGCGCACCGGCTCTTCTCGACAAATACAGAAGAACGGAGATGGCACTGAGGGGCGGGGCGGATCTGGTTCTGGAGCTTCCCTGTGCGGCGGCCATCGGAAGCGCCGGTGATTTCGCGTCGGGTGCCGTCACCCTTATGGACCGCCTCGGCGTCGTCGATGAGCTATGGTTCGGGAGTGAATGCGGCAGCATCCGCCCGCTCTCGGATGCGGCCGGAGTGCTGGCGGAGGAGCCGCCAGTCTACCGGGAGGTCCTCCGGAGCGCCCTCGCGCGGGGATCCACCTATCCCGAGGCACAGGAGGCGGGCCTGAGAGCTGCGGTTCCGGGGCGCGGCGGAACCCTGGCGGAAATTCTGAAAAAACCGAACAATCTCCTCGCCGTCGCTTATCTGACGGCAATGGCGAGAAGAAACAGCCGGATGATTCCCCGCACAGTCCGAAGATCCGGGGGAGATCATCACTCCGAATCCCGGAAGGCGTATTCGTCGGAAAATATCCGGGAAAATATCGGAAGAGGATATTTCTCTTCCGCCGCCAGGACGCTTCCTTCGTACTCCGCAAAGATTCTTCTGGAAGCCGCCGACCGGAACGAACTGATATACCCGGACGATTTCTCGGATATGATCCTCTGTCAGCTGCAGAAGGAAACGGCAAAATCTCTCCGGAAATACCCCGGTATCGGGGAAGATCTCGCGAACCGCATCATCCGGATGCGAGGGAGCTTCCGTTCGGTCCTTTCGTTTTCCGAACTTCTGAAAACCAGAAATTACACGATGACCAGAATCTCCCGGGCACTGTTTTCGGTTCTTCTCGGCGTGGAAAAGGGAGACGCCGCCCGGGAAAAGGAGTCTGTACGGGTACTCGGCCTGAAAAAAAGAGCAGAGACGCTGCTGGGTAAAATCAGCCGCTCCGGTACGGTACGTCCCTGCGGGTCTGCCGCCTCACTTCCTGCTGATTCGTTCCGGACGGATGTTTCCGCGGCGAATCTTTACGAGGCCGTCCGGGCGAAAAAAAGCGGAACCGCATTCCACCATGAATTCACACAAAAAGTGATCAAATTATTGTGATAAAACGTTAACAAATTGTAAAAGTGTATTGAAATCAATTCAAATCTTGTTTCGTTTTTATAAACGTATTATACTAAATAATGTATTTTAGCGTGGCTAAACATGATATTTTTTACAAAAACGTAAGGAGAAAATGATATGGCATATGGATTCGGTGCAATGATTGATCAGTTAAAGAAAAACCCGAAGAAGATCGTCTTCACAGAGGGTACCGACGAAAGGATTCTGGAGGCAAGCTCCCGTCTTCTGGCGAGCAATTTCCTGACCCCCATTCTGGTCGGAAATCCGGACGAGGTTTCCGCGGCGGCCGAGAAGGCCGGCTACAATGTGCGCGGTGCAACGATTATTGATCCGAAGAACTATGACCGTTTTGAAGAAATGGTGGATCTGTTCTGCGAACTCCGCAAGAGCAAGGGAATGACGCCGGACCAGGCCCGCGGAATTCTTTCCTCCGCGAACTATTTCGGAACTATGCTGGTCAAGATGGGAGAGGCGGACGCTCTTCTGGGCGGAGCTACCTATTCGACGGCCGACACCGTCCGTCCGGCTCTGCAGGTCATCAAGACCAAACCCGGAAACAAGATCGTGTCTTCCTGCTTTATTCTGGTCCGTCCGGCTGCCAGCGGCGAAAACGAGGTGATCGCTATGGCCGACTGCGCCATCAACATCCATCCGACCGAGGATGACCTCGTTGAGATAGCGGGTGAGACCGCTGAGTGTGCGAGAAAATTCGGCGTAGATCCGAAGATCGCCTTCCTTTCCTATTCCACCATCGGATCCGGAAAGGGCGAGGATGTTGACAAAATGCGCAACGCCACCGAGAAGGCGAAAGCAAAATATCCGGATCTTCCGATCACCGGTGAGATTCAGTTTGACGCGGCCGTTTCTCCCCGGGTCGCCTCCACGAAGCACCTCGATGACAACGTGGCAGGACACTGCAATACCTTTATTTTCCCGGACATCAACGCCGGAAACTGTGGATACAAGATCGCTCAGCGTCTCGGAAACTTCGACGCCTACGGCCCGATTCTTCTGGGACTGAACGCTCCGATCAACGACCTGTCCCGCGGATGCAACGGCCAGGAGGTTTATTCCATGGCGATCATTACCGCGGCTCTCGCATAACTTTCCGGTTGGAATCTCTTGTGATTTCATCATGATTCTTAGATAAGGAGAAACGAATAAATGAAAGTACTTGTAATAAACTGCGGAAGCTCCTCCCTTAAGTATCAGCTGATCGATTCCGATACCGAAAAGGTACTGGCGAAAGGTCTGTGTGAAAGAATCGGAATTGACGGACGCCTGACCTATCAGAAGGCGGGCGGCGAAAAAGAAGTTTCCGACCAGGCGATGCCGTCTCACAAAGAGGCGATCCAGCTCGTTCTTTCCGCGCTGACGAATCCCTCGACGGGCGCTCTGAAGGATCTCTCCGAGATCGAGGCGGTCGGCCACAGAATCGTCCACGGCGGCGAGAAGTTTTCCAGCTCCGCGCTGGTCACCGATGACATGATTAAAGAAGTAGAAGAGTGCTCCGCACTGGCTCCCTTGCACAATCCGGCGAACCTGATCGGTATCCGTGCCTGCCAGGAGCTGATGCCCGGTGTCCCGATGGTCGGCGTATTTGATACCGCTTTCCATCAGACCATGCCGAAGAAAGCGTATCTCTACGGACTTCCGCACGACTATTATACAAAGGACGGCATCCGGAAGTATGGATTCCACGGAACTTCCCACAGCTTCGTCTCCAAAGAGACGGCGAAGTTTCTGGGACTGGATCTGAATCACTCGAAGATTATCGTCGCTCATCTGGGCAACGGAGCTTCGGTCTGCGCCGTCAAAGACGGAAAGAGCGTTGACACCAGCATGGGCATGACCCCGCTTTCCGGTCTGGTCATGGGAACCCGCTCCGGCGATATCGATCCGTCCATCGTTCAGTTTATCAGCAAGAATGAGAACCTTGATATCGACGGCGTGCTCGACGTGCTGAACAAGAAGTCCGGCGTTCTGGGATTGTCCGACGGACTTTCCAGTGATTTCCGTGATCTGGAGAGCGCTGCCGCCGACGGGAATGAAGCCGCTTCGGAGGCTCTGGACGTATTCAGCTACCGCGTCGCCAGTACCATCGGAGAATACATTGCCGTTCTCGATGGAGTAGACGCGATCGCGTTCACGGCCGGCATCGGAGAAAATGACGGCGTCGTCCGCGCGAGCGTGATGAACTATTTCCATTACATGGGAATCGAGATTGATCCCGAGAAGAACCAGCTTCGCGGAGAAAACGTCAAAATTTCGACTGAGGATTCGAAGGTCGCGGTCTGTGTTATCCCGACCAACGAAGAGCTCATGATCTGCCGCGAGACCGTTGCGCTCGTAAAGTAAAACGGAAAATCTTCCGATGGTTCCGGGCGTCATGAAAAAATTCTTGACATTCTATCTCTGAATTCATATAATATTCGGGTATGACTGAGAGAGAATTGATCCACTCGATCATAAAGATAGATGAAAGAGGAGGTGTGAGAAATGTCCATTTGTCCGAAAAACAAATCTTCTAAGTCAAGAAGAGACAAAAGAAGAGCGAACTGGAAGATGTCTGCTCCGAACCTTGTTAAGTGCCCGAAATGCGGAGCACTGATGATGCCGCACAGAATGTGCAAGAGCTGCGGATTCTACAACATGAAGCAGGTCATCGAATCAAAATGATCCGTTCTGACGATGAAAAGATGAAGGGGCTGTTGCATTAGTACTTTTCAGTACTGAGGCAACGGCCTCTTTTCTTCGGTCTTTTCACCCGCTTTTAACCTAAATTCCCGATGTCTCCAAACTAGGTTTCGCGAATAGTGGCGTGACATCCATTGCTTTGTACAGCTCTTCCTGTTTTTTCAGGACTTCTCCCTGAATCGGGGCTTTCCCTGGTTCTGTGAAA
>JBMNRP010000029.1:0-26501 GCA_050944685.1 Bilifractor sp.
TCCGGCTTCCTTCGGATCCCATCTCGCGATGGGCACCCTTGCCTTCGGCTATGTCCTTCCCACTACCGGGCGGACTCTGGACTTTCACCAGCTAGGAACGTGCGCCGCCGGGCGCACGCGCAAAAAGCCGCCGCGGAATTCCGGAATTTAGCCGGAAAACCACGGCGGCTTAATCATTTCCCTCTGTTCAATTGAATGAATCAGGCCTTGCCTGCGGAACCGAGAACGTCTTTGATCTTGTGGGCAACAACGTCTTTGACATTCTGTCTGGAGACTTTCAGATATCCACGCGGATCAAACATATCCGGATGCTCTCTGAGGGTCTGACGAACGCCGGCCGTGAACGCAAGTCTCAGATCGGAATCGATGTTGATCTTGCAGACCGCGGATCTCGCTGCCTGACGAAGCTGATCTTCCGGAACGCCGATGGCATCCTTCAGAGCGCCGCCGTTGTCGTTGATGATCTTGACATATTCCTGCGGAACGGAAGAAGATCCGTGCAGAACGATCGGGAATCCCGGGATTCTCTTGACGACTTCGTCCAGAATATCGAAACGGAGCTGCGGCTTCGTGCCGGGTTTGAACTTATAAGCGCCGTGAGAAGTTCCGATCGCGATCGCCAGAGAATCTACTCCGGTCCTGCTCACGAACTCTTCAACCTCTTCCGGTCGGGTGTAAGAAGAATTCTCGGCGGAAACATTGACTTCATCCTCGATACCTGCCAGAGAACCAAGCTCAGCCTCGACTACAACGCCGTGTGCGTGTGCGTACTCAACGACCTTCTTGGTGATCTCGATATTCTCATCAAACGGCTTGCTGGAAGCGTCGATCATGACAGAGGTAAATCCCTTGTCTACGCATGCCTTGCAGGTCTCGAAATCCGGGCCGTGATCCAGATGCATGACAATCGGGATATCCGGGCAATTTATTACGGCCGCCTCAACCATTTTCTGAAGATACTCCGGGTTCGCATATTTGCGAGCGCCGGCGGAAGCCTGGAGGATAACCGGGCTCTTCAGCTCCTCGGCAGCCTCTGTGATGGCCTGAACGATCTCCATGTTGTTTACGTTGAAAGCGCCGATCGCATATCCGCCGTCATATGCTTTCTTAAACATTTCAGTACTTGTAACCAGTGCCATAATACAAAACTCCTTTCGCCATAAACCGACTCTTTTGAATAATGTGAAAACGGCCGAAAACCGCTTAACAACTAGTCATATCATAGGATAATTTAGAAAGCGTGTCAAGAACAACCACCTTTTCTGAAAGCTATTCCCGGGCGGAAAAGATTGCTCCCGATTGCCGGCCTTCGCGTGGTCTCCAAAGCCCGGAAAAAGAAGGCAGGTTATCCAACGCATCGAATTGTAACACCGTATCAGCTATGATATAATGAACAATAATGTATCTATCTTGCTGAAAATAACTGTAATTTTGCCCAAAGGAGGTTGGGATGCTTTTTATCGGAATTGATCTGGGGACATCGGCGCTGAAACTGCTGCTGATGGACGAAAAAGGGAAAATCCGCCACATCGTAAACGAGGAATATCCGGTTTCATATCCGAATCCCGGCTGGAGCGAGCAGAATCCGGAGGACTGGTGGAAAGCGGTCTGCCGGGGAATCCCCCGGCTCCTGGAGGGCTTCCCGTCGGAGGAAGTCCGGGGAATCGGAGCGGGCGGTCAGATGCACGGCCTGGTCGTCCTCGACGACCAGGACCGGGTGATCCGTCCGGCGATTCTCTGGAATGACGGACGCTCCCAGAAGCAGGTCGAATACCTGAACGAAACCATCGGAAGGGATAAGATCAGCGCATGGACCGGAAATATCGCTTTCGCCGGGTTCACCGCCCCGAAAATACTCTGGATGCGTGAAAACGAACCGGAGCTTTTCAGCCGGATCAGCAAAATCATGCTTCCGAAGGATTACATCAATTACCGCCTGACAGGAGTTCTCAGCACGGATTACTCCGACGCGAGCGGTATGCTGCTGCTCGATGTCAGGCATCGTCGCTGGAGCCGGGAAATGCTGGAGCTCTGCGGGATCCGCGAGGAGCAGATGCCGACATGCTTTGAGAGCTCTGACCCGGTCGGCACTCTCACAAAAGAAGCAGCCGACCTTCTTCATCTCCCGCAGGATACCGTCGTCTGTGCCGGGGCCGGGGACAATGCCGCGGCGGCGGTCGGCTCCGGGGCGGTCGGAAACGGCCGCTGCAACATCTCTCTGGGGACATCCGGGACGATTTTCATTACCAGTGATCAATTCCGCGTCGACCCCTCCAATGCGCTCCACTCGTTTGCCCACGCGGACGGAGGCTACCACCTGATGGGATGCCTGCTCTCCGCCGCCAGCTGCAACAAGTGGTGGATGGAAGACATCTGCAAAACCGGGGACTATCCCTCCGAGCAGAAACCCATCACCGATGACCGGCTTGGCGCGGATGGCGTCTACTTCCTCCCCTATCTGATGGGAGAACGCAGCCCGCACAATGATCCCGCTGCCCGCGGATGCTTCATCGGTCTGCGGATGGACAGCACGCGTGCCGACATGACGCAGGCGGTCCTCGAGGGTGTCGCCTTCGCCCTGAAGGATTGTCTGGAAATTGCGAACCGCGAGGGGATCCGGCCGGAGGCTTCCACGATCTGCGGAGGCGGAGCGAAAAGCCCGCTCTGGAAGAAAATCGTCGCCAATGTGCTGAATATCCGTCTTCTCTGCCCGGTAACGGAGCAGGGACCCGGGTACGGCGGAGCCATGCTGGCGGCTGTCGCAAGCGGAGCGTTTCCATCCGTCAGGGACTGCTCTTCACAGTTTTTCCAGGTGAACGAAGTCATCGATCCCGATCCGGAAATTTCTTCGCGGTACCTCAGAAAATATGAGATCTGGCGGACTCTTTATCCGCTTCTGAAACCGACGTTTAAAGACATGGAGGCAAACGAATGAAAATCGAATCGGTAATGGATCCTTCTTTTGATTCCTACGGAAGAGTCGTGAAGGGAATGGACGGGTTTATTCATGAGATTCTTCCCGCTCTGGAGAAAACACCTCTCCCTGAGGCCACCGCCTACACGCCCTCGGAACCCCTTCTGGAATCTCTTTCCGCCTTCCGGATTGCCCGCGATCATCTTTTCGGAGGCGCCGACTGCGAACTCGGCTGGTGCAACGGGCACAACACGAAGCTGAACTGCCTGGAGTATCACAGGAGCAGTGAATTCAACCTGGGAACAGAAGACTTTATTCTGCTTCTGGCAAAGATGGAAAACATCCGCGACGGAAAGCTGGATACCTCCGCGGTCCGCGCTTTCCGCGTTCCGGCGGGAGTTCTCGTGGAAGTGTACGCGACGACACTGCACTACGCCCCCTGCCACACGGACCCCGCCAGAGGATTCCGCGTCATGGTCGGGCTTCCCGCAAAAACAAATACGGAAAAGCCGGACATGGACAATGCGGGCGGAGATGACGCTTATCTGACCGCCTGCAACAAATGGCTCCTGGCGCACCCGGACAGCGACGAGGCAAAGTCCGGTGCGGTCGCGGCCCTGACCGGCGAGAACATCGATATCGCGGATCTCCTCTGAGGAAAAGATGATGAAACGGCAGATTCGCACAGAACTGATAACAAAACATAACAACATATGGGAGGATTAATCAATGAAATCATCTAACATTCCCGAGGTAAAGCCAGGCATCATCAGCGTCAGCCGCGACTGCTTCCCGATCTCTCTGTCCACGAAGCGCAGAGAGAACATCGTTGCCGCCTGCCGCCGGAAAAACTGCGAGCTCTATGAGTGTTCCGTGGGCGTCGAGAATGAAGCGGACATGGAAAAAGCCGTCGCCGAAGTAAAGGGCGCCGGATGCAACGCGCTGATTGTATTTCTGGGAAATTTCGGACCGGAAACCCCGGAAACCCTGATCGCGAAATACTTTGACGGTCCCTGCATGTTCGTGGCCGCCGCAGAGGGAGACGGAGACATGATCAACGGACGCGGAGACGCTTACTGCGGCATGCTCAACTGCTCCTACAACCTCGGGATGAGACATCTGAAGGGATATATTCCGGAATACCCGGTCGGAACCGCGGAAGAAATCGCGGAAAAAATCATCGGGTTTATTCCCATTGCCCGCGCTGTCATCGGAATCTCAAACCTGAAAATCATCACCTTCGGTCCGCGCCCGCAGGACTTCTTCGCCTGCAACGCCCCGATTAAGGGACTGTACGAGCTCGGCGTCGAGGTCGAGGAAAATTCCGAGCTGGATCTCCTGGTCGCCTACCGCGAACACGAAAAGGACCCGCGCATCCCGGGCGTCTGTGAAGACATGGCGAAGGAAATGGGCGAGGGGCGGTACTATCCGGATCTCAGCGAGAAGATGGCTCAGTTTGAACTCACTCTTCTCGACTGGGCAGAAGCTCACAAGGGCTCCAGAAAATACGTCGCCTTTGCCGACAAGTGCTGGCCCGCCTTTCCGAGTCAGTTCGGCTTTGAGCCCTGCTACGTAAATTCCCGTCTCGTATCGCGGGGTATCCCGGTCGCCTGCGAGGTCGATATCTATGGGGCTCTGTCCGAATACATCGGCATGTGCGCTTCCGATGACACCGTTACCCTGCTTGACATCAACAACAGCGTTCCGCAGTACATCTATCAGGAAAGCATCCGCGGGAAATTCCATTATGACATCACGGACACCTTTATGGGCTTCCACTGCGGAAATACGCCCAGCTGCAAGATGTGCGCCGACCGCGCGGTCAAATATCAGCTGATCCAGCATCGTCTGCTGGAGCCGGAAGGCTCCGAGCCGGATTTCACGAGAGGAACTCTCGAGGGAGATATCGCTGCTTCCGACATCACCTTCTTCCGTCTGCAGTGTGACAGCGACGGAATCCTCCGCTCCTACATCGCGGAAGGAGAAATCCTCCCGGTTGCGACGCAGAGCTTCGGAGGAATCGCCATCTTCGCGATCCCGGAGATGGGACGCTTCTACCGCCACGTGCTGATCCAGAAACGCTATCCTCATCACGGAGCCGTGGCGTTCAACCACTGCGGAAAAGCGCTGTTTGAAATCTTCAAATATCTGGGGATCGGCGATATCGCGTGGAACCGGCCGAAGAGTCTTCCGTATCCGACCGAAAATCCCTTTCACTGAATCCTGACGAGCAGTCGCCGTCTTACTAAGCGCAGACGGGGCTGCTGCCCTCGCGGGTATCCCGCCCGCGATCGCAGCAGCCCTTTTCTTATGAGCGCAGCACCGGGGTCGTTTCACAATAATGCGAAACGGCCCCGGTGTGCAGTTAGTATGAACTTTTTACCTTACCAGGAGAATTGACTGTAATTACTTGTTGGTCTGCTGAGTCTTGGTATCAAACAGAACCGCGAGAACCAGGATAATACCTTTAACAATGAACTGCCAGTAGGCATCCAGGTTCTTCATGGACATACCATTATCAATACTCATCATAATAACGGCACCAAGAATTGCTCCCCCGACCTTGCCGACACCACCGGTCATCGACGTTCCGCCGATAACAGAGGATGCGATAGCGTCCAGCTCGTAGTTTCCGTTCGAAACCTGTGAGGTTCCGCCGTTCAGACGGGCAGTGTAAATGACAGCGGCAACCGCGCAGAGGAAGGTGTTGATCGTATAAACGATGACAAGACTTTTCTTTACGTTGATACCGGCGTATTTGGCAGCGGCCATGTTACCTCCGATCGCGTAAACGCTTCGTCCGAATGTCGTGTTGTTCGCGACAAAAGAGAAAACAAGAACGACGATGAACATAACCAGAACCGGTACCGGAATACCCTGGAAATCATTCAATGCCGCGATCGCCGCAACGATGATAGCGGAGAAAAGAATCCATTTTCCGATCATGGCCCCCATGCTTCCGGCATCCAGACCGTATTTGATCTTCGACCTGCGGTCTCTCACGTAACTCCACAGAAGGCCGAGGCAGGCAACCACACAGATCACCCAGCCGGCCGCCTTCGGAACATAAGCCGTCCCCCAGAATTTATAGGACTCCTGGAACGGAGCGATCGTCTGACCGCCGGTGATCCAAAGCATCAGTCCTCGGAAAACCAGCTGAGAGCCGAGGGTTACGATAAACGGTGCCATTCCGGAATAAGCGATGATCGCGCCGATCGCCCAGCCGATGCCGATACCGAGAAGCAGTCCAACCAGAATGGTGACCGGTGTGGAAACGCCGTTCCAGACCTGCAGAGCCGCCATAACGCAGCCGATGAAGCCCATCGTCATACCGGCGGACAGGTCAATGCCGCCCGTGATGATGACAAAAGTCATACCGACGGCCATGATTCCGGTGAAAGCGGCCTGACGAAGCAGGTTTGAAAAGTTTCTGGTGGTCATGAAGGACCCGGATGTGATAATCGCAAAGACCACCCACAGAACAATCAGGACGATCACCATAGCCAGCATTCTGGTATTAGCAGTACCGAAAAGTTTCTTTTTTTCTTTTGAAGATTCGTTTGCCATGACTCTATATTACCTCCCAATCGCGTAGCGCATCAGACTTTCCTGCGTAGCTTCTTTCGCGTCAACCTCGCCGGTGATCTCTCCGTTCGCGATGACGATGACCCGGTCGCTCATCCCCAGGATCTCTTCCATCTCGGACGAAATCATGATAATCACCACGCCCTGGCGGACAAGCTCATTCATGATCTTATAGATCTCATACTTTGCGCCGACATCGATGCCTCGCGTCGGCTCATCCAGAACCATGACTTTCGGATTACTCATCAGAGCCTTCGCCAGAACAACCTTCTGCTGATTACCGCCGGAAAGCGTGTTGGCAGGAACCTCGATATTCGGCATCTTCGTGTGCATGTCTTCCAGATATTTCTTGGAGTACTGCACCTCGGCGTCCATGTTCAGAATGCCGTTCTTGGATACCTTGTCCAGCGAGGGAAGAGTAACATTTTCGCGAAGGCTCATCATCAGGTTCAGGCCGAATCTTTTCCGGTCCTCGGTTACGATGAAAAAGCCTTCCTTCAGCATCTTGCCCGGATTGCCGAATTCCACTTTTTCGCCATTGATATATACTTCTCCGGTGCCCTGCGTGCGGAAAGCGCCGTATATTGCCGTAAACAGTTCGGTACGGCCGGCTCCCATCAGTCCGGCAATACCCAGAATCTCACCCTTATAGGCCTTGAGATTAATATTCTTCAGAAGATACCGGCCGGGAATATCCGGATTGGGTACGTTGAAATTGCGGACCTCAAACCCGACCTCGCCGCGCGTATGCTCCTCGCGCGGGAACATATTCGTCATTTCTCTTCCGACCATCATCGTGATCATTTCATTCTTGGTCATCTCGGAGCGCGGCTTCGTACCGATCGTCTCGCCGTCTCGCAGAACCGTGATATCATCGCAGAGCTCCATGATCTCATCCAGCCTGTGGGAGATGTAGATGCAGGTAACTCCTCTTGCTTTCAGATTGCGGACCACGCGGAAGAGGGCTTCTACTTCCGTATCCGTCAGCGCCGCCGTCGGTTCATCCAGAAGAAGCAGTTTAACATTTCTGGAAATAGCCTTGGCGATCTCGACCAGCTGCTGCTGTCCGACGCCCAGATTACGGATCAGTTCCTCAGGTTGGACGTCCAGGCCGATTTCCTTCAGAACCTCGACACACTGCTGTCTTTGTACATCGAAATTAATAATTCCTCTTTTATTCGGATTATTGTTCAGATAAATATTTTCCGCGACACTCATGTCGGGAACCAGGTTCATTTCCTGATGAATGCAGACAATTCCCTGCTGTTCCACCTGTTTGATCGTCTTGAACTTACAGACCTCTCCGTTATAGACGATATTCCCTTCGTAGGTTCCGTAAGGATATACTCCGCTGATTACCTTGATCAGCGTGGACTTCCCGGCGCCGTTCTCTCCGACCAGCGCATGAATATGACCGCGCTCTACTTTGAACGAAACCTCCGAAAGCGCCCGAACGCCGGGAAATTCCTTCGTTACATTCTGCATTTCCAGAATATAATCAGCCATTCTCAAACCTCCAATTTACATGACTGCACAACCTGCAGCAATTCTGTCTGAAAACCAGAGGGCGCGGAACAGAAGCTCCGCGTCCCCGCATTAATCAGCAAAAGATTCTCATGAAGCAGAAGAAACGGAAGTGGAAGAAGTAGCGGACTCGGATCCGGACTCTGTCGGCCACTGATCCTTCGGCACGTTCTTGTAGACTTCCTCAACGGTGTGGAAATTATCACGTTTGCAGATGATCTCATACATATTGTCTTTGTCGATAGCCTCGACCGGAACGGTAAAGGAATCGACGTCCTTCTGCCCGTTGTTCAGTGTCTGCCACTCACCGAGTGAACTGTCAACTGCGCTTTCCTTGTCCTCGTCCTCGCCCTTCGCTACTGCGACAGCAAGCTCGCAGGCAGCCGTGTTCAGCGGCTTCAGAGGTTTGTAAACGGTACCCGTCTGGGTTCCCTCGACGATTCTCTGGCAGGCAGCAAGGTCAGCATCCTGTCCGCAGATCGGCACCTTTCCGGCAAGTCCCTGCGCCTCAAGAGCCTGAACCGCTCCGCCGGCCGTACCGTCGTTCGACGCTACAACCGCCTGGATATCGTTGTTCGCTTTCGAAAGAGCATTCTCGGTGTGCTTCAGTGCCTCGTTCGGGTCCCAACCTTTGCACCACTGCTCACTGACAATGGTAATGTCACCGCTGTCGATGTAGGGCTGCAGGATGTTCTTCTGACCCTCGGCGACCAGCAGCGCGTTGTTATCCTCCTGCGCGCCTTTCAGCCAGATGTAATTGCCCTTCGGAGCCGCATCTACGACGAACTGAGCCTCGGTCTCACCGACCTTGACGGAATCGAACGTGATGTAATAGTCCAGATCCGCATTCATGATGAAACGGTCATAGGCGATAACCTTGACGTCGGCTTCGTGCGCGGACTCGACGATCGGGGCAGCGCCCTCGGCATCCAGGGACTGGCAGATCAGAACGTCGATACCCTCATTCAGAAGGTTCTCGCACTGGGAAATCTGCTTGTTCGCGTCGTTGTTCGCGATCTGCTCTTTCAGAGTAATGTCGTTCTCCTTGCAGTACTCCTCAAACATCTGAATCTCACGGTTCCAGCGCTCCTCGGTCGTATTTCCGATGGAAAGTCCGATCGTGATTCCGCTGCTTCCTTCCACATCGCCGCCTCCGGCAGTAGACGCAGAAGAAGTGGTTCCGGTGCTCTCACCCGTACTGCTGCTCCCGCTTCCGCCTCCGCATGCAACAAGCGACGTCGCGGCGATAGCTGCTGTTGAAAGAGTGACAACAAGTCTCATTGCTTTCCTTTTCATTGCTTTCCCTCCCAAAAAAAAGAAAATGAAACAACGTCCTGGGAATAATACCCGCTCTGTAAATGGTGCAAATGAAATAATGTCTCTTAATTCAGGCTAAATCTCAAATTCATTGTGCACATTAAACAAGTTACTGAATATTATAGCATAGATATTGTCGTAAAATATATTATTATTGCTTTATTTTGACCGATTTCCCGGCAAAATGACTTTGTTAAAAAATATTTTATCCAGATTTTGCAGTTAATTCGACGGATAATAAGAAATATTACTTCTTTAGAAGCCAATGGAAAAAACACAATCTTGCTATTTTTTCGTAAAAATGAATAATGCAACTTATGTATTTTTCCTTTTCTTGTCTATTTTTTGGGGATTACTTTACATACCACGGAAATGGTGCGTGAAACATGTAAAAAAACGCGCTGTCCAGGGTACCGGACCTGAACTCTGAATCATTTCCCATTATCCGATTCTCCCGGCGCGTCCCCCACATGGGGTACAAGATCGCAGAACTGGATGCAGAATTCCGGACAGAAAAATGCCCGGGCAAATGATGCCCGGGCATGGTACAGTCTCGAAAAGGCTGCCGATTCCGTTTTCTCATACGAGCTCGAGAAGAACCTCCATCGCAGCGTCGCCTTTTCTCGGTCCGATTTTGATGATTCTGGTGTATCCGCCGCTGCGGTCCGCGTACTTCGGTCCGATTTCATCAAACAGCTTGGCCACCAGATCTACTTTCTTCGTGTTTTTCTTTCTGTCCTTCGCCTCAGTCGGAACCTCGGTCACTCCATAGAGAACCTTCATCATCTGACGGCGCGCGTGAATTCTGGAAGGCTGATCTTTCCTGATCTCTTTGGAGACCTCATCATAAACCGTGACTTTCCTTCCGTCTCTTTCCTCTTTCACGCGTTTGCCGTCTGCGTCCTTGCGCGGAACCTTTGCGGTAACGGTGACCGTGTCATAATGATCGCGCTCACGGACCGCCAGAGCGATCAGGCCGTCCGCGATTTTCCGGACTTCCTTGGCACGGGTCTCCGTCGTGCGGATCTTTCCGTGATAGAGAAGGCAGGTTACCTGGTTTCTTAAAATTGCTTTCCTCTGGGCGGATGTTCTGCCCAGTTTACGATACTTTGCCATTTGAAACATTCCTCCATCTGTGTGACGACGGCACACGCATCTTCGGTCTTACTGAACCGCCGCTGTTTCATTACACAATGCGGGTTTCCGCACTACATCACTGTTCTTCGCTCGTTTTCAGCGAGAGACCCAGCTCATTCAGCTTTGCCAGAACCTCCTCGAGCGACTTGCGCCCGAGATTGCGGACTTTCATCATATCCTCGGATGTCTTGTTGCAAAGCTCTTCCACCGTATTGATTCCGGCGCGCTTCAGACAGTTATAGGAGCGGACGGAAAGCTCCAGCTCGTCGATATTCATCTCCAGAGCCTTCTCCTTCTCATCGTCTTCCTTCTCGATCATCACTTCCGCGGTCTTCGCGTTTTCCGAAAGATCGATAAAGAGCTTCAGATGCTCGCTGAGAACCTTCGCAGCGAGGCTTACAGCCTCGTCCGGCCCGAGCGTTCCGTCCGTATAAACGTCAAGCGTCAGCTTGTCGTAATCGGTCACCTGGCCGACACGAGTGTTCTCAACCGTCATATTGACGCGCTCGACCGGTGTGTAAATCGAGTCAATGGCAATCACGCCGATCGGCATATCCTCGGTCTTGTTGCGGTCCGCGCCGACATAGCCGCGGCCGTTTGTGATCGTCAGTTCCATATTAAGCTTGCAATCGGCCCCGCCGTTCAGCGTGGCAATTACATGATCCGGATTGATGATCTCAATATCCTGATCTGCCTGGATATCGGATGCCCGGACTACGCCTTCTCCCTCGTGTTCGATATAGGCGGTCTTCGGCTCATCACTGTCGCTGTTGTTCCGAATCGAGAGTCCCTTCAGATTCATTATAATTTCGGTCACGTCTTCCTTGACACCCGGAATCGAACTGAACTCATGCAGAACCCCTTCGATCTTGACCTGACTGACCGCCGAACCCGGCAGAGAAGAAAGCATGATGCGGCGGAGCGAATTTCCCAGCGTTGTGCCGTATCCGCGCTCCAGCGGCTCTACGACAAAACGGCCGAACTTTTTGTCTTCTGAAATCTCAGTGATCTCAATCTTGGGTTTGTTAAAGTCAAACACGCGCAAGCTCCTCCTTTGAGTGAAAATCGAATTTTTCTTCTATGACGGACTCCACCGGGGAACCGTGCCCCGCTCATCCGCGAATTATTTGGAGTACAGCTCGACGATCAGCATCTCGTCCACCGGAACGTCGATGAGATCGCGGCCCGGGACTTCTTTGATCGTTCCCTTCAGATTTTCACTGTCAACATCCATCCAGGACGGCACCGCACGCCCGCCGGTCACTTCCAGGATATCCTTGAAGCGCTGAATGTTCTTCTTTCCTTCTTTTACCTCGATGACATCCCCGGCCTTTACCTGGTAAGAGGGGATGTTTACCGTCTTGCCGTTAACTGTCACGAATTTATGGTCGACAACCTGTCTCGCCTCACGTCTCGTCCGGGCGAATCCCATGCGGAAAATCACGCTGTCAAGACGAAGCTCCAGAAGCGCCATCAGATTCTCACCGGTCTGTCCCTTCATGCGGTCCGCTTTCTTATAATAATTGCGGAACGGTTTTTCCAGGACACCGTAGATGAATTTTGCTTTCTGCTTCTCTCTGAGCTGAAGAGCGTACTCGGACTCCTTTCTGCCGGAGCGTTTCAGCTTGCGTCTTGACTTTTTGTCGACACCAAGATAAGCCGGCTCCAGACCGAGTGCTCTGCATCTCTTCAGAACCGGAACTTTATTTACTGCCATGAAAATGACCTCCTGATCCTTAGAATATCCTCAATCATACTCTTCTGCGCTTCGGCGGACGGCAGCCGTTATGCGGCACCGGCGTAACGTCGCAGATGCTGGTAACCTCGAGACCCGCCGCGGAAAGCGCGCGGATCGCCGCCTCACGGCCGGAACCCGGACCTTTGACAAATACATCGACCTTTTTCAGACCATGGACGAGTGCCGCCTTTGTCGCGGCCTCCGCGGCCATCTGTGCTGCGTAAGGAGTAGATTTCCTTGAACCTTTGAATCCAAGCCCGCCGGCGCTTGCCCAGGAAAGAGCATTGCCCTCGGTATCCGTCAGCGTAACAATGGTGTTATTGAAGGATGCCTGAATATGAGCCTGGCCACGTTCAACGTTTTTCTTGACACGGCGCTTAGCCGTTCTCTTTGTTGCTTTAGGCATAATAAAAACTAACCTGCACCTTTCTATAAATCAGATACAAAATAACAGCTTATTTCTTCTTGTTTGCAACGGTTCTCCTCGGACCTTTGCAGGTTCTGGCATTTGTCTTGGTCTTCTGACCGCGGACCGGAAGTCCTTTTCTGTGACGGATGCCTCTGTAGCAGCCGATCTCCTGAAGACGCTTGATATTCATCGCAACTTCACGTCTGAGATCACCTTCCACAGTCTGTGTCTCCTCGATCACAGACGAGATCCTGCGGACCTCGTCATCGGTCAGATCGCGGACACGGGTATCCGGATTGACACCTGCCTGCGCAAGGATTCTGTTGGAAGAAGATCTTCCGATGCCGTAGATATAGGTAAGACCTATCTCCACGCGTTTGTCTCTCGGTAAATCAATACCTGCGATACGAGCCATGTGTAAATTCCTCCTTATGGTTTGTCCTAACTGGGATGCCCGGTATGCGGCATCCAGCCATGCTCCCGCATGACCTTTCCCTTCTCATGATCGAGTCGGGTATTAAGCAAAATTATAGAGGTTTCCTGACGCAGGGTCATGTCAGTAGTAACTATATAATTATGCTGTGGGCGATATGCTGTTTATTCCCGGGAAATCCATGTCTCATGCGGCAGAACAGATCCCGCCCCGTGAAAAATGCGTCCCGCGCACCAATTCCTGCAGCCGCTGATCCGGTGCGAAAAACACCATATCCTTTCCATAAACAGATATGTCCGGAATCATCCCTGACGCTGTTTATGCTTTGGATTCTCACAAATGATGCGGATTTTCCCTTTGCGCTTGATGACTTTGCATTTCTCGCACATCGGTTTTACCGAAGATCTTACCTTCATGATGAATCCTCCTTTCCTCATTGCAAAATATTTATGCAATTTGCCGGTTTCTCACGCGTATTTTCGGCGATTTTACGGGTCACAAAAAAAACCGCGTTAAAGCACGCGCGACATATAATATAACATGGTTGGACGGCAATTGCAAGTATTATTATGATGCCGGATGGCCGATTTATTTTGCTCTCCAGATGATTCTGCCCTTGTCCAGGTCGTAGGGAGAAAGTTCCAGAGTAACTTTGTCTCCGGGAAGAATGCGGATGAAATTCATACGAAGCTTACCGCTGATATGCGCGAGCACCACATGCTTATTTTCCAGTTCCACCCGGAACATCGCGTTCGGAAGCTTTTCCAGAACTACACCTTCTACTTCAATAACATCCGCTTTTGACATTCCATGCACTCCTTTTTCTTTTTTCTCTGTCCGGGGCCGCCTTCTGATCGGTTCAATAGTTTCAGTACGGCTGCCCGTCTACCATGGTGAGGATCTCCGGATCCCCCTCCGTGATCAGTATCGTATTTTCGTAGTGAGCGGCCAGGGAACCGTCGGCGGTGACGACCGTCCAGTCATCGTCCATCCACTTGACCTCCCACGTTCCCGCCGTGATCATCGGTTCAACCGCCAGGGTCATGCCCGGGCGGAGAAGAACGCCGCGGCTCTTGCAGCGGAAATTCGGGATCTGCGGATCTTCGTGCATCTTCGTTCCGATGCCGTGCCCGACCAGGTCGCGGACCACTCCGAACCCGAAGGACTCCGCGTAATCTCCGATCGCCCCGGAAATCTCATGAAGATGATGACCGGCCTTCGCGAATTTCATTCCCTCGAAAAAGCTCTGCCGCGTCACATCGATGAGTTTCTGCGCCTCCGGACTGATTTTTCCGATCGGAAACGTCCTGGCGGCGTCCGAGTGATATCCCTCGTAGATCAGTCCCATATCCAGGCTGACGATGTCGCCCTCCTTCAGGATGTGATTCTTTTTCGGGATGCCGTGCACCACCTCTTCATTGACCGAGACACAGACGGAAGCCGGATATCCCTCGTAATGGAGAAAATTCGGAATCCCTCCGCACGCGCGGATGAGGCGCTCGCCCTCGTGATCGATGTCCCAGGTAGAAATCCCCGGCTCAATGATCTTTTCCAGCTCCACGTACACTTCTGCCAGGAGATGATTGGACTGCCTCATCAGCTGGATCTCTCTCTCACTCTTAATACTGACTGCCATAATTATTTCTCCAGTAATTTCCGGATCTCAGAAAAAATAGCATTGATCTCCTGCGTGCCGTCCACCTTCACCAGAACACCCGCCTTCTGATAATAATCGATCAGCGGCTGTGTCTGGGTGTGGTAAACCTCGAGCCTTTTCTTCACCGTCTCCGGCTTGTCGTCGTCACGGAGAACAAGCTCTTTTCCGCACACATCGCAGATTCCCTCTTTTTTCGGCGGATTATAAACGACGTGATAGGTCGCTCCGCAGGAGAGACACGCACGCCGTCCGGACATGCGGGTAATAATACTGTCATCCGGCACGTCGACGTCGATCGCGAAATCAATCTTTTCCCCTCTTGCGTTCAGTGCATTCGTCAGGGCTTCCGCCTGGGGAATCGTTCTCGGAAAACCGTCGAGAACGTATCCGTTCTTTGCGTCATCCTGAGCGATGCGGTCAACGACCAGATCGCACGTCAGCTCATCCGGTACGAGCTGTCCCGCATCCATGTAAGTCTTCGCCTTTTTTCCGAGTTCTGTTCCGTTTTTGATATTGCTTCGGAAGATATCTCCCGTGGAAATATGCGGAATTCCGTATTCTCCGGAGATCATCTTCGCCTGTGTACCTTTTCCTGCCCCCGGTGCTCCCAGCATAATAATTTTCATTCTGCCTTCTCCTTTTTTCATTTGAACTGCTTTTCTCTCCACCCCTGAAGAAAAAAACAAAGTCTGCGGTCAGGCTCCCGCAGCGCCCGTCCAGGGATGAAAAGCGCCCCGGATAAAGCCTGGCCGATGAGACACGGAAAGGCTGCGGCGCAAAAGCACCGCAACCTGTCCCGAAAAGATTACTTATCCAGAAATCCTTTATAATTCCGAACCAGCATCATCGACTTGATCTGGGTCAGCGTCTCAAGAATAACCGAGACAATGATGATCAGCGACGTTCCGCCGAACGACACGTCCGCGTTGAACAGCCCGTTGAAAACATATGGAAGGATCGCAACGATCACCAGACCGACCGCGCCGATGAAGATGATGTACTTCAGTACCTGGCTGAGATACGTTTCCGTCGCCTTGCCCGGACGGATGCCGGGGATAAAGCCGCCGGATTTCTTCATATTGTCCGCAACCTCCATCGGATTGAAGGTAATGGAGGTGTAGAAATATGCGAAGAAAATAACCAGAGCAACATAAATCAGAACGCCGAGCGTCAGGAACCAGTCGCTGGGATTAAACCAGTTTCCGGAACTGAGCATGTCGATAAAGCGTCCCCATGCTCCCTCGACCGTCTTTCCCATGAAGGAAATGATGATTCCCGGGAAGGACATGATCGAAGCCGCAAAGATGATCGGAATAACACCGCCGGTGTTCACCTTCAGCGGAATATGCGAGGACTGGCCTCCGACCAGCCTTCTGCCGACCATTTTCTGAGAGTACTGAACCGGAATGCGGCGCTCCGCTCCGTTCAGAATCAGCGTCAGGACCGTCACACCGATAATAACCGCAATGATGATAACCCACGCCAGCGTCGCTCTCGCGATCGTCTTGCCCTTCGCGAAGTTCTCATACAGGGTGATCATATCCTGCGGAACTCTCGAGAGGATGTTGATGAGAAGCACCATGGAAATACCGTTTCCGACGCCCTTCTCATTGATCTGCTCGCCAAGCCACATCTGAAGGGTGGAGCCGGCCGTGAGAGACGCGACTACCACAATCACCTTTGTCGGACTGATATCCAGAATCAGCTGGTTGCCAAAACCGATGCACATGGCGATCGACTCAAACAGAGAGAGACCTACCGTCAGGAATCTGGTGATGACCGTAAGTTTTCTCCGTCCATCCTCTCCGTCGCGGTGAAGCTCCTCGAGTTTCGGAATCGCGATCGTCAGAAGCTGGACAATGATCGATGCCGTGATGTACGGTGTGATACTCAGAGCGAAGATCGAGAAATTCTCAAAACCTCCGCCGGTAAACGCGTTCAGGAATGAAAACGCGTCGCTTCCAGTACTGCCCTGAAAATATTGACTGAAGAATTCCCTGTCGACACCCGGTACCGGAATCTGGGATCCCAGACGGATGATTACGAGAATGAACACCACATAGAAAATTCTGCGGCGGATCTCCTTCACACGGAATGCTTCTCTGACTGTGTTAAACATCAGATCACCTCGATTTGTCCACCTGCCGCTTCAATTTTCTCTTTTGCGCCGGCGCTGAATGCATTCGCTTTTACTGTCAGTTTCTTTGTCAGCTCGCCGTTTCCAAGAATCTTGACACCGTCGCGCGGGTTGGAAACCACTCCGTTCGCGATCAGGGTCTCAACCGTCACCTCGCTTCCGTCCTCAAAACGGTTCAGCTCGCTGACATTGATCCCGATGATCTCTTTGGAATTGATGCACTTGAATCCGCGTTTCGGAAGGCGTCTGTACAGCGGCATCTGGCCGCCCTCAAATCCCGGTCTGGGCGCTCCGGAACGGGCCTTCTGGCCTTTATGTCCTTTGCCCGCCGTCTTTCCGTTTCCGGATCCGTGACCGCGTCCTCTGCGGAAATAATCGCTGTGGACGGATCCTTCGGCCGGATGTAAATTTGACAAATCCATGATGGTATCCTCCTTTGAAAGAATTACTCTTCCACCTTCAGCAGGTATCCAACCTGTCTGATAATGCCGCGGGTCGCGCCATTGTCCGGAAGCTCTCTGCTCTGATTGATCTTGCGGAGGCCAAGTCCCTCAATGATCTTTTTGTGTTTTTTCACACAGCCGATCGGGGATTTGACCAGCGTCACTTTTACTTTCTTATCAGCCATCTCGATTGATCCTCCTTATCCCAGAATCTCTTCTACGGATTTTCCGCGGAGTCTCGCAACCTCTTCCGGGGTCTTCAGCTGGCTCAGACCGTCGATGGTCGCAAGTACAACGTTCTGTTTGTTCTTCGATCCGAGTGATTTCGTACGGATATTCGTAATTCCCGCAAGTTCGACGACGGCACGGACGGAACCGCCCGCGATGACGCCGGTACCTTCCGGAGCCTTCTTCAGCAGTACGTTCGAGCTGCCGTATTTTCCGATGAAATCATGTGTGATACTGTGATTCTCATCAAGCGCTACGGATACGAGTTTTTTCATAGCGTCCTCTTTGCCTTTGCGGATCGCCTCCGGAATCTCGGCCGCTTTCCCGAGTCCGGCTCCCACATGGCCGTTCTTGTCACCGACGACAACCAGCGCGGTGAAGCGCATGTTGCGGCCGCCCTTGACGACCTTCGTGACTCGCTTGATGGAAACAACTCTTTCTTCCAGCTCAAGCTGGCTGGCGTCTATGATTACGTGTCTCATGCGTTCTCTCCTTTATCAGAATTTCAGTCCGGCTTCTCTGGCCGCATCCGCAAGAGCCTTGACTCTTCCGTGGTAGATGTAGCCGCCTCTGTCAAATACTACTTCCGTGATTCCCGCATCGACCGCCTTCTTTCCGATGACTTCGCCCAGCTTTGCTGCAGCTTCGACATCATTCGTGTGCTCCACCTGATCCTTCACATCCTTCTGAAGAGTCGAGGCGGAAACAAGGGTGTGACCGACTGAATCATCAATGATCTGCGCGTACATGTTCTTGTTGCTGCGGAAAACCGCAAGACGCGGACGCTCCGCTGTACCCGCAAGATGAAAACGCATTCTTCTATGCTTATTCTGGCGAATCTCAGCTCTGGATTCCTTTTTGATCATCTCATTTACTCCTTCCTGCAGATTTACTTACCGGTCTTGCCGACTTTCCGTCTGATTACTTCGTCAGCATACTTGATACCCTTGCCCTTGTACGGCTCCGGTCCTCTCTTGCCTCTGATCTCAGCGGCATACTGTCCGACTTTCTCTTTGCTGATCCCTTTGACGGCGATCTTGTTTCCGTTCACGACGGTCTCAATGCCTTCCGGATCTTCCATCTCTACAGGATGAGAATAGCCAAGGTTCAGAACCAGTTTCTTTCCCTGCTTGGATGCACGATAGCCGACGCCGTTGATTTCCAGCGTCTTCTCATAACCTTTCGTGACGCCCTCGACCATGTTGTAGATCAGGGATCTGGTCAGCCCGTGCAGTGCTTTGTTTTTCTTGAGATCATTCGGTCTTTTGACGACGACATGATTCTCTTCCAGTGAAATATTCATCTCTTTCGGGAGGGCGCGCTCCAGGGTTCCCTTCGGTCCCTTTACCGTGACCACATTTCCCTCTTTAATGTCTACCGAAACACCATCCGGTACGGCGACAGGCATTCTGCCAATACGTGACATTTGTTTTTCCTCCGTATAACTTAGATTTTCGGAGAGGAATCCGATTCCCCTCTGTTTTCAGTTAGGACGCGGCGCAGCCGTCCGGTATTACCAGACAAACGCGAGCACCTCGCCGCCGACCTGAAGCTTTCTCGCTTCCTTATCCGTAATCACACCTCTGTTGGTAGAAAGAATGGCGATACCCAGCCCGCCGAGGACTCTCGGAAGCTCATCCTTGTTGACATAGACACGAAGACCGGGCTTGGAAATTCTCTTGAGGCCGGTGATGATCTTCTCGTTTTTATCCGCTCCGTACTTCAGGGTGATGTGCATGATCTTGTAAGCGCCGTTTTCGCTGTCAACAAGATCATACTTCTGAATATAGCCTTCATTCACAAGGATGTCCGCGATCGCGATTTTCATCTTGGAAGCGGGAACATCAACGGTATCATGCTTTGCGGCGTTCGCGTTGCGGATTCTTGTAAGCATATCTGCGATAGGATCGCTGAATGACATGATTGTTTCCTCCTTTTCTAATTACCAGCTGGCTTTTTTCACGCCGGGAATCTGGCCCTTATAGGCTAATTCGCGGAAACAGATGCGGCAGATGCCGTATTTCTTCAAATATGCGTGCGGACGCCCGCAGATCCTGCAGCGGTTATACTCTCTGGTAGAATATTTTGCCGGACGCTGCTGTTTGATTTTCATTGATTTTTTCGCCATGAAACTTTCCCTCCTGAATTACCTGGCGTAAGGCATGCCAAAAAGAGTCAGCAGCTCGCGGGCCTCTTCATCGGTCTCAGCGGTCGTGACAAAGACAATGTCCATACCTCTTACTTTATCAACCTTATCATAATCGATTTCCGGGAAGATCAGCTGTTCCCGGATGCCAAGTGCGTAATTTCCTCTTCCGTCAAAAGAGTTCGGATTGACTCCCCGGAAGTCACGAACACGCGGAAGCGCGAGATTGATCAGACGGTCGGCGAAATCATACATTTTTTCGCCGCGCAGCGTAACCTTGCATCCGATCGGCATTCCCTCTCTGATTTTAAAGTTTGCAATGGACTTCTTCGCCCTGGTGATGATCGGCTTCTGTCCGGTGACTTTCTCCAGATCACCGGCCGCAGAATCCAGCACCTTGGAATTTTCCTTTGCCTCGCCGACTCCGATGTTAACGACGATCTTCGACAGCTTCGGAACCTGCATGATGTTCTTGTATCCGAACTTGGCGTTCATCGCGTCAACGATCTTATCATTGTATAAATCTCTATATCTGCTCACTTCCAGGCCTCCTGTCAGTCAATCACGTCGCCGGTCTTCTTCGCAACACGGACCTTTTTGCCGTTCTCGATCTTATAGCCGATGCGGGTTACCTGGCCGTTCTGAAGATACATGACGTTTGAAACATTGATCGGTGCTTCCCTCTGGATGATGCCGCCCTGCTGGTTCGCGGCACTCGGCTTCTGGCTCTTGGTGACCATATTGCAGCCCTCGACTACTACGCGGTTCGTCTTCTGGTCGACGGAAAGCACTTTGCCCTCTTTCTGTTTATCTTTTCCGGCGATAATTCGCACCATATCGCCCTTCTTGATTTTCATTGCAGATGAACCTCCTTATAATACTTCCGGAGCCAGAGAGACGATCTTCATGAACTTCTTCTCACGAAGCTCTCTCGCAACCGGCCCAAAAATACGGGTTCCTCGCGGCGTATTATCCTCTTTCAGGATGACGGCTGCATTCTCGTCAAACTTGATATAGGAACCGTCCGCCCGTCTCGCGCCATGGACGCTGCGGACGACGACGGCCTTCACTACGTCGCCTTTTTTTACAACGCCGCCCGGCGTTGCCTCTTTGACGGTAGCGGTGATTACGTCACCGATATTGGCATATCTTCTGGTAGAGCCGCCCATGACGCGAATGCAGAGAAGCTCTCTCGCGCCGGTATTATCAGCTACCTTCAGTCTGCTTTCCTGCTGAATCATGCTGGTACCTCCTTTGATAATCTTCCGTTATTTCGCGCGCTCGATGATTTCTACCAGTCTCCATCTTTTATCCTTGGAAAGCGGTCTCGTCTCCATCACACGGACAGTATCTCCGATTCCGCATTCATTATTTTCGTCGTGCGCTTTCAGCTTATATGTCTTTCTGACAATCTTCTTATAAAGCGGATGTTCCACATGGTCCTCGATCGCGACGACAATGGTCTTGTCCATTTTATCGCTGATGACCTTGCCAACACGCGTTTTTCTTAAATTTCTTTCTTCCACGGTACTGACTCCTTTTAGTTCGCAGATTTCTCACCGGTTGCTAAGACAGTAGAAATTCTCGCGATATTCCTGCGCACTTCGCGAATGCGGCCTGTATTGTCCAGCTGGTTTGTAGCGTTCTGGAATCTCAGATTGAAAAGTTCCTTCTTTGCGTTTACCAGTTCACTCTGCAGCTCGGCAGCGGATTTGGTCCGCAGATCTTCTAAATAATCTTTCCTTTTCACTGTTCATCACCGCCTTCTTCGGTTTCGCGTCTGATAATCTTGCACTTGCAGGGCAGCTTATGCATAGCGAGACGCAAAGCTTCACGAGCAGTTTCTTCCGGAACATCGGCGATCTCAAAGAGAACGCGGCCCGGTTTCACAACCGCTACCCAATACTCCACTGTTCCTTTTCCGGAACCCATCCGGGTCTCAGCCGGTTTTGCCGTAACAGGCTTATCCGGGAAGATCTTGATCCAGACCTTTCCTCCACGCTTCATGTAACGGGTGACCGCCACACGGGCGGCCTCAATCTGGTTGGACTTGATCCAGCAGGGCTCTGTCGCGATCAGGCCCCATTCGCCGTCCGTGACCTTGTTTCCTCTTAACGCTTTCCCCCTCATCGTTCCGCGGAACTGCTTGCGATGTTTTACTCTTTTCGGCATTAACATGATTATTTGTCACTCCCTTCCTTCTGAGCCTTGGTCGGAAGAATTTCTCCTTTGTAGATCCATGCCTTGACGCCGACTCTGCCGTAGGTTGTGTTCGCCTCGGCGAATCCGTAGTCGATGTCGGCGCGAAGCGTCTGCAGCGGAATGGTTCCCTCGCTGTAGAACTCGGTGCGGGCGATATCCGCGCCGCCCAGTCTTCCGGAAGCGGAAGTTTTGATTCCCTTCGCACCGGCTTTCATCGTGCGCTGTATGGCAGACTTCATAGCACGGCGGAAAGAAATACGGTTCTCAAGCTGCTGCGCGATGTTCTCGGCGACCAGCTGCGCATCGAGATCCGGTCTTCTGACCTCTTTGATGTCGACAATGAGCTTCTTGTCTGTGAAACGGGTCAGCTCTTTTTTGACCTTCTCGATCTCAGCGCCGCCCTTTCCGATGACGAATCCCGGCTTTGCCGTGTAAATCGTCACGCGGACGCGGTCCGAAGCGCGCTCGATCTCGATATCGGAAATACCTGCGTTATACAGTCTCTTCTTCAGGTACTTTCTGATGTTGTTATCTTCTACCAGATAGTCTGCGAACTGTCCTTTCTCCGCATACCATTTGGAACTCCAATCCTTAATAACACCGACTCTCAGGCCGTGTGGATTAACTTTCTGTCCCATTCTTGGCGATCCTCCTTATCTCTCATCCAGGACGACAGTGATGTGGCTTGTTCTCTTCTCGATGCGATAAGCTCTGCCCTGCGCCCTCGGCTGGATTCTCTTCATGGTCGGTGCCTTATTCGCATAACACTCGGCGATATACAGATTCGATCTGGACAGACCGTTATTATTCTCCGCGTTCGCAACTGCCGACTCGAGAAGTTTTTTGATGACTGCGGAAGCGTAGCGCGGGCTGTATGTGAGGATACCGAGTGCGCTGTCAACATCCTTTCCGCGAATCGCGTCCAGAACGTAGCATGCCTTCTGAACGGACATTCTTGCGTAAGAAAGCTTGGCGGAAGGTCTGGTATCTTTTACTTCGTTTCTCTCTCTTTTGATCTGGCTTCTATGTCCTTTTGCCATTTCCTGTTGCCTCCTTTCGCTTTACTTACTGCTGACTCTTCTTCTCGTCCTTATTGTGCCCTCTGTAGGTTCTGGTGGCGACAAACTCTCCGAGCTTGTGTCCTACCATATCCTCCGTGATGTACACCGGAACATGCTTTCTGCCGTCATGAACGGCGATCGTATGTCCCACAAAAGACGGATAAATCGTAGAGCGGCGAGACCAGGTTTTAATAACGGTCTTATTGTCAGATGCATTGGCTGCATCGATTTTTTTCAGCAGGCTTTTATCGGCGAACGGGCCTTTTTTCAATGAGCGAGCCATTGTAATCCTCCTTCTGTTCTTTACTTACCGTTTCTTCTGCGAACGATAAACTTATCGGACTTCTTGTTTTTCTTTCTTGTCTTCAGACCCATCGCAGGTTTGCCCCACGGTGTAGAGGGTCCGGGACGTCCGACCGGAGCTTTTCCTTCGCCGCCGCCGTGCGGATGGTCGTTCGGGTTCATAACGGAACCGCGGACCGTCGGGCGGAATCCCATGTGACGGACACGTCCCGCCTTTCCAATAGTGACCAGATTATGCTCGCCATTGCCGATGATACCGACCGTTGCACGGCATTTTTCCGGGATCATTCTCATCTCACCGGAAGGAAGCCGGAGCGTTGCGTATCCGTTCTCCTTGGCCATCAGCTGTGCGCCGGCACCGGCGGAGCGAACCAGCTGGCCGCCCTTTCCCGGATACAGCTCGATGTTGTGAATCATGGTACCGACGGGAATTCTGGAAAGCGGAAGCGAGTTTCCGGGACGGATCTCGGCGTTCTCTCCGCTCATAACCTTCATTCCGACCTTCAGTCCTTCCGGAGCCAGAATGTAGGATTTCTCGCCGTCCGCGTAGCAGATCAGCGCGATATTGGCAGTTCTGTTCGGATCATACTCAATCGTCTTTACCGTTGCCGGAATGTCATCCTTGAAACGTTTGAAGTCGACGAGTCTGTATTTTCTGCGGTTTCCGCCGCCGCGATGCCGAACGGTAATTTTCCCCTGGTTATTCCGTCCGGAATTCTTCTTCAGGGAAACGACCAGTGATTTCTCCGGTTTTGTTGCGGTGATCTCGGAAAAATCGGAGCCGGTCATATGTCTTCTGGACGGTGTATATGGCTTATAGGTTTTGATTCCCATTTCCCTTTGCTCCTTTCAAATCTAATCAAAGTCCCTCGAAGATCTCGATGTCCTTGCTGTCCTCGGTCAGAGTGACGATCGCTTTTTTCGTTTTCGCGGTCATGCCGTAGACCATTCCGCGGCGTTTTTTCTTTCCGACCTGGTTGAGAGTGTTGACCTCGCGGACCTTGACCCCGTCGAACATCTTTTCGACAGCTTCCTTGATCATGGTCTTGTTCGCATCCGGATGTACGAGGAATGTGTACTTCTTGTACGCCATCTCATTCATGCTTTTCTCGCTGATCACCGGACGGATGATTACATCATAATACTGAACGTTTGCCATTATGCATACACCTCCTCGATCGCCGCGACGCTGGATTTCGTCGCGATTACGGTGTTGTATTTCAGAATGTCGAAGACATTCAGGGTGCCTGCCGTCGCAGTGCGGACCCCCGGAATATTTCTGGCGGAGAGAAATACGTTGTCGCTGTCATCCGCGATCACGACCAGGGCCTTATCGACCTTGAGCGCGTCGAGAACCTTTTTCATCTCCTTCGTCTTGATCTCGGAGAGCTTCAGCTCATCGAGGACAACGAACTTGTTTTCCTGAACGCGGCTGGTCAGTGCGGAGCAAAGAGCCGCCTTTTTTTCTTTCCTGTTCATCTTCTTGGAGTAATCTCTCGGAACCGGAGCGAATACCACGCCACCGCCTGTCCACTGAGCGGCACGAATGGAGCCCTGACGGGCATGTCCTGTTCCCTTCTGTCTCCACGGCTTTCTTCCGCCTCCGGAAACCTCTGAGCGGGTCTTCGCCTTCTGTGTACCCTGACGGCTGTTCGCGAGCTGCTGAACGACTGCCTTGTGAACCAGATTCTCATTTATCTCAACGCCGAACACCGCGTCATTCAGATCGATGGTGCCGACTTCACTGCCTTCCATATTGTAGACTGCTACATTAGCCATTTTATGTTTCCTCCTTTCCGGTTAAGGTGATTCTCGTCAGGCCTTCACGGTCTCTTTGATCGTTACCAGTCCCTTTTTCGGTCCCGGAACGGAACCCTTGACCAGCAGCAGATTGTTCTCGGCGTCCACGCGGACGATCTCGAGATTCTGAACCGTGACCTTTACAGCGCCCATCTGTCCGGGCATCTTTTTGCCCTTGAACACCTTACTCGGATTTGAACTGGAGCCGTTGGAACCTGCATGGCGATGGTATTTGGAACCGTGAGCCATGGGCCCTCTGTGCTGTCCGTGACGCTTGATCGCGCCCTGGAAACCTTTTCCTTTGCTGATGGCGGTCGCATCGACCTTATCGCCGACCTCAAAGATATCCGCCTTGATTTCCTGCTTTACTTCATATTCGCCCGCGTTCTCAAAACGGAACTCCTGAAGGAATTTCTTATAAGGAACGTCAGCCTTGTCGAAGTGGCCCTTCTTCGGCTGATTGAGGAGCTTCTCCCTCGTGTCGGCGAATCCGACCTGAACCGCGTCATATCCGTCGTTCTCCTCGGTCTTGACCTGTGTGACAACGCAGGGGCCCGCCTGAAGAACCGTAACCGGAGTCAGCGTTCCGTCTTCGTTAAAGATCTGTGTCATTCCGACTTTTGTTGCCAGGATTGCTTTTTTCACTGTTTTTTCCTCCTGTTTTTCTACAGCGGAGCGCATCTTTCCGCGCTCATTCTAGTGAACAGTTCGAAGACGGATTATTTCGTCTTCATCTTGATGTCAATGTAGACACCCGCCGGCATTTCGAGTCTTGAAAGCGCATCCACCGTCTTCTGGGTCGGAGTGATGATGTCGATCAGTCTCTTATGAGTTCTCTGCTCAAACTGCTCGCGGGAATCCTTGTATTTGTGTACCGCGCGAAGGATCGTAACAACCTCCTTCTTCGTGGGAAGCGGTACCGGTCCGCTGACAGCCGAGCCGGTCTTTTTCACCGTCTCAACAATTTTCGCCGCCGAAGCGTCGACGAGCTGATGATCATAAGCCTTCAATGTGATTCTCATTACCTGATTTGCCATAAAAAAGTCGCCTCCTTTTCGCACTTATTAATCGAAGTACGACAAGTGGTGACTGTACACAGCTCCGTGTGTGTCCTTAAGAAAAAACGCAACACGTTGTTTCCGCCCTTGGCGGACCATCTGTAATTGTACAGTGACTTGTCGCCAGTTTCGTGAACATGACATTTGCTCCGCGGAATAACCCGCCCTCATACGGCAAATATACGGGACGGCAACCTCACGCTTCATCGCTTTTTTGTCACAACATTGACAGTATACACGTCCGATGAGCGAAATGCAACAAAAAAAATAAAAAAAATTCGGCAATCGAGTAGGAGGGGGTGGTTAGCCCCCGACCTCTCACACCACACGTGCATACCGTTCGGTACACGGCGGTTTCAACAGTTGACGTGCACAGACTGATATGCTGAGGCCAAATCATAAAAGCCCC
>JBMNRP010000030.1:0-25513 GCA_050944685.1 Bilifractor sp.
GGGGCTTTTATGATTTGGCCTCAGCATATCAGTCTGTGCACGTCAACTGTTGAAACCGCCGTGTACCGAACGGTATGCACGTGTGGTGTGAGAGGTCGGGGGCTAACCACCCCCTCCTACTCGATTCTTTTTTTGGGTTTGCCGGGCCGTTCCCGGGTGACGAAATGGCGCACGACCAGGAATACGCTGATACCGATCGCACCCAGAAAGCCGAATGCCCCGATCGCCGGTATCCCCATGACTTTTGGCTCCATATTCGTTGTGCAGATGATGCTCGACCCGATCAGCAGCCCGGTGACGACCATTCCGATCACCAGATTCCGAACCAGCTTCCGAAGCAGCATGGCGAGAGAGCGCGTGGAATTCAGCTCGAGATTTACCCTTGCCTGACCCCGCAGATACTCCTCGAGTGCGCTCTTGACCAGAGGAGGAATCTCCACGGTTTTGTACATGGAACGGTAGAGCTGCTTGTTGATTTTTTTGACTTCCTTTTTCAGGTCAAATTGCGAGAAATAATCTTCGCGGACGCGGCCGGCGGCGATCTCCGTCATGTTCAGGTCCGGGCTGATCTCAGTGAGAACACCCTCCATATGTGTCAGGCCGCGAGCGAGCATGGTCATTCCGTGCGGAAGAATCAGATGGTTTTCCTTCATGACATCGAGAACTTCCTGGAAAAACTGGGGTACATTAATATTTCCCATGGAAGATTTCGTATAATGACTGAGAAGCTCCCGCAAATCGTGGTATAGAACGCCTGTATCCGGTTTCCCGTCGGAATCGCAGAGGTCCAGGATGGCATCCTCGACGGCCGCGACATCATTGACCGCGATTCCGCGGACGCCGCGAATCATGCATTTCCGGTCGTGCTCGGTGAGACGTCCCATCATACCCATATCGATCCAGACGATCTTTCCGTCGACCACTTTCACATTGCCCGGATGGGGATCCGCGTGAAAGAAACCGTCGTCCATGACCTGCTTGACGTAATTGTTGACGAGCTTGCTTCCGACCTCCGTGAGATCGTAGCCGGCTTCTTTCAGACCATCTGCATCGTTGATCGCGTACCCGCCGACGTATTCCATGACGAGGACGCGCTGGGTCGTGTAGTCGCGGTAGAGGCGGGGAACGCGGATGTAGGCGATGCCGCGGTTATTCCGGGCAAACTCCTCAATGTTTGACGCCTCTTTCAGAAAATCCATTTCCTCCTGAGCGACGACCCACATCTCATCGAGAACCATGTCCAGATCCACGACATTTTTCAGACCTCCGATCGGCGGCATCAGCCGGACCGCGCGGTGGAGCAGAGCAATATCCCGCGCCATCGTGTCGTAGATCCCCTTGCGCTGTACCTTTACCACCACCTGATCCCCGTCCAGAAGAACCGCGCGGTGAACCTGCGCGATCGAGGCGGAGCCGAGCGGCGTCTCGTCGAAGGACGAAAAGATATTGTGCCAGTCCTCGCGAAACGAGCCGTTTACCACCTCCTCCACTTCGGAGAAAGGCATCGGGGTCACCTCCGAGCTCAGCTTCATCAGCTCGTCGCAGTATCTCTGCGGCAATATATCCGAGTGAAGGGACATGATCTGTCCGAGCTTGATGTAGGTCGGCCCCAGCTCTTCGCAGATCACCCGCAGCTTCTCCGGTGTGATGCCGCGGGTGATATGGTTTCTTCGGAGAACGTCCGTGATTTCCCGCAGACGGCCCCGGTTGTCTATTTTATTCTGTTTTTTCTCTGATCGAATGTTTCGGTTATCCAAAGCTCCTCCGGGGGTGCTCATTCGAAGTTCGAACCGTGTCCGCAACAAAGCCTTCCGGTGAGGCATTCAAGCGCCCAAGAAGGCGCATCATTGCCCGGACAGACGGGTTAGTCGGCGCTTCCTTCATCTCCGTCAGCAGCCGCCTTTTCACTGTTTTCTGCCGCATCGTTTTTCAGCTCAGTATTGTCCGGCTCCGCCGCCTTCTTTTCCGATGCGGCTGCGGCGTTCAGCTTTTCCTGAGCCTTTGCGATCTGCTTCTTCAGAGCTTCGAGCTCGTCCATGCCCATACTGGCAATCTTGACGCCGATATCTTCGGAACCGTCCGATTTTGTTTTGTTGTTATCCAGGGCCTGTTTCACGTTGTGCTTGAGTTCTTTGTTCAGCTCTTTTCCCTGCTCCACCGTGATTTCGCCCTTCTTTGCGAGCTTTTCAATAATTTCCGAGGATTTTTCGGTTGTCTCAGCAACGGCGCCTATTCCCGCAAGAATGATCTGCTTGAGTCCGTCGCCCAGTTTGTAATCATCAGCCATTTTCATACCTCCTTTTTCAGATGAAGACAGGTTTTCTTCTGCCTGTTCATAAGCTTATTATACTGAAAAAGGAAGATAAGGGAAAGATGTATCTTTTATTCTCCTGGCGTGATTCCGCCGGCCCCCTGTTTGAGGTATAATACAAGAGACCAAGATTTCCGCCGGACCGCTTTCTCATCAACGGAGGATTGCTCAATGAATCAAAACAGCAATAGACAGTCTCTGGCACGCAGTTTCGCTCACGCCTTCGAGGGAATCTTTTCGACGATTCGAGAAGAGAGGAACATCAAGATTCATTTATGCTTCGTCATTCTGGTCGTGTTCTTCGGAACGCTGCTGCGGATTTCGCCGACCGAGTGGCTGATCGTACTCACGCTGTTCGGGCTGGTAATCTCACTGGAACTGGTCAATACGGCAATCGAGGCAACGGTGGATCTCGTGACAGAGGAGCGCCGCCCGCTGGCCAAAAAAGCGAAAGATGCGGCCGCGGGTGCTGTCCTCGTTTCTGCCATCGCGTCTGCCATCATCGGACTATTGATATTCGTTCCGAAGGTGCTTGCCTGCTTCGCAGGGTGAATGCGGCGTACAATAAAGCTGCCTCTTTTCAGAAGGCAGCTTTTATAAGGGAAATAGACAACTAATTTTATTCAGAAGCTATTTCATCAGAAGCGCGAGTTACGGTCTCCCTCTTGATTAAATGAGTTCCGACTTTGTATCGGATAAAATTCTTCGGTTTTTCTTCAACCAATTCAATAAGGCGTATTGCCGCCTGTCTTGCCATCTCATGAACACTTGCTTTTATTGTTGTGAGATGTGGGGTGATAATCGTACAGATTTCCGAATTATCAAATCCAATGATAGAGATATCCTCTGGAATTTTATATCCGGCAGCCTGAAATGTCTGCATTGCCGAAACGGCAATAATGTCATTATCGGCGATAAAGGCGGTGGGGACAGGTCGTCCTGAATCCAAATAACTTTTTATTTCCATTTCAATTTTGGATGGTTCCTGACTCACTGAAATGATACAGAAAGGATCACCGTATCCAAGCAGTTTTAACGAAGACAAGATACAGGATGTACGATCCCGCAGACATCCAAATTCAATTTTACTTTTCAGATATCCGATTTGTTTATGACCATTTTCTGCAAGATAGCTGAGAGCCTGATGAATGCCAAAACTATTGTCCATGTTGACTGTGTTAAGCGGATATTCCGGGAAATATCCGTCCAAAACAACGATGGGGACGGGCGAATGGATAATAAAATCCAGAGGCTCTGTATAGTATTCTGTTCCCAGAAGGATAATTCCGCAATATTCAGAAGAGGCATTCCGAATAATATGTTCCAATGATTTATCCGTTGCATTTGCAACGAAGTATTTATATGAACTCTTTGAACATATTTCTTCAATTCCGCTCAAAATAGAACTGATCGTATTATCCTTTCTTGCCGCAAGATAATTCGTGCTTTGATAATAGATAAATAAAATGGTCCCTTTCTTTTCCGGCTGGTTATTTTTTATTGTGTAGCCATTTGCAATAAGGGATTCAGCTATTTTCTCCCTCATTTCTTTGCGGACTCCGGGGCGGTTGTTAAGAACAACCGAGACGGTGGATGGAGCAACGCCAAATTTCTCCGCAATCTGTCTTATTGTCATTTTCAATTTTTCTCCTTGTAACAATGATTAGTAAAATGTTTATGATTTTATTATAGACTTTTAAGCAGATAAAAACAATACCGAACACATATAAAAACAATTAACATTATTTGTAAAAAAGGGGATTTCATTTATCCATTTTTTTCTACCAGTTCTTACTTGCTTAGGTAATGCAGACAATAATAAACATAAATTTTTAGATATTATTTTAAACATTTTGACTTGACTAATGAAATTATAAAAACTATAATCAAAACAAATAAAAAATCATATAGAAAACAAAAAGAAACAGTTTTCAATCTATATTACGTCCGTAATACAATATATGTTGAGGTGTGATATGCAAGCAGCGATTTTTAAAGGAAATGGCATTCTTGAAATTGAAGAAAGACCTGTTCCCAAAATAAAATTTCCTAATCAGGTATTGTTAAAAGTTCATGCTGCCAGTATCTGCGGCAGTGACATCCATGCACTGCATGTTCCGCCGGGACAGATTTATGACACGGATATTATTATCGGTCATGAGTTTTTTGGGACAATTGTTGAAAAAGGAACCGCGGTTAAAAATTTTGACATTGGTGATTGTGTAGCGGTTAATCCCTGCCTTCCTTGCGGAGAATGCTGGGAATGTAAACATAATATGAGAAATTTGTGCCAGCATCCCAGGCATTACGGGCAAACCTGCGACGGGGGGTTTGCAGATTATGCAGTTGTTGAAAGCAGCCAGATTTATCATCTTCCGAAAGATATTATTCCGGAAATCGCCGCACAAACGGAACCTCTTGCATGCTGCATGTACAGCTTGAAAATGGTGAATCCATCCCCTTCAGATCACATACTGTTATATGGAGCTGGTCCCATCGGTCTAACGTTTGAAAAAGTATTGCTTCAGTACGGAGTGAAAAATCTTGCCGTAGTAGCAAAGGGCGATCTTAGAATCCAGGAAGCAAAAAAATGCGGAGCGACATTTGTTATTGATTGCGAGAAAGATAACGTTGAAAGAAGTATCCGATCTCGCTGGAGCTGCGGGGCCGACATTGTTATTGATGCAGTTGGAAGAGGATCGGTTCTCGAAGAAAGTATTGGTTTGACGAATAGCAGAGGAAGAATTTTGCTTTTCGGGCTGAATCATAATGCAGTCTCGAAGGTTCCCCCGGCTGTCTATACACAAAGAGAAATCACTATGATGGGTTCACTCGGGAAAGATTTTCCTGCTGCCATTGAATTAATCAGGGACAATACTTTCCGATTGGATGAATTTGTAACTCATCGCCTTCCTCTGAAGGAAGTGAATCACGGATTTGATTTGCTCCGAAGCAAAGAAGCCTGCCGGGTTATTCTTTTCCCGGAACATTAATATCTGAAGGAATCATAATATTGCTATCGTTTTGGAGGTATTAATAGATGGCACGAGTAGAAAGTATCGGACATGCCGGATTTACGGTGATGGATATGGATCGCACCCTTCATTTTTATTGTGATCTGCTCGGAGGAAAAGTGCTGACCCAGAATGTGGAAGAGAATGACCAGCTCGCAAGACAGGTAATGGGAGAAATGGCAAAGGATTCTCATGGCAAGCTGAAGGTAACTATGGTTGAACTGGGCGGCCTGCAGATCGAATTTCACCAGTATCTGATCCCCAAAACAGAGGTAGCTTTTCATGGAGATCCGTCGCGAGCCGGGTCAGCACATATCGCTGTAAATGTGGACAATATTGAAGAAATGTATGAAAAATTGAAATCCGAGGGGGTAAAATTTCATACAGGCGTAAATGACTGTGTGCGTGATGGAGAAGTAGTCTGGAAGTGGGTTTATGCACGGGATCCGGATAACATTTGCTGTGAAATTGTTCAGTTAAATAAAGATTCAAATTATTATAAAACTACCTACATGGCACAGTAATTGATTTTGCAGGAGATATCTGTTTACGATTTTCCAGAATACGGAAAAAAGCTTTCCTTCCCGTACCCTTTCGCTGAATTTTTTTACAACAACCTTATCTCTTCGTAAACAGTTATTATTCCGGACAGGTCCGCAGTGTTTTCTGCGGACCTGCATTTTTATTTTACTGGCGTTATAATGAAAATACACTTCTGTAATAAATACAGAATCTTTTCCGGATTATCAGTATTTAAGAGGAATCATATGGGGCGTACAGAAGCGGTAAAGCTTGTTAATATTCATTATGTGGATGCAGATTACCATAAAATGCATTCTCAGCTGATTCACAGACATCAGGATGTACTCGAACTTCTTTATGTCATAAGCGGAAGCGGGCGATACGTGGTGAATAACCGGGAATATTTTGTTCAAGCCGGGAATCTGGTTATTTGCAACGAAGGAATTTTTCACGGGGAGTATCCGTTTGAAGAAAAGGAAATGACCAGTATTTGCTGTGTGCTGGATCAGGTGAATGTGCAGGGACTTAAAAAAAATAACATTATCAGTAATTCAGACATTCCTGTATTGTTTTTTCGTGAGGATAGAGAAGACTTTGAAATGATATTACGGTCGATTCAGCATTTGTATGAGAAAAACTCCAGGTATCAGTCCGTTTGTGAAAAACTTTCACAGGCTGTGCTTGAGATGGTGCTGCTGAAAATAGAAAAGAGAAGAAAAGTAAATGTGTCAACGCATAAAAAAAATAATGAACTTCTTCAGGATGTTTCAAAATATCTGGATGAACATTTTATGGATGGAGTAACGCTAACGGATCTGGAAGAAAAATTTCATATCAGCAAATATGCCTTATTGCATATTTTTCAAAGCAATACGGGTATTTCACCAATGAAATATGTCATGTACCGCAAGATAGGGGAGTCGCAAAATTTGCTGATGAATACAAAGATGTTAATTTCCGAGGTGGCGGAAAAGTTGAATTTTAATGACAACAGCCACTTTAGTGCTGCTTTCAAGAAGTATGTTGGTATGACGCCAAAGGAGTATAGAAAACATTTTCAGACCGATAAATAATGGAGGTAATCTGGTATGAAAATCGATGATAATGATATTGCAATTCTTCAAGACGAAATGAGTCGTGTTCCGGAAACAAGGGAAGAAGCCTTGCGAATAAGGGATTAATTTCTTGAAATGGCAAGAAAAAACGGTGATTATTGTCCCTGTCAAAGTGATTGTGCCTTACACGGTGATTGTTTTTCCTGCGTACAGATACATCGAGGTCACCGTGGACATCTTCCTCTCTGCATGTGGGACATGGTCAATGAGCGGATCGCCGAACTTGCCAGTCTGACAGAAGGTTCCTTTCGAAAATATGAGAAAGATCATCCAGGGTGCATGAACGGAAAGCCGAAAAGAAAGTCTGGCCTGACCATTGAGCAGTATTATGAATGGATGAAGGAAGATTTGAAATCACAGAGTAAATCAGATCAAAAATAATCGTTCCATTAGCAAAAAATCGAAAAATAATTGTCTGGAAAATATGAGGCTGTTGCACGGATAGTGCGATGGCCTTTTTCTATTTGTAAATGAGAAATTAAATTCTTGCAAGAATTTTATACTATTCGTCTGAAAAAGAGGAAAAGTATTCCAAAAGTAAGCAATTATTTAATAACTGTTTTTTTATTTTGATACTATAATGATTATATGAACATCACAAAACAATATAAAACAACAGGCGAACAAAATAAAAAATAATATGCCTGCCTGTATTTATCATTATAGCGCTATGATAAAGAAATAACGAGCAAAATTGGAGAAAAAAATATAAAAAATACTAAAAACAAAATAGAAAAATGTAATAGGAGGAAATGGCAGGTATTTTATAAATCTATGGGAAAGAACATGGTGTAACTGAAATTGGGCGGTTTATTGACTTTTAGAGAGGTGAAAAATGAAACTCGACAATAAAGTACTATTTATTACGGGTGCTGCAAGAGGACTCGGAGGAGAAACAGCGATTACCTGTGCGGGATATGGAGCAACGATTGTGGCGGTGGATATAAATGAAGAGGGTTTGAAAAACACGGTAAAAACAATCGTTGACGCAGGGGGAAAAGCTATATACGCAGTAGCAGATGTACGTGACCGGTCTCAGGTTCAGAAGGCGGTTCAAAAAGCGGTAGATACGTATGGTAAGATTGACGGCCTTTATAATGCCGCTGGAGTTGATCGAATCGGAAGCATTATGGAAATGTCAGATGAAATCTATGATTTCGTCATGGATATCAATGTAAAAGGAACGTTTATCTGCTGTTCAGAAGTTGCCAAGGTGATGAAGAAGCAGAATTATGGTCGGATCGTGAATACTTCTTCCATAGCTGCGGTCCGGGAAGAAGCAAATAACGCACCATACTGCATGTCTAAAGCGGCAGTAGCCATGCTGACCAGAGTTCTTGCCCTGGAACTGGCTCCGAATATCACTGCGGTTGCAATTCAGCCTGGCAATATCGAAACAGACATGCTGAAGAACTCTTTTAAAAACCGCGGAGCTGCGGAGGGAAAGGATGTCGGTGAGTTTTATCAGGAAATGCGGGATACCATTCCCATGGGCCGTATTGGCCAACCATCTGATATTGCAGAAGTAACAGCATGGCTTTTTGATGATCGTTCCGGATATATCGACGGTAATGCCATTTTGATCGCAGGCGGAAAGATTATGTCCTGAACTACAGGATCTTCGGAAAAACCGCAGATTAGCCCACAAATTGTTTTTTAGGAGGGAAAAAATGAGAAAACAGATATCTTTACAGTTACTTGCGGGAATTATGGCAATATCACTTACGGCATGTGGAGGTGCTGCAAGCTCGTCGGAAAGTTCAACGTCTTCGGCCTCAAGTACTGGTTCAGCGGAAATGAGCAGTTCAGAATCCGAAACAGTATCGGCTTTGTCTTCTGCGGAAACAGCCGGGGAATCAATATCTTCTTCAGGTAGTTCTTCGTCATCGAGCTCCGCAGCTGCGAATCTTGCGATTTCAGATTTGAAACTGGATGACGTGGATATGAGTAATGTGAAAATAGGCGTAGTCATGAAATCTTCCGATGAGTTTCAGAATTCTGTGGTTGAGGGAGCGAAGGATGCGTTCCTTGAAGCAGGCGGTTCGGAAAGTAATTTTAAAAATGTAGCTTCGACCAGTGAGTCTGATGCAATGCAGCAGGTAACAGCAATTGAGGATATGGTTTCTAATAATATTGATATTCTTTTATGTTCCTGTCAGGAAGAAAATACTTTAAAAGGTACTCTTCAGGCAGCAGCGGATGCCGGCGTCAAGGTAGTCATGGTTGATACCGACTGTGCTTCACTGACAGATAAGGTTACTTATATTGGAACGGATAACTATCAGGCAGCTTACGATGGCGCAAAAGAGTTTGCCAAAAGACTGGAAAAAGGAACAAATGTCGTGATTCTTCGCGGAAAGCTTGGTGATGTAAATCATGAAGACAGAACGGAGGGGCTTCAGACGGCGCTTGAAGAGGCCGGCATGAAAGTTCTTGAGGTTCAGGATGCAAACTGTGAAACCGATAAAGCTGCTAATATTATGGAACAGTTTATTTCCAAATATGACGACATCGGTGCAGTAATGGTTACATCTGATTCCATGGCAGTTGGTGCGGCACAGGCAATTAAAGGTGCTGGCGTAGAAGGAATAAAGATTTGCGGATTTGACGGTTTTCAGTCTGCAATTCAGTTGGTCGAGACCGGCGAGATTGAGATGATTATTGGCCAGAAGCCTTATCAGATCGGTTATGACGGTGTTGTTTGCGGCCTTGGATCAATGACCGGGCAGTCTTATGACGACTATATTAATCCGGGCATCCAGATCATCGATCAGGATAATTATAAGGATTTTCTGAAAGAATAATAGGTACAGTAAAGGGGCCAATATGGCCCCTGCTCAATGATATGACTTTATATTAATCAGAGGTATCTGTATGGCAGAAAATATTCTTGAATTAAAACATATTCGAAAAGAGTTTCCTGGTGTTGTAGCTCTGGATGATATGTCTTTGAAGCTGAAACGGGGTGAGATTCACGGCTTAATTGGAGAAAACGGTGCGGGCAAATCCACCCTGATTAAAACGATAACCGGTGTGTATCAGCCGGATGCGGGTGAGATTTATCTGGAGGGTAATAAGATAAGATTTTCTGGGCCTGCAGATTCGAAAGTTCATGGAATTGCCTGTGTATATCAGGAATTAAACATCGTCCAGGAATTATCCATCGTGGATAATCTTTTCATTGGGAATCATGTAAAAAGGAAATCCGGATTTCTGAATTATGAGTTCATGAAGAAAAAAACAAAGGAAATAATGAATTCTATGGGTCAGAATGTTTCTCCGGATGAAATCTGTGGAAGATTAGGGATGGGACAGCAGCAGATGATTGAAATTGGAAAAGCTGTTCTTCAGGATGCCAAAATTATCATTTTGGATGAGCCAACTTCCAGTCTCGGAGAGCAAGAGACACAAGAACTGTTTAAAACTATTCGGTTGTTGAAAGAAAAAAATTGGGCAATCCTGTTTATCTCACATAAGCTGGAAGAGATTTTTGAAATCTGTGATGTCGTTACGGTCATTCGTGATGGAAAGCATATCTCTACGAATCCTTCAAAAGACATGACAAAGGACTCCCTGATTGCGGATATGGTAGGCAGGACATTGAATAATCTATATCCGAAAATCAGCATGAAACCAGGAGAAGTAATGCTGGAAGTAAAAGATATGACAAAACTTGGCCAATACTATCATGTCAGCTTTAAGGCAAGGAAAGGAGAACTTCTTGGTTTTTCCGGGCTGGTCGGAGCAGGCCGCACCGAGCTGATGCACGGAATATTCGCATCGGTTCCCAGGGATTCCGGCCAGATTTTCATCAAAGGAAAAGAAGTAAACCTGAAATCACCGCAGGATGCAATCAATCATGGAATCGCATTTCTGACAGAAGACCGAAAATCTGAGGGTCTTATTTTATCAGAAACAGTCAAGAGAAATCTGTCACTGGTCGACATTAAAAAAATGAGGAAAGGACTGTTTATCGACGACAATAAAGTTAAGCAACAGGCGGAAGAATGCATTGATAAACTCCATATTGTTACTCCCTCAATAAATAAAAAAGTAGGAGAATTATCCGGTGGCAACCAACAGAAAGTCGTCATTGGAAAATGGATAAATTCAGATGCGGATATCTTTATCTTTGACGAACCTACGCGCGGCATTGATGTCGGAGCCAAAGTGGAGGTTTACGATTTAATGAATCAGCTGCTTCTTTCGGGAAAATGTGTAATTATGGTTTCTTCTGACCTTCAGGAGGTGCTGGGAATGTGTGACAGAGTTGTTGTCATGAGGGAAGGAAGAATTCGCGGAGAGATTGATGCAAAAACAGATTTCTTTAATCAGGAAGATATTATGAAACTTGCCTGGGGAGGTAGCTTAAATGAAAAATAAGAAAAGAATGCCCGCATTTATGGGGCCGTTGGCAGCTATTATTTTGCTGATGATCGTACTTACTATTGCAACCAGGCAATTCCTGACAGTGAATAATCTGATGAATGTTTTGCGTCAGACTGCAATAAACTCGATGGTTTCGCTTGGAATGCTGATGGTATTAATTACCGGTGGAATTGATATTTCTGTTGGCCCCATGGTGGCACTGTCATCCTGTGTTGCCGGGGTTCTTCTGAAAAGCGGGGTAAAAAACTCATTTGTAATGATTGTTGCGGCTTTGCTTGTTGGTCTTCTGTGTGGAACAATCAACGGACTGATATTTACTAAAATGAAACTTCCTTTTCCGTTTGTTTCAACCATGGGTTCAAGACAGATATATCGAGGCCTTGCTCTTCTGATTACGTCAGCTGCTCCGATTGGAGGCTTTCCAAATGGAGTTACAGCGATGGGATCTTCTAATATTGGGAAATTTCCGGTTTGTTTTATTGTTGTCGTATTGATTTATTCTTTAGTTCATCTGTTCCTTTCCAAAACTGTGCTTGGAAGAAATATATATTCAGTCGGGGGGAACAAAGAGGCTGCACGACTGGCGGGAATTAATGTAGATAATACGCTTTGCTTTGTATATTCGATGTCTGGTCTGATGTGTGCAATAGCAGGATTGATAATGATAGGTCGTGTAGGAACCGCAACACCGCTTGCAGGAGAAACCTATGACATGGACGCTATTGCTTCCTGCGTAATCGGAGGTGCATCCCTTAGTGGAGGAAAGGGAACCGTTGTCGGAACGATGATTGGATCTCTGTTAATAGCAGTAATAAGAAATGGACTGAACCTTCTGGGAGCACAGACAGATGTTCAGTATATGGTAATAGGAGCGGTTATTATCCTGGCAGTCTTCGTTGACGTAGTTCGTGGTAATGCTGACAGCAAAGCCAGATTAAAGGAACGTGCCAGGATACAGCTGGAGAAGTAATAGTATTGAGAAAATTTGTAAACATAACATTAATTTGAAAATAAAAGGAGAATAACTATGAAACTTGAGGGTAAAGTTGCAATTGTTACGGGAGCAGCACAGGGAATCGGAAAAGGGGTCGCTCTTGAATATGCCAAAAATGGAACAGATATTGCTCTTCTGGATATTAATGGTGAAAAGCTTCAGAAGACAGCCGATGAGATTTCCGCGATGGGAAGAAAAGTTTTTATTGCAGAAGGTGATGTGTCAGATGAGAATACAGTAAAAGGATTTGTCGAAAAAACAGTCAGTACTTATGGACACATTGATATTCTGACACATTGTGCAGGAATTTTACGTTCCTGTGCCATTATTGACCAGGATGTCAAAGACTGGGATCGAGTGATTTCCGTCAATCTCCGCAGTACTTTCCTGTTTTGCAAGTATGTAGGCAGGCAGATGGTTAAACAAAAAAGCGGTGCAATGGTTTTGATTGATTCCTGCGCATCAAAAACCGGTGAAGCATATAATGCAGTCTACTGTGCTTCGAAAGCCGGAGTCAGACTTCTTGCACAGTCTTTTGCACTTGAAGTAGCTGAATATGGTGTTCGTGTAAATAGTATTGCTCCGGGAACAATTAATACGGATATGATTCAACGGTGCCTTCATGACAGAGCACCGCTTCATGGGTTGACTTTTGAAGAATATCTTGCAGAATTTAATGCAGAGACTCCTCTTGGGAGAATGGGTGAACCTGAGGAAATCGGAAAACTGTGCGTGTTCCTTGCCAGTGATGATGCATCCTTTATTACAGGCTCTTCTTACAATATTTCCGGCGGCAGAGAGAATCATTGAGTCAGTTGATGGAACCTGTTTGTGACAATTAACAGAGACTCTTTAATTATTTTTCAGAAGTATTATCATTGAAACCTTGACAGGAGATGTTACTTTTGTGACTCGGGTAACATCTCCTGTCTTTTGTTGGTGATACAGTATTGAAAGGTTCAGAAAGATAAGGTTTTGCAATAGTAAGAATCATTTGACAACCCTGCTGTTTTATAGTATATTCACTTTATTAATGCGGAGGTGGATTCTGCACCTTTATTATTTTGCGCGAGTGGCTCAGGGGTGGAGTACAACCTTGCCAAGGTTGGGGTCGCGGGTTCGAATCCCGTCTCGCGCTCTTCGAGAGCCCAGTTCTTACTGGGCTCTTTTCGTTCATTATTTTCCGGACCGAAAACCGGCAGGGAATCCGGATCATTACAGACAAGAAAAGCAGGGATGACAGATGAAAAAAAAGCATAGAATTATTGTGATAATTCTGGCGGTCCTGTTGGCGATCGCAATGATACTCCCGTATGTTTTTTCGATGGCACACGCCGCGACCCAAAGCTCCGACAGTGAAAATGAAACGGAATCCGTTGTCTCGGCGGACAGTTCAGAAAGCGAAAGCACATCCGAGTCACAGACGGAATCTTCTTCTCAGAGCGATTCCGGAGAAAGCCACGGAGTATATATCGAGAACATCAGAGTTTCCGGTATGTCAGAGGATCAGGTCCAGTCGGTGATTGACCGGAAAATTGCGAGCCTTTCCGCAGACCCGATTTATCTGTATGCGGGATCGCAGACAGCGGTCATGTCGGCGGGAGATCTTGGCCTTTCCTATTCTAATAAGGATCTTGCAGAAGACGCGGTCGCGATCGGAAAGAAAGGAAATGTCGTGAAACGTTTTCTGGCGGACCGCTATATGAAGGAAAACGGTCGCATTGTTCTCAGCCTGGATCTCACGGTGGACGAGAGTAAAGTGAAAAAGGCAGTCAATGGATGCCTTTCCTCCCTGAACTCGGATCCGAAGCCGGTTTCCATGAAGGTGACAAGCGACGGCGTTCTCACTGCGGTGGATAAGACCCCGGGAACCAAGGTGAATGTCGACAAAACAGTTTCTGCGCTCGTCGATTACATGGATCACGACTGGCACGGCGGTCAGGGCGGGATTAACGCTTCATATGAGGAAATCCCGGCATCCGGCGGAAGTGTGGAGGATCTCGCGGAGATCAAGGATGAGCTCGGGACCTACACAACCGAATTTGATTCTTCGAATACAGGCCGCGTGGCCAATATCAAGCTGGCTGCCTCCCGCATCGAGGGAACGATCGTGTACCCCGGAGAGGAATTCAATTTCCAGGATACGGTCGGAGAGACAACGAAGGAAAATGGTTTCAAACTGGCCGGTTCCTATGAGAACGGGTCGGTGGTCGACACTTACGGAGGCGGAATCTGCCAGGTTTCCACGACGCTGTACAATGCGGTTCTTCGCGCGGAGCTGGAGGTGACGGAGCGCTCCCCGCACTCGGTCACGGTCGATTACGTAGAGCCCTCGCTGGATGCGGCGATCGCCAGCGGCAGCAAAAATTTCCGGTTTGTCAATAATCTGGACACACCGATCTATATTCATGCGTCGACCGACGAAAATTCCATCACGTTCACCATCTACGGAAAGGAAACGCGACAGGAGGGAAGAACCCTGAAGTTCGAGAGCCGTACGACGGAAACGACTCCCTATACGACTTCGGTGAAGCTCGACAGCACGAGGGATTACGGAGTTCTGGAAGCGACCGGCGGACATGACGGAATCCGTGCCGAGGCGTGGAAAATTGTCTATGTCAATGGAGTCAAACAGAGCGAAGAGCAGGTAAATGAAAGTGAGTACGATATGTCCCCGCTGACATATCTGGTGGGAATCAAGGGAGCGTCCGAGTCACAGCTTGACGCGCTGCAGACCGCAGCTGCGAACAATGACATCACGACGATCCGTTCTCTGGTATGGTGATGATGAAGACGGGAAAATTGCCGGAATCTGTTCTGGAGCGATCCGTGATCGGACAGATCGGGCACCGAAAAAAAGAAGTAATAGCAGGTCCGATGGTGGGTGTGGACTGCGCGGCGGTATCCGCGTCGGAAGGAGATGTGTTCGTATTTTCAACCGACCCGATCACGGGAACCGCGCATGATCTCGGCCGCCACTGTATCTATGTGACGGCCAACGATCTCGCCGCCTCCGGCGCCGAGCCGCTCGGCGTCATGCTCTCTGTACTCCTTCCCCCTGATATCGGGGAAGAAGAAATCCGGACTATTGTCCGCGACGCGGAGCAGACCTGCGCGAAACTGAATATGGAAATCCTGGGAGGTCACACGGAGATCACCGGCGCGGTTTCTGACGTTCTGATCACGGTGACCGGAATCGGAAAGACAAAGAGAGAAGAACTGCTTCTGCCCGGGCGGATCCGGCCGGGCGATTCGCTGGTGATCACGAAGTGGATCGCGCTGGAGGCGACGTCCATTCTGGCAAAAGAACGGGAGAGCGTGCTCCTCAGCCGTTTTCCGGCGGAGCTGGTCCGGACCGCGAGAGATTTTGATCAGTATCTCTCGGTCACAAAGGACGCGAAAATCGCGAAATCCGTCGGAGTTCATGCCATGCACGATATCACGGAGGGAGGCGTATTCGGAGCCCTCTGGGAGATGGCGGAAGCAGCGGGCTGCGGACTGCGGGTGGACGTGAGAAAAATTCCTATCCGGCAGGAGAGCGTCGAGATCTGTGAGTTTTTCGGCGTGAATCCCTATCAGATCATGTCGAGCGGATCCATGCTGATCGCAGCCGGGGACGGAGACGCGCTCGTCCGCGCTCTGGAGGAGCACGGAATTCACGCGGTGAAGGCGGGTGAAATGACAGAAGGCAAGGACCGCCTTCTGATCAATCGGGGAGAAACAAGATACCTCGATAAACCTCAGCCGGATGAATTGTACCGGGCGCTGGAGAAATGAGTTTTCCGGGAAGATGCCGTCAGTGATTTTCCGGTGCCAGTTCGAGCGAGAAGATGAATTCGCTCCCGGCCCCCTCTGTGCTGACGACAGTGATGGTCTGGTTGTGGGCATCAATGATGTCACGGACAATCGCCAGACCGATGCCGTTTCCTTTCGTATCTCTTCCGCGCGAGGAGTCAACCTTATAGAAACGGTCCCATATTTTATTCAGATTTTTTGAAGGAATGCCTGTGCCGTGGTCACGCACCGCGACATAGGCTTTTTCTTTCCGGACGGAAGTCTCAATCTCGATCGAAGAATTGTCCCGGCTGAATTTGATTGCATTATCCAGCAGGTTGTAGAGAACCTGCTGGATTTTTCCGTAATCGGCGGAGACCTTCAGCTCCGTTCCGGTGAGCAGAAGATCGATGGAGATATGACGCTTCACGCAGGTTCCCTCGAACGATTCCGCGGTTTCCTTGATGACACCGTTGAGATCGAAAGATGTGATGTCCAGCACCGTTCCTTTGCCATTAATGTCATTGAGGGTGAGAATTCCTCTCGTCAGCTTTTCCAGACGTTTCGTCTCATTCAGGACAATACCGAGATAGTGCTCCTGCATTTCAGGAGGCACGGTGCCATCCAGGATCGCTTCGACATATCCCTTGATTGAGGTCAGGGGTGATCGGAAATCATGGGAGACATTGGAGATGAAATTGCGCTGGGATTCGCCCGTTTTCGCCAGATCGCTCGCCATAAAATTCAGAGTGGAGCTCAGTTCGCCGAGCTCATCGCGGGATTTCACCTCGATCTTGTGATTCAGATTTCCGGCGGCAAATTCTTTTGCTCCGGCGACGATCTGATTCAGCGGCTTCTGAAAGGAGACGGTGATGAAGACGAAAACGACGAGAATCAGGAGCACGATGATTCCCAGTATCAGCAGAATGACGCGCAGATAGGATTCCTGCTGACTGATCAGCCGGGAAATGGGAACGTGGATCGAAAGATACCCGCTGATCTGCAGATTATCCGAGACGGGCATCATGACGGTGAGCATATCCTCGTCAAAATAATTAAAATATTTCCCGACCGTATAATAATTTTCCCCCAGGGCGACCGGGTCGAAGTGGTCCAGCCTGCCGCTTTTGGAAACGGTTTCTTCGGCGGTGTCGAGGCGCACGGTCCCGTCCTCGGAAGAATAGAGAATGCGCGCGTCCTCGGCAGAGGCGAGGGCGCGCAGGACAACCATGGCCTGATTCAGGGAATCTTCGTTCATGATCCGGGTCATGGTTTTGTCTTCGACGATGGTATTGACCTCGGAGTAGAGTCTCCGGCTGGTATCGTCCAGGATGTGGTTGTATATCAGGCTGGCGCCGAGAGTCTCGATGAAAATAAAAGAGGCTACGGCCAGAAGCGCGAATGCCGTCAGATACTTTGCGATCAAACGATTTTTCATGATGCACCGTCAGCTGAAAATCCTGTGTCAGGCAGGAAACAGCCGGATTCCTTTCCGAAGATGCAAGGCCGGACCGCACGGTTTTTTCCTGCGCCGGTCAGACTGATTTCAGTTCAAATTTATAGCCGACGCCCCAGACGGTTCCGATCGACCAGGAGTCGTTGCCGTGAAGCTTTTCCCGGAGCCGCTTGATGTGGACGTCCACTGTCCGGGTATCTCCATAATATTCGTATCCCCAGATGTGATTCAGAAGCTGCTCTCTGGTGAAGACCTGATTCGGCGAAGAGACGAGAAAGTAGAGCAGTTCCAGTTCCTTCGGAGGCATATCGATCCGCTTTCCACGGTAGGTGACAGAATAGTTTGCGAGATTCACTTCGAGGTCCGGAAGCCGCACGACCTTTTCTCTGGAATCTTTTTCTGCCTCCTCCGCGCCATTTCCGGCCCGGCGCAGAACTGCCTTAACCCGGGCAACCAGCTCCTTCGAGTCAAACGGCTTGATGATATAGTCGTCCGCCCCGAGCTCCAGCCCGAGCACCTTGTCAAACACTTCTCCCTTTGCGGAGAGCATGATAATCGGGATATTGGAGGCGTGCCGGATCCGGCGGCAGACCTCGTACCCGTCAATTCCCGGGAGCATGATATCCAGAAGCACCAGATCCGGGCTGAATTCTTCCACTATTTCCAGGGCTTCGTGTCCGTCATTGGCAATTCTGCAGACGAAGCATTCTTTTGTGAGATAGAGAGAAATCAGTTCGGCGATATTATTGTCATCGTCGACAATCAGTATTTTCTGTCCTGCTGCAGGCATCTTTTTTATCTGTCCTTTCTGCCGCGGGCGAAATGCGCGGCTGTCGTAACGGCATATTCTGCACGGAATATCCGTTTCATTAGTATTCCGCCGGAATCAGACATACAGTTCCGCGATGGTTACACCGGCGTCTCCTTCCCCGTATTCTGCCAGACGGAAGCTTTTGACGGAGCGATTAGAGCGCAGATACCGGTGAACGCCCTCGCGCAGCCGTCCGGTCCCTTTCCCATGAATAATCCGGACCTCGGAGATGTGGGCCATGACGGCGTCGTCTATGAATTTATCCAGTTCCGCGCAGGCTTCGTCGACGGTTCTTCCGAGAAGGTTGATCTCCGTTCCGGCCATCATGGCCTTTTCCATCCGAACGCCGCTGACGCCGGATCCGCGGCCGCCTTTTCCGGAGGACGGATTCTGCACGGAATGTCTGCCCCTCTTCCCGCTCCGGGAAGAATCGGTTTCATACATGGTTCCTCCGGCTCCACGCAAATTTTTGCGGGCGTCGGTTCCGTCCTGGAAGATATCGGGCTCATCGATCAGTTCCAGATCATCTATATTCACTTTGGAGCGCATGATTCCCATCCGTACGAAGAGGTTCCCTCTGGAGTCCGGTTTGGACGCGACGATCCCCTTCAGGTTCAGACTGAGTACTTTCACGCTGTCTCCCGGCTTCAGCTCGTCCGGTTTCGGTTTCTTGCGGGAGCGCTCGGCGGGCTTCACGGCGGAGGAGGCTTCGGCTTTTTCCAGCTTCTTCCTCAGTTCGTTGCGCTTCCGCTCCATCTGGTCGGAATTGCCCGCGTTCTTCCTGAATTTCCGGAAATCGCGGATGGTCTGATCCGCGTAATCCTTCGCTTCCTGCAGGATCTTCCGGGCTTCCTCGTTGGCATCCCGGACAATGCGGTCCCTCGTCTGCTCGAATTTTTTCTGCTTCTCTTCGAGGGCGCGCCGCTCCTCTGCCAGCTCTCCTTTTACTTTTTCCAGTTCCGCGTTCTGTTCTTCGAGGGAAATCCGTCTCTGTTCAAGGGAGGAGAGGACATCCTCAAAGGACGCGTCCTGTTCGCTGATCTGAGCTTTTGCCTCGTCGATGATGTGATCCGGAAGGCCGAGCCTTTTCGAGATCGCAAATGCGTTGCTCTTTCCGGGTACGCCGATCAGGAGGCGGTATGTGGGGCGCAGAGTAGATACGTCAAATTCGCAGCTCGCGTTTTCTACCCCCGGCGTCTGCAGGGCAAAAATTTTCAGTTCGCTGTAGTGCGTCGTCGCCATGGTCCGGATCTGCTGTCGATGCAGATAGCTGAGAATGGCGATGGCGAGCGCGGCTCCCTCGGTCGGATCGGTTCCTGCCCCGAGTTCGTCAAAAAGAACCAGTGAGCGCTGATCCGCTTTTTCCAGAAACGAGACGGTGTTCGTCATGTGCGATGAAAATGTGCTGAGCGACTGTTCAATGCTCTGCTCGTCCCCGATGTCCGCGTAAACCTCGGAAAAGACCGCCAGCTCCGAGCGGTCAAGAGTCGGGATATGGAGGCCGACCTGTCCCATCAGGGTCAGAAGTCCGATCGTTTTCAAAGAGACGGTTTTTCCGCCGGTGTTCGGACCAGTTACAATAAGCAGGTCAAATTCATCCCCGAGGCGGATGTCAATCGGAACGACATTTTTTTTGTCCAGGAGGGGGTGCCGCGCACTGCGCAGCCGGATCCGTCCTTCCGTATTCAGAATCGGCCGGGTAGCGTTCATATCCATCGCCAGCTTCGCCCGGGCGAAAATGAAATCGAGCTCGATCATGTTTTCCAGATCCCATCCGATCGGCTCGGCGTAAACCGCGGCTTCCTCGGAAAGCTGCGCCAGGATCTTTTCGATCTCACGTGCCTCTTTGATTTCCAGTGCCCGGATATCGTTGTTCAGGCGGACGATGGCCATCGGTTCGATAAAATAAGTGGCTCCCGTCGACGACTGGTCGTGGATCATTCCGCTGACCTGCGAGCGATATTCCGCCTTTACCGGCAGGCAGTAGCGCCCGTCGCGCACCGTCACCACCGCGTCCTGGAGATAATTCCGCATGGAGCCGCTGATCATCTCCTGGAGCTGGGATCGAATGCGGTCCTCATTGATTTTTATCTGCCTCCGGATCCGTGCGAGCTCCGAACTGGCGTCGGAGCTTACCTCATCCTCCGAGATCAGGCACCGGCGGATCCGGGAGGAGAGCATAGGTACGGGCTCCAGCGAGTCAAAAACCGGATCCAGAAGATCGGTTTCCCCGTCGTCGTGTTCTCCATAAGCTTTCGCCCGACCGGCGTTCTCCAGAAGCGAGGCGATCTGCAGAAGCTCCTTCTGCGTCAGCGCGCTTCCGATTTCCAGACGCTTCAGAGATCCGCGGATATCGTGGGCGTTTCCGAAAGAAGGGCTCCCTTTCTTAAACAGGCGGGAGAGAGCAGCTGCCGTTTCGTCCTGCATCCGGCTGATTTCGCCGATGTCATCGGACGGGAGCAGCTCCTCGCACTTCTTTCTTCCGGGCGTACTCGTCGCGCACTCTGCGAGCATGGCGATAATTTTATTATATTCAAGCGTCTTCAGCGCTTTTTCGTTCATAGACTGATTCCCTTCGTCTGTATTTTCCTCGTCTGTACCGGAAGGAGAGAGCGGATTCCATATTGAAATCATTTTAACATATATGGCAAGCGGAGTGAAACGGATGCCAGAAGAAGGAGACTTCCGGATGCATGGGATTTTTATACGCAATCTGATGTTTTTGATAAAACTTATTAACACCTCGTTCATATTCCTTTGTTATACTGCTTCTATCCGAAATGGATTTTTTTCTAATTATTTCGTCTGAATGTTTCTATGTATTTTCACCGCTGATCAGCCCCCGGAAGGGGAGGGAGGATTCGGCGGAGACTTCTCTGTTTCAGATATTTACGGAGCTTTCCAGATGGAAGAAAATCATGAAAAGAAGGATCCGGAGACAGAAGAGAAAAAGGAATTTAAATTTCTAAATGAAACGATCAAGCTTCCGGATCAAAAGAAAAAGTTTTGGAGGAGAATTTGTCTGGTACTGATTATGGCGGCGGCGGCGGGAGCCGTGGCGGCTTTCGTGTTTGCCCTGGTTCGACCGGCAGCGGAGCATATCGTTTCCGGCGGACAGGACGAGCACATCGATATCGGCATGGCGAGTTCCTCAGAGAGTATCTCGGCGGTGTCGGCTTCCTCTGTTTCCGGTTTATCCGGTCAGGGGTCGGATGATTCGGCTTCTCCGGCTTCCGGCGCGGACACAGACGCGGAAAACGGAGAAGGGGAGTCCGCGATGGAAGCTTACAGCAATGTCCGCAGAGAGATCAATGATATGGTGATGGACTGCGAAAAATCGCTTGTGCAGGTCACGGGGATTCGCAGTGAGATGGATTATTTCAACAGCAGCTTTGTAAACAGCAGCGAGGCTGCCGGTGTGATTATTGCCAATAATTCCACGGAGTATTATATTCTGACCATGAGTTCCGCGACTTCCGATGCGGAGCATATCCGGGTCCGGTTTTACGAGGACACGGAGCTGGAGGGGACGGTCGTCCGTTCCGATTCGGCCACCGGATTATCTGTGGTCAAGGTAACCCACGGGGATGACTCGTCGTCCCTTCAGTCTGTTACATCGGCAAAACTGGGCAATTCTTATACGCTGGCGCGGGGAGAGACCGTGGTGGCGCTCGGCAATCCCATGGGGTATGAGGAAAGTTATTCGGTCGGGGCAGTTACCTCCGTTTCCAATACCGTTTCTCTCGTGGACCGCAACGTTCATCTTCTGACGACCGATATCAAAGGGGCCTCCGAAGGGTCGGGCATCCTGATCAATCTGGATGGAGAGGTGGTCGGTATTATCGATCAGTCTCTCGGATCGGACGACAGCAGTATCGTGAAAGCGATCGGTATCAGTGAGATATCGGATCTGATACAGAAGCTGACCAACAATCAGCCGAGAGCTTACCTGGGGATCCGGGGAGAAAACGTGACGAGCAGTATTTCCGCGAGTACGGGAATTCCCGAGGGCGTGCTTGCCACGGAGGTCGTGGCGGATTCGCCGGCGATGCTCGCCGGTCTGAAGCAGCAGGATGTCATCACGACGATAAACGGCGAGGATATAAAGACCATGTCGGAGCTGACAGAGGTGCTCGAATCCTGCCAGCCGGGAGCCCGGATTAAAGTGGGCGCCCGCAGAAAAGGAGCAAACGGATACGAAGAAGTATCATTTGATGTAACGGTCGGCGAGTGTTAAAATAGGGCTGTTTCATATGCGAATCGCCCTGCTGCCGCCGGAATATCAGTGGGAATATCAATATGCGCTGTCCTTGTGCGGCGCATGCGAGATGATATCGGGAATCGGACGAGATCATTACGGACAGTCGGGGCTTGCTGTGCAAAAAACGCACAGGGCCCCGTTTTTTTTTCGGCGGAAAGTCCGGCGATATCCAGTTCGTACAGGAAGGACAGAAGAAACAATGAAATATATCAGAGAACTGCAGCCCGGCAGCCGTGTTTCAGGTATTTATCTCTGCAAATATAAGCAGAGCGCGGTTTCCAAAACCGGGAAACAATATGACAACGTGATTCTGATGGACCGCACCGGAGCGGTCAATGCCAAGGTCTGGGAGCCGGATTCCCCGGGCATCGACAACTTTGAGGAACTGGACTATATTGACATCGTCGGAGATGTGAATACGTTCAACGGGGCTCCGCAGGTGGCGATCCGGCGCGCACGCGTCGCCAGAGAGGGAGAGTATGATCCTGCGGATTACCTTCCGACCACCTCGAAAAATATCGAAAAAATGTACCAGGAGCTGCTTTCCTATGTAGACTCCATCCAGAATCCCTATTTATTGAATGTTCTGGAAGCCTTTTTCACCGATAACCAGGGATTTGCAGAACAGTTCAAAAATGCTTCCGCCGCCAAGACAATTCATCATGGCTTCATCGGCGGCCTGCTGGAACACACTCTGAGCGTGACGAAACTCTGCGACTATTATACGAAAACGTATCCGGTGCTGAACCGCGATCTCCTGCTGACGGCGGCCATGCTGCACGACATCGGAAAACTGCGCGAGCTCTCCGCATTTCCGGCCAATACATATACCGATGCGGGCCAGCTTCTGGGCCACATCGTGATCGGTACCGAGATGATCTGCGATGAGATCCGGAAGATTCCGGATTTTCCGCAGAAGCTGTCCGATGAACTTATTCACTGCATTATTTCCCATCACGGAGAGCTGGAATACGGTTCGCCGAAAAAGCCCGCTCTCGCGGAAGCGCTTGCCCTCAGCCTCGCTGACATCACGGACGCCCGTATGGAGACTATGACCGAGATCCTCGAGAACAGCGATAAGAACCCGGAAGAGTGGCTCGGTTACAACAGGATGCTCGAGACCAACATCCGGAAAACCGGAGAGCTTCCGGAGTGACCCGGAAAACCGGAAAACTCCGGGGCCTTTCCGAAAAAAACGGAGAGCTCTGCCGGTGTGAAAGGTTGAGACAGATGAAGTTTCAGAAAAATGACCTCGTTACGATCCGGATCGAAGACATCGGATCCGCCGGCGAGGGGATTGGAAAGGCGGAGGGCTTCACGGTATTTGTCCGGGATGCGCTTCTCGGCGATCTCGCGGAGGTGAAGCTGACGAAGGTGAAAAAAAGCTTCGGATACGGCAGGCTGATGCGCGTGATCCAGGCTTCTCCGTACCGGGTCAGCCCGCCCTGTCCGGTGTTCGGCCCCTGCGGGGGATGCCAGCTTCAGAATATGGATTACCGGGCTCAGCTTTCCTGGAAGGAAAATGTGGTCCGGAACGATCTGGAACGGATCGGAGGAATTGTCCTGGCGGCAGCGGACCACAACGAGGCCCGGCCGGATGCCGGGAATGAAATCGAAAGCCGGCCGGATACCGAAGAAGAAGTCAGGACTCGGAGGAACACCGGGAGCGAAATCCCCGGAAAAGCGGAACTTCCGGCGACTGTGGCTCAAATGGAACCGATTTCCGGGATGGAGCATCCGTTCCGCTATCGGAATAAAGCGCTGTTTCCCGTGCGCAGAGACCGGGAGGGAAAACTGGTCGCCGGCTATTATGCACAGCACAGTCACCGTGTCATTCCGCTTCTTTCACTTTCCGGAGATGGAAAAGAACAGAAAACCCGGACCGGAGGGGACTGTCTGATCGGAGCAAAATGCAACAGGCCGGTCCTCGAAGCGGTACTTCACTGGATGGCGGATCACCGAATTGAGCCTTATGATGAGGAGAGCGGGAGAGGGCTTGTCCGTCACGTTCTCGTCCGCTTCGGCTGTTCGAGTGGTCAGATTCTCGTCTGCCCGGTGATCAATGGAAGGAAGCTTCCCTGTGCGGATGATCTCGTCCGCCGCCTCGTCTCGATAGACGGAATGACCTCCATTTCATACAGCGTGAATCTGGAGCGAACCAATGTCATCATGGGCAGCAGCTCGGTGACGCTCTGGGGAAGCGGCTCGATCGAAGATTCGATCGGTCCTCTGCGTTTCCGCATTTCTCCCCTCTCTTTTTTTCAAGTCAATCCTGTCCAGACGGTCCGCCTCTATGAAAAGGTTCTGGACTTTGCCAGTCTCTCGGGAAATGAAACCGTATGGGATCTTTATTGCGGAATCGGAAGCATTTCTCTTTTTCTCGCAAGGAAAGCGAAACAGGTAATAGGAGTTGAAATAATTCCGCAGGCAGTTGAGGACGCCAAAGAGAACGCGCTTCTGAACGGAATCTCAAATGCAGAGTTTCTTGCCGGAAAGGCGGAAGAAGTCGTTCCCCGGATTTTCAGGGAACAGAAGATCCGTGCAGATGTTGTGGTGGTCGATCCGCCCCGGAAGGGCTGCGATGAAATCCTGCTGGATACGATCATGCGGATGGAACCGGAGAAAATTGTGTATGTCAGCTGCAATCCGGCAACGCTCGCGCGTGATGTAAAAAAACTGTCCGGAAGCAATTATCAGGTGACGAAAGTCGCGCCTTATGACCTTTTTCCGGCAAGCGTTCACGTCGAGACCGTAGTATTGATGTCAAGGCGCAGGGACTGAAGTGTAAAAGAACCCGGTAATCAAGCCATTTTCGGGATTCGTGTTGTTCAGGACGGCTTAGAGATTACCGGCATGAAGCACTCTG
>JBMNRP010000031.1:0-20545 GCA_050944685.1 Bilifractor sp.
ACATCTCCGAAGCAGATTCCGGGGAAAGTGCGGGAGATCTCCCGGAACAGGCGGCAGAGGAAGTGACGCCCGGGTTCCGATTCCGTAATCTGACAGGAGAGATGACGGCGTGCCTTCTGGTTCGCTGTTCTTCCGTACCGCGGGAGAGCGGGGCAGAGGCGGATGTTTCCGCACCGGGAGAAAAAATATCCGCTCTCCGGGAAGCTCTTGAAGAGAACGGATTCCGGATCGCCGGTTCCTTGCGCCTCGATCCGGGCCAGGCGGATGAGATGAGAGGTGCGGCGCTCGCGATCCGCAGAAAAATCGAGAGGGGAACCATATAGCGGCTTTGGTTCAGACCACGGATTTATCTAAAAAAATATATTGCCAAAAGAAATAATTTCTTGTATAATTTCCCTATTGTGGTAACAAGATGGTCCGCTGTCACGTTGATCGGTGATAAGAACATCCATTTCTTTTTATGGTCCGACGATCCGGGATCGATCGGGTTTCCGGATTTTTTCCGGATTACCCGGACGGATTGGACGCCTCAAAAAAGCAGAATAGATCAAGGAGAAGAATCATGAACGAAATTATCCAGAAAATTGAACAGGAGCAGATGAAAGAAAACGCTCCGGAGTTCCGCACCGGCGACACCGTCCGTGTTTTCGGAAAGATCAAAGAGGGAAATCGCGAGAGAATCCAGGTTTTCGAGGGCGTTGTCATCAAAAAGCAGGGCGGAAGCAACCGCGCGACATTTACCGTCCGCAAACAGTCGAATGGAGTCGGCGTAGAAAAGACATGGCCGCTTCATTCTCCGAATGTGGAGAAGGTTGAGGTTGTCCGCCGCGGTAAAGTAAGACGCGCGAAACTCTATTATCTGAGAGATCGCGTAGGAAAGGCTGCGAAGGTAAAAGAGCGCATCCGATAATCCGGACCCTTATCAGGCTGCTGCACCAGTTTGTGCGGCAGTCTTATTTTTAGAGCAGAACGGGGTGATTTTCGCCGGAAGAGGAGATAAGAGGGTATGGAGATTCAATGGTATCCGGGCCATATGACCAGAGCGAAGCGTCAGATGCAGGAAGATCTGAAGATCATCGATCTGATCATCGAACTGGTCGATGCCAGAATTCCCCGCTCCAGCCGCAATCCGGATATTGCGGAGCTCGGAAAAGGAAAAGCCCGCCTGATTGTGTTGAACAAGGCGGATCTTGCGGACGGGAAGGTGACGGATCTCTGGATTTCTTATTTTAAGCAGGAAAAGATTCAGACGGTCACGGCCGACTCCCGAAACCGGACGGACCTGAAGTCGCTGCGTTCACAGATCAACATTGCCTGCAAAGAAAAAATAGAGCGGAATATCCGGAGAGGTTTCAGGAACCGTCCGATCCGTGCGATGGTTGCCGGAATTCCCAACGTCGGAAAATCGACATTTATCAATACCGTGGCCGGGCGTGCGTCGGCGAAGACGGGAAACCGTCCCGGGGTGACAAAAGGAAAGCAGTGGATCCATCTCGGAAAAGGGCTGGATCTTCTGGATACGCCGGGTATCCTCTGGCCGAAGTTTGATGATCCCGCAGCAGGAACGGCTCTCGCTCTCACCGGGGCGATCCGCCAGGATTTGCTGAACAGGGAGGAACTGGCACTGGAACTGATCCGTTTTCTGGACGGACAGTATCCCGGCACACTGGAACGTTATTTCTCGATTGAGGGGCAGAAGAAACCGGTCCGGATCCTGGAGGAAATCGCCAGGGCGAGAGGGTGTGTCACAAAGGGAAATACGTTCTCGACCGAAAAAGCGTCGAAGATTCTGCTGGATGATTTCAGAAACGGACTTCTGGGAAGAATTTCCCTGGAAAGACCGTGGCAATCCGGATAAGGAGGATCCGGTAAAAAGGGAAGCGCGAACCCGTCAAAAAACGCGTGAAATACAAGGGGGACTGCGTAAGCAGAAGAAGTTCGGAGATTTACTCCGGAAGGGACAGAACTATATGACAAAAAAAGAACTGGCAGAACTCAGGCGCGCCGAAAAGCTGGAAAAGGAAAAGGCGCGCGTGGAGGCGCTTTGCGAATTTGAGAAAAAGTATGCTTTCTGTACAAACATCTGCGGGGTCGATGAGGTAGGGCGCGGACCGCTCGCCGGACCGGTCATGGCAGGCGCCGTGATCCTTCCAAAGGATGCGCGGATTCTCTACATCAATGATTCCAAGAAGCTCACGGCCAAAAGGCGTGAGGAGCTGTATGACGTCATCCTGAGAGAAGCGGTTGCGACCGGGATCGGATCGGTCAGCCCCGAGCGGATCGATGAGATCAATATTCTTCAGGCGGCGTACGAGGCGATGCGGGAGGCTGTCTCGAAGCTCTCTGTCGTTCCGGATCTGCTTCTGGTTGACGCGGTTCACATCCCGGACATTTCGATCCGGCAGGTATCCATTGTAAAAGGAGATGCGAAAAGCCAGAGCATCGCGGCGGCCAGTATTATCGCCAAAGTCACGAGGGACCGCCTGATGGTGGAGTATGACCGGCTCATGCCGGAGTACCATTTTGCCTCGAACAAGGGATACGGAACCAGAGAACATATAGAGGCGCTGAAAAAATACGGCCCCTGTCCGATTCACAGGAGGACGTTCATCACGCGCTACATCTGAGAAAAACATGGTGAACAGGAGAAAAATCGGGTCCGAATATGAAGATCTGGCGGCGCAGTATCTGTCCGAAAAGGGATGGCAGATTCTGACCAGAAATTTCCGGTGCCGCTTCGGTGAGATCGATCTGGTGGCATCGGACGGAGATACGCTCGTATTTGTCGAAGTGAAATACAGAAAAACCGCTTCTTCCGGCCTTCCGGAAGAAGCGGTATCTTTTCAGAAAAGAAAGACGATCGCAAAGGTGGCGGACTATTACCGCGTCCGGTATCAGATTCTGGACAATGTTCCGTGCCGGTTCGATGTGATTGCCATCGAAAACCGTGAAATCCGCCATTACCAAAACGCATTTCCCTACCGCGGCCATTAGCCCTCGTGAGAGTTCTGTCTGCGGTATTTTTTCATCAGCTTGTTGATCTTGTGGGTATTGTCCCGCACCTTCTCGGTGGAAATATCGTGGTTCAGGGTGTCAATGATATTCGCCAGATATTTTTCCATCCGGGCCGTGGCATACCAGGGTTTCTTCAGAAGCTCAGGCTGCTGGTAGATCAGGTCGGTGGTGATGACTTTTTCAATCATTCCGTCCTTGTAATATTTATCGAACTCATCAAATCCGTCCGTAAACAGGCCGAACGTCGTACAGACAAACACCCGCTTCGCACCGCGTCCTTTCAGCTGCTTTGCGACGTCCAGAATGCTTCCTCCCGAAGAAATCATGTCGTCGATGACGACACAGTCTTTTCCTTCTACCGAATCCCCGATAAATTCATGCGCGACAATCGGGTTTTTCCCGTTGACGATGACCGAATAGTCGCGCCGCTTGTAAAACATTCCGATATCCACGCCGAGAATATTGGCGAAGTAGATCGCGCGCGGCATGGCTCCCTCATCGGGACTGATGACGACCAGATTGTTTTTGCTGATGGACAGATCCGGCTCGGACTCCAGAAGAGCCTGAAGAAACTGGTAATTCGGGAAGAAATTGTCGAATCCGCTTAAAGGGATCGCGTTCATCACGTGAGGGTCGTGCGCGTCGAATGTCAGGATGTTGGATACGCCCATTTTCGTCAGTTCCTGAAGGGAGAACGCGCAGTCCAGAGATTCCCTGGCCGTGCGGCGGTGCTGCCGGCTCTCGTAGAGGAAGGGCATGATGACATTGATGCGGTGTGCCTTTCCGGTCACAGCGGAGATCACGCGCTTGAGATTCTGATAGTGATCGTCCGGAGACATTCTCGTCTCACGGCCGAAAGCCTCGTATTTGACGCTGGGATTGCAGACGTCAACCAGAATAAAAAGGTCTACGCCTCGCGCAGACTGAAGGAGCCGGGCTTTGGATTCCCCCGTTCCGAATCGGGGAAGCTCGCAGTCGATGATGTAGTTTTCTTCACACAGACCGCGGATTTTTCTCTTCTCCGGATACTCGTGAACCAGTTTTTTCCGGTTCGTGACAAGATAGTCGTTGATTTTACCCGTCAGTTTTTCGCAGCCGGGAAGTCCCACAAGCTTCAGCGGGGCAACCGGAACCGCCTTTGCAAGATAATCGTATTTTTTCGACATCATTTCCTCCGGGGCACATCGGTAATAGAGAGACGCCATTGATTTAAAGCACCTCACATAGATCATTTATAGCATTTTCATGAGGGAGTGTCAATGTAAAACGATTGACGAAGGGTCCCGGATTTCAGCACTCTGGTTGACTGAATTGTCACCGCTTTTCTGGACACAGGTTGACAGTATCGGAAGCGATCGGCAAGCTTGCTTTTTCAGGGCCGGATTGCTATGATGTTGGATAGAGTTCGGAGGAAAAAATGGCGGAAAAGGTGCACGTGATCAGCAAAATCGTCCCGGGAAGCATCGCGGAGGAGATGGGTATTGAGGCGGGAGATGTTCTCATTTCCATGGACGACGCGAAGATCGGGGACATTTTTGATTATCAGTACCATATGGAATCTGAATCGGTCGATGTCCTGATCCGGAAGAAGGACTCCGGAGAGGAATGGCTTCTGGAAATTGAAAAAGACGAGGACGAGGATCTGGGAATCGTTTTTGAAAACGGGCTTATGGATGAATATCGCTCCTGCCGCAATCACTGTATTTTCTGCTTTATTGATCAGATGCCCGGCGGGATGCGCGATACCCTCTACTTCAAGGATGACGACTCCCGTCTGTCATTTCTTCAGGGCAATTATGTGACACTGACGAATATGAGCAGCCGTGACATCGACCGGATTATCGCGTATCGTCTTTCCCCGATCAACATTTCCTTTCACACGACGAATCCCCGTCTCAGGTGCGAGATGCTCCGCAACCGTTTCGCCGGCGATATCTTTCCGATGGTGAGAAAGCTGGCGGACGCGGAAATCGAGATGAACGGACAGATCGTTCTCTGCCGGGATATCAACGACGGGAGCGAGCTGGACCGGACTCTGCGGGATCTGGAAGCGTATCTTCCCGCGCTGAAGAGCGTTTCGGTGGTCCCCGTCGGGCTGACGAAATTCCGGGAGGGGCTGTATCCTCTGAAGCCGTTTGACAGGGAGAGCGCAGAGGCGGTCCTTTGTCAGATTCTGAAGTGGCAGCAGTATTACCGGAAAAAATACGGGACGCATTTCGTACACGCTTCCGACGAGTGGTATCTTCTGGCGGAAAAAGGGATCCCGGATGAAGAGATGTACGACGGCTATCCGCAGCTGGAAAACGGAGTCGGAATGCTGAGACTTCTGGAGAGAGAGTTCTCCCGGGCACTGGAGGACGCGACCGGGGAAAATACGGATACCAGAGAGGAAGGGAGGCGCAGACCCCGCCATGTCACGATTGCGACGGGGCTCCTGTCCGCCGATTTTATCCGCTCGCTTGTGGAAATGCCCATGATGAAAGAAAAATTTCCCGGCGTAACCGTCCGGGTGTTTCCGGTTCGCAATGATTTTTTCGGGGACCGGATCACGGTTTCCGGGCTTGTGACGGGGCGCGATCTGATCGGGCAGCTGTCGCATTTTTCCGGAGAGGAGCTGGGGGACGCCCTGATCATTCCGTCCAACATGCTGCGGAGCCGGGAGAGCGTTTTCCTGGACGATGTCACGGTAAAGGATGTGGAGAAAGCCCTCGGGGTTCCCGTCATCGTGAACGGAACCTCCGGAAGATCGCTGTTGAACGCGCTGACCGGAGAGACTGACGGGAAGATGGCCCTGGAGGATCTTCCGCAGCCGTACGAACTGTCCTGACCGGGCATGGTAACAGAAGAATTCAGGAGGAACGAAGGATGAGCAAACCGATTGTGGCGATCGTCGGGAGGCCGAATGTCGGCAAATCGACGCTGTTCAACGCCCTCGCCGGCGAGCGTATTTCGATCGTAAAAGATACCCCGGGCGTCACCCGAGACCGCATTTACGCGGAGGTTGACTGGCTGGACCGGACCTTTACCCTGATAGATACAGGAGGGATCGAACCGGAGAGCAGGGATGTCATCCTCCGGCGGATGAGAGAGCAGGCGGAAATCGCGATCGAGACCAGCGATGTCATCATTTTTATGGTGGATGCAAAGACAGGACTGGTCGACACGGACGCTGAGGTCGCCTCGATTCTGCGGAAAAGTCATAAACCGGTCGTCCTGGCGGTAAACAAGGTCGACCAGTACAAAAAACAGCAGATGGATATCTATGAATTTTATAACCTGGGAATCGGTGAGCCGTATCCGATCTCTTCCGAGGGGAAGCAGGGAATCGGGGAGCTGCTTGACGCGGTGATTTCGTATTTTCCGGAGCGAAGCCCCGAGGAAGATAAGGATGAGACGCCCAGGATCGCCATCGTCGGAAAGCCGAACGTCGGGAAATCCTCTATCGTGAACAAGCTGCTCGGCGAGGACCGGGTCATTGTCTCGGATATCGCCGGGACCACGAGAGATGCGATCGATACGACCATACGCCGGAACGGGATGGATTATATCCTGATCGATACCGCGGGGCTTCGCCGGAAGAGCAAGGTCAAAGAGGATATCGAGAGATACAGCATTATCCGGACGGTGAGCGCGGTGGAGCGCAGTGATGTCGCCGTGGTCGTGATTGACGCCGCCGAGGGCGTGACGGAGCAGGACGCGAAGATCGCCGGTATCGCCCATGACCGCGGAAAAGGACTGATCATCGCGGTCAATAAATGGGACGCGGTGGACAAGACGGACAAATCAACGCGTGAATTCGAAAAGCGTATCCGCGCGATCCTCTCATTTGCGCCATATGCGGAGATCCTTTTTATTTCCGCTCTCACGGGGCAGCGGCTGCCGAAGCTCTTCGACGCGATCGACGAGGTGCTCAAAAGCCAGTCCATGCGGATTCCGACCGGAGTGCTGAATGAACTTCTCACGGAGGCGGTCACGATGCAGCAGCCGCCGTCTGACAAGGGAAAGCGCCTGCGGATTTATTATATGACGCAGGTTGCGGTAAAGCCGCCGACATTTGTTCTTTTCGTCAATGACAAACAGCTGATGCATTTTTCATACCTTCGCTATCTGGAAAATCAGATCCGCGATTCGTTTGGCTTTTCCGGAACGATGCTGCGGATGCTGGTGCGAGAGCGCAAGGAAAAAGATTCCTGAGGAGGACTCACAGATTCGTCATGGTACGCGTAATTTCACTGCTCATTGGATATGCGTTTGGTCTGTTTCAGACCTCGTATTTTTACGGGAAAAAAGAAGGAATTGATATCCGGAAAGAAGGAAGCGGCAATGCGGGAACGACCAACGCGCTCCGGACGATGGGGCTGAAGGCGGGTCTTGTTACCATGGGATGCGACATCGGAAAATGCATCCTCGCGGTCATTGTGACGTGGCTGATTTTCAGACGGTCTTACCCGGATATGGTGCCGCTGATCAAGATCTGGACTTCCGCCGGTGTCATTCTCGGTCATGATTTTCCCTTCTACCTGAAGTTTAAAGGAGGAAAGGGAATCGCCGCCACGGCCGGAATGATCATCGCCTTCGGAGATCTGAGGCTGATCGGAATCGGAATCCTCGTTTTTTTCAGCTTTTTTTTTGTTACCCATTATGTATCCCTCGGTTCCCTCTGCCTCTCGCTGGAATTTCTGTTCGGAGTGATTATTCTCGGACAGATGGGGCAGTATGGAATGACCTCGGCGCATCGGGTGGAGATGTATATCATCGTCGCCGCACTCACGGCGCTGGCCTTCTACGGGCACCGGGGAAATATTTCCCGCCTGATTCACGGGAATGAGCGGAAGACCTATCTGCACAGCGGAAAAAACAAGAAATAAAAGGAGAATAGTGATATGGCAAGAATCGGCGTCATCGGATCAGGAAGCTGGGGAACGGCAGTCTCGCATCTGCTCTCTGAGAACGGACATCATCTCACGGTCTGGTCTTATCTTCAGGAAGAGACCGACATGTTTCTGAAAAACCACGAGAATACGGACAAGCTTCCGGGCGTGAAGCTTCCGGAGGATATGCAGTTTACCTGTGATCTGGAAGAGGCGGCTTCCGGAAAGGATCTCCTCGTTTTCGTCGTCCCGTCTCCGGTTGTGCGAAGCACGGCGAAAAATCTGGCGCCTTTTGTCAAAGAAGGGGCAAAGATTGTCAGCCTCGCGAAAGGCATTGAAGAGCAGACGCTGATGACGATGTCCGATATTATTGAGGAAAATATTCCACAGGCGGACGTCGCGGTCCTGTCGGGACCGAGTCATGCGGAGGAGGTCGGACGCGATCTTCCGACGACAATCGTGACCGGTGCGCATTCGAAGAAGACCGCGGAGTACATCCGTTCTATTTTCATGTCTCCGGTTTTCCGCGTCTACACCAGCTCAGACATGCTGGGCATCCAGATCGGAGGCGCTCTGAAGAATGTCATCGCGCTGGCAGCGGGAATTGCGGACGGGATCGGGTACGGCGACAATACGAAGGCCGCGCTGATTACCCGGGGAAGCACGGAGATTTCCCGGATCGGTACGGCGATGGGAGCCAATCCGAAAACGCTGTTCGGACTCTCCGGCATCGGAGATCTGATTGTGACCTGCGCCAGCGTACACAGCCGCAACCGAAAGGCGGGCTATCTGATCGGTCAGGGCTACTCGATGGACGATGCGATGAAGGAGGTTCACCAGATCGTCGAGGGCGTTTATTCCGCAAAAGCCGGCCGGAAGCTCTCAAAAAAATATCATGTGGAGACTCCGATTATCGAGTGCGTCAACCGGGTGTTATTCGAAAATATGCCGGCCAGAGACGCGGTCAATGAGCTGATGCTGCGTCAGGGGAAGGACGAACTGGAAAACGAAGAGGACTGGTAAGAACCGGATTTTTCCTTTTTGAAAAACGGAAAGAAGGCAAGCCATGGAAAACAAGATTCTCTCTCTGCGGCTGGCATCGGGGTATGACATGCCGCTTCTGGGACTGGGTCTCTTTAAAGTGACGGATCCGGATGAGCTGTCCCGCGCGGTTCTGTCCGCCGCGGAATGCGGCTACCGCCTGTTTGACACCGCCTCCGCCTACGGCAACGAGGAGGCGGCGGGGAATGCGTTCTCCGCCATTCCGGTGCCGCGGGATCAGCTGTTTATTACTTCCAAGGTATGGAACAATGCGCAGCGGATCGGCGATGTCGAGGGCGCTTTTTCCCGGAGCCTGCGCAGGATGAAGCTGGATTATCTGGATCTCTATCTGATTCACTGGCCGGTTCCGGGGTGTTACCTGAGAACCTGGTCGGAACTGATTCGTCTGAAGGAAAAAGGGCTGGTCCGTTCGATCGGAGTCAGCAATTTTGAGATTGCGCATCTGGAGCTTCTCCAGCAGCAGACCGGTGTTCTGCCGGATGTCAACCAGATCGAATATCATCCGCTCTGGAATCGAAAGCCGCTCGCGGACTACTGCCGCAGCCACGGGATTGCCGTCCAGGCCTACGCGCCGCTTGCGCGGGGAGCCTACATGGACCGCGCCCCGCTGGTCAAGCTGGCCGAAAAATACGGCCGCACGACTGCCCAGATCGGTCTGCGCTATCTGGTCCAGATGAATGTTTCCGCCATTCCGAAATCGTCGAATCCGGACCGGATCCGCAGCAATTCGGAGATTTTTGATTTTGAGCTGTCCGATGCGGAAATGCAGATGATCGAGGGATTGGATGAGCATCTCCGCGTGGCAAATATCCCGGAGGATCTTGCGGGACTGGATCTCAGTCACTGAGCTGCAAAAGGGTTCGTCCTGCGGGCCGGGGAAAATGGATGAGGAGGAAAAACGATATGACGATGAACATTTGTGGAGCTCCTGCGAGCTGGGGCGTCGACGACCCGAAAAATCCGTATCTTCCGTCGTGGAAGAAAGTGCTGTCTGAAGCGGGCCAGGCAGGATACCGCGCGATCGAGCTCGGACCGTACGGCTATCTTCCGATCGATGCGGATGTCGTTTCGGAAGAGCTGAACCGGAACGGGCTGGCGATTGTGGCCGGAACGATTTTCCATGATCTGGTGGATCCGGACAATCTTTCCAACGTCCTTTCTGCGGTCGACGATATCTGCGGACTGATCACCGATCCGAAAATGCCGAAGCTTCCGGTTCATGAAGGGCAGAAATTCCCGACGCCCTACATGACCGTTATGGACTGGGGTCACGATGAGAGAGATTACAACGCCGGCCACCCGGACCGCGCTCCCAGGATGAACGACGATGAGTGGGCGGCTTTCATGGACAATATCCGGGCGGTCTGTGAGCGTGCAAACCACTGGGGCGTCCGTCCTGTGATTCATCCGCACGCGGGAGGCTATCTCGAATTTTCGGATGAGATCGAGAAGCTGGTTCGCGATATTCCTTATGAGACCGCGGGTCTCTGTCTGGATACGGGCCATCTGTATTATTCCGGGATGGATCCGGCCGAATATCTGAAAAAATACGCGGACCGGATTGACTACATTCATTTTAAAGACGTCAATCAGAAGGTTTACGAGGAGGTCCTCGGAGAGCACATCCGCTTCTTCGAGGGATGCGGAAAGGGTTCCATGTGCCCGATCGGGACCGGAGCTCTGGATTATCCCGGGATCAAAAAAGCCCTGGAGGAGATCGGCTACAGCGGATACATCACCATCGAGCAGGAGCGTGACCCGAGAAACCAGGCGACGTCTCTTCGGGACGTGAAGGCGAGCGTGGATTACCTGAAATCGGTCGGATATCAGATCTGAGCGCCGGATCCGGAGATTGCATGAGCACAGGAGGAATCTATGGGAGCACAGAAATCTGATATTGAGATTGCCCAGGCGTGCCGGATGAAACCGATTGCGGAGGTCGCTGCCGAGGCGGGCATTGATGAGGAATATCTGGAAGCGTACGGGAAATGGAAAGCCAAGATCGACAGCGGCTTTCTGAAGAACTGCGGCCGGCCGGACGGAAGGCTGATCCTGGTGACGGCGATCAATCCCACGCCTGCGGGTGAGGGAAAGACAACGACGACGATCGGTCTGATCGATGCACTCCGGAAGCTGGGAAAGCGTTCCGCGGGCGCCCTCCGCGAGCCCTCTATGGGACCGGTCTTCGGAGTCAAGGGAGGTGCTGCCGGAGGCGGATACGCGCAGGTCGTCCCCATGGAGGATATCAATCTCCATTTCACCGGTGATTTTCATGCGATCGGGGCGGCGAACAATCTGCTCGCCGCGATGGTGGACAATCACATCTATCAGGGAAATGAACTGAACATTGATCCCAGAAAGATAACCTGGCGGCGGTGCGTGGATATGAATGACCGCCAGCTGCGGAATATCGTCGACGGACTCGGCGGAAGGATCAACGGCATTCCCCGCGAGGACGGCTACGATATTACGGTAGCTTCCGAGGTGATGGCGGCTTTCTGCCTGGCCTCGGACCTCAATGACCTGAAGGAGAGAATGTCGCGTCTGATCGTGGGATACACCTATGGAAAACCGTCTGAACAGAAACCGGTTACGGCGGGCGACCTTCACGCGGAGGGCGCGATGACCGCTCTGCTCCGCGATGCGCTGAAGCCGAATCTGGTGCAGACGCTCGAGCACGCCCCGGTCATCATCCACGGAGGACCGTTCGCCAATATCGCTCACGGCTGCAATTCGCTGATCGGAACCAGGACGGCGCTGAAGCTCGGGGACTATGTCGTGACGGAGGCCGGATTCGGCGCGGATCTCGGTGCGGAAAAATTCTGTGATATCAAATGCCGCATGGGCGGAATCCGTCCGTCCGCGGTCGTGATAGTGGCGACGGTGCGCGCACTGAAATACAACGGCGGAGTAAAGAAGGAAGATCTGGGGACGGAGAATCTTCAGGCCCTTTCTGCGGGAATTCCCAATCTGCTGAAGCATATCAGCAATATCCGCGATGTCTTCCGCCTCCCCTGCGTGGTGGCGATCAATGCCTTCCCGACGGATACGCAGGCAGAGATTGACCTGATCCGCGAAAAGTGCCGTGAAGCCGGAGCGAACGTGGAGATTTCCCGCGTCTGGGCGGAAGGAGGCGAAGGCGGAACGGACCTCGCGAGGGAAGTGATCCGCCTCTGTGAGGAGGAGAGCAATGAATCGTTCTCCTATGCGTATGATCTGAAAGGGACGATCCGTGACCGCATGGAGCAGATCGCCACAAAGATTTACGGGGCGGAAGGAGTGGACTATACTTCCGCCGCGCAGAAGCAGCTGCAGAGGCTGGAGGATCAGGGATACGGTCATTTTCCGATCTGTGTGGCCAAGACGCAGTACAGTCTCACCGACGATCCGAAGAAACTGGGAGCGCCGAAGGGATTCCGCATCACGGTCCGCAGCCTGAAGATTTCTGCAGGTGCAGGCTTTATCGTCGCTTTTACCGGAGATATCAATACGCTTCCGGGACTCCCGAAGCACCCGGCGGCGGTCGATATCGACGTCGACGCGGACGGTGTGATATCCGGCCTGTTCTGATTCCGGCTTTTGTTATTTTGTTCAGAAACGGAACAGGAATCATGGTAGCTTTGAATGCTTGAATTGCTTCTTCTTTCAGTGTATACTTTACTTAACCTGAGATGTTCGATCACCTGTGTTTTTGAACCTACAATTGCTTTAAAAAGGGATTCCTATATCGATGTCTGTGATGTCAGGCCCCATCCTTTCAGGGGAAGACAGAGATTCATCTGCGGTTGCCCACCTGGTTTCGACTAGGAGTCAATTAGCAGGAACGGCATCCCGGGGTATTGACCGAGATATTCGATCAAAAGATCAAAAGGGTGTCAATTCGATTGACATCCTTTCTTTTATTGCTTAAAATAGGGAGCAGTAAAGACAGAGATGGCGTTAGGAAGGTTCCTGACCGCTGCAGAGAGGGATGCCCGAAGGCTGGGAGGCGTTCCGGGAAGGCAGGTTCGTATAACATTCGCGCCGGAGTCTCTTTCCTGAAGACAGAAAGATTATGGATTCTGCTGTGTAGGGAAAGACGTCGATCGCGTAAAGATCCAAAAGGAGAGCCCGGGCTGAAAGTTCCGGGAAACAGGGTGGTACCGCGGAATCAGACTTCGTCCCTGGCATCTGATGATGCCGGATGAGGTCTATATTTTTTGCTTTCAGTTCCTGATTTTGAGAAGCGGAGCCTTTCCGGAACGGATGGCTTCCATCCTACGGGGATACAACCGACCAGCAGGAAACAGGAAAGTGCGGGATGATCCGGACAGAAAAGACGGATGGGCTCGTGACAGCCCGGAAAAGGAGTAAGGATGGACGACAGTTTGAAAAATGTTCTGTCTGAGATAGTCGACAGAATGACGGAAAAGATGAAGGCGGCGAAGTCGCTGGATGAACTTAATGAGATCCGCGTCGCGGCGCTCGGTAAAAAGGGCGAGATCAAGATGATGATGAAAAAGATGAAGGATCTCGCCCCGGAGGACCGCCCGGAGTTCGGACAGATGGTCAATAATGCCAGGGCGAAGATCGAGGACGGTCTCGCCAGCGTTCATGAGCAGATGATGCAGGAGCAGCTGAACTTCCGCCTGGCGCGGGAGGTCATCGATGTGACGCTTCCGGCAAAGAGGGTCCGGATCGGACACCGCCATCCGAACACGATTGCCCTCGAGGAACTGGAGCGCATTTTCATCGGAATGGGTTATGAGGTCCAGGAGGGCCCGGAGATCGAGTACGACGAATATAACTTCGAAAAGCTGAATATTCCCGCCAATCATCCGGCGAAGGATGAGCAGGATACGTTCTACATCACGAAGGATATTCTCCTCCGGACGCAGACGTCACCGGTTCAGGCGAGAATCATGGAGCAGGGAAAGCTGCCGATCCGCATGATTTCCCCGGGACGCGTGTTTCGCGCCGACGAGGTAGACGCGACGCACTCGCCGTCTTTCCATCAGGTAGAGGGGCTCGTCGTGGACAAAAACATTACCTTCTCCGATCTGAAGGGTACGCTCGAGCAGTTCGCGAAGGAACTGTTCGGACCGGAGACGAAGACGAAATTCCGTCCGCATCACTTCCCGTTCACAGAGCCGAGTGCGGAGATGGACGTCAGCTGCTTCAAGTGCGGCGGAAAGGGATGCCGCTTCTGCAAGGGCGAGGGATGGATTGAGATTCTCGGCTGCGGAATGGTTCATCCTCACGTATTTGAGATGTGCGGGATCGATCCGAACGAGTATCAGGGATTCGCTTTCGGAATCGGTCTGGAGCGAATCGCTCTTCTGAAATACGAGATTGATGATATGCGCCTGTTGTATGAAAACGACTACCGGTTCCTGAAGCAGTTTTGAGGGTTAGGAGATTAATGAAATGAATACATCATTTTCTTGGATTAAGAGGTATGTTCCGGATCTGGAATGTACGGCGCACGAATATGCGGACGCCATGACGCTTTCCGGAACGAAGGTGGAAAGCTATACGAAGCTCGATGAAAATCTGAAGGATATTGTGGTCGGGAAAGTGCTCTCGACTAAAAAACATCCCGACGCGGATCATCTTGTCATCTGTCAGGTGGATGTCGGGGAAAAGACCGTTCAGATCGTGACAGGTGCGCCGAATGTGCACGAAGGAATGCTCACGCCTGTCGTTCTGCCCGGAGGTTCGGTCGCCGGAAACAAGGAGGGAGAGAGGACCGAGGGCGGTATTGTCATCAAACCCGGAAAGCTCCGCGGCGTTGACTCCTTCGGGATGATGTGCTCGGTCGAGGAGCTCGGAACCTCCCGCGAGTTCTATCCGGAGGCGCCGGAATACGGTCTCTATGAATTTACCGGGGATTACGATGTGAAGCCGGGGGATGACGCGATCGCAGCTCTCGGCCTCCACGACGTGAATTTCGAGTATGAGATCACCTCGAACCGGGTGGACTGTTACAGTGTGCTCGGCATCGCCCGCGAGGCGGCGGCCACGTTCCGCAAGAAATTCTGCCCGCCGGAGGTGAAGGTCGCGGGAAATGATGAGAAGGCGTCGGATTATATCCAGGTCGAGGTGAAGGCGAAGGATCTCTGCCCGCGCTACTGTGCGCGCGTCGTGAAAAATGTCCGTCTCGCCCCCTCTCCGAAATGGATGCAGCGGGCGCTCGCTTCCAACGGGATCCGCCCGATCAACAACCTGGTGGATATTACCAACTACGTGATGGAAGAGTACGGCCAGCCGATGCACGCGTACGATCTGGATAAGATTGCCGGACACAAAATTATCGTGGACCGGGCAGAGGACGGGGAAAAATTTGTCACCCTGGACGGTCAGGAGAGGGTGATGGATCACGACGTCCTGATGATCCGTGACGCCGAAAAAGCGGTTGGCATCGCCGGTATCATGGGCGGCGAGGATTCGATGATCACGGACGACGTGCAGAACCTCCTGTTCGAGGCGGCCTGCTTCGACGGGACAAACAACCGTCTGTCCGCGAAGCGGATCGGACTGAGGACGGACGCGTCCGGAAAGTTTGAGAAAGGTCTGGATCCGAATAACGCGGAGGAAGCGATCAACCGCGCCTGTCAGCTGATCGAGGAGTTCGGCGCCGGTGAGGTAGTCGGAGGAATGGTCGACTATTATCCGGAAAAAAGAAAAGAATCTCGAGTTTTCTTCGAACCGGAAAAAATCAACCATCTTCTGGGGACGGAACTTTCGCGGGAGCAGATGCTCGATTATCTGAACCTTGTGGAACTGCGGCTTGACGAGAAGACGAATGAGATCGTCGCCCCGACTTTCCGGCAGGATATTCACAGGACCTGCGACATCGCGGAGGAGATCGCCCGCTTCTTCGGCTATGACCATATCCCGACTACGCTTCCCTCCGGAGAGGCGACCGCCGGAAAGCTGACCTTCAAGATGCGCGTCGAGAAGAAGGCGAGAGAAGTGGCGGAGTTCTGCGGTTTCTCACAGGGATACTGCTACTCCTTCGAAAGCCCGAAGGTTTTTGACAAGCTGCTCCTGGATGCGGACGATCCGCTCCGGAACGCGATCCGGATCGCAAATCCGCTCGGAGATGATTTCTCCATCATGCGGACTCTGTCCGTAAACGGAATGCTTGTCTCTCTTGCGACAAACTACAACCGCCGGAACAAAGACGTCCGTCTCTATGAGCTGGGCAATATCTATATTCCGAAGAGTCTGCCTCTTACGGAGCTTCCGGATGAGCGCATGCAGTTTACGCTCGGAATGTACGGCAGCGGCGATTTTTATAACATGAAAGGCTATGTCGAGGAATTCCTGAATCAGGTCGGAATGCACGACCGGGTCCGCTATCATGCCGAGGCGGGGAAAAATTTCCTCCACCCGGGACGCCAGGCCCTGATCAGCTACGACGGAGACGTCATCGGATACATGGGCGAGGTTCATCCGTCCGTCGCCAAATCTTACGGGATCGGCGACCGCGTGCTGCTCGCGGTTCTGGATATGCCCGAAATTCTGAAATTCGCCTCCTTCGACCGCAGGTTCGAGGGCATTGCGAAATTTCCTGCCGTCACCCGGGATATTTCGATGGTGGTTCCGAAAGAAATAAAAGCCGAGCAGATCGAAGATATGCTGCGCCAGCGCGGCGGGAAAATTCTGGAGAGTGTCACCCTTTTTGATATATACGAGGGCGATCAGGTGCAGGAGGGATATAAATCCATGGCGTATTCGCTCGTCTTCCGCTCCAAAGAGCGCACGCTGGGCGAGCATGATGTAACGGTGGCCATGAAAAAGATCCTGAACGGTCTTTCCGGTATGGGGATCGAACTGCGGCAGTAAACGGATTTTTGAAATGCTGATCTATAACAGGGGGAGGTCAGAAAAATGATATTGTATGTGATCCGGCACGGCGAAACGTACTGGAATAAAGAACACAAACTTCAGGGCCAGCAGGGAACGGATCTGGATTCGGAAGGAATCCGGCTGGCCGCGATTACGGCGAGGGGAATGAGGGATATTCATCTGGATTTCTGCATCTCCAGTCCGCTGATACGGGCAAGGCACACGGCAGAGATCATCACGGCCGGGCGCGGCATCCCGATTCTTGAGGATGAGAGGATCGAGGAGATCGCTTTCGGCGAGTGGGAGGGGAAGCACTGCCTCGCCCCGGATATTGAGATCCCCGAGGACCGATGGAGCGTCTTTTTCAGTGACCCTTTTCACTATATTCCACCGAGGGGCGGTGAGAGTATCCGCGATGTGATAAATCGGACGGGAAATTTCATCCGGGAGATCACCACGGATCCGGGGAACCGGGATAAGAGCATCCTGATTTCCACACACGGGTGTGCGATGCGCGCCATGCTGAATCCCTTCTATAAAAATCCAAAGGATTTCTGGCATGGCGGGGTCCCGAAAAACTGTGCTCTGAGCGAAGTGGTTGTCCGGAACGGGAAGGCGGTCCTGACCGTTTCCGACCACACCTATTACGAAGGGGAAGAGGACCCCTGGCAGGCGATTTATTCTGCCGAAAAGAAAAAAAGATGATTTCGCCAGAGGCAGAAATGCGGAACTCCGGCAGAAAGGTTTTGATAAAATCCAGATGAAAACCAGCGATTTTTATTATGAACTCCCGGAGGAGCTGATCGCCCAGGATCCGCTTCCGGACCGCAGCGCATCCCGCATGATGGTGGTCGACCGGTATACGGGAGAAGTTACTCACACGAATTTCCGCCACCTGACCGATTATCTGACAGACCGGGATTGCATCGTCATCAACGACACGAAAGTCATCCCGGCCAGACTGTTCGGAACGCGGGCGAAAACGGGAGCGGCGATCGAGGTTCTTCTCCTGAAGCGGAAGCCGGATGATATCTGGGAGACTCTCGTCCGCCCCGGAAAAAAATGCCGACCCGGGGATGAAATCATTTTCGGGGACGGAATCCTGAAGGGGGAGGTTCTGGATATCGTCGACGACGGAAACCGGCTGATCCGCTTTCAGTACGAGGGCATTTTCGAGGAAATCCTGGACCGGCTCGGCGAGATGCCGCTTCCGCCCTATATCAAGCACAAGCTCGCGGACAAGAACCGCTATCAGACGGTCTACGCGAAATATGAGGGGTCCGCTGCCGCTCCGACGGCGGGGCTCCATTTTACCGAGGAAATGCTGCAGAAGGTGAGGGATATGGGTGTGAGGATCGCCCATGTGACTCTGCACGTAGGCCTCGGGACCTTCCGGCCGGTGAAAGTGGACGATGTCACGAAGCATCACATGCACTCGGAATATTACCGGATCGAGCAGGAGGCGGCGGACATCATTAATTTGACCAGGAAGCAGGGCGGCCGTGTAATCTGCATCGGAACCACGAGCTGCCGGACGCTGGAATCCGCTGCGGAGGAGGACGGCCACATCGAACCGAAGAGCGGCTGGACAGACATCTTTATTTATCCGGGTTACCGCTTCAAAGTAATGGACGGCCTTCTGACAAACTTTCACCTCCCGGAGTCGACCCTGATCATGCTCGTTTCGGCGTTCGCCGGGCGGGAGCATGTTCTGAGCGCATACGAAGAGGCGGTGAAGGAGCGCTACCGATTCTTTTCCTTCGGAGACTGTTCCCTCTGGATTGATACGAAAATCCGGCATAAAGGGGATGGAAGCGGTAACGTTGAATAAAATTTTCAACCATTTTGCAAAAAATGGTTGGAAATTCCTGCCGGATTTTATAAAATGTAACCATATGGGCTGATATTCTATTGAAAAAGTATAGGATCCTGTGAATACGAAACCGAAAGCCCGTTTCGTTATTGGAGGAGGAAAACATGAACTTTCAGGAAAAGTATCGCAGCAAACTGGTTTCTGCAGATCAGGCAGCAGCTGTCGTCAAAAGCGGCGACTGGGTAGACTTCGGATGGGCCACTTCGACCCCGATCAAGGTGGACGCCGCGATCGCGAAACGCCTCCCGGACCTGCATAACGTAAATTTCCGCGGCGGCATTCTGATGCATGAGCCGGCTATTTTCCAGATCGAAGATCCCGCGGCGCACATGACGTGGAACAGCTGGCACATGAATCCGGTGGAAAGAAGGGCTATTCCGAAGGGATTCTCGTTCTATGCTCCGATCCGCTATTCCGAGCTTCCGCGTTACTACAGAGAAAGCCCCGACACGCTGAACGTGGCGGTGCTCCAGGTCGCTCCTATGGATGAGCATGGATTCTTTAATTTCGGACCGAGCGCGAGCCACCTCGGAGCGATCTGCGAAAAGGCGCAGACCGTGATCGTGGAGGTCAATGAAAATATGCCGGTCTGTTTCGGAGGAACGGAGGCATACGTTCACATCGATGATGTCGATATGGTCGTAGAGGGGGACAATCCCCCGATCGATACGCTCGGCGGACCTTCCGCCCCCCCGACCGAGGTAGATAAAAAGGTTGCGGAGATGGTGGTGAGCCAGATCCCGGACGGTGCGTGCCTTCAGCTGGGTATCGGAGGAATGCCGAATGCCATCGGCGCGATGATCGCGGAGAGCGATCTCAAGGATCTGGGCATTCACACCGAGATGTACGTCGATTCGATGGTGGACATGGCTCTCGCGGGCAGGATCACCGGTAAGCGAAAAAACATTGATGTGGGACGCCAGGTATTCGCGTTCGGTGCGGGCACGAAGAAAATGTACGATTACATTGACCGCAACCCGGAGTGCATGAGTGTCTCCGTTGACTACGTGAACCGCTCAAAGACGGTATCCGCACTGGACAACTTTATTTCCATTAATAACGCGATCGATATCGATCTGTACGGACAGGTGAACGCTGAGAGCGCGGGTACACGGAATATCTCCGGAGCCGGCGGACAGCTCGATTTCGTGATCGGCGCCTATGAGTCCAGAGGCGGAAAGTCCTTTATCTGTCTGTCGTCCACATTTATGAACAAGAAGACCGGAAAGGCCGAGAGCCGCATCCGTCCGACCCTTGCGAACGGCAGTATCGTCACAGACACCAGAACCAACACGATGTTCGTCGTAACCGAATACGGGATGGTTAATCTGAAGGGACTGACGACCTGGGAGAGGGCTGAGGCTCTGATCGGCATTGCCCATCCGGATTTCCGCGATGAACTGATCGCCGAGGCGGAAAAAATGAATATCTGGAGACGGAGCAACCGGCGTTAACTCGCAAATTGCACGCGACAGGAGGAAACTGTACAGGAAGGAAAAGGGCAGGAGAAAAAGAAAGTTAAAAAAATAACGTTAAATGTTTGACAAAATAGCCGCGCGCGTGTATCATAGCATGTAGAGCCAGATGTTGTCATTGTCTTGATGTTTTTTACGAGGATTGTACCGAAACATTTATTATCAGGAGGTTTTTTATGTCGAGAAAAGTTGTATTAGCGGGCGCTTGTCGTACACCTGTAGGAAAAATGGGCGGAGAGCTCAGTACCGTTCCGGCCGTCGATCTGGGTACGATTGTCATTAAAGAAGCACTGAACCGGGCCGGCGTGGCTCCGGATCAGGTCGATGAAGTTCTTATGGGATGCGTCATCCAGGCCGGCCTCGGACAGAACGTTGCGAGACAGGCGTCTGTTTACGCGGGAATTCCCGTGGAGGTT
>JBMNRP010000032.1:0-19038 GCA_050944685.1 Bilifractor sp.
GGGCTTTTATGATTTGGCCTCAGCATATCAGTCTGTGCACGTCAACTGTTGAAACCGCCGTGTACCGAACGGTATGCACGTGTGGTGTGAGAGGTCGGGGGCTAACCACCCCCTCCTACTCGATTCGGTCAGACGGATGAAGGATATCGGGATGGAATCTCAGATCCACCCGCCGTCCATGGTAATGATCTGCCCCGTCAGATAAGGGTTCCGCAGCGCGAGATCGGCTACCAGATCCGCGGCCTCAGTGACGGAACCGAACCGCCCCATTCCGATCTCATCGGCGAGATTTTTCTTTTCTTCCGGATCGAGAAAGTCGTTCATCGTGGTGTCGATCGTTCCGAATGCGGCGGCATTTACCCGGATTCCGCTCGGGGCCAGTTCTTTCGCCAGCGCTTTCGTAAAGGAATTGACGGCGCCTTTTGTGGCGGAATAGGCGGCCTCGCAGGATGCTCCGACATTTCCCCAGACGGATGAGATATTCACGACAGAGCCTCCTCCGCGCGCCAGGAAAATCGGAATCGCCTCCCGGCACGTGAGAAAAATGGAGGTTACATTCGTCTGAAAGATCCGGTTCCACGCATCCAGCGTCATATCCTGCAGAACCCCGACATAGGAAATTCCCGCGTTGTTGATCAGCACATCGAGGCCTCCGGTTTCGCGAATTTCCTGAAAAAGAGAGCGAACGAAACGCTCGTCTCCGATGTCTCCGCTCCGGGTAATACAGGGGGTCTCCTCCTTCAGGCGGGAGAGTGCCTCCTGCCCCCTGGCAACAGAGATGACTTCGTATCCGCACTGCGCCAGCTTTATTGTGACCGCTTTTCCGATTCCCCTCGACGCTCCGGTCACGAGCGCTCTCTTTTTCTCTGACATGTCAATCCTCACATTGGTATAGGTTTCCCGGCCGGAACATATGGACGCGAGCCGGGCTTTTTGAAAATCATACCGTATCCTTCCGGATCGCGCAACTGTGCGCAGGGTTTCAAGATTCGGATGGCGTATTTCCTTTTCAAAAAAAGATGCATTTCCCGAAAAAACATCACTTCAGGATTGAGGATTTTGCGGATTGTAACTTTCTATGTCTCGTTGTAAAATAGAACAAGTATTGCTTGGAGAGCAACGGGTCAATCAAATGAGAAAGAAATTACTTTTTATATACAATCCCAGGTCCGGCAAGGGCGCGATCCGCTATAATCTGTCCGATATCGTGGACATCTTTACGAAAGGCGGCTATGAGGTGATCGTGCATCCGACGCAGGCGGCCCTGGATGCGAGCCGGACGATCACGGAATATGCGGACAGTGTGGATCTGACGGTCTGCAGCGGAGGCGACGGGACGCTGGATGAGGTAGTGGACGGTCTGATGAAGGTTCGTCCGCATCTTCCCATCGGCTATATCCCGACCGGAAGCACAAACGATTTCGGAGCCAGTCTCGGAATCTCCCGGGATCCCGTCCGGGCCGCGAAAGATATCGTAAACGGGAAAGTATGTCCCTGCGATGTGGGTTCCTTCAATTATAAGAATTTCGTCTATATTGCGGCTTTCGGACTCTTTACCGATGTCGCCTATCAGACGGACCAGACTCTGAAAAATACGTTCGGTTATACGGCCTATATGATTGAGGCGGGAAAGAGACTGTTCAAGATTCCGAATTACCGGCTGAAAGTCTCAGCGGACCATCTGAATCTGGAAGACGATTTTGTCTACGGAATGATCACGAATTCCAGATCAGTCGGAGGAATGAAAAATCTTCCGGGCAGTAATGTCGACCTGTCGGACGGACTTTTTGAGGTACGTCTGATTTTCCCTCCGAAAAATCCCAAAGAACTTTCCGATGTGATCACTACGCTTCTGAATCCGAAGATGAGCTCCCCGCTCGTCCTCTCGTTCAAGACGGAATCGCTTCACATCGAGTCAGAGGAGAATGTGGCATGGACGCTGGACGGTGAGTACGGCGGAGCTTATCAGATCGTGGATATTCACAATCAGAAACAGGCGCTTCATATTGTCCTGAATTCAGAGGAAGAGGCGAAGATCAACGTCTGAAGTCCGGGATGCCCGGCTCTTTTTCGGTGAGAGTGTGAAATAGAGCTTGAATAATTGTTCACATTGTGTTATTCTCTTATCAATTGAAGAGAGATCTGATTGGACAAGGGCGTTCTGCAAAAGTGTAGAATGCCCTTTTTTTGTTTTTCCGATCATGCGGCTGTTTCCGGGAAGGCCGTCCTTTGGCGGCGGAAAAGGCGCAGGTGCCGCTCTCCCCGGAGACGGGGAGGTTCGAGCCGGATCGTGCCGTTTCCCGCGGATGTGCGGGATAAGGAATCCGGACAGGAGAAACAAAATACACGCCGGTATTTTCTTTGGTACCGAAAAGAAAAGTGCCGGACCGGCGGATGTCCGTTTCAGACAAAGAAGGCAACAGAAAAAGGAGGGTGCCGTCAATGGATGGTTATGTAAATGTCGCGGAAATATTTGGTGAGAATGTTTTTAATGACACCGTCATGCAGGAGAGGCTGCCGAAAAAGGTCTACCTCAAACTGAAAAAGATTATTCAGGAGGGCGGCGAGCTGGATCTGGAGACCGCTGACGTCATTGCCCACGAGATGAAGGAGTGGGCGATCGAAAAAGGTGCTACCCACTTCACACACTGGTTCCAGCCACTGACCGGAGTGACTGCCGAGAAGCATGATTCCTTTATCACTTCTCCGCTTCCGAGCGGGAAGGTATTGATGAGCTTTTCCGGAAAGGAACTGATCAAGGGTGAGCCGGACGCGTCCTCCTTCCCGTCAGGCGGTCTTCGCGCCACGTTTGAAGCCAGAGGCTACACCGCATGGGACTGCACGTCTCCCGCGTTCGTTCGTCAGGACGACGGCGGAGCCACGCTCTGCATCCCGACCGCGTTCTATTCTTACAATGGTGAGGCACTGGATCAGAAAACCCCGCTTCTTCGCTCAATGGACGCGATCAACGACCAGGCGCTGCGTCTGCTCCGCCTGTTCGGAAACACGACCTCAAAGAAGGTTATCCCGCAGGTAGGAGCGGAGCAGGAGTATTTCCTGATCAGCGCCGACAAGTTCTATAAGAGAAAAGATCTGGTCTACACCGGACGCACGCTGTTCGGGTCCAGCCCGGCCAAGGGACAGGAGCTCGACGATCACTATTTCGGAACGATCCGTCAGAAGATCGCATCCTTTATGAAGGATGTCAATATCGAGCTCTGGAAGATGGGCGTCACCTCCAAGACGCAGCACAACGAGGTTGCCCCGGCACAGCATGAGATCGCCTGCATTTACTGCAACGCGAACCAGGCTGTTGACGCGAACCAGATCGTCATGCATACGCTCCGCCGCGTCGCGACGAAGCACGGAATGAAATGCCTGCTTCACGAAAAACCGTTCGACGGAGTGAACGGATCCGGAAAACACAACAACTGGTCCCTGGCGACGGATGACGGAATCAATCTTCTGGATCCTGGTTCCACGCCGCATGAGAATATTCAGTTCCTGCTGATTCTCTCCTGCATCGTCAAGGCGGTGGATATGCACGCGGGTCTGCTCCGCGAATCCGCCGCAGATCCCGGAAATGATCACAGACTGGGAGCCAATGAGGCTCCGCCGGCGATCGTCTCCATTTTCCTCGGAGAACAGCTCGACGACGTCGTCCGTCAGCTGATCGATACGGGAAGCGTCAAGAGCAGCAAATCCGCGTCCATTCTGGATACCGGCGTCAGAAGCCTTCCGGAACTGAGAAAGGATGCAACCGACCGGAACAGAACCTCTCCGTTCGCGTTTACCGGAAACAAATTCGAGTTCCGTATGCTTGGCTCGAGAGATTCTGTCGCTCCGCCGAACGTAGTCCTGAATGCCATCATGGCCGAGGCCTTCGCGGACACCTGTGATGAGCTGGAGAAGGCGGACGACTTTGATACGGCGGTTCACGATATCATCAAGAAAAATTTCTCTGAGCACCAGAGAGTCATCTTCAATGAGAACGGCTACTCCGATGAATGGATTGCCGAGGCGGAAAAGAGAGGCCTTCCGAACATCCGGTCGATGGTCGACGCGATTCCGGAGCTGACGAAGCCGGAAAGCGTGAAGATGTTTGAGCGTTTCCATATCTTTACCGAATCTGAGCTGAAATCCAGGTCCGAAGTCAAGTATGAAAACTACGCGAAGACGGTGAATATCGAGGCCAAGGCGATGATCAATATTGCCAGCAAGCAGATCATTCCCGCTGTCATTCACTACATCCACACGCTTGCGGACACAATAAATTCCGTCAAGGCGGCCGGAGTCGGAGAAACTCCTGTGGAGTCCGGCCTTCTGAAGCGGTGCAGCGAGCTTCTCTACGAGGCGGACGGCGCCCTGAAAAAGCTGGCGGAAGCGGATGAATACGCAAGCTCCATGGAGGAGGGCGAGGAACAGGCGCGCTATTATCACGACACCATCGTTCCGGCGATGAATGCGCTTCGCGCCCCGATCGACAAGCTTGAGAACATTGTCGACAAGAAGTGCTGGCCGATGCCTTCTTACGGCGATATGATGTTCGAAGTGCGATGAAACATTAATGAATATAAGGAACAGAGTCTCCGGGCGGTCTCATGTTTGGTGAGGACCGCCCGGAGTTGCATTTTTATATGACTTCTGCTATACTAAGCGAGATTGTTTCAAAAATGTTACAATTTTCGGCGTCTGATGTGCGACCGGGTGAGTGGTATGTGTGCGTATTTTCAGGAACCCGGACAGAAGGAGAGAATCCGGGTCGGTGATTTTGAGCTTGACTGCCTGAATGTGGATCAGGTGATGGAGCGACTGCAGGAATTCATTCAGAATGATCATCTGAATACCTTTGCCTTTCTTTCCAGAAAAATGCTGATTGAGGCGAACGAAGACGCGATCCTGAAGGATTATGTCCGCAGGCTGGATGTCGGCGTTATCTGTGAGCATGAGGTTCTGGAGGCGGCCGGAATAACCGGGGGCAGGGTTTTTGAGGATGTTGTCACGAATAATTATTATGAGAGACTGTTCTGGCAGATCGTGAAAGCGGAGCTGGGCGTGTACCTCCTCTGTGAGGAAGGGCAGCAGTGCACCCGCCTGAAAAAATTTCTGGAAGAGACGTATCCCGGAATCAGGATCGTCGGCATGAGCTGTGAGCTGGCTGGCGGGGGAGTCGATTCGGACCACGTGCTCAATCAGATCAACAGCGCGTTTCCGGACATCGTGATCACGGGCCTTTCCGGGAACCGGCAGAATCACTTCATGATTCAGAATCAGGCGAAGGTTTTCGGAAAGATCTGGATGAATCTCGGTGAGTCTCCCTGGTTCCAGAGTGGTTCCGGCGTGCGTACCGGGTGGCTGGCTTCAAGAAGAATTAAACGATATTTCAGGCAGATTTTTGTTCAAAACGATTAATTAGGCTTTCCTTTTTGTGCATTTTGTATTAAACTAACGTTAGTATGTGGTAGAATGCATGGAAGTTATCTATAAGATAATGGATCTGTATTTCATGTTATTGGAAAAGCAGAGAGGAAAAGCCGATGATTTCGAATCAAGTTTTACAGAATACGATCGAAGGGTTGAAGAGCATCACGAGGATGGACTTTGCTATTTCGGATGTGGAGGGGAAGCACCTCGTATCCACTTTCCAGAATCTGGAGGTCAGCAAGTCCGAGCTGCTCGCGTTTGCGGATTCGCAGGCGGACGCCCAGACGATTCGTGATTACCAGTTCTTTAAGGTTTACGACGAACATCAGCTGGAGTATATTCTGATCGCCGGCGGAGGAGATGACGAAAATCTTCTTCTCGGGAAGATGGCAGCCTTTCAGCTGCAGAGCCTTCTGATCGCGTACAAAGAGCGGTTTGACAAGGATAATTTTATCAAGAATCTCCTGCTCGACAATCTTCTTCTGGTAGACATTTACAACCGGGCGAAGAAGCTGCACATTGATCCGAACGTCAGACGGCTGGTCTATATCCTGGAGTGTTCTCCGGACAAGGGCCAGGCCGCGAGCGAAAATATCCGGGCGCTGTTCGGTCCGAAGTCAAATGACTTTATTACCGCGGTCGACGAGAACAGCATCATTATCGTCCGGGAAATGCCGGACGACGCCGACGGCAGAATCGCGGAGCAGTATGCCTCCCAGATTCTCAAGGCATCGGGGAAAGATCCGGAGATGAAAACCCATATCGCGTACGGCACCATTGTCAGCGAGCTGAAAGAGGTTTCCCGCTCCTACAAAGAAGCAAAGATGGCGATGGATGTCGGAAAGATCTTTTTCGAAGAAAGAGAGATTATCGCGTACAGTTCTCTCGGCATCGGCCGGCTGATCTATCAGCTCCCGATTCCGCTCTGCAAGATGTTTATCAATGAGATTTTCGCCAATAAGTCTCCGGATGATTTTGATGAGGAGACGCTGACGACCATCAATAAGTTCTTCGAGAACAATCTGAACGTCTCGGAGACTTCCCGTCAGCTTTATATTCACAGAAATACGCTCGTGTACAGGCTTGACAAGCTTCAGAAGAGCACCGGCCTGGATCTGCGCGTGTTTGAAGACGCCATCACCTTCAAGATTGCGCTGATGGTGGTCAAATATATGAAGTATATGGAGTCTGAGGACTGAATTGAGGGGCGGTCCGCCAGGCTGCAGCAAGTCTAGGGAGGATAAATAATGATTACGCTTACTAATGTCAGTAAGTACTATGACAAGAGCCAGAAACCGGCGATTGACAATATATCCCTGAACATTGATCAGGGAGAGTTTGTTTTCGTCGTTGGCAACAGCGGATCAGGAAAGACCACTCTGGTACGGCTTCTCTTGAAGGAAATCGACGCTACGTCCGGACAGATCATCGTCAACGGGAAAAACCTGACGAAGATGAGACGCAGCAGGGTTCCGAAGTACCGCCGCGGAGTCGGTGTCGTATTCCAGGATTTCCGCCTGCTGAAGGACCGCAATGTATTTGAAAATGTCGCTTTCGCCCAGCGCGTGATTGAAAAACCGAACCGGGTGATCAAGAGAAATGTTCCGGAGGTTCTTACTCTGGTGGGGCTCGCCGACAAGTACCGCTCGCGTCCGAAGGAGCTTTCCGGAGGAGAACAGCAGCGCGTCGCTCTGGCGAGAGCTCTGGTGAACCGCCCGGCGATTCTGCTCGCGGATGAGCCGACCGGAAACCTTGACCCGAAAAATTCCGTGGAGATCATGAAACTTCTGGAAGAGATCAATGCGCGCGGAACCACGGTTCTCGTAGTGACGCACAACCGTGAAATCGTAAATTCCATGAAAAAACGTGTCATCCGTCTTCGCAAGGGTGTCATTATCAGTGACGAGAAGGAGGGTGTATACGTTGAAGATTAGTTCTGTCGGGTACGGCATCCATCAGGGGCTGAAGAACATCGGCCGGAACAAAATGTTCTCGTTCGCTTCAGTTGCCACGATGGCTGCCAGTATCTTTATATTCAGTCTGTTCTTTTCCGTCATTATGAACATCAATTTCGTGCTCAGAAATGTGGAAACAAATGTAGGAGTCACGGTTTTCTTTGATGAAAACCTGGATCAGGCGTCGATGAACAAGATCGGAGTCCAGATCCAGTCGCAGTCGATTGTCAGCCAGTGCAAATATGTTTCCGCCGATGAGGCGTGGGAGTCATTCTCCCAGGAATACTTTGAGGGCAATACGGATGCCGCGGAAGGTTTCCGCAACAGCAACGACAACCCGCTGGCTAATTCCGCTCACTACGAGGTTTACGTCAAGAGGATCGAGGATCAGGACCAGATCGTTTCCTATATCGAGGGTCTGGACGGTGTCCGTGATGTCAACCAGTCCCAGCAGGCGACGGATACGCTGTCTTCCCTGAATCGGATGATCATGATCGTGTCCGGTGTTATTCTTCTGATCCTGCTCGCTGTGTCGGTTTTCCTGATCAGCAACATGGTTTCGGTCGGAGTTTCCGCCCGGAAAGAGGAGATCGCCATCATGAAACTGATCGGCGCCACGAATGGGTTTATCCGTCTCCCCTTCTTCATGGAAGGTGTTATCGTCGGCCTGATCGGAGCGGCTATTCCGCTGGTGATCTGGTATTTCGTCTATAACAGGGCGATTCAGTATCTGCTCAGCAAATTCAGTATTCTTCAGGATTTCATGAACGGCCTGATGAGTGTCAATCAGGTATTTATCTATCTGGTTCCGGTCAGCCTGATTCTGGGTATCGGCATCGGACTTCTCGGCAGTATGGTCACGATCCGGAAACACCTGAAGGTATGATCTGATATTTGGTTTTCGGTGAGATTCTCTCGGAATCCCCCGAAGGAGATTCGTATGGATGAAAAATCCGTAAAAAAAATAAAAAGAAAATCCTTTTTCAGCGGTGTGATTGCAGCTCTGCTTGCAATCGCACTGCTTTATTTTATCTACATGATTTTTCCTTTCTCCGGCGGCGCTTCGCGTCCGGACACGATTCAGACCATCCGGAAGGCAAAAGAGATTCAGAGAATCATTGATCGCCACTATCTTGGGGAGATCAATGAGCAGGACGAGACCGACACCATGTTTGTCGGCCAGGTAGCAGGACTCGGGGACCCGTATTCCCGCTATTATACGAAAGAGGAGTACGAAAAGGTCCTGAAGGAGAGAAAAGGCACCTACACCGGAATCGGGGTCACCATCACGGAAAATACCGAAGAGAACATGGTAGAGGTGGTTTCGGTCCAGGAGGACGGTCCTGCGGACAAGGCGGGAGTCCAGAAAGGCGACCTGATCCTGAAGGTGAATGGCCAGGATGTGACCGGAAAGTCGACGAGTGAAGTCAGCGATCTGATCGAGGAGTGTGTTGGAAAGGAAATTTCCATCGATCTGAAGAGAGGTGCGTCTGGAGAAACCGTGTCGGTCAAAGTGACTCCGGGGAAGCTGGAGACAGAGACGGTGAAGAGCAGTATGCTGGACAGCACGACCGGCTATATTCAGATCACGGAATTTGCTCAGGTGACGGTGGATCAGTTCAAGGAAGCGAAAGAGCAGCTGGAGAGCCAGGGCATGCAGAAGATGATTCTCGATCTCCGGGACAACGGAGGCGGTCTGGTCAGCAGCGCCTGTGATATCGGACGCCAGATTCTTCCGCAGGGAATCATCGTCTACGAAGAAGACAAGAACGGGAATCGAACATATGAAAAAAATGAGGAGGACAACGGGTTCTCCATGCCGCTGGTTGTCCTGATCAATGAGAATACGGCGAGCGCCGCGGAAATTCTGGCGGGAGCCATCAAAGATGACGGAATCGGAACACTGGTCGGGACCACGACCTACGGGAAGGGCATCGTTCAGAACGATTACCGGCTGTCGGACGGGTCGGTCCTGAAGCTGACCGTAAAGCATTATTACACGCCGGACGGGAATGATATCCACAAGAAGGGAATCGAGCCGGACTACGAGGTGGAGGCAGCTGATGACGGAAGTGATCCGCAGCTGGAAAAGGCGAAGGAGCTGCTGGCGGGCTGAGCGGGAACCTTTTTTCTGCGGATACGACGACGCAAGATTTGCTTTCGTCGTCGTATTTCCGTCGCGAATATGCGCGTCAGTTTCCGCCGCCGTGCTCCCGGCAAGTCCCTTACCCGATCTCCAGCAGGTTTTTCTTGAGCTCGATCATGCGGTCCCGCAGCTCGGCAGCCTGTTCGAAATTAAGCTCCGCGGCAGCGGCCCGCATTTCTTTCTCGACCTGGGCGATGAGATCGCGCAGCTCGTCTGCGGACATGGACTCGGGATCTTTGGCGAACCGCTCCTCCTTTTTCGCGGTCTCCTTCGAGATGGAGATGAGATCGCGCACGGCTTTCTGAATCGTTTTCGGCGTGATGTTGTGTTCTTTGTTATACTGTTCCTGAATGGAGCGGCGGCGTGCCGTTTCTTCCATTGCCCCTTTCATGGAGTCGGTGATAGTATCCGCATACATGATGACGTGCCCCTCCGCGTTCCGGGCAGCCCTGCCGATGGTCTGAACGAGAGAGGTCTCGGAGCGGAGAAAGCCCTCCTTGTCGGCGTCCAGGATGGCGACAAGAGTGATTTCCGGAATGTCAAGTCCTTCCCGGAGCAGGTTGATTCCCACCAGAACGTCAAATACATCAAGCCGCATGTCGCGGATGATTTTCGTCCGCTCCAGAGCGTCGATGTCGGAGTGCAGATACTGGACGCGGATCCCCGCCTCCCGCATATAGTTTGTCAGGTCCTCGGCCATTCTCTTCGTGAGGGTGGTGACGAGGACTTTGTTATGGTTTTTCGCTTCTTTCCGGATCTCTCCGATCAGGTCATCGATCTGACCCTCGACGGGACGCACTTCGACTTTCGGATCGAGCAGACCGGTCGGACGGATGATCTGCTCGGCGCGTAGGAGTTCATGCTCCGCCTCGTATTCTCCGGGCGTCGCCGAGACAAAGAGAAGCTGATTGATGCGTTCCTCGAATTCGGAGAAGGAGAGGGGGCGGTTGTCCAGAGCGGACGGAAGACGGAAGCCGTAGTCAACGAGCGTCGTCTTTCTGGAGCGGTCTCCCGCGTACATCGCGCCGATCTGCGGAACGGTCTTGTGGGACTCGTCGATGATGATCAGAAAGTCCTCCGGGAAGAAGTCCATCAGGGTGTAGGGCGGCTCCCCCGGCTTCAGGCCGGACAGATGGCGGGAGTAATTTTCAATGCCGGAGCAGACCCCGGTCTCTCGGAGCATCTCGATATCGAAGTTCGTCCGCTCCTCGATGCGCTGTGCCTCGAGGAGTTTTCCGTTGTCTTTGAAGTAGCGGATGCGCTCTTTGAGTTCGGCCTCGATGTCCTTCGTCGCCCGCTGGATAGTTTCCATGGGCATGACGTAATGCGAGGCGGGCGGGATGCTGACGAAGTTCAGTTCGCGCCGGCTCTTCATGGTTGTGAGGTCAAATTCGGTGATGCGGTCAATCTCGTCTCCGAAAAATTCGATGCGGATTCCGGTCTCACTGACGTCAGAAGGAACGACCTCGACGACATCTCCGTGGACGCGGAAGGTGCCGCGGTGGAAATCGATCTCATTCCGCTCGTACTGAATGTCGATCAGAGAGCGGATCAGTTCGTCGCGGTCCTTCTCCATACCCGGGCGAAGGCCGATAATCATATACTCGTAGTCTTTCGGGCTTCCCAGACCGTAAATGCAGGAGACACTGGAGACGACGATGACGTCATTGCGCTCGATCAGCGAGGAGGTCGCGGACAGGCGCAGCTTGTCGATCTCGTCGTTCCTCGAGGAGTCCTTTGCGATGTAGGTATCCGAGGAGGGGACGTATGCCTCCGGCTGGTAATAATCGTAATAGGAGACAAAGTATTCAACGGCGTTTTCCGGAAAAAATTCCTTGAATTCGCTGTAGAGCTGTGCCGCGAGGGTTTTGTTGTGGGCGATGACCAGAGTCGGCTTCTGGAGCTGCTCGATCACGTTGGCCATCGTAAATGTCTTTCCGGAACCGGTCGATCCCAGAAGTGTCTCGAACTGGTTTCCTTCCCGGAAGCCGCGGACCAGTTTTTCGATCGCCTGCGGCTGGTCGCCGGTCGGCTGGTATTCCGAGTGGAGTCTGAATTCCGGCATGAAAATCGCCTCCTGTCCTTATCGTGCCGATGATTCCGGACCGGAAGATGAGGTCCGGTGTCATTCAGTATAGCACAGCCGCGGTCACATACAAAACAATATGATATTATGCGCATCATTTTTGAAACATCTCCTGCCAAAACGTGCAAAATGTAAAATATTGCACAAAGAAAGGGCCTCCCGGGAGCGGGAATGATTGAATTTTAACCAGATTCGTAATATAATATTTTTTGAAATGTATACTGTTGACCAATGAATAGGGTGAAAGGGTTTACGCATGGAAAAGTTCAGCGGAAAAACGATTTTTAAAGGGATTGCAATCGGAAAAATCATGTTTTACGGGAAGAAGGAGGAGACCGTAAAGCGTTATAAAATTGAAGATACGGAAGCCGAGATCAAGCGTTTTGAGGATGCAAAGGCTCAGGCGATCGAGGATCTGAATAAGCTGCATGACGAGGCGGTCAAAAAGGTCGGAAAAGAAAACGCCGCGATCTTCGAGGTTCATGCGATGCTGCTCGATGACGAGGACTTCAGCGACTCGGTTCACAACTCCATCGAGACGCAGATGGTCAATGCCGAGTATGCGACGGCTGTCGCGGGTGATAATTTTTCGAAGATGTTTTCGGAGATGGAGGACGATTATTTCCGGGGACGCGCGGCGGATATGAAAGATATCGCCGAGCGCGTCGTAAACGTGTTATCCGGAAAATCCGACAAGACCTCGTTTGACGAGCCGGTCATCATCGCCGCCGACGACCTTCTTCCGAGTCAGACCGTTCAGCTCGACAAGGACAAGGTCCTCGCGTTCGTGACCCGGGGAGGCTCCTCGAATTCCCACACCGCCATTCTGGCCCGCACGATGAATATCCCCGCTCTGATCGGAGTTCCGGTCGATGAAAGCTGGGACGGAAAACAGGGAATTGTCGACGCGCACGAGGGCGCCATCTATATCGAGCCGGATTCCGAGACGCTGAAAGAGAAGGAGGAGATCCGCGCGAAGGATGAGGAAGCGCGGCGTCTGCTTCAGGAGCTGAAGGGCAAGGACAATACGACTCTCGACGGAAAGACCATCAACCTCTATGCCAATATCGGCGGTCTCGGCGACGTGGCTTCCGTGCTGGCCAACGACGGCGGCGGAATCGGCCTGTTCCGAAGCGAATTCCTTTACATCGGGAAAGACCGTCTGCCCACCGAAGAAGAGCAGTTCCAGATCTATAAATCCGTCGCAGAGACGATGGCCGGAAGAAAGGTCATCATCCGCACGCTGGATATCGGAGCGGACAAGAAGGCAGACTACCTGAAGCTTGACAAAGAGGACAACCCTGCACTGGGATTCCGCGCGATCCGCATCTGCCTGTCCCGTCCGGAGATTTTCGAGGCGCAGCTGCGCGCCATTTACCGCGCGAGCGCGTTCGGAACCGTCTCGATCATGTACCCGATGATCACCTCTGTGGAAGAGGTCAAGAAGGCGAAAGAGATTTCCGCCGGAGTCCGCAGACAGCTTGAGAAAGAAAATGTCCCGATGGGAAAGGTCGAGGAAGGCATTATGGTCGAGACTCCTGCCGCTGCGGTTATCAGCGACGAGCTCGCTCAGCTCGTCGACTTCTTCAGCATCGGCACGAATGATCTGACCCAGTACACCCTTGCCATGGACCGTCAGAACGCGAAGCTCGAGAACTTCTACAACCCGCATCACGAGGCGATTCTCCGCCTGATTGAGAAGGTTGTCCAGAACGGGCACAAGTATGACACATGGGTCGGAATCTGCGGAGAACTCGGAGCTGACACGGAGCTGACCGAAACGTTCCTTCAGATGGGGGTGGACGAACTGTCTGTATCTCCATCCATGATTCTTCCGGTCCGCAAGGCGATCAGAAGCAGCGTGGCGAAGAAACAGTAACACCAGGCGCGATGGGAGGTCATAAATATGAAAAAGGTGTTGTTTGTCGCTTCGGAGTGTGTACCGTTTATTAAAACGGGGGGACTGGCCGATGTAGTCGGCTCCCTTCCGAAAGAATTTCAGAAAGAATACTTTGACGTCCGAGTCGTGATTCCGAAATACACATTTATTCCGAATGAGTACAAGGAAAGAATGCAGTATATCACGAATTTCTACATGGACCTGAACTGGCGCCAGCAGTATGTGGGTATTTTCTCCCTTGAGATGGACGGCATTACCTACTATTTCATTGACAATGAAGAACACTTCGGCGGAGAGCGCCCGTACGGAGGCATGCCCTGGGATCTGGAGAAGTTCGCTTTCTTCTCGAAGGCGGCGCTCTCGATTCTGCCGGTTGTCGATTTCCGGCCGGACATTATTCACTGCCATGACTGGCAGACCGGGCTGGTGCCGGTGTATCTTCATGAGCGGTTCGCCGGGAATGAATTTTTCCAGGGGATCAAAAGCGTCATGACGATTCATAACCTGAAATTCCAGGGCATCTGGGATATGAAAACGATCAAGAGCATCACCGGCCTGGCGGATTATTATTTCACCCCGGACAAACTGGAGTACAAAAAGGACGCGAGTTATCTGAAGGGCGGACTGGTGTATGCGGATGCGATCACCACCGTCAGCAAGACGTACGCCGAGGAGATCAAAACGCCGTTTTACGGCGAGGGTCTGGACGGACTGATGCGCGCCCGCGCGAACGACCTGCGCGGTATCGTGAACGGAATCGACTACGACGTCTATAATCCGGCGACGGATCCGATGATTAATTATAAGTACGACGCGCGGACATTCCGCCGCGAGAAAGTGAAGAACAAGACGGATCTGCAGCAGCAGCTCGGTCTGGACGTCGACCCGAAGAAGATGATGATCGGCATTGTTTCCCGTCTGACGGATCAGAAGGGGTTCGATCTGATCGCCTATATGATGGACGAGCTGTGCCAGGATGAGGTGCAGATCGTGGCGCTCGGAACCGGTGAGGCGAAGCACGAGAATATGTTCCGCCATTTCGCCTGGAAGTACGGGAATAAGGTTTCCGCGAATATCTACTATTCAGAAGAACTCTCGCACAAGATCTATGCGGCTTCGGACGCTTTCCTGATGCCGTCCCTGTTTGAGCCGTGCGGGCTTTCCCAGCTGATGAGCCTGCGGTACGGAACGGTTCCGATCGTCCGTGAGACCGGCGGTCTGAAGGATACGGTCGAGCCTTACAATGAGTATGAGGGTACGGGTACCGGATTTTCCTTCGCCAATTACAACGCTCATGAGATGCTCGGCACGATTCGCTACGCGGAGCGAATCTACTACGACCGGAAGCGGGAGTGGAACAAGATCATTGATCGCGCCATGGCCCAGGATTTTTCCTGGAAGAATTCCGCGATGCAGTATCAGGAGATGTACGACTGGCTGCTGGGTTATTAAATCAACTGATTCACTCTTTGCAGGACATGCCTGCCGCGGTTTCCTGGAATCGCGGCAGGTTTTTCTTTCCGTATTGACATAATGCAGATAAAATGTTATGTTTACTATAGTTCAATTCTTCCGCGTCCGCGGACTTTTTCCCATGCTTTTTTCTTCCTATTGAGTGATTCCGTCCCGGCGGGTCCTTTCTGACTTTATCACGGTTTCGTCCCCTGTATTTTGCACGGGGCGGCGATGGGTTTGTCTTGACTTTCTGAGGCGGGTGTTATAAGATTGTCAGGTAAGCGAACATTTGTTTGCAAATGAAGAGACCGCTCCTCTGCGGGCGGATGACCGGCAACAGGGCGGAGGAGCGATGGGACAGCGCCCGGACGCGGGTGAATATTTCAGAATTTCAGGGGCTGGAATACAGCGGAATGGAGATTATTATGGCGGAAAATCGCACAAAGTACGGAAAGGTGGCAGACGGAAAGCAGCAGGCGCTGGAGGCGGCTCTCGGACAGATCGAGAAGCAGTACGGAAAGGGCGCGGTGATGAAGCTGGGTGACGGCGCGAGCATGAACGTGGAAACGGTCCCGACCGGATCTCTGAGCCTCGATATCGCGCTGGGACTCGGAGGTATTCCGAAAGGACGGATCGTCGAGATCTACGGGCCGGAATCTTCCGGAAAGACGACGGTCGCTCTGCATATGGTCGCTTCGGTTCAGAAGCGCGGAGGCATCGCGGGCTTTATTGACGCGGAGCACGCTCTGGACCCGGTCTACGCCAGAAACATCGGGGTGGATATCGACAATCTTTACATTTCTCAGCCGGACAACGGCGAGCAGGCACTTGAGATCACGGAGACGATGGTGCGCTCCGGCGCCGTGGACATTATCATCGTGGATTCGGTTGCCGCTCTCGTCCCGAAGGCGGAGATCGACGGGGAGATGGGAGATTCCCACGTGGGTCTGCAGGCCCGCATGATGTCCCAGGCGTGCCGGAAACTGACGGCGGCCATCAGCCGCACGAACTGCATTGTTGTCTTCATCAACCAGCTCCGCGAGAAAGTCGGAGTGATGTTCGGAAATCCGGAGACGACGACCGGCGGCCGGGCTCTGAAGTTCTATTCCTCGATCCGCCTGGATGTGAGAAGGATCGAGTCGCTGAAGAAAAACGGAGTGGTCATCGGAAACCGCACCCGCGTGAAGGTCGTGAAAAACAAGGTTGCGCCGCCGTTCCGGGAGGCGGAATTCGACATCATGTTCGGAAAAGGGATTTCGCGTTCCGGCGATATTCTGGATCTGGCGGCGGACAAAAATATTATCGTGAAGAGCGGAGCCTGGTATTCATATAACGGAGAGAAGATCGGTCAGGGCCGCGAGAACGCAAAGCTGTTCCTGGAGGAGAATGGAGACTTCATGCAGATGATCGAGAACAAGGTCCGGGAGGCATACGGTCTTTCCGCCGAGGAGCCGGTTCCGGGTGAAGACGGAGAAAGCGAAGAGAAGAAGGCGGATCCGGAGATTGCCTCGGAAGATAAAGACCTGTAAAACCGGAGCTTTTCATGAGCATGAAATCGGATGAATTGACAGAGAAGATCCGGCAGATTGAGAGGCCGGGAAAAAATGAAGAACGCGAGATTCCGGAGGAAAGCCGCGGAGCCGTGAAAAAGGCGATGAATCTTCTGACGTATAAGGACCGCTCGGAAAAAGAACTGCGTGACCGGCTGGCGGCGGAGGGCTTTGAAGAGGCGCAGATCGCGGACGCTCTGAATTATGTCGGAGCGTTTGGCTACATCAATGATAAAAGATATGCGGAGAATTATGTCGCATCCTACGCGGGGAAAAAGAGCCGGAACGCGATCCGCCTTGAACTCCGGAAAAAGGGAGTGGATGAGAACTGGATCGACCTTGCGCTGGAAGATGTGCCCGAGGACGAAACGGAGCAGATGAAGGAGCTTCTCGTCCGGAAGGCGGGTCCGCCGCACCGTCTGGAAGACAGGGAGAAGAGGCGACTCTGCGCCTTTCTGGGGCGGCGGGGTTACTCCACGGGAGCCGTCTGGAAAGCGATCCGGTCGTATGAGGAGGAAGATCCGGATTAATGTGTAACGTGACCGCTTCTGCCGTAAGCAATTTTCCGAGACATTTCTTGTTTTTTCAGCGTTTATTCATCCCCGAAAGGGGGTCAGCCGTCCCGTTTCCGGAGAGTGTTTTCCGGACGCCCTGGACGGTTTTTTCAGGGAAACAAACAGGAAATCAGGGGCAAACAATATTTGACAAATATCTGTGTAAAGTATAAGATTAGTGTGTTGTGATTGTACAATGAAAACTTAATAGGAGGTGCTCCTGTAATGAATCCAGTAGCAATCGCTGTGATTGTTGCGGTTATTGCAGTGATTGTCACCATACTGGTTGCTGTTCCGATCGCCGGAAAGAAAGCAGTCGAGAAGAAAGTCAGAGAAGATTCTGAAAAAATCGGGACTGCTGAAGAGAAGGCAAGAAATATCATTGACGAAGCAATCAAAACAGCAGAGGCGAAGAAGCGCGAGGCACTTGTCGAAGCCAAAGAGGAAGGCCTGAAACTCAAAAATGAGCACGACAGGGAGTACAGAGAGCGCAGAGCCGAGCTGCAGAAGTATGAGAAGCGTGTCCTTTCAAAAGAGGAATCCGTCGATAAAAAGGCGGAATCTCTGGAGCGCCGTGAGAGTCACCTGACCGCGAAGGAAACAGAGCTGAAGAAGAAAGAAAAGCTTGTTGACGAATTACAAGAAAAACGCGTACAGGAGCTGGAGAAAATCTCCGGGCTAACCTCCGAAGAAGCAAAAGATTATTTACTCAAATCTGTTGAAGAAGATGTAAAAGAGGACACGGCGAAGCTCTACAAAGAGTATGTTGCAAGAGCCAAAGAGGATGCGGACCGCAAGGCGCAGGAATATGTCGTCACCGCGATCCAGAAGTGTGCTGTTGACCACGTGTCCGAGACGACGATTTCCGTCGTCCAGCTTCCGAATGACGAGATGAAGGGTCGTATCATCGGCCGTGAAGGCAGAAACATCCGTGCGCTGGAACAGGCGACGGGAGTTGACCTGATCATTGACGACACACCGGAAGCAGTCGTTCTTTCCTCCTTCGATCCGATCCGCCGCGAGGTCGCGAGAATCGCCCTCGAGAAGCTGATCGTAGACGGACGTATTCATCCGGCGAGAATCGAGGAGATGACGGAAAAAGCGAGAAAAGAAGTTGATGCCAGAATCCGCGAGGAAGGAGAGTCCGCGTGCATGGAAGTCGGTGTACGGGGCATCCATCCGGAGCTGGTCCGTCTTCTCGGCTGTATGGTTTTCCGTACCAGCTACGGACAGAATGCCCTGCGTCACTCGATCGAGGTCGCACAGCTTTCCGGCCTTCTGGCGGGAGAAATCGGGCTGGATGTCCGGATGGCGAAGCGCGCGGGACTGTTGCATGATATTGGAAAATCGATTGACCATGAGGTAGAGGGTTCACATGTCCAGATTGGTTCGGATCTTTGCAAGAAATATAAAGAACCGGCCGTCGTCATCAATGCAGTTGAGTCTCACCACGGAGACACGGAGCCGACTTCGCTGATCTCCTGCATCGTTCAGGCGGCGGATGCGATTTCTGCATCACGGCCGGGAGCGAGAAGAGAGACGCTGGAAGCATATACCAATCGTCTGAAAGATCTTGAAGATATCACAAATTCTTTCAAGGGAGTAGAAAAATCTTTTGCCATTCAGGCAGGCAGAGAAGTACGCGTTATGGTAGTACCGGAACAGGTTTCTGACGCTGACATGGTACTGCTGGCCAGGGATATTTCAAAGCGCATCGAGGATGAGCTGGATTATCCGGGGCAGATCAAAGTAAATGTAATTCGTGAAAGCCGCGTAACAGACTACGCGAAGTAAACAGGACAGAAAAAGACCGTCGCATTTTATTTGCGACGGCCTTTTTGCGTGTGCGCCCGGCGGCGCACGTTCCTAGCTGGTGAAAGTCCAGAGTCCGCCCGGTAGTGGGAAGGACATAGCCGAAGGCAAGGGTGCCCATCGCGAGATGGGATCCGAAGGAAGCCGGATGCGCTG
>JBMNRP010000033.1:0-18677 GCA_050944685.1 Bilifractor sp.
TTCTCAGGCCGTCTGAATGAAGACGGCTGGAATACTTGTGCCATTAAATACCTTCCGAATTTATCTAATTTCCCTTTGTTTTCCCTTGACTTTTATTTAGCAGGCTTATCTTTTTGATTTCTTCAGAACGCTGACAAAAGCTGCGATCTGAGGCAGATCCAGTGCTTCTTTTTGACAGAAAATATAGGTCTTTCTTGTAAAAGGCTGTCCGTTCTTAAAGGTACAGGGCTGTACAATTCCGTGGAAGCTGTCCAGGCAGATCTGCGGAAGGAGCGCAAATCCGACTCCGCGCTTTACCATGTCCAGACAGGTGGAAACATTATCAACCGAAAAACTCGCGCTGCCCGGATCCAGACCGTTCTGGTCGAGCCATCTTCTGATATAGGCGGCCTGCGATAAATCGGTCTTGTGACTGATATAGGGAATATCCCTGAGCGGTTTGTTCCGGTAGATATCGCTGTAGACGACACAGATCGGTTCCTCGCTCAGAAGGTATTTCATGCCGTCCCACGAGTACTCCCCTCTCAGTATGGCTACATCGATGGAACCGCCTGCCAGATTCCGGTACAGGTCTCTGCTCTGGCCGGTCTGAAGCTGCATATGAACAAGAGGGTATTTCTTACAATACTCGTCCAGGACGTCAGGAAGACGGTATCTCGCAAAGTTAATTGAAATGCCTGCCGAAAGCGTCCCGCAGATTTCGTCCTGCATGGAGTCCAGCCTGCACCGCATTTCTCTCAGAGTTTTTTCCGCATTCGTTACATAGGAAAGAACCGTCTCTCCTTCGGGGGTAAAACGGATCCCCTGCTTGGTACGGATCGCAAGAGTGACATTCAGCTCCCTTTCCAGCAGCTTGATTTTTTTGGACAGAGCGGACTGTGTAATATAAAGTTTTTCTGCCGCTCTGGTAATGTTTCGCGTTTCATTCAGCGTACGCAGCACTTCAAAATCCTTTTCATTCATAACCGTTTCTCCCATTGATATACGAACGAGATTTTTTCTCTGCAGCAGGATTATCCATTCCTGTTAATCATGATACAGCAGAATGAAAGTGTTGAACAGAGGTCCGGCTATGAATCGTGTTCATCCATCATCATTCCGAAAAAGAATACTTGTGCACAATGTTCAGTGTGATTAGGCGCGGTTTGGGGAAATTGACATGAAAAAAGGGACCTTTTTCGAAAAATCAGGGGCCTAAATCATATTAGTCCAATTTGGAATGAATAAATTGGAATTTGCGAACTTTTACATCATGAATCGCAGGGGGTACGATAAGACCATCAAAGAGATACAGTCATTTATTTTTCAAGGAGGGTCAGCATGCAGATTGAAAAAAATGCGGTTGCCGGAACGCTTGAGTCAAGTGACGCTCAGGTGACGGTAGAACCGGGCAGTGATCTCGATCTTCATATTGAGAGCAGCGTTCTCAACCAGTACGGTCGCCAGATCAAAAAAACCGTTCTGGAGACGCTGGAGCGTCTCGGCGTCACGAGCGGAAAAATCACGGTCATTGATAAAGGGGCTCTTGACTGTACGTTAAAGGCAAGAACAGAGTGCGCGATTTACCGCAGCTGCAATCAGTCCGAATCCGATATTCCGTGGGGAGGTGTTATCCATGATTAAACGTCCGAAGCCAGATAAGAAACGTCTTCGCCGCACCATGATGTTTATGAACGCACAGAAGCCGGCACTCATTAAAGATGCATATATTTACGGAGTTGACAGCATTATCCTCGATCTTGAGGACGCTGTCGCAGAAAATCAGAAGGATGCGGCCAGATTCAGCCTCTACCATGCACTTCAGAGTATTGATTACGGTGACACGGAGGTGATCGTCAGAATCAACGGACTTGACACACCTCACTGGAAAGAAGATGTGCGCGTCTGCGTGGCCGGGGGCGCTGACGGGATCCGAATCGCCAAATGCGAGAGCGCCGATAATGTACATCAGGTCGAGCAGGCTGTCCTTGAAGCCGAGAAGGAGTTTGGCGTGGAAGAAGGCAGAACGCTTCTGATGGCCGCTCTGGAAAGTCCTCTCGGAATTCTGAATGCCTACGAGATCTGTACCGCCTCTCCCCGAATGTTCGGCGTTGCCATCTCGGGCGGTGATTTCAGAAAGAGCATGCACGTTCAGATTCAGAGGGACGGCATTGAGATGAATACCGCCAGAAGCCTGATGCTTCTTGCCGCAAGAGCGGCGGGAATTCAGTGCTTTGACACGATGTATCCGAATCTCGACGATGTGGAGGGCTTCAAGGCAGAAGTCATCATGGATCACAAGATGGGATTTGACGGAAAGAGCGTGATCAATCCGAAGCAGATCGCGTTCGTTCATGAGACCTTTGCTCCTTCTCAGAAAGAAATCGCCTACGCGGAGAAACTGGTCCGTTCCTGCCAGGCCCAGGCGGATGCCGGGATCGGCGTATATACAGTCGATGGCAAGATGGTCGATATTCCGTTCTTTGAAGACGCCAAGAGAATTATTGCTCTGGCGAAAGCATGCGGCGTCTATCACGGAGATCTTTAATGGACAGGAGGAATAAAAAATGATCAATGCAGTTGGAAGAGATATCCCGGATTTCCTTCTGAAAAACGGAAAGGAAGTCTATCAGGGGCGCGATTATAAAGATCAGCGTGTCGTGCAGCAGGCGGCGCCGAAGACAAGGATGGCAACGAAGCCCGTGGAAGACAAGATTGTAAAAACACTGAAGGAGGCCTGCATTCAGTGCGGTGCCCACGACGGGATGACTTTTTCCTTTCACACCGAACTGAGAAACGGGGACTATGTCGGGGCGATGGCAGCCAGAACACTTGTCGAGGAACTCGGACTGAAAGATCTGACGGTCGCGGCGACGTCACTCGGCAGCGCGCAGGACAATATCGCCGACTACATCGAAGAAGGAAAAATTGTCGGCGTTCAGACCTCGGGCGTTCGCGGCAGAATCGGTGAGGTTATTTCCGCGGGAAAGCTGAAGACGCCGGCTATTATTCGGAGTCACGGCGGCAGGCCGAGGGCCATGCAGCAGGGAGAGCTCCATGTGGACATCGCGTTCATCGCGGCGGCCAGTTCGGACTGCTGTGGCAACGCGAGCGGCGTCGGCGGAAAAACCAACTTCGGATCGATGGGATTCGGAACCTATGATACCCACTTTGCGGACCACACCATCGTCGTCACGGATACTCTTGTTGATTTCCCGAATGTACCGGCCTCTGTCTCATGCACGGATGTCGATGCGGTTGTGGTCGTCGACAGCATCGGGGACGCGTCCAGAATAGCCACGAAAGAGGCGCGAATGACCGACAATCCGAGAGAACTGATGATGGCGGAGGCAGCGGCAAACGTGATCGCGGCGACGCCGTACTTTAAGGACGGATTTTCGTTCCAGACCGGCGTCGGAGGCCCGTCTCTGGCGGTCAACCGTTTTCTGGAAGAGCACATGAAGGACAGCGGTATTACGATGAGTTTTGCACTCGGAGGGACGACCAAGTCGGTATGCGACCTGATGGATAAAGGACTCATCAAACATATCATCGACACGCAGGACTTCGATCTCGGCGCGGCAAGCCACATTTTTACAAAACCGGGGCATATTGAATGTTCCCTTGACTGGTACGCAAACTGCGGGAACAAGGGCGCTTATGTCAACAAGCTTGACTTCGTCTGCCTTGCGGCTCTCGAGATTGACACAAATTTCAATGTCAACGTGATCACGGGCTCGGACGGTGTGCTCCGCGGCGCGCCGGGCGGCCATCCGGACACGGCAGCCGGAAGTAAATGCTGCATTATCGTGACTCCGCTCGTGCGCGGAAGAATGGCCACCGTCTGCAAGGATGTCGTGACGGTTACGACACCCGGCGAAAATGTCGACGTACTGGTGACCGATTACGGCATTGCGGTCAATCCGCTTCGCCGGGATCTGATCGACTGTCTTGATCAGGCGGGCATCAAACACGTGACAATTGAATCGCTTCAGGAAAAAGCATATTCTCTGGTCGGCGAACCCGATCATCTGGAGTGGGAAGACAAAGTCGTGGCGGTCGTGGAGGCCCGTGACGGCACGATCCTCGACACAGTGAAACAGGTGAAGCCTTTTGAATTCTGATCAATGATTCAGGAGGTTAAGAAGAGAAACGACGAACCGAACCACTGTCTGGCACACATTTTCTTCAGGCAGTGGTTCTTTCAAAAAATTCGGGGGTAGCAAATGACTTTACAAATTCTCTCGCTCCTGTTTCTTGCGGGGGCAATTGTTCTGGGCTTCACCAGGAAAATCAATGTTGGTCTGGTCTGTCTCGGAATGTCTATTGTACTTGCGCTGATCGGCGGCGTACCGGTAAGCGATCTGTATGACGGATTCCCTTCCAAGCTGTTTATTACGCTGCTCGGCACCATGTTCTTCTTCTGTCTTCTGCAGGAAAACAAGACGCTTGAGCTGCTGTCGAAGCGAATGGTCGCACTGGTAGGAAACAAGACTGCGCTGATTCCTGTCATTCTGTATGTTGTCTCGTATCTTCTCTCCGCGGCGGGCCCCGGGGCGATATCCGTGCAGTCCGTCATGATTATTCTGGCGGTGAGTCTCGCCGTACAGATGGACGCGAATCCCATATTCCTCGGCTCTATGTCGATTCTGGGAGCTGTCGGAGGGTCGGCCTCACCGATTGCACTGACCGGAATTATTGTTTCGGACCTGACTTCAGAAATGGGAATTGAGAACATAGCCGGCGATGTCTTTATCGGTGTTTCGGTGGCCAATATTATCTGTGCAGCCGTCCTCTATATTTTTTTCAAAGGATACCAGCTCAAGGCCAGAAATGAGATAAAAATGGCCGATATCGAGGCGTTCAACAAGAATCAGAAAATATGCCTTCTGGCACTGGTGGCTCTCGTCGTGGCTGTCGTCGGATTCAGGCTGGATGTCGGGTTTGTCTGCTTTACACTCTCCCTGATCCTGATTATTTTCAGAGTCGTAGATAATAAAGCGGCGATGAAACTGATTCCATGGAGCGTCCTCATCCTGATCTGCGGCGTGAATGTGCTCATGGCGGTCACAAAGACGCTGGGCGGCATTGATCTGCTCTCGAATATGCTGTCTACACTTATGAATGAGTACACGGCTGCTCCGATCATGACGTTTACGGCAGGAATCATGTCCTGGTTCTCGTCGGCAAACGGCGTCGTCATGCCGACGCTGATCCCGACGGCAGCGGATATCGCGGCGAATGTGGGCGGATCCGTCACGGCGCTGGAATTGATCATGGGTGTTGTCGGCGGTTCAACCGTTGCGGGAATCAGTCCGCTCTCCACAGGCGGCAGTCTGATTCTTGCATCTTATTCCCAGGAAAAAAATATAGATTCGCAGCAGGAATCAAAAATTTTCGCAAAGCTTTTCCTGATCTCGTTTTGCATGGTAGTAATCGAAGTGGTATTTGCTCTGCTGGGCGGATTTAAATTATTCTGCTGATACTGAGCGGATTGCAGAAGGGGTGAATTTACAATGAAGTATGCTTATGTAGGGTGCCGCACTACGAAAGAACGGGGTGCCCGCGGAAAAGGAATCCGGGTTTACAGAATTTCTGAAAACGGTACATGGGAACAGGTGCAGACGATCATGGCAGACGGGCATCCGAATCCTTCTTTCCTCGCGCTGAACCACAGAGGGGACACCCTGTATACGGTTCACGGAGATTTCGGGGAGGTCAGTGCCTTTCGCGTCAATCCGGATGACGGAACGCTCTCCCTGCTCAATACCGTTTCCAGCGGGGGTATCAATCCGGTTCATCTGTCGGTTGACGTGACGGATCATTTTCTGTTTACCGCAAATCTCAAAACCGGAACCGTTTCTGTGACAGCACTTCACACCGATGGAAGCCTCGGTGAAATGGTGCACTGCTATACAATCCCCGGCAATTCAGAGGGGGAGGTGTCTCATCCGCATCAGGCCGCGCAGGATAACACCGGCAATTTTCTCGTGATTTCCTGCCAGGGCAGAGAAGCCGGTTTCGGGCAGGTTGACGTATTCCGCATTCATCACGAGACGGGAGAACTGGAGCTGACATGCAGGCACCGTGCCCGCAGGCTCGATGAGCCGCGGCATTTTGTGTTTCACAAAAACAACCGGTTTGCCTACGGCGTAAATGAAAAAAATTATACGGTTACATACTACCGGTTTAACGGGCAGAACGGCTCTCTTGCGGCATGTCAGTCAGTTCCGACACTTCCGGATAACTGTGTCGAGGATGGCTGGGCAAGCGGAATCGTCATGATGCCGGATGGAAAGCATCTGGTGGTTTCGAACCGAACGCACGACAGCATCACGAGCTTCGAAATTGATCCGGAGACGGGCAGACTGACACTGGATGACTGCTGCAAGACGGGCGGCCGGCAGCCGCGCTTCATTTGTGTGACTCCAGACGGAAAGAAAATCCTGGCGGCCAATGAACTTTCTGATACGATCCGGGAATATCATCTGGATCCGGCAACCGGAAAATTATCCTTCACAGGTATGGAAATCGATACGGAAAGCCCGGTCTGTATCATCTTTAAATAGGATCCCTGCCGTTCAGCGATTTTCCTGACCCGGTTCATTTTTTCCGAAAAATTTTTTCTTCACACGATCAAAGATCTCATCGGTCAGCCTGTCTCCATCCGGTACATCAAGCAGATAAAGGCGAGCCTGAAACGGATATTTCAGCAATTCATCCATGTCATAGGTATTTTTATTGGCCAGATAAAACTGCATTTCTTCCGAAATGCCGCCATACATGACGGTATTGGCCATTCGGATCCGGAATCGCGGAATACCGGGAAGAACGTGATTATCCATAAAAAGAGCGGTGCTTTTCTCAATATACACATTGCAGACTTCCGGTATTAATAGAGAAGAAATATAGCTGTTCCATGACTCCCCGTTCATCGCGTCCACGATGAATTCATATTCGAGGCACATAATCTCCATGAGAGATTTGTCCTGGCAGGGATCCGAACCGGACTCGCGTTCATAATATTCCGACAGTGCCAGATCATATACACTTGACATGATAAGAACTTTCTTAGGAAAATAATACTGCAGATTGCTTACGCTGATGCCGCAGGCACGAGCAATATCTCTTATTCCTGTTGCTTCATAGCCATATTTTCTGAAAAGAAGATTGGCTTCCTTAATTATTTTTTCTTTTGTGTTTCCGTTTTTCATAGACGAGTCCTTTCGTCGCTGCCGGTTTTCTAAAATAATGTTCGGATTTTTGGACTTATTATAGCATAAAAAGCGGCATCCGCTGTCCGAAACAGACAGCGGATGCCGCTGATACTGGAATCTATGAAATTTCTGCAATAATTACTGCTTCGCCATGGTCTTCTGAATATACTCAGGAAGAACTTTTTCAATATCTCTCAGCTGATCTTCGGACAAGGTAAGACAGTAATCGACGAATTTAGTTAGCTGATCCGGTGTGGTTACGGCATATTTGCGCATCATTCCCATTGCCTGATAGAATGGATTGACATCCTTTGCAAAAGTGTCACTGGCCATTTTTAGATCCTCATCGGTCAGAGGTCTCTCTTTCAGCAAAGGCCCCAGACACTTGCCGATGGTCCGTCCACTGTAAAGAGCCGCGAAGAACCCTTCGCCGAGCCATGGTTCTACCGAGCAGGCGGCATCCCCGACCAGGGCACATCCATGGGAAAAGAGCTTTCCTGCCTGCCAGCAGCTCGGAAGCCTCCAGCCTTTTATATCTCCGACCAGTTCCGCATGACCAAGCCGCTCATGGCCGATTTCCGTGGTATCACGCCAACGGCTGAAGAAATCCTCCAAACGTATGCCGCTCTTTCTCAGCTTTTCCTCGGTAATAAAGACTCCGACGTCCGCTATTCCGTCATTTTCCGGAAATACCCACATATATCCGGGGTAGAGATCCTCAAACGGATAGTGAAACTCAATCAGATCTTCCATTCCTTCAACGTTTGCGTAATAGCCTCTGGCGCTGATCCACAATGTTTCAGGATCTTCGTTAAATATCCCGAGCTCCCTTCCCTGCAGCGAATGGGAGCCATTTGCCAGAACTACAAGATCAGCATATACCTCTGTGATTTTCCCCTCATAGAGAGCACGTACACCGACGACCCTGCCCCGTTTGTAAATCAGTTCTACAACCTCGAAATTTTCGATGAACTGAGCTCCTTCACGGACGGCAGCACGGCGAATAATATCATCAATCACATAGCGACGGGTGCCGAGACAGTATTCTTTATCGGCGTAAAATGGCACCTGTCTTTCCCGGATATCACTCAGTTTCAGGCCGTAGAGCATCTTTCCTGCTTTTTTGGCCTCATCCAGAATGCCCATTTCCTCATATATGAACCAGCTGTGGGACATCTGACCGTCTCCGCAGACTTTGTCTCTTGGCCATTGCTCTTTATCCACAAGAAGAACGTCAATTCCCGCCTGCGCCATGTAAAACGCGGCTGCGGATCCTGAAGGACCAGCGCCAACTACTAAAGCCTTCGTTTTCATCATCAATCAACACCTCCTTCATCGACAGGAACCATCGTTATTGCATCACCCTTCGGACATTCTCTCATACAGGCCTCGCATCCGATGCATTTATCCGGGTTAACTTCTTCGTAACCGCATTGCAGGCAGCGTCTTGTTTCCAGATCGATCACTTCAGGTGAATATGCCGTCTCCACTTCATTAAAGTTGTGAATCCGCTCGGAAACCGGAGTAATCGGCATTGGAGGACGATCAATTCTCAACCGGTTGGCAGGGAAAACTTTCTCCAGCGGCGGCGCCGGATAGACTTCATGCTTCGCGCTGTACTCATGCGTTTTCCTGCCGCGAAGATCCCAGTCTATGAGTTCTGCTGTCTTCCGCCCGGAAGCCATAGCGTCAACAACGGAATTGACCGGATCTTTTACATCTCCTGCAAAATAGACCTGCCGGTCGTCATAATATTCCCTCCATATTTCGTCTGCGCTTTGTCCGATGGCAACAATCACATAATCCGCTTTCAATTCCATTGTGTTGGTTTCATCCGTGTCGAAGGAAATTTTTCCGTTTTCTTTTCGGAAATTCTTTACTTTGCAGTACGAAACACCGGAAAGCATATTGTGCGTACCCGTATATTCTCTGGGCGCCCAGCCTTCAAGGAGACGGATCCCTTCTTCCTCTGCTTCTTTGCGTTCCCACTCGTGGCATGGTACGTCTTTTCCGCTTTCAAGACATGTACAGGTAACCTTTACGGCGCCACGGCGAAGCGCACTTCTGGCGCAGTCGAGAGCAACATTTCCTCCACCGATCACGACCACTTCCGCATCTTTTTCTTTAAAGTTTTGTCCGGGATGGCGATTCAGAAGTTCCCCGGCATTTACATTCTGCATAAATTGAAGAGCGGTAAAAATGCCTTCCTTGCGCCAGCCTTCGATCATAAGCTCTTTAGACGTCGGTGCTCCGGCGCAAACCAGTATGGCATCATAGTCATTTTTCAGCTCATGCATCATGCTTTTTCCAACTTTTGTGCCAAGCCGGAACCGGATTCCCGCGGCGGCCAGTCGTCCTACATCTTTCTTTACGACATCTCTCGGAAGACGGAAACTCGGAATGCCCGCGATCAGCATACCTCCTGCTTCAGGTGCTTCATCAAAAACGGTCGTCCTGTAGCCTTTTAACGAAAGTTCATGAGCCGCAGTAAGACCGGCCGGACCCGCTCCGATTACGGCAATCTCTTCAGAATATTTAACCGGATATCTTTTCATTCTCGGTTCCACGTTGTCGGAGAGAAACCGTTTGATGCCGCGTATTGCAAGAGGCTCGTCCACGAGGCTGCCGCGTTTGCATCCTTCTTCGCACGGGTGGTGACAAATGCGGCCGCAGACTGAAGGAAGCGGATTCTTTTTCCAGATGAGTTCAAAGGCATCCTCGTATTGACCGAGCCTTGTCAGATTAATGTAACCCTGCGGACTAATCCCCAGAGGACATTCGGTTGTACATGCTTTCTCCGATGAAAATTTTTCGTTCTCGTCCAGCGTCATAGCAGGATGATCGGTACAGGAAGGGCACAGGCGACAGACGGTGCGCTGCATTTCACGGATTGCCTCAGTCGGGCAGACCTCGCGGCAAGTTCCGCAGTTAACACATTTTTTCGGATCAATAAATGCCACTGATCTGACGTCAACCTTGACGTCTTTCTTTTTCGGTGAACGGATTACAACAGCCATAGTGAAATAACCTCCTTTCTAATAGGTACAAGTGTTGGTATTTGTACCTATTTTATTATACTGCCCTCAAAACTTCAATAGATTTTGGGAATATTTTATAAAGACTGCCCTGAATCGGGTGGGAAATTCGGCGGATTTTTAACAGGCGGCTTCCGGAAAAAAAGCAGCCTGGCATCCCGAAGGGAATACCTGACTGCAATGAAGATTCATTTGCTTCGGATCCGGCGCAGTGCTTTCATGGAACGAAACCACATGATTGGCGAGAAAAAGTAAAGGATCACTGCCAGAAGTGTCCACAGCAGAAAATAACTGAAAAAAGTGACTACATCTACGTAATCCGACCAGACAAACGGCTCCGTGATCAGAACATACAACAGCATTGCGAAGACAAGGTAAACGACAGGCAGCTGTCTCCTGATTTTCTTCCGGATCTGCAGATAATCATTATCGCTGATCTTTTCAAGCGGAACAAAACAGGAACTGTTTCTTCGAACCCGCCTTCTTACAAAGCCGATCAGTATGAAGGCAATGCCAAGGCCGCCCATCGCGGAAAAAAGACAGTAGAGAAATATGAATTCAGCGGAATAATGAGTGGTAACCGTGTGTAGTTCTCTCAGCCAAATACAGCCGAATATGCCAGCGGCCGTAAACAGCGGACTCAGGTCGGGAGCGCGCTTCTGTTGTGCTCCGGCTTCCGTGACCTGCGGCGGAAATAAATATATTTTCCGGTCGGTATTACAGAAATAAATGGCTCCGTCCGTAATATTGCCAAGGTAAAAAAACGATCTCGTCATAATGGTTCAACCCTTCATAACCGCTTTCATTTCTAAGAAAAGAAGCAAGCCGGCCGCCGCAGGCAGTGCTCTGGGGCAGCCGGCTATCTTTTCTTTAAATATCGTATTACATTACTTTAAATATCGTATTACAGAACGCGGGTTCCGGCAAGAACACCGTACTCCTGTTGAAAAAGCGGTTATTTCATCAATCCGGTCACACGTAAATATAGTCACTCATGACCGGCTGCAGGCCGAGTTTCTGAAGATCGTGATACACCTCATCGACCCCGCGCTCATCGGAGATGATGAACTGCTCGTCGCCCTTGTCTTTGTCTGCGATCTCATCGCTGTGGCTTCCCACACCGGTCTTGGAGCCGGCGGAGATCTTTGTCACCGCGATACTGACCAGGTTGTCGCGCACACGCGGACACTCCCGTGTGGATACCGTTATGCTCGCGAACGGCATGAACAGCCGGTACGCACAGACCACCTGCAGGAGCTGACGCTCGTGGACGTCCATCGGGTTGATCCGGTCGTTGTTGATGATCGGACGCAGCCGCGGACAGGAGAACGCGATCTCCGCGCGCGGATACTTCCGCTGCAGCAGATACGCGTGCATTCCGGTCGCGAAGGCGTCCTTGCGGAAATCGTCGAGTCCGAGCAGGGCCGCGAAACCGACGCCGCGCATTCCGCCCATCAGCGCGCGCTCCTGCGCATTGATCCGATACGGGAAGATCCGCTTGTGACCCGCGAGATGCAGCGTCTCATATTTGTCGGAATTGTACGTCTCCTGGAATACCGTGACGTAATCCGCCCCGCACTCGTGCAGATATGCGTACTCATCGGAGTTCATCGGGTAGACCTCGACGCCGATGATCCGGAAGTATTTCCGGGCAATTCTGCACGCCTCGCCGATGTACTGAACCGTCGAGCGCTTCCGGCTCTCGCCCGTCAGAATCAGGATCTCCTGCAGGCCGCTCTTCGCGATCGCGGCCATCTCCTCGTCGATCTCCTGTGCGTTCAGCTGGGCGCGGTGAATCCTGTTGTGGCAGTTGAAGCCGCAGTAAATGCAGTAATTTTCGCAGTAATTGGCGATGTACAGCGGCGTAAACATGCAGACGGAGTTTCCGAAATGCTTTCTTGTCTCAGTCTTGGCCGCCTGCGCGATCTCCTCGAGATACGGCAGGGCAGCCGGCGAGAGAAGCGCCGCGAAATCTTCCGGGGTGCGGTCCTCGGCCGCAATCGCACGGCGCACATCCGCCGCGGTGTACTTCGTGTAATCGTAATGATTCATGGCCGAGATGACCTGATCCATGATATCGCTTCGGATCTGCTCCATACCCGGCAGATATTTCATGTGATCGATACGGTTTTCCTTCTGATCCTCGAGGATCCTCTCGCTCAGGATGCTCTCATTTACATGATTGGTCTCACTCATTTTCATGCCTCCTTCTCATCGTCCCGGAGAAATCCGGTCAGCGGCGAGGATGCTTCGGCGCGATCCTCTCTGACACGTCCCGGTCCCGCGAGATACGCCAGACGTCCTGCTTCGATTGCTTTTTTGAACGCCTCCGCCATCATCCGGATGTTTCCGGCGGTCGCCACAGCCGTGTTCGCCATGACCGCCGCGGCGCCCATCTCCATCGCCTCACAGGCCTGGGACGGACGGCCGATGCCGGCATCGACGATAATCGGCAGATCGATCTCACGGATCAGGATCTTGATGAATTCCTTCGTCGCGAGTCCCTTGTTCGTGCCGATCGGCGCTCCGAGAGGCATGATGCATGCCGCACCGGCGTCGCGCATATCGCGCGCGCAGTTGAGATCCGGGTACATGTACGGCATGACGACGAATCCCTCCTTCGCGAGCGCATCGACGGCTTTTATTGTCTCGTAATTGTCCGGGAGCAGGTATTTCGTGTCGCGCATTATCTCGATCTTGATGAAATCGCTGCCGCTGATCTCACGGGAAAGATGCGCGATGCGGATCGCCTCGTCCGCATTCCGCGCCCCGGAGGTATTCGGGAGCATTGTCACATTGTCCGGAATATAATCGAGGATGTTTGCGAGTCCGCCTTCATTCGCGCGGCGCAGGGCCATCGTCACGATCTCGGCTCCCGCGTTCTCCACACACGCCTTGATCAGATCGAGTGAATACTTGCCGGATCCGAGAATGAAACGCGAAGTAAACTCATGTCCGCCGAGAGTAAACGTATCTTTTTTCTGATTCATTGTTCCAATCCTTTCTATATTGAAGTATTTCTGCTTTCGTCTTCTGTCGATTTGCCGCATCTTCTGCCGCAGGGTATTTTTTCTGCCCCGCCGAGGGTCAGCCCCCGCCCATGAAGCCGACGCTCTCGACGACATCGCCTTCGGACAGCTCACGCGTCTGCCCGTTCAGTCTGATCTTCACACGCATCCTCCTTTCTGATGCCGCGGTCCGTTATTCAAAAAGAGGGTCCGCGAAGAAACTACACCCGTGGTGGTGTACCCCTTCGTGAACCCTCTGTTCACTCTCGTCGATATTGGAATGAAAAAAGCGGAACCGCCGCAGGGCAGTTCCGCACATCGTTTGTACCTTATCTCCCTACGTTGGCATGATCCAAATCAGGTTTCGGGTCGAAGCTTCTGCTTCCTCTCAGCCCGCCTCTGCGGACTCCCCGTTGACGTTTTCAGTATAGGCCTGCGCGGGAAAATTGTCAAATCGGTTTCAGCCTTACGGACCATCCCCGGTCATGCCGCGGATACGCCGTACCAGCCGATATTCTCATATCTCCATCCGAGACTGATCAGATAATCGTTCTCCTTCTTTGACGCAGTGTAGTTGTGATTGTTCGCGAATGCGTTCGGATTGTACTCACGGTAGATCGGCGTTCTTTCCTTCTCGTCGGAATACCACCCGATGCCTTCATCGTTCCAGCCGGCTTTCACGAGCAGATTCTTTTCCTCAGAACTCATCGTGTAATGGTGCTCCCCGCCGTACGGATTATACAGACGGTAGACCGGTTTTCCGGAGTGTGCCGGAGCGATCCATCCGATGCCCTCGTCGTTCCAGCCGAGCGAGATCAGATGCTTCCGCTCATTCGGATTTTTTGTGTAGAAGTGCTCACCGCTGTTCGGATTGTAAATGCGGTACATCACTACGGTCTTCTCCGTATCCGGGTTGCCCGTGTCCGTATTCCCGCTGTCGGAGCGCTTCACAAGCGCGTTCATCGCGTCCTCCAGCGCCTTTGCGGCTTTGTCAATCTCCTCCTGCGACGCGGTCAGAGACAGCGCTTCTGCTTCAGAGAGCGCATTTTCCAGCTCACGCGCAGTCTTGTAGGTGTAATCATCCGGATTGTACTGCTTTGCCTTCCGGATCGCGGCGTCGAGCGCGGTCCGGTCGGTCTGAAGCTTCCACTGATACGTAAGCGTCGTATTGTTATCTTCCTTGTAATTCACATCCGTCGTCAGGCTGTCCACAACGCGGCACGCAAAATCGGTCAGCTTCTGGCGCTGGTCCGCCTTCAGGATTCCTTCCGTCGCCGGCTCGGTGTCCGTCGCCTCCGTGCCGTCGATCAGATTTTTCAGGCTCTGTTCGATGTTCACGTCTTTTTTCAGGAATTTCGCCGCCCAGTCGATCAGCTGGCGGACCGTGTAATCCTCCTTGAGAGACCCGTCTTTATCGACCATATCATTATTCAGTATGGGAAGCCATCCTCCGATCTTGCTCTGGCCCTCCGTCACCTCAAAGAGCGGCGTCCGTCCTTCCACAGGAGTCACACCGCTTCCGTCCTTGGTAAAAGCGGCAATTCCGGTCAGTTCCTTCACGGTCAGCGTGTTCAGCAGCCGGTCGATGATTCCGGCGCCGCCCTCGATGGCCGCGTCGATCACCTGGTCCGTCAGCGTTCCGTCTCCGAGCATCGTTCTGGTATCCTGCACCCACTGCGGGATCGCCTCGCTGTCCTCGCCGCCGAGGTGTCGCTGATAGGTGTAGTTCACGTAGTCAAGCAGGGTTTTCGCGGTATCTCCGTCCTTCGCGACCTCAATGCCTGTGAGCTTCTGAACGAGAGCTCCGATCAGCTCCTGCCGCGTCGCGTCGTCCTTCGCCATCGAATCCAGCTTCGCAAACACCTGCTCCGCGGCCTGCCGGATCCCCTCCGGCGTGATCTTGACGCCGATTTTTATCGTGCTGAAAATGATTTTTTTCGAGTAGGTAATATAAATATTGTTCTGTGCGTCCCGGTAATAGGCAGGATTCTGCTCAGTGTCCGCTGCCGCTGCGCGAAGCATGTTCGGGGCGGCCGAGTTCCCGCTCATCTCCGGATACGTCTCGTTCAGATAGGACTCGATCACGGCGAGGACATCGTCCTCCGTGACCGTCCCCTTCTCCTGGATCGCCTCTTCCAGCCGATCGGAGATTGCGGCGAGATCCTCGTCGGTCAGCTCAAGCGTCTGCCCGTTCGCCGCCGCTGCCGTTCCGTCGCTTTCAGATGCGTTCGCCGCGGCTGCCGATACTGTACTGTCTTCCTGAAGAGGAATATTCTTCTCAATCAGATCGCTGATCACCTGATCCAGCGTCACCTGATTCCCGTCGTAAAGCAGCGTGCTGATCAGGGACAGAACCGCCTGCTCGCTGCTCCCGTACTGATCCAGCTCCTCAAGCAGAAGATTGCCCGCGCTCTGGGTCAGCATCTCATTCGTAAAGCCGTGCTCTTTTCCATAAGCGGAGATGTCACTGACCGTCTGCTGCTGCTTTGTCTGCGGATTTGTGAAGGTCCCCGCGCTGACGTGCAGGTACGATTTTACCTGCATCGTCTCATTCACCGTGCCATTTTCAATGGAGCGGTCCAGTGTGACGCTTCTCGCCGGCGACGGGTAGGTCAGAACCGACCCGGTCTCGATGTCCGTCATGGTGCTGCCACTGTCCGATGTCACCTGGGCGATGTCGTTCGCGTGCATGTGGCCGGTAAAAATATAGGACATGCCGGCGTCCGCGAATTCCTTCGACAGACGGTCATAATCCTGTACCAGATACATTGGCAGGACTTCCTGCTCCTCGGAGAAATGCGGAACCATTCCATGGTGCTCCAGACCTATGACCGTGTCGCCGCGCTCTTTTGCGGCCTTCGTCTGCTCGACGACCCACTGCTCCAGATCCGCGCTGATGGTTCCACTTGTCTCGTGCTCGTCCTTACCGGACTCCGTGTTGTCCGCGCTGTAGCGGGCGGAATCGATAGAAATAATGGTAAATCCGTTCTTCGGGCGCGCCACGTAGGAAAGCCCGCCCGCCTGACCGCTCTTCGGCTGATAGCGTGTGACCTCCGGATCATTGTAAACAAGATCCGAATAAATTGACACATAATCCGACTGCGACGTGCGGCCTGCCGGAACGGCTATTCCGTCCGCCGTGTTAAAATTCATCCCGTTGGAATTGTTCAGGTCATGATTTCCGGGCGTGATGTAAACCTTCGTCCCGTACTTTTTTTCAAACTGCTCCAGCTTTCCGGCGAGTGCCTCGTGGTTTTCTTTCTCTCCGTCCTTTGTCAGATCGCCGGAAATCAGAAGAACATCCGGACGATCCTCTCCGATTTTCCCGAGAAGTGCGTTCAGAAACGCGTCGCTCTCGGAAAACATCTTCCGATCGCTGTTCAGATGTTCCTGGTAATCCTCAGTATCCGCGATCATGGTCGGCGACATGTAATGAGTATCCGAAAGGACCCCGATCTTCAGCTGCTGGTTTTCCTTCGCAGTCCCGGCGTAAACCGGAAACGACGTCCCCGCGATCAGCACGGCGAGTGCGGCTGCGACAGTCTGTGTCAAAAATCTCCTCCTCATCGAAAAAAATCTCCTTTCTGCTCGTATTCCCTGTTTCAGGCAATCTAAAAAAATATTAGCATGGGAGATTTTTCCGTACTATCGGACTGCTGTAAAATTTCTGTTTCGCATTGTTCAAGGAAAGAGAGGCATTTTAAAGCGCATTTTACTTTCTGTTCACATGATAAATCTTCTCTGTTCTTTCATTGAGGGAGCCGTTGCATCCAGCCAGTGTACCTGTGTAATAAATTATTGACCATTTCATGTCATTACGGCAGAAAAATATAGCTGTCACCGACTGACTGTTGCAGGAGAGGGAAAAAAGTGAGGAATGATCTCGAAAAAGACATTTTATTCGCTCCTGATTCTTTTATCCCAAAATAGTTTGAATACATCCTAAAAAATAAATATACTAAGATCATCTGACTGTTCTTTTTATAGAAGCGCAGATTATGGCACTTCATTCACAGCTTATGACAGAGACCGGCGGCATTTACAGAGGTTACAGAAATGTGGTTCGAGTGTTCCCTGACGATCCGAAGGATGGCCGGATAGGATGATTGGAATGGAAGAAAATTATACAGAATCAAAGCAGCCGAGAGAGGAAAACAAGAGCGTCCGGCATAGAAAGCGCTCGACCCTTCTCCGCAGATATTTTCAAAAATTAAAAGAAAAGTACACAATGCCCGGCGATGATCGTCCCGGCCCGCGCTATTACCTGGCTGTGACGGCTGTGATTGTGCTGATTTCCTGGTGGATGTTCAGTTTTCTCGTTGAGATACTAAGAGCACACGGCAGGTTTCAGGAAGGTACGGCAGGTTTTGTGGTGATGTTCATCGAGCGGACCGGCTTTGTTTCCTTCGGTATTTGGGCGCTTGCCTTGCTGAAGAAAACTTCTTCAAAGAAAGACAATTGGAAGTGGTGGATCGCTGTGGTATGTTTCGCAGCCGGTGTATTCATAGGACTGCGCAATCCGATCCGGGACATTCCGTATCTTTTCCATCCGGCAGAGACGGTCATCCGGAACTGGAAACTGGATGTTGACTCCTCCTATCGGTATTCCACTTATTACCATCTCAAGGGGCAAACTGCCGAAGGGCAGAACATGATTTTCCACATCAACCGAAGCACACTTCACGATCCGCCGTTTTCTGAGGAGGATGAGACGCTCGTGGTGGAATATCTGCCCTATACGGAAATGGTAATGTCCATTACGGCATCATAGACAGGATGAAATGTGATTGAAAGGCTGAAATCGTACCATGTTCTATGAGGATCGGCTGCACAGTATCCCGCTCATCACAAGAGGTCCTGAGAATTTTTCATGGCTTCGGAACTACAGATTTATTATTTTCATCCTCACTGATTTGTAATTTTCATCAATACAGATTTGTAATTTCCATAGCTATATTTTTTGAACCGCGTAATACTGAGCCTAGATATAATGCGGCAGACAGGAGGTCCGGCGATGAAAAATCCGGCATACAGAAACAGGCTGGTTGATGAAAAAATCTCTGAATATCTGGGAGCGTTTGGCGCCGTCTGTATCGAGGGTCCTAAGTGGTGTGGGAAGACATGGACGTCAGAGCATCATGCAGAGAGCGAGATCAAACTTCAGGACCCGACCGGCAATTATCAAAACCGTCAGCTGGCAAAGCTCTCCCCTGCCATGGTTCTGGAAGGAGAGGAGCCGCGTCTGATCGACGAGTGGCAGGATGTGCCGGAGATCTGGGATGCTGTTCGCGCAAAGGTCGATGAAACCGGCCGGAAAGGCCAGTTATTGCCTAAATTCCCGATGTCTCCAAACTAGGTTTCGCGAATAGTGGCGTGACATCCATTGCTTTGTACAGCTCTTCCTGTTTTTTCAGGACTTCTCCCTGAATCGGGGCTTT
>JBMNRP010000034.1:0-18326 GCA_050944685.1 Bilifractor sp.
CAGTCCGAAGAAATCCGGAGAAGAGCTTCGCTCGACTTGCATGTGTTAAGCACGCCGCCAGCGTTCATCCTGAGCCAGGATCAAACTCTCATAAAAAAGCTGTATTCACTTCCGGTTCCCCTTCCGGACATCTCTGCCCTTCCGCTTCCCCGGACGAATCACGAAGTTTGTTCCGTTCAGAATTAACTCTTGGCTAATTCATCCCGTTTTTACTGATTTTGGTTCGTCATTCCGACAAACTCTTTAAGAACTTTCGAGGATGTGTTTTACTGTTCAGTTGTCATGGTTCTGTATGGATTTTTGCTGTTTCCGCGGGCGTTTCCCGGGCGACAGCTTAACCAATATATAATTTTTCAAAGTCATTGTCAACCATTTTTTTATTTTTTTTAAAATTTTTTTTACAAAAATAAATAATGCCGACAATGAACGGAGAAGGAGGGATTTGAACCCTCGCGCCGGTTTCCCGACCTACACCCTTAGCAGGGGCGCCTCTTCGGCCTCTTGAGTACTTCTCCAAAGTCCGAATTGACAGAACAATTAATGTAATTCCCTTGTCAACGGAGTATAAAAATCCGTCCTCCTTATGGAGAACGTAACTTAGATTATACAAATTCTTCAATATTTTGTCAACGCGTTTTTCCGTTTTTTTCCTTTATTTATGCGGCTTTTCGAGGCTCTACCATTTGTAGTGTTTCCTTTCCATCTGATACGCTATATATAGAATTATCTCCGGTTAAAATTGACGGACAAATCTGGACATTCCCGGGAGAGATCTTTTAAAACAGGACCTGCAGCAATATGCGCAGGCATACCGTCCGGTCTTCACCGGACCGATACGCCTGCGCACCAGATTTTCGATAAGACTGAGAGAAGCTTCCGAATCCCGGAATGGAACTTATTCCGGATTATCGTCCGACAAAGTTTCTTCTGTCACGGAATCATCGGTTTCGTCGTCATTTCTTACCTTCGCGAGACTTGCCACTTTGATATTGTCTCCGACATTCATCAGACGCACGCCGGAGGTCGCCCTTCCGATCACCGGCACGTCGGAGCAGAAAAACCGGATCACAATGCCTTCCGTCGTGATCAGCATCGCTTCATTGTCTTTCTCAACCGATCTGGCTCCGATCAGCTTTCCGGTCTTCTCAAGCAGTTTGTAACAGATCAGACCCTTTCCGCCTCTGTGCTGATTTTTGAATTCGCTGATGCGGGTTCGTTTTCCGTATCCGTTTTCCGATACAAACAGCAGAAACTCTCCCTGCACATCGAGCTGCATGGAGACAACCTTGTCTCCCTCTCCGAGAAAGATTCCGCGCACACCCATCGAGGATCGTCCGGTCGGTCTGACATCGGATTCATTGAACCGGATCAGATAGCCGTTCTGCGTCGTCAGAAGAACGTCTCTTTTTCCGTTGGTAAATTTTACCTCCATCAGCTCGTCATCTTCCTGAAGCGTAATAGCGGCAATTCCGTTCTTCCGGATATTCGCATAGTCCAGAATCGACGTCTTCTTTACCATTCCCTTCCGGGTGGCCATAAAGAGGTAATCCCCTTCATGGAAGGATTCAATGGCAATCGTCGCCGTTATTTTTTCATCCGGCTGCATCTGAAGCAGATTAATGATCGCCGTTCCACGGGCCGTTCTTCCTGCCTCCGGGATCCGGTAAGCCTTCATCTGGTAGACCCGCCCCGTGTTGGTAAAGAACAGCAGCGTATAATGCGAGGACGTCATAAAGATATCCTCGATAATATCATTATCCAGCGTCTGCATGCCCTTGATGCCCTTCCCGCCGCGATTCTGGCTGTGGAAGGTATCGGTCGTCATGCGCTTGATATATCCCAGTCGCGTCATGGTGATGACGACGTTTTCATTCGGAATCAGATCCTCCGTGGTCAGATCCGAATAATCGTGCGAAATCTTCGTTCTGCGGTCGTCGCCATACTTGTCCGCGATCTCCAGAATTTCTTTTTTGATCAGCTTCAGCAGACTCTTCCGGTTCGAAAGAATCTCTCTGTACTCTCCGATCTTTACTTCCAGCTCATTAAACTCATTCTGAAGCTTTTCGCGCTCCAGTCCGGTCAGAGCGCGCAGCCGCATATCGACAATCGCCTGCGACTGAACATCCGAAAAGTCGAACTGGCGCATCAGATTGTCTTTTGCTTCCTGAGTATTGGCGGATGCGCGGATCGTCCTGATAATCTCATCAATGTGATCGAGAGCTTTCAGCAGTCCGGTCAGGATATGGGCACGCTCCTCGGCCTTATTGAGGTCGTAACGGGTTCTTCGCGTGACGACCTCTTCCTGATGCTGCAGATAATATTTCAGCATCTGAAGAAGATTCAGTACCTTCGGCTGCCCGTCCACAAGGGCGAGCATGATCACGCCGAACGTATCCTGAAGCTGCGTGTGTTTGAACAGACGGTTCAGAATTACATTCGGATTGGCATCGCGGCGTGTCTCGATGCAAATCTCCATACCCTCACGGCTGGAATGATCACGGACGTCGGTAATGCCGTCGATCTTTTTATCCTTGACCAGATCTGCGATCTTCTTGATCAGATTCGCCTTATTTACCATATACGGAAGTTCCGAGACCAGAATCTGGCTCTTTCCGTTGGGGAGCACCTCGATCCTTGTGACGGCTCTCGTACGAATTTTGCCGCGTCCCGTGCGATACGCCTCCTCGATTCCTCTCGTTCCCATGATCTGGGCTCCCGTCGGAAAATCCGGTCCCTTGATGATCTGCATCACTTCTTCGATGGTCGTATCCCGGTCCTCATCGACCTGATTGTCAATAATTCTGACTACAGCGTTTATCGTCTCTCTCAGATTGTGCGGGGGAATATTCGTCGCCATTCCGACCGCGATTCCGGAAGTTCCATTTACCAGAAGGTTTGGAAAACGGGCCGGAAGAATCGTCGGCTCGCTCTCTGTATTATCAAAGTTCGGGACGAAATCCACTGTATCTTTATTAATATCCGCCACCATCTCCATGGAAATTCTGGAGAGACGCGCCTCCGTATAACGCATGGCAGCCGGGCTGTCACCGTCGACCGAACCGAAATTTCCGTGCCCGTCGACGAGCGGGTAACGCATATTCCAGTCCTGCGCCATATTGACGAGAGCCCCGTAAATCGAGCTGTCCCCGTGCGGATGATATTTACCCATCGTATCTCCGACGATACGGGCACATTTCCGGTGCGGCTTGTCGGGACCATTGTTCAATTCAACCATGGAATGAAGAATTCGCCGCTGTACCGGCTTCAGTCCGTCCCTCACATCAGGCAGAGCCCTGGAGGCAATGACGCTCATCGCGTAGTCGATGTACGAATCCTCCATTTTTTTCTTCAGGTCGACATCTTCTATTTTGTCGAATATTCTGTCGTCCATGTATATTTTCTCCTTAGCTTCGGAAAATCATGGCTCGATTTTCCGCCTCATCCCGGGTATCCGGCCATCACTCAGATATCCAGGTTCTGTACATCTTTCGCGCGCTCCTCGATAAATTCACGTCTGGGCTCTACCTTATCTCCCATCAGTGTCGTAAACGTGACGTCGATCTCGGAAGCCTCATCTTCATCCATCGTCACGCGGAGCAGAATTCTTCGCTCCGGATCCATAGTGGTTTCCCAGAGCTGGTCGGCGTCCATCTCGCCGAGACCCTTATACCGCTGGATCTTGTTGCTGTTATCCCGTCCGACTTCCTTCAGAACCTCATTAAGCTCGTCGTCGCTGTAGCAGTACCAGACTTTTTTATTCCGCTCCAGTTTGTACAGCGGAGGCTTTGCCAGATAAACATGGCCCTGCCGGATCAGTTCCGGCATAAAGCGGTAGAGAAAAGTCAGCATCAGCGTCGCGATATGCGCCCCGTCGACGTCGGCATCGGTCATGATAATAATCTTATCGTAGCGGAGTTTTGTGATATCGAAATCATCCCGGATTCCGCAGCCGAACGCGGTAATCATCGATTTGATCTCTTCATTTCCGTAGATGCGGTCCAGTCTCGCCTTTTCCACGTTCAGAATCTTCCCGCGGAGCGGAAGGATCGCCTGCGTCGCACGGTTTCTGGCCGTCTTTGCAGAACCGCCGGCCGAATCACCCTCAACGATATAGATCTCGCAATTTTTCGGATCCTTGTCTGTGCAATCCGCCAGTTTCCCGGGCAGAGAAAATCCATCAAGCGCAGATTTTCTCCTCGTGAGGTCGCGGGCTTTTCTCGCCGCCTCGCGGGCTCGCTGGGATGTGACCGATTTTTCGACGATAATTTTTCCCACCTGCGGATTCTGTTCGAGAAATATCGCGAACTGTTTCGAAACGATCGAATCGACCGCGCCTCGGGCTTCGGTATTGCCCAGTTTCTGTTTTGTCTGTCCTTCAAACTGCGGATCTTTGATTTTAATGCTTATGATAGCCGTCAGACCCTCACGGATATCTTCTCCGGAGAGATTCGGCTCACTGTCCTTTAATATCTTATTTTTCCGGCCGTAGTCGTTGATTGTTTTCGTCAGAGCATTGCGGAAACCGACGATATGCGTACCGCCCTCCGGAGTCAGAATGTTATTGACGAATCCGTAGACGTTTTCCTGAAAAAGATCATTGTGCTGCATCGCAACTTCGACGATCACGCCGTTCTGTTCTCCCTCGCAGTAGATAATCTGCTCATAGAGCGGTTCCTTGCTGCGATTCAGATACTGCACAAATTCCTTTATGCCTCCCTCATACTGGAAAACTCTCTCCACAGGCTCTTCCGGGCGCTCATCTCTCAATGTAATGCGCAGTCCCTTCGTCAGAAATGCGGTCTCGCGAAGTCTTGTCTTCAGAACATCAAAATCAAATTCCGTCTCCTCGAAAATCGTATCATCCGGAAGGAAGGTAACCGTCGTGCCGGTATCATTCGCATCGCATTCTCCCGTCACCTTCAGAGAAGTGACCGGTTTTCCTTTTTCGTAACGCTGGCTGTAGATCTTTCCCTCGTGGCGGACATTGACCTCCAGCCACGAAGAGAGAGCATTCACGACCGAAGCACCTACGCCGTGCAGACCACCGGATACCTTGTATCCCCCGCCGCCGAATTTTCCGCCGGCGTGCAGGATCGTAAAAACGACCTGAACCGCGGGAAGTCCGGATTTGTGGTTGATTCCGACAGGAATACCGCGTCCGTTGTCGTTGACACGGATAATGTTTCCCTTTTCGATGGTAACCTCTATATGCGTACAAAAGCCGGCGAGCGCCTCGTCGACCGAATTGTCCACTATCTCGTAAACCAGATGGTGAAGGCCTCTGCCCGATGTACTTCCGATATACATTCCGGGACGCTTGCGGACCGCCTCCAGACCTTCCAGAATCTGGATCTGATCTGCGTCGTAATCCCTGCCCTCAACTGTAATTTCATCTTTTATATCCATCTAATTGCCTTTCTCAGTTTTTTGGTCTCATATCGCTTCTCATTGACCGGAAATCAGCTGAAGCGTTCCTTTCTCCACATGAAAAACCCGGTCAATCGGAAATTTATGCTCCACCAGTTCATCCATTCCGGTACATGTGATAAACGTCTGCACGCCGCCGATTCCGGAGAGAAGATAATTCTGTCTCGTCGAATCCAGTTCGGAAAGAACATCGTCCAGAAGGAGAACCGGGGACTTTCCGGTATTTTTCTCAATCATCGAGATTTCCGAAAGTTTCAGCGAGAGAGCGGCGCTTCTCTGCTGACCCTGTGAACCGAATTTTCTCAGATCCGTTTCATCGGACAGAACACGAAAATCATCCCGATGTGGTCCGACCGTCGACTGACGGAACCTTCGATCCCGCTCACGGGCATTTTTCAAGGCGCCGGCAAATTCCGCTGCCTCGATATCCGGCTTGTACTGAATCCGGATCGATTCCTTTCCTCCGGTGAGATTTTCATGTATTTTCGACGACGTCTGATTCAGCTGTTCGATCATGGAAGACCTGCCCTCAATCAGAGATGTCCCGAACCGGATCAGCTGTTCATCCCAGACATCCAGAGTATCCTCCAGCGATCGGTTATCAGAAAGCTCCTTCAGAAGCTTATTTCTCTGTTGAAGCACCTTCTGGTAGGAAGAAAGCTGATGCAGATAATAGCGGTCCGTCTCACAGATCAGCGCATCGAGAAACCGACGCCTTTCTCTCGGACCGCTCTTGATTATATTCAGATCCTCCGGCGAAAAAAATACCATCCCGCAGAGTCCCAGAAGTTCCGCCGCTTTCCGGATTGGAATTCCGTCAATCGCCACTCCCTTTGCGCGGTTTTTCCGGAGGTGCATGTCAATTCTTCTTGTAACGCCGTCCCGTTTCAGTTTCATCCGGATGTGCGCCTCGTCAGCGCCAAACCGGATAATCTCTCCGTCCCGGCTTCCTCTGTATGATTTTGAAGTTCCGCAGAGATAAATGGCTTCCAGAACATTCGTCTTTCCCTGGGCATTGTCCCCGTAAAGCACGTTGGTTCCCGGATCAAACTCCACAGAAAGAGATTCATAGCTGCGGATATTTTTCAATTCCAACGACTCAATGTACAATCTCGAATTCTTTCCCCCGATATGAAAAGCGGTCGCCGGGATAAAGCTTTTTTCCCCGTCTCGTCTCTACCTCTCCATTTACCTCGACAAGGCCCTCCTGAATCACGTTTTTCGCCTCGAAACCCTCGTCTACCAGACCGGCGAGCTTCATCGCCTGGCCGAGTTTAATAAATTCATCCCGGATTCTGATCTGTTCCATCGATTCTCCTTTTCTCGGGGACAGTCTCCGGCATCAATCAGGCAATACAGCAGATGCTTATCGTCCGATATTGACCGGAAGTACAATGTAATTGTACCCTTTTTCATCATTCTTTATGAAGCAGGGGGCCACGGAGCTCAGAAAATAAATGGTAATTGTCTCATCCTCGATGACCCGGAGGGCATCCGTAACATATTTCGGATTAAAACCGATGGTGAGATCTTTTCCTTCCTTCAAGATCTCCAGAGTCTCATTCATGGACCCCATCGTCGTATTGGCACTCAGACTCATCTCATTATCCCGGATGTCAAAGACAACCGGAACCTTGTCACTTTCCCGGACCAGCAGTGAGGCGCGGTTGATACACTGAATCAGACTCTGTTTGTTCAGCTCGACCTTCGTCGTATAATCGTCCATCAGAAGCTGATCGACATCGAAAAAATGACCTTCCAGAAGTCTGGAAAGAACCATGGTCTGATCAAATTCAAAAATCACATAATTTTTAGAAAAACAGACGGTCACCTGAGCGTCCGTTCCACCCGTCAACAGACGGCTGATCTCTCCAAGTGTCTTTCCCGGAATGACAACACTTTCATCCGGGCAGTCCTTTTCCATCTCGATGGTGCGGATGGAAACGCGATGACTGTCCAGAGAAGCTACCCGGAGAATTCCGTCCTTGATAAAAAACTGTTCACCGGTCAGAATACGGTTTCCCACAATATTTTCTCCGACGGAAAAAAGCGTCTGATTGATAATCTGCCGCAGCGAAAACTGAGACATTGTCACGGAATCATTTTTCTCAACGACAGGCAGATAGGTAAATTCATCGCCGGATTTCCCGGGAATCGTAAACTTTGCCTTTTCACAGGTAATCTGAGAAACCATCTGATCATCGGTCTCGATTGTGACAAGACTGTTCGGAAGACGCCTGACAATTTCTGAAAATGTTTTGGCGTCCAGTGCGACCGATCCCTTTTCCAGAATGGTTCCGGGAACGATTGTCTCAATCCCGAGTTCCATGTCGTTTGAGATAAAACGGATCTCTCCTGCCGTGGCATCAATCATGATGCACTCGAGAATCGGCATTGTCGTAGAAGACGAAACCGCTTTCATGGAAATGTTTACGCTTTTCAGTAGATCAGATTGCTCAAAAGTTAACTTCATAAAAAATCCTCTTTTTTGTGGAAAAACAGCTTCCGTGTGTGTAATGATATTTAATCCGTATTCATCTTCATCATCCCTGTGGAACGGTGGAAAAGGCGGTCCGGACCATTTCCCGCAAAGAAATATTATCCACGAATCTGGTTCAAAACCAGGTGAATATCCGTGGACAGAATGTGGGTGAAAAATCTGTCCACATCGGTACACCGTCGGTCAACAGGAAATCCTCCGTCTTATCAACTGGCGTTTTTCCGATTAACCATCGTTATCCCGGATTGATTTTCTTTTTCAGAAGGTCGATCGTGGAACGGACGGAAGAATCCGTCTGGTAATCTTTTGAGATTTTGTCGACGCCGTGCATGACAGTCGAATGATCGCGGTCTCCGAGAAGTACACCGATATCCCGGTAATTAGTGTTCAGAATCGTCCGGATCAGATACATGGCAACCTGTCTCGGGTAGGCGATCGCTTTCGAGCGGTTGTTGCTCTTCAGGTTCTCAACCGTGATATTGTACTGTTCGGCCACTGCGTCCAGAATATAATCCGGCGTGACGCGGCGCTGTTCGTGCGGTGTCAGGATGTCCGCCAGTGCAACCTCCGCGAGTTCCACATTGATCTCGCGTTTTTCCAGTCTCGCTTTTGCAATAACCTTATTGAGAGAACCCTCCAGTTCACGGATATTTGAAGTAATATTGGAAGCGATATATTCCAGAACCTTGTCATCCACGCGAAATCCGTCAAGTTCCTGTTTTTTCCGGAGAATGGCCATTCTCGTCTCATAGTCCGGGCTCTGAATATCCGCCATCAGGCCCCATTCAAAGCGGGACTTGATGCGTTCCTCCAGAACGTCGAATTCCTTCGGAGGCCGGTCAGAAGACAGAATGATCTGCTTTCTCGCGGAATGAAGGGCGTTGAAAGTATGGAAAAATTCTTCCTGCGTCGATTCTTTTCCGATGATGAACTGGATATCGTCGATCAGGAGAACGTCGATGTTTCGATATTTGTCGCGGAATTTTGTGAGAACCGAAGAATTTCCGCTTCGGATCGCTTCAATGACCTCGTTCGTAAATTCTTCACTGGTTACATACAGAACCTTCATCTGAGGGTTCTGTTCCAGAATAAAATGCGCGATGGAGTGCATCAGATGCGTCTTTCCCAGTCCGACGCCTCCGTACACAAAAAGAGGATTATAGATTTCGCCCGGAGATTCCGCGACAGCGAGAGCGGCCGCGTGGGCGAATTTATTGTTGCTGCCGACGACAAAGGTGTCGAAGGTATATTTCGGATTCAGGCCCGCATTGGCGCAGGCTTCTTCCACGTCATTGCTGTGGTCTTCAGTGGACACTTCATTTGAAACAATAAATTTTACCTTGCAGTCAATGCCCGCCACTTCGGCGATAGCCACTTGAATCGGAAGCCCGTATTTTTTATCGAGATAATTGATTGCGGTTTTCGGAAGATTTCCTCCGATATAAACCGTATCATTTTCATATTTCAGGGCGGTGAGCGGAGTAATCCATGTTTTATAGGAAATTTCTCCCAGTTCCATCTCATCGCGTACATATTCCAGAATCTCAGCCCAGTGCTGTTTGATACGCTCTAACATAAAAAAAGGTGCCTCCGAACATTATTTTCCGTCAATATCATATAATAAAAATGTTATTTTTTCAACATTCTCCCGGACGGTGCCGGGGAAAAAAGACGGGATCGGAAAAGGGGAAAGGTGGATAATAAATTTATGGAAAGGTTTATAAAATAATTTGTAAAATCAACCTTTTTCGGGGGATAAAATGTACGTTGTACACCGAATCAGAAACATTTATCCACATTTTGTCAACAAAAAGTGGATAAGATTAAGTAAACTCTGCGAAAAGAAAAGCAGAAAAACCGCGGTTTTGCGGAATATTTTTCTTGACGGGAATAATCATTCTCCCTATAATATTGTTGTTATTCTCCGTACATAACATCAGAAGTTTTCTGTTATTCTCCGCTGATGCGGAGAATAAGACCATATAAATAAGAAGGAGGTGTTCTTCCCATGAAAATGACATTCCAGCCGAAAAAGATTTCCAGAAAAAGAGTCCACGGCTTTCGCAAAAGAATGAGCACGGCAGGCGGCAGAAAAGTCCTGGCGGCCAGAAGATTAAAGGGAAGAAAAAGATTATCTGCCTGATAATCAGAAAGGAAAAGACCGCAGCAATGTGGTCTTTCATTTTGTCAGGATTTAGCCGTGAGGCTGTTCCGGACAGTAAGGACCTGATATGAAGCATTCCGAAAGTCTGAAGAAGTCAGCTGATTTCCGGATGGTTTACAGAACCGGAAAATCACTGGCTAACCGGTATCTCGTTATGTATGTGAGAAAAAACGGCCTGATGCGCAACAGAATCGGGATTTCTGTCAGCAAAAAGGTTGGAAACAGCGTGGTGAGACATCATCTGACCAGGCTTGTGAGAGAGAGCTACCGGCTTTCGGAAGAACTGTATCCGGTCGGTTACGATCTGGTGGTGATCGCGAGAACCTCAGCGAAGGACTGTACGTACTTTGAGATCGATCGTGCAATGAGACAGCTCGCCGTCCGCCATCATTTGCTGGAGGATAAAAATGAAAAATCTGATGATTAAAATGATTCGTTTTTACCAAAAGTATCTGTCACCGCTGAAGAGCACGAAATGTCCTTATACCCCGTCGTGCTCCGCGTATGGCCTTGAGGCGATACAGAAATACGGTGCCCTGAAGGGAGGCTTGCTGGCACTCTGGAGAATACTGAGATGCAACCCTTTTTCACACGGGGGTTATGACCCGGTGCCGTAAGCTGCGCGATAGTGTGCGGGAAGGTCGCGTTCTGCCGTAAACCGCGGAAAATATTGTTCCGATCCGGAACCGCGCGCGAAGTTTCGATCCGAAAGGAGAATAAATTTGGAAATCCTACTGACAAAGTCGACGACGCCGATTATCGGCTGGGTCGCACAGCTGCTTGGCTGGCTGATGGAAGGAATCTACAACGGTCTTGCGTTTCTGAACCTTCACTGGTTCCACAATTCGGTCACCGTTTTCGGTGAATCGATCAGTTACGCGAACCTCGGTCTTTCCATCATCATTTTCACAATCGTCATCTATGTGGCGATGACTCCTCTGCAGATTCGTCAGCAGAAAAGTTCGAAAATGATGTCGGCGATGCAGCCGGAAATCAATGCGATTCAGGAAAAATACAAAGGAAGGACCGATAATGAATCCCGCCTGAAAATGCAGGAAGAGATTCAGGAGGTATACAGCAAATACGGCGTATCCATGTCCGGTTCCTGTATCATGCTGGCCATCCAGATGCCGATCCTGTTTGCTCTGTATGAGGTTATTCTGAGAATCCCGGCTTATATTTCAAAAGTCGGAAATGTATTCATGATTCTTGCCGGACAAATTACAGATGTATCCGGCTATGAAAAGCTTTTGAAGAGCTTTGTCAAGGCGACGAAGGTAAATGTCCGGTTCGGAGATACGATTTCACAGAAAAAGGTCGTTGATTTTCTCTATCTGCTGAAACCGGATCAGTGGAAGCTTCTGGCTTCGGATAAATATTTTCCCGATCTGTCGAATAATATCTTTGAGATACAGAAATTTTCCAACCGCATCGATAACTTTGCGGGTTTGAATATTTCCCAGTCTCCCTGGGATGTCATCCGGCAGAGTATTTCCAGTCATCAGTGGCTTCTTCTTCTGGCGGCTATCCTCGTCCCGGTGCTTGCCTGGTTTACCCAATGGCTGAACTACAAGCTCATGCCGCAGGCGGGAACGACAAATGACTCCAACAGTCAGACGGCCAGCACCATGAAATCCATGAATCTGTTCATGCCGATTTTCTCCGCGTTCATGTGCGTGACGCTTTCCTTTGGTATCGGTATCTACTGGATCGCCGGTGCGGTTATCCGCTGTATCCAGCAGGTCGTTATCAATCGGAAAATGATGAATCTCGATGTGGATCAGATGGTTGCGGAAGCCAGGGAAAAACAGAGGAAAAAGGCGGAGAAAAAGGGCGGTGTCACTCATGCCAGCTCAAATTCAACCGTAACCAGAGCGGCTCACGCTTCCACCCGCCGCATCGAAGATCCCAGATTCAAGGATATCGATAAAAAAGAAGTTCACTACGAAGAAAATGCAAGAAATGCGGATCCGAACAGTATTACGGCAAAAGCGAACATGGTCGCCCGCTACGATGAGGAACACAGCAGGAAAAAGCATTCTTCCGGCAGATCGAACCGGAATAAGAAGAAGGGAAGAAACCGCGGAAATCAGAACCGGAATGTGAATCAGAATTCTTCCAGTGAGGAAATTGAGGAGGAAAGTGTAAAGACATCCGGAGAAGATGTCCAGACCGCAGAATCCGATGCTTCCGCAGATAACGGTTCGGAAGAAAGCGTTCGTTCCGCCGCGGATGATACCAGTTCCGACGAAAATAAAGATGACGGTTCATCTGAAAATCAATAAGGAGGTCCGGATATGGAAACAAAAGAGTATTCCGCAAAAACTGTAGATGAAGCGATCACAAAGGCCTGCATAGATCTCGGCCTCTCCAGTGACCGTCTCAATGTTGAAGTTGTCAATGAAGGAAGTACAGGATTTCTTGGTTTCGGATCAAAACCGGCTCTGATCCGGGTCAGCAAAAAGTCGGAGGATGATGTCCGGAATGCGGCTTCTCCGGTGAAAGAGGCTGCCTCCCCTGTTCAGGATGAAAAATCCGCGGCTGAGGATTCGGAAAAAGAAGCGGAAAGTGAATTTACGGCAGAGCCTGCTTCAGCTCCCTCTTACGGGACACAGGACAGCACCGCTGCCGTTTCGGAAAAAACGGAATCCGTCGAAGAAAATTTCTCTTCTTCCTCCGAAACGGAAGCTGCTCCTGCTCCGGAGAAAATGAACGGGTCTCATTCCGGAAAGAAAGCTTCCGCGGACAGAAAAGCGGCTGAAAAGGAGCGTGAGCCGGTCGAGAGAACCGAAGAAGAGATCGAGGCTCTGAAGGCGTCCGCGTCCAAATTCCTCTCGGAGGTATTCCACGCGATGGATCTGCCGGTCGATATCAAGATGAATTATGAGGCGGAGGATGACGTTCTCAGCATCACCTTCGAGGGCGATGATATGGGAATTCTGATCGGCAAGAGGGGACAGACGCTTGACTCTCTGCAGTATCTGACCAGTCTCGTGGTCAATCGCACCAGCAATCAGTTCGTCCGCATCAAGCTGGACACGGAAAACTATCGCGAGCGCAGAAAAGAAACGCTGGAAAATCTCGCCAATAACATTGCCAGAAAGGTAAAAAAGACGGGCCATGCGGTCTCTCTTGAGCCGATGAATCCGTATGAGCGCCGGATCATTCATTCCTGTCTGCAGAGCAATCGCTACGTCGAGACGTACAGCGAGGGGTCCGAACCCTACCGTCACGTCGTGATTTCTCCGAAGCGCTGAGATAAGTGCAGAGGTGGCCGGATACATCCGCATACGGACCGGCCGGAAATATTCATGGATCCAAAAACGGAGGACTGCTTTAACAGGCTGCCCTTCGTTTTTTCTTTTTGTTGAATCCGGGCGGACGCTGATTTATGATGTTAGGGACATGATGCGTTTTCCGGGCGGCAGTTCCGGAAAGCACAGTGCTGATTAATCGAATTGGTCTGAATAAGAGGCCGGAAAAAGAATGGTGAAGTATCAGACAGATATGAATCAGATTTTTGAAGATACAATTGCGGCGATTTCCACGCCGCCCGCCACGGGAGGAATCGCAATCATCCGGGTCAGCGGACCGGACGCGTTTGAAATCACGGACCGGATATTCCGCGGAAAAAACGGGAAACGTCTTTCCGATCAGAAGGGTTATACGATGCATTACGGGGTGATCACGGAACCGGAGGCAGGCAGCGGGAAACCGGCAAATGCAGGAGCAGATACCGAGGAAAATCAGAAAATCCGTACGCCGGGCAATTCTGTGATCGACGAGGTTCTGGTTTCGGTTCTTCGCGCGCCCCATTCCTATACGGGTGAAAACACGGCGGAGATCAACTGCCACGGCGGTCTCCTTCCCGCAAGGAAAATTCTGGAGGCGGTCATACTGGCCGGTGCCCGTCCTGCGGAGCCCGGTGAATTTACGAAACGTGCGTTTCTGAACGGTCGCATGGATCTTTCTCAGGCCGAATCGGTCATGGATATCATCAGTGCGAAGAACGATTACGCGCTGAAATCCTCCGTTCGCCAGCTTAAGGGGGCACTTTCCGACGAGATCAACGATATTCGCGGCGCGCTTCTTCACGAGACGGCTTTTATTGAGGCTGCCCTGGACGACCCGGAGCACATCGATATGGAGAACCATACGCCTGCTTTGCGGAAAATCGTTGCAGACGGGCAGAAACGGATCCGGGAGCTGATTGAAAAAGCATCCTCCGGCCGATATCTCCGGGAAGGGATCAAAACCGTCATCGTGGGGAAACCGAATGTCGGAAAGTCTTCTCTTTTGAATGTGCTGACCGGCGAGGACCGGGCCATCGTAACGGACATTGCCGGGACGACGCGCGATGTCCTGGAGGACCAGATTGATCTTTCCGGGATTACGCTGAGACTTCTTGATACAGCCGGAATCCGGGATTCGGACAATGAAATTGAAAAAATCGGAATCGAGCGCACAAAGCAGCATGTGAAAGACGCGGATCTGATTCTGTACGTAGTCGACAGCTCCGTTCCGCTGGATGAAAATGACAGGGAGATTCTTCAGCTGATTCAGGGAAAACAGGCGATTGTTCTTCTGAACAAGAGTGACCTCGACGTCTGTGTCACGGAGGTCATGCTTCAGGATTTGACAAATGCGCCTGTGATCGCAATTTCCGCCAAGAACCGGGAAGGAATCGATACACTTGAAAACCAGATCCGGGAGATGTTTTTCGGCGGGAAGATTATTCTCAATGACGAGATCATTATCAGCAACGCACGCCAGATTCAGGCTCTCCGGGATGCGGATCTTGGTCTTTCCCGTGTTCTTCAGAGCATTGACGACGGGATGCCGGAAGACTTTTTTTCCATTGACCTGACCGACTCGTGTGACGCCCTCGGAAGAATTACGGGACAGACCGTTGGTGAAGATCTGATCAATGAGATCTTTTCCGGCTTCTGTCTCGGAAAATAAAGAAGAAAAGGAAACCGGTATTCAGAAAACGAATTTACATAAGAAAGAGAATAGTTTAGTTAATTTTTATGTAAACTTACCAAGCGATAAAGAAGACTTTATGGAAAAATTACACGGAATGGAAAAAACATTTGATGTAGTCGTGGTCGGCGGAGGTCATGCGGGCTGTGAGGCTGCCCTCGCCTGTGCCCGCCTGGGACTGGAAACGATCCTGTTTACGATCAGCGTGGACAGCATTGCCATGATGCCCTGCAATCCGAACATCGGAGGAAGCTCGAAAGGTCATCTGGTTCGCGAGGTCGACGCTCTCGGCGGCGAGATGGGTAAAAATATTGATAAGACCTTTATTCAGTCGAAGATGCTGAATGAATCAAAGGGTCCCGCTGTCCATTCTCTGCGCGCCCAGGCCGACAAAAGCGAATACAGCCGGAGCATGCGGAAAACCATTGAGAATACGGATCATCTGACGGTGCGTCAGATGGAAATCAGTGAGCTGATCATTGTGGACCGCGTCTGTAAGGGAGTAATCGCTCTTTCCGGAACGATTTATCACAGCAAGGCTGTTATTCTGTGTACCGGGGTGTACCTGAATTCCCGTTGTCTGGTCGGCGAGATGATTACACATACCGGTCCGAACGGCCTTCAGGCGGCGACGCATCTTACGAATTCCCTGGTGAAAAACGGAATTTCCGTAATGCGGTTTAAAACCGGTACGCCCGCCAGAATAGACCGCCGATCGATCGACTTCTCAAAGATGGAAGAACAGTTCGGAGATAAGCGAGTCACTCCTTTTTCATTCTCGACGAATCCGGATGATGTACAGATCGAACAGGTTTCCTGCTATCTCACGCATACGACAGAAAAAACACATGAGATAATTCGTGAAAATCTGGATCGCTCTCCGATTTATTCCGGCGTTATTCGGGGAACCGGTCCCCGTTACTGTCCTTCCATCGAGGACAAAGTTGTAAAATTCTCCGAGAAGAAAAGTCATCAGGTATTTATCGAGCCGGAGGGACGCTATACAAATGAGATGTATATCGACGGAATGTCAAGCTCACTTCCGGAAGATGTACAGGACGCAATGTATCATTCGGTTCCGGGCCTGGAAAACGCAAAAATTGTTCGGAATGCCTACGCAATCGAATATGATCTGATTGATCCGGTTCAGCTGAACCCGACACTGGAATTTAAAGATATTAAAGGATTGTTTGCCGGAGGTCAGATCAACGGAAGTTCCGGCTATGAAGAAGCGGCCGCCCAGGGACTGATCGCAGGAATAAATGCCGCGATGGAAATAAAGGGAAAGGAACAGATCGTTCTGGACCGCTCGGAAGCTTATATCGGAGTACTGATAGATGATCTGGTGACCAAGGAGACGCTTGAACCATACCGGATGATGACCAGCCGGGCCGAATACAGACTTCTGCTCCGGCAGGACAATGCGGATCTGCGGCTGCGGAAATACGGATATTACGCCGGATTGGTTTCCGAAGAGCAATACCAGGCGGTATTGCTGAAAGAAAAACGGATCAGGGATGAGATAGTCAGGGTCAAGTCTACCTATGTAGGTGAGACTTCACCTGTCCAGGAGCTTTTACGAAACGTCGGGTCTACCGAGCTCTCGAGCGGTTCATCTCTTGCGGAGCTGATCCGCCGGCCGGAATTAAATTACCAGATGCTTGCCCCGATTGATCCGGAGAGACCGGACCTTCCGGATGATGTCTGCGAACAGGTCAATATCAACATTAAATATGAAGGGTATATCAAGCGGCAGATCCGGCAGGTTGAGCAGTACAGAAAGAAGGAAAATAAGAAAATACCGGAAAATATTGATTACGATCAGATCGGGAGTCTCAGGCTTGAAGCCAGACAGAAACTGAAGAAGTTCAGGCCGCGCAGCATCGGACAGGCCTCGAGGATTCAGGGAGTTTCTCCTGCCGACGTATCGGTATTGCTGGTTTATCTGGAAAGTCATAAAGGATCGGTTCGCATATGAAAGATTCGGGAATACATCGGGATACCACTGCTTTCAGAGAGTCTCTGAAAAAATTGGGGCTGACAGTATCTTCTGACCAGGAGAACCAGTTCATCCGGTATTATGAGATGCTCTTAGAATGGAACAAAAAAATAAATCTGACCGCTATTACAGATTTTGACCAGGTAATGATGAAACACTTTACAGACAGTGCCGCATTTTCGCTGGCGTTTCCCGAGCTTGATAATATCTCAGGGGAGTCTGCTTCCGGACCGGTTTCTCTGATCGATGTCGGAACCGGGGCCGGATTTCCGGGCATTCCGATTAAGATATTGTATCCGGAAATTCAGGTTGTTCTTCTGGATTCCCTTGGGAAAAGGGTTCAATTTCTGAAGGAGGTTATCCGCGAGCTTGGATTAAAGGATATAAAAGCCTTTCATGGACGGGCGGAGGATTTCGGCAGAACTTCAGACTTCAGAGAGCATTTTGATTTTGCCGTTTCCCGGGCTGTAGCAAATCTTTCGGTTCTTTCCGAGTATTGTATTCCCTTTATCCGAACGGGAGGCTGTTTTGTGGCCTATAAGTCCGGAAATTTGTCCGAGGAAACGGGACAATGTCAAAATGCATTGCAGTTATTAAATTCACACATAGAACGGAATATTACATTCCGGTTAGAATATGGATCGGAATCAGCTGACAGAACCCTGATTATAATAAGAAAAGACAGGAATATTCCATCGAAATATCCCAGAAAAGCCGGAATCCCTGGAAAACGACCGCTGTAACAGTGGTCGTTTTCTTTATTACAAAAATCCAAAATGTTTCACGTGAAACATTAGTATTTCTCTATTGGGTTCTGTCGGGTAATTGATCTTGTCCGGTACAAATTAATATCATTTCGTTGGTCCGCCTTTAGCATTATTCTTCAGAAAGAAAAGATTTGGAACTAAACAGTTTAACCTGTTATATTTAATCAGAAATAGATTGTTTCACGTGAAACATAGCTTTAATATTCTGTCTTAGGGAATGTCGAATCCAGAGATGGTTTTCTGAAATATTGATGTTATTCCACTGTTTCACGTGAAACATTCATTTTTTTACATTGAATTTTTTTTATTTGGAGATGCCTTTTTAACCTATTGAATTATAACCTTGTTTCACGTGAAACAACGTTTTCGTTAAAAGTATTTTTTATTACAGGTTTAACTGGTATTTTGAGCAGATGCTGTATTGTTTTATAGGAAACATTGGAGTCGTTTGAAAAAAATTTCCTCATTTGAATAATAAAATGAGAG
>JBMNRP010000035.1:0-17677 GCA_050944685.1 Bilifractor sp.
CGAGAAGAAATGGGCGGACGGAGCGTCCGGCGAAGAGGCCGTCATCGTTCTGGTGAAGAACGGAGAAGAGACGGATCAGACCCTCACCCTGACAGAGAAGAACAGCTGGAAGGGAAGATTCACGAATCTGACGAAGTATGACGCGAACGGAAAGTTGATTTCCTACACCGTGGACGAGAAGACAGACAGCTACAACTACACTGTGACGTCTGACGGAAACGGCGGCTATGTCGTCACGAACTATCCGATGAATCCTTTCGTACCGAAGACACCTGGAAACAGCACGTCGTATAGAAGAAGGATTACATCGACTGCGACGACAGCGGGCAGCAGCTCCCAGGTTGCTTCCCTGCCGAAGACGGGAGACACCAGCAATGCGGTGCTTTACGGAGTGCTCGTGATGCTCGGCCTGATGGGCGTTGTCATCCTCATCCGGAGAAGACGCCGCAGCAACTGAATCATGTTAGTATCCTGCTTATATCCCCCCTTTAAACGCTAAAAGCAGGCTACAAAAAACCGGGGATGCCGGCATTGCCGACATCCCCGGTCATATTTTTATATGGAAACAATCCCGCGGGATGGGAGAAATCCCGGAACCGTCGCATTTACGAAAATCTGCCTGGCAGAAATCGTGAATGCGGCGGCTTTTTTATGGCTTTCGAGCAGAATTTTCCAGATCGGGAAACCGGGGGGATTCTGTCATGTATCAGGAAAAGAGCAAAAACAGGTTGAATTTATCCGTTTCATGGTCTAAAATGATTCATAAGTGGTGAAATGTGGTAAAAAGTGGTAGAAAATGGAGGAAGGGGAGTCCTTCATGATTTACCGGACCTAGAGGTTGCAGCTTATGTTCATGGGAGAGTACAGTCATACGATCGATGCTAAGGGGCGTCTGATCATACCGTCCAGGTTCAGGGACGAATTGGGAGATTCGTTTGTCCTGACGAAGGGTCTGGACGGCTGTCTCTCGATCTACCCCAAAGGGGAGTGGGAAGAGTTTGAAAAGAAGCTGCGCAGTTTGCCACTTACCAGTAAAAATGCACGAACCTTCACCCGATTCTTTGTAGCCGGGGCAACCACGTGTGAAATAGACAGGCAGGGGAGAATTCTCGTACCGGCGACGCTGCGGGAATATGCTGGTCTGACAAAGGATGTGGTGCTGACCGGAAACCTGAACCGGATCGAGGTCTGGAGCAAGGAGAAGTGGGCCGAGAACAGCAACTACGATGATATGGACAGCATTGCCGAAGGACTGACTGATCTGGGGATCACTCTGTAAAGGTTTTGCTGAAATGGAAGAATTCAGACATACATCTGTGCTGCTGCATGAGACCATCGACTCGCTTCGGGTGAAACCGGACGGGATCTACGTGGACGGCACTGTGGGAGGTGGCGGACACGCGCTGGAGGTGTGCAGACTGCTGTCCCGACAGGGGAGATTGATCGGGATAGACCAGGACGGGGACGCAATAAAAGCTGCGCAGGATCGTCTTAAAGAATTTAAGGATCGTGTAACGATTCAGCGCAGCAACTATTGCGCCGCGAAAGAAGTATTGAAGGAGATGGGAATCGAAAAGGTCGACGGTATCCTGCTGGATCTCGGCGTTTCGTCCCATCAGCTCGACGACGGGGAACGCGGTTTTTCCTATCGCGAGGACGCGCCTCTCGACATGCGGATGGATACCAGACAGGAGTTTACCGCGCGCGACGTAGTCAATACGTATGGCGAGGAAGATCTGTACCGGATCCTCCGGGATTACGGAGAAGAGCGGTTCGCGGGAAGGATCGCGGGAAGAATCGTCCGGGAGCGGGAAAAGAAGCCGGTGGAGACCACCGGAGAGCTCGCGGAAATCATCAAAGGAGCGATCCCTGCAAAGTACAGAGCGACGGGAGGCCATCCCGCCAAACGGAGCTTTCAGGCGATTCGCATTGAAGTGAACAAAGAACTGGATGTGCTCGAAAATTCACTGGATGACATGATCGGACTTCTGAATGAAGGCGGAAGGCTGTGTGTGATCACCTTCCATTCATTGGAAGACCGCATCGTCAAACAGAATTTCAGGAAGAACGAGCACCCATGCATATGTCCTCCGGAGCTGCCGGTCTGTGTGTGCGGCAGGAAATCCAGAGGTTTTGTTGTTACAAGGAAGCCGATCGTTCCGACAGAAGAAGAAAAAGAAACCAATCCGCGCTCAAAAAGCGCAAAGCTCCGGGTCTTTGAAAAAAAGACCGAGCTCTGAAAATCACACAGAAATCAGAAATAAGGCAGGCGTCCCGCCGGACTGGGGAGAATGACGGGATGTCCTGAACAATGTCGCGGAAGAAGCCGGATCCGCCTCAGCTTTGGGGAACAGACAGAACCGGAGGGGGAAGTTCGCATTATGGCACAGGAAGTAAGAAGGGTAAATTCAAGATCGTATAAGAGGCAGCTCCGTTATACGGAAGAAGACGGAAATGCCGTCCGTGTGCCGGAATGGGAACCGAAACCAGAACCGCAGAGAAAGAGAAGCGGGGAGCCGAAAAGAGGGACTCCCCGGAGAAAATCCACCGGGAAACCGGCTGGAAAAAGAAAACGCCGTAGATCGCGGAGAACCCGCATCAGCAGCCGCAGACTGCAGCAGAACCGCGCCCGCGAGATGCGGATCGGAGCGGGATATGTTGCTTTTCTCACGGCAGCAAGTATAATAACAGTTGCCCTGTGCATCAATTTCCTGCACCTCCGGGCAAAGGTCACGACCCAGTCGCGGACAATCGCCGCGATGGAGACCGACCTCTCAGAACTCACCCAGGACAACGACGCCTACTACAACGAGGTGCTCGCCTCGGTGACCATCGACGACGTAAAAGACGCGGCGCTGAACCGCCTCGGGATGCATTATCCGTCCGAGGACGAGATCCGCTACTACGACCCGGACGACAGCAGCTACGTCCGCCAGTACCGGGACGTTTCCTGAGCAGGCGGCGTGAGTCCGTTCCGGGACGTTTCCTGAGAAACATGTCAGGTGAAATATATTGAGAAACAATCGCAGAAAAAAACGCGAGCGCGCTCTGCGCAGGCGTAAAATAGGCGGCCGTATGAGTAAGAAGCTGGTAGGACTGTTTCTGGCAGTCATACTGGCTTTAGTCGGTTTAGCGGTAAGAATTACCTACATCAACGCGACCGAAGGGGCCAATTATTCGCGCACCGTGCTCAGCCAGACCCAGCAGAAATACTCGAGCCGGACCATCCCGTACCGCCGCGGCGACATCCTCGACCGCAATGGGGAGATCCTTGCGACGAGTGAAAAAGTATACAACCTCGTTCTGGATTGCGCCGCGGTCAATGAGTCCATCCAGAGAGCGGACGGATCCACGGAGAAGCCGCATTATGAGGCGACCATCAAGGCGCTTCACGACGTGCTCGGCATCAGCGAGAGCGAATTGAAAGACCTTCTGTCCTCCGACGAGACGAAGAACTCCCGCTACCAGATCCTGAAAAAGGGTCTGTCCATCACCGAAAAGCAGAAATTCGAATCCTACCAGAATCCGGACGAAGAGACGGCCGGCACCCTGAGCGACGAGGAGCTGGAAGAGCGGTCTCAGATCGCCGGAGTCACCTTCGAGGACGATTACGAGCGGGTTTATCCGCACAGTTCGCTCGCCTGCGACACCATCGGCTTCACCTACAGCTCGGACAATTCCGCCGACTGGGGCATCGAGGGATATTACTCCGACGTGCTGAACGGGGTCAACGGCCGCGAGTACGGATACTTCAGCTCGGATGACGACGTCGAAAAGAACATCGTCCCCGCCAGGGACGGGAATAATGTCGTCTCCACGATCGACATCAACATTCAGCAGATCATCCGTGACGCGATCGAAAACTTCAACAGCGTCGTGTCCGGAGACTCGCAGACGAAGGGCGCGGAAAACATAGCCGTGATCGTGATGGATCCGAACAACGGAGAAATTCTGGGAATGGACTCCACCGACTGGTACGATCTGAATAACCCGCGCGACCTTTCGTCCTTTTATTCGGAAGAAGAGCTCAGTTCGATGAGCGATGAGGAACAGCTGGACGCCCTCAATTCGATCTGGCGGAACTACTGCGTATCGGACGCATTCGAGCCCGGATCCACGTTCAAGCCCGTCACGGCGGCGGCGGCACTGGAGACCGCTTCCGTCTCAAGCGACGATTCCTTCGAATGCGACGGATACGAGAAATTTGCGAACGGGGAAACGATCATCCACTGCACGGGCATTCACGGGACGCTCACGCTGGAAGAAGCCCTGCAGCATTCGTGCAACGACGCGCTGATGCAGATCGGAGCGAAACTCGGCAGCGATGAGATGCTGAAATACCAGAAGACGTTCAATTTCGGTTCCCGCACGGGAATCGACCTTCCAGGCGAGGCGTCCGGCGTTCTCTTCACGGAAGACACCATGGGAGACGTCGAGCTCGCCACCACCTCCTTCGGGCAGGGCTTCACCTGCACCATGGTTCAGGAGGCCGCGGCATTCTGCGCCATCATCAACGGGGGCAATTATTACAAGCCGCACGTGGTGAGCGAGATTACCGACAGCAACGAGGCGGTCGTCAGCACCAATGAGCCGGTTCTCGAGCAGAGAGTGATCTCCCAGTCCGTCAGCGACACGATCCGGGAGGATCTCAGATCCGTCGTGGAATCCGGCGGAAGCGGCCAGAAGGCAAAAGTCGCCGGCTACAGCATGGGAGGAAAGACAGGAACCGCGCAGAAGCTGCCGCGCGGAAACGGCAAATATCTCGTCTCCTTCATCGGATACGCTCCGGTGGAGGATCCGCAGGTTGTCGTCTACGTGGTGGTCGACGAGCCGCACGCGGACCAGGAAGACAACAACGTCTTCGCGACCAGTATTGCGCACGAAATATTCACCAATCTGCTTCCCTACATGAACATTTTCCCGGACGAGAGCACAGACAGCTCCGCGTCCTCGTCCGACGACAATTCCGCACTGATCGAGGCACTGAATTCCGGCCAGGACAGCGCGGACCAGGGCGGCATCAGCGATACCACGGTGGCCGAGCCTCCGGACGGGAGCACGGACACGGGCAGCAGCCAGAACAATTCGCTCTATTCCGACGGAGTGACCAACGAAGAACAGCAGCAGATGAATTCACAATAGAACCCGCGGCGGAAGCGGCGGGCGGAAAATTTTCGATAAACGTACATCAGAAATGAGGAGACAGCCATGAATTCCATCTTTACCGGGGTCATCCTGCCGGTGTTCATCTCTTTCGCTGTCAGCGCCCTTCTGGGGCCTCAGGTGATCCGCAGCATGACAAAAATGAAGGCATCCCAGACCGAGCGCAAAGAGGGCGTGCAGTCCCACCTGAAAAAGGCGGGCACACCTACGATGGGCGGCATCATGATCATCGCCGGCATCTTCGTGACCGCCATCATCTATATCATTGCGGGAAATAGTGACCTCATCCCGGTTCTGGTGCTGACCCTCGGCTTCGGCGCGACCGGATTTCTCGACGACTATCTGAAGGTCATGAAGCACAATTCAGACGGCCTGCTCCCGTGGCAGAAGCTCCTGCTTCAGTTCGCGGTCACGTTCGTCTTCTGGCTTCTGCTCCGTGCCTTCGGGATGGGTCTGGAAATGCGTATTCCATTTTCAGCCGGAAAGACGGCAAGCATGGGGTGGTTCTCGGTTCCGTTCCTGTTTCTGGTCATTCTGGCCACGGTGAACGGGGTCAATTTCACAGACGGACTGGACGGACTGGCGAGCAACGTGACCATCGTCGTCGCGGTCTTCTTCATTGTCAGCTCGCTTCTTCTGGGGTCGGGACTCACCATCTTTCCGTCGGCGGTCGTCGGCGCCCTGATGGGGTTTCTCCTCTACAATTCCTACCCGGCGAAGATCTTCATGGGAGACACCGGGTCGCTGGCACTCGGAGGCTTCGTCGCCGGAATGGCCTACACCGCACACATGCCGCTGTACATCCCCATCGTCGGTTTCATCTATGCGCTGGAGCTCGTATCGGTGGTGCTCCAGGTCTGCTATTTCAAGGCGACCCACGGAAAACGCATCTTCAGGATGACGCCGATCCACCACCACTTTGAACTCTGCGGGTGGTCCGAGACGCGCATCGTCACCATATTCAGCATCATCACGGGCCTGCTGAGCCTGTGCGCGCTGATCAACTTGTAAATCGGAGGGGCAAAATGGATTTTCAGGGAAAAAAGGTACTGGTATTCGGAGCAGGAAAAAGCGGGATCGATTCGGCCGTTCTGCTGAAACAGGTGGGCGCGGAACCGTTCCTCTACGATCAGAATCAGACACTTGCTGTCGATGAGGTGCGCGGAAAACTGTCGGAAGCGGCGAAACAGACCGCCGGCGCGGACTCCGCCGGGATCGAGATCCTCCTCGGCGAGCTGCCGGAGGACCGGTATGCATCGACCTCCCTCGTCGTCATGAGCCCCGGAATTCCCTGTGACATTCCGGTCGTCGAGCGTTTCCGCTCCCGGGGGACGCCGGTCTGGAGCGAGATCGAACTCGCCTGGCGGATCGGAAAGGGCGACGTCTACGCCGTGACCGGAACGAATGGAAAAACCACCACCACCGCGCTTCTCGGGAAAATCCTGGGCGATTACTACCCGGAGGTTTACGTGGTCGGCAATATCGGAAGCCCCTACACCGGGGTGGTGCTGAAGCAGACGGATCAGGCGAAGACAGTGGCGGAGGTCAGCAGCTTCCAGCTGGAGACGATCGATGAATTTCACCCGCGCGTCTGCGCTATCACCAATATTACCGAAGATCACCTGAACCGCCATCACACGATGGAAGAGTATATCCGGGTCAAGGAGCGGATCGCGGAAAATCAGACCGCGGACGACCTCTGCGTCCTGAACTACGAGGACGAGATCCTCCGGAAGTTCGGAGAGAACCTGAAATCGAAAGTAGTCTGGTTCTCCAGCCGGCGGCCCCTCGGTCCGGGATTTGAGTTCCCGGGCGGACGGAAAAACGACACCGGCATCTGGGTCGAGGGCGGAGTCATCCGCTACACCGAAAACGGAGAGGTGCAGGACCTGATCTTCACCGATGACATGCAGCTTCTGGGCCTGCACAATTTCGAGAATGCCATGGTCGCGGCTGCGATCGCCCTGTTCGCGGGCGTTCCGCAGGACAGGGTCAAAGAGAGCATCGCCCGGTTCCGCGGCGTCGAGCATCGCATCGAATACGTCACGGAAATCCGCGGCGTGCGCTATTACAACGATTCAAAGGGAACGAACCCCGATGCCGCGATCAAAGGCATCCAGGCGATGAACCGGCCGACGCTTCTGATCGGCGGGGGCTTCGACAAACAGTCCACCTACGACGATTGGATCAACAGCTTTGACGGAAAGGTCAAGTGGTTTGTCCTGATCGGGCAGACGCGCGAAAAAATCCGCGACACCGCGATCGCCTGCGGTTTTCCGGCGGACCGCATTATCCTCTGCAATGACCTGCGGCAGGCGGTCGGATTCTGCGCCGAAAAGGCGAAAAACGGAGACGCCGTGCTGCTCTCGCCCGCCTGTGCGAGCTGGGGACAGTTCGATAATTTCGAGCAGAGGGGAGACCTCTTCAAGCAATACGTAATGGACTTGTTCTGAATGCGCCCTTTTGGAATCCGTTCCGCATCGGACGCGCGTCAGAGCGTGGAGTTCAGACAGAAATTCAGGGAATTGGCGAAAAATGGCGAATAAGGGGAGTTTGCAGCGCAGGAAGCGGAGGCGAACGCGAAATCTGGTTCTGATCTGCGTGATTTTCGGTTTGGCGGTATTTGCCGGCCTGTTTTACACGACGGACGTCGAGGTGGTCGGAAACAGCCGCTACACGGATGCTCAGATCGAAGAGATGGTGATGACAGGCGTGCTCTCGCACAATACGGTTCTGATGTCGCTGGTGCATGGGAAGGTTCACCCGGACGCTCCCCTCATCAGCAGTATCGAGGTGGAGTACATCAACCGCAACAAGCTGCGTCTCAATGTAATTGAAAAATATCCGGTCGGCTACATCGTGCAGTCGGGCACGCAATATTATTTCGACAAGGACGGTCTGGTCCTCGAGAAGGTCGAGGGGACGTCGAGTCAGGACGCCGCGGCGGACGAAGGCGAGGTCTCGGGAGACGGAACCGCGTCGGAGGATCTGTCCGGCGAGACCGCGTCGGTATCCTCGTCCTCCTCCGCGGCGAGCAGTTCTGCAGCTTCTTCCGCGGCGGGCAGTTCCGCAGCTTCTTCCGCCGTGAGCAGTTCCGCGACGGGCAGTTCCGTGACGAGCGATTCCGCTACGGACGGATCGGCGGTGGACGAGGCGTCGAATCCGGCCAATGTGACGCCGGACGAAAAAGATGCCGCCTCGGGAAACGCCGGCTCCGGTTCAGAGGACGGAAGCTCATCGGATTCTTCCGGCAGCAGCTCGGCGGAAGCCGAGATCTCCCCGGTCAGGGAGGGTACGAATGCGGAAGACGACAGTTCGAACTCCGATGAGCAGAAGGAGACGATCACACCCGCGCTTACGGACGTCCCGCTGATCACGGGTCTTGACGTCGGCGAGGCGAAGGTGGGAGAGAAGCTGGAGGTTAAGGACAGCTCGGTTTTCCAGACGATTTTCGCGCTCACAAAGCTGATTGACAAGCTGGATATTCAGCCGGACAGCGTTGAGTTTGACAGCTCGCTGAATATGACGCTGCACTACGAAAACGTCCGCATTCAGCTCGGGTCGGACGACCTGCTGGAGGAAAAAATGACGCGGGCGGCGGCCATCCTTCCGGATCTGACCGGGATGTCGGGGGTTCTGCATCTGGAGAACTATTCGAGTGACACGGAGAACATTATTTTTGACTCCGACGACTCCGCCGCCACGACCGGTACGGACGGCAGTCAGTCCGGAACAGATGCCGGCTGAAATACGACAGGCAGAACTCACAAAAAAACAGTTGAAAAGTTTTGATTCAGATTATATTATAGAGTAGTATATGTAAGAAAATAATTCCATATTATGGAAATCAGATAGGCGCAGAACCGCTAAGGAGGAAATTGTTTTGTTAGAGATTATGACAAATGAATCTGAGCCGGCCGCAAAAATTATTGTCGTCGGTGTCGGAGGCGCCGGAAACAATGCCGTCAACCGCATGGTTGAGGAGGCAATCGCCGGAGTGGAGCTCGTAGGGATCAACACCGATAAACAGGCGCTCAGCATGTGCAAGGCCCCGACGGTCCTTCAAATCGGAGAAAAGATCACAAAGGGACTTGGCGCCGGTGCAAAGCCGGAAGTCGGACAGAAGGCCGCTGAGGAAAGCACGGATGAGATCTCCCATCTGCTTGAGGGTGCGGACATGGTATTCGTTACCTGCGGAATGGGCGGCGGAACCGGGACCGGTGCAGCGCCGATCGTCGCTTCTCTGGCAAAAGAAATGGGCATTCTGACGGTAGGCGTCGTTACGAAGCCGTTCCGTTTCGAGTCCAAGACCCGCATGAATAACGCCCTTGCCGGCATAGATAAGCTGAAAGGATGCGTAGACACGCTGATCGTCATCCCGAATGACAAGCTGCTCGAGATTGTGGACCGGCGCACGACCATGCCGGAGGCTCTGAAAAAAGCCGACGAGGTTCTGGAGCAGGCCGTGCAGGGCATCACCGATCTGATCAATGTGCCCGCGCTGATCAACCTCGACTTCGCGGATGTTCAGACCGTCATGAAAGACAAGGGAATCGCCCACATCGGAATCGGTACCGCGAAGGGAGACGACAAGGCACTCGAGGCCGTTCAGGAAGCCTGCGTGAGCCCGCTTCTGGAGACCACGATCGAGGGCGCGTCCCACGTCATCATCAATATTTCCGGAGACATCAGCCTGATGGATGCGAACGACGCTGCCAGCTACGTACAGAACCTGGCCGGACCGGACGCCAACATCATCTTCGGAGCGATGTACGACGACACGAATTCCGACTCCGCGACCATCACCGTCATCGCGACCGGACTGGACGACGCGACGGCCAGAGAGGCCAGCGTCGAGGGAACGAAGAAGGCGAAGAAAGAGACGCAGGAGAACGCGTTCGCGAGTGCGGGTTACAAGACTCCTTCCTTCAAGATGCCGGAGCCGGTACAGCCGCGCAGAGCCGTATCGAGAAACAGCACCACAAACGGAGTCAAGAAGGATATCCAGATTCCGGATTTCCTGAAGAACCGCAACTGATCCGCTTTTTGAGGCGGTTTCCATCGCCGGACGGGTCCGGATAGCAGCCCTTTTGCGGAACAGAGAAAAGGGACGGTGCCGATCGGATGAAGACGGAATATCCGGAACAAAAGAACCGGAAAACTGTCCGGGGGGAATAATGGAAATAATGGGATCTGTCCCGGAGCATCATCCTTCCGGAGGCAGGTCCCCTTTTGTTGCACGCCCGGGCGGCGAAAAACACGGATTTTCCTCCGGTTTCCCGCCGGTTCCGGTCCGGTTTCACGCCGGTCCGCTCGGTTTACATATCGTGACGATTCATATATAATACATATTGGCAATCTTTATCAGGTGCGGGCCTCATGCGCCGCGCCGGAAACAGATTTCAGGGGGATGTTTCATGATTGATTTTTTGCTGAACAGTGATGAAGTATTTGACCAGACACAGTATCTGGCGGTGAACGAGGGAAAGCTGACGCACGTGTTTCCCTGCCGGAAGATCCGCTATAACAGCAGCGTGAAAATCGCGGTTTTCCCGGACGGCTGCCGGCCGCTCGAGGCCGTGAAGCAGGACAGCTCGCTCGACGAAGTGTGCGAGGCGGGAAAGGAGTTCCTGGACGCGATAGAAGAGGCGACGACCCACAAAGAACTCTATCCGGAGAACTTTGTCCTGGACCTGGACAATATCTACCAGAACCAGGCGAAAAAGAAGGTCAGCCTGATCTATCTCCCCGCGCGGGTTCCGGAGACGGACAAAGAGAATGAGAACGAGATCTATACCAGGCGCGTCTACGGTGTCCTGTCCGAGCTTTTCCAGGGAATTCACGGCGGGGATACGATGATCCGCCAGATTGAGTACCAGCAGGATCAGAAGCTCGGGGACTGGGACCAGCTCCGCCATACGCTGGACAAGCGTGTCGCGACCGAGGATGACAAGATCACTATGAAGGCGGAGGTGAACGGAGAAGAGCTCCGGTTCGACATTGGCCATGAGATATTTCACATTGGAAAAGACCCGTCCCTCTCGGACGGTGTGATCCGCGACGTGGAGGGGATTGCCCCGGTGCACGCGGAGGTCGGCTGGAATGACATCAGTTTTTACGTGATCGATCTCTCCAGCGAGACCGGCACCTTCGTCAACGACGTGCGTATTGTCCCGGAGACGCAGGTCCCGATCGGAAAGGGAACCGTCATCCGGCTGGGCAGTCTGTCGTTCAGTGTTGAATAATAACGGGTGAAAAAAACTACATGGGAAACCGACACAATCTCGTAATCATTGATACGGACAGCGAGTATGTGAAAGGGATCGAAGAGGACGTCATCCGCAATTACGCGGAGCGCGTCGACGTCCAGATCCTCACGGACCAGTCCTATATCGATGCTTACTTTTCGGAAAAAAGAGACATCGACGTACTGATCGTCGATGAAAATAATTACGGGCCGTATCTGTCGGAGCACAATATCCGCCAGACCTTCCTGATGCTCTCGGAGATCGCGATTGACCGCGAGGTGCCGGCCAATGTGCGCCCGATGGTGAAATTCCTCCCGAAGGAGGAGGTGTTCCGCGCGATCAACGACACCTTCGCCCACTTCGACCTGGAGGGATCCCTCGACCCGGGACGGGAAAACCGCGTCACGCGCGTGATCGGCGTATACTCGCCGATCGGAGGATGCGGCAAGAGCCTGATCAGCATCGGGCTCTCGCGGAAGCTCTACCGCCTGGACCAGAGAGTCCTGCTCGTCGGATGCGACGATGTGCAGAGCTTCGAGGCGTTCTACGACATGAAGGATTTCGCCGAGGACCGTCTCGCGAAAAAGCTGATCGAGCAGGACGAGGAGACATACTGGCTGATCATGCAGAATACGGGTTCGGACGGGTTCCACTACCTGAAGCCGTTTTCCCGCGTTCCGCACGCGCTCGGCGTCGGGAGAACGCAGTGGCGTCCCTTCCTCACTCTGATGCGCGAGAAAAAAGACTACGATTACATCGTTCTGGACATCGGTTCCCGCGTGGACGAGGCGAGCCGCGCCCTGATGGACCGCGTGGACGTGATCGTCCTGGTCACCGAGCCGAACCTTATTGCCACCCGCAAGATGCTCCGCATCTCGGGGGACACGGACATGCTGCCCGCGAAACAGTGTTTCATCATCAGCAATCAGTATCACTCGGACGGACTGCGCTTCTCGGAAGACGCCATCTTCGACAGTCTGACCGCTTATTCTGACTGGAGGGATGCGCTCGACGATCCGATGTTCTATCGCCTCGCCCTCAGCATTACTGAGATGTGGAAGCCCGACGGACAATCCTGAGGAGGAATACCCATGGCTTTTCGTCTGAATCGGTGGATCCACCACCAGCGTGACCGTATACGGTTAAACCAGAGAAGCTATATTATTTATACCATTCTGAGAATCCTCGTCATCGTCACGGCCATCCGCTGTCTCATGCAGCAGAATTACGAGGATTTCGTGCTCTGCCTGCTTTCCCTGTTTCTCTTTCTGCTCCCGTCGTTTTTCTCGGAGCAGCTGAAGATCAGCATCCCGCCGCTCTTTGAGATGCTGATTTATCTCTTTATCTTCGCGGCGGAAATCCTGGGCGAGGTCAATAACTATTACACCGCCATTCCCGGCTGGGACACGATGCTTCACACGATCAACGGCTTTCTGTGCGCGGCCATCGGATTTTCCCTCATCGACATCCTGAACCGGCACAGCAAGAACCTGAACCTGTCCCCCGCCTATCTGACTCTGGTGGCCTTCTGCTTCTCGATGACCGTCGGCGTACTCTGGGAGTTCATCGAGTTTTTCTGTGATTCGACCTTCTTTCTCGACATGCAGAAGGACCGGTTCATCCACACGATCAGCTCGGTCGCCCTCGATCCGACGCACTCGCAGATCCCGGTGCGCATTTCCCATATCGTAAAGACCGTCATCTATTCGGCGGACGGGAGCACGACCACCCTCGATCAGGGCTATCTCGACATCGGTCTCATCGATACGATGAAGGACCTCTTCGTCAATTTCATCGGAGCGGTCGTTTTCTCCGTCATCGGCTATCTGTACGTCAAGAAACGGGAGAACAATTCCATCGCGAAGGAGCTGCTGCTCACCTCGCTTTCCGACGAGGAGCTCGAAAAACAGGAGCAGGAAATCGAGCAGCGCAAGCAGAAGATGATCGCGGAGTCCGCCAGAAGGCAGGAACAGATCCGCACGGAGCGGGAGCGCCGGAAAAAGAAATGGCACGACGACGCCGAGCGGATCGAGGAAGACCTGAAGAAGGGACTGGAGGGCGAATTCAAACATTCGGAGTGGAAGGAAGCGAGGAAGTCCGGAAAAACCACGCCGGACGAAAACCCGCAGGAGTCCCCGGAAGAGAACTCCCCGGAAAACGCTCAGAATCCCTCACAGGAGGAGAAAACCGCCGAAAGCAGCCGGGAGTCCGAAAAGGAGAAAAACCAGGCGGAGAACGGCCGGAAATCTCCCGGAGAGGAAAAGCAGTCCCCGAAGGAGTGAAAACAATTCCCATCCGAAAGAACAGGAAAAGCCCCGCCTCACATCAGCGGGGCGAATATCCTCACAATCCAGAAAAAGAACGTGAGAACCGGATATTTTTTCATCTCTTCCAGAGTGACTTCGTGGGAGAGCGCGATCGTGTCCTCGAAATCCTTTCGGATTTCGGGGATTTTTTCGGACCGGAACAGGCAGACCCCGTTTTCGAAGTGCAGGTAGAGCGACCGGTAATCGAGATTCTGCGTGCCGACCACGGCGACCCGGTCGTCGCAGACGATGGTTTTTTCGTGGATAAATCCCGGGGTGTAGGAGTAGATCCGCACCCCTTTTTTCAGGAGCGGCGAAAAATACGTCCGCGACGTATTCCACACGATGATTTTGTCCGGCTTCCCGGGCGTCAGCAGGCGGACGTCCACCCCGCGCTGCGCGGCCAGCATGATGGCGTTCTGGATGGTGTTGTCCAGGATCAGGTACGGGGCGAAGATATAGCAGTACTGTCTCGCCTGGTTCAGGATATTCAGAAAGATGTTCTCGCCGGTCAGATCCCGGTCGAACGGCGTGTCAAAATACGGCGCGATCCACCCGTCGGACACAGGGCGGGGAGAGGCTTCTCCGCCCCGTTTTCCGGCAGGAGAAACCAGGTATTTTCCATAGTCCTCGTCTTCGTGCCTCACGGCGTTCCACATGGTCAGAAACTGGATGGTCATGCTGCGGACGGCCTCGCCCGTGATCCTCGCGCAGTTGTCCTTCCACACCCCGTGCGGGTGCGTGAGATTGACATACTGGTCGCTGAGGTTGATCCCGCCCGTAAACGCCGTCCGTCCGTCCACCACCAGGATCTTGCAGTGGTCGCGGTGCTTCATGATCCCGTTGATAATCGGATTGACCTTGTTGAACGCCTGCGCCCGGATCCCCATCTTCTCGAGCTCGTCCGCGTAGTGAATGGGAACGGCGTTGATCGACCCCAGATCGTCGTAAAGCACCCGGCATTCCACGCCCGCGGCGGTCTTTTCCCGCAGGATCTCCAGGATGGAGTCCCACATCTTTCCCTTTTCAATGATGAAATATTCGATGAAAATGAACCGCTTCGCACCCTTCAGCTCCTTCAGCATGACCGGCCAGGCGTCCTCTCCCAGGCGGTAATAATCGAACCCCCGGTTCCGGCAGACGGGAAAGCCCGCGGCGTCCGCGATATAGGAGATCTGTCCCTGAAGCTCCGGCGCGCGTCGCCGGATTTCCTCCCGCACGGCCGGATCCTGCACGTAGTAGGACGACGCCTTCTTCGTCTCGCAGATCACGCTCTTGAAGGATCCGTTCTGGAAGCGCTCCAGGATATCCAGGATGATGTACACGGCGGTCCCGGCGACGGGGAAAAGCAGGATAATGACGATCCACATCGCGTCGCAGGACAGGTGCTGGCTGGTTCCGTTGATGATCACCACGAGCACGCCCGCCGCGATCTTCAGAAAAATCTCCAGCAGCCAGGCATAGCGGTGCAGCCACATCCCCAGAACGGCAATCCACAGTATTTCAAAGGCGACGAGCAGGATCAGCGTCCCCAGTCTGCTTGTGATAAAATGGAAAATTTTCTTCATGATCCGATTTATCCCACCGCTGTGCGCAAAGAAAAAAACTTTACATCTGTAATAATAAAATACCAAATGAAAAGAAAAACGGCAATCGCTTTTCCGACGATTTTCCGTTTCTGCGAGAAGAATATTGCCAATGGCGTGCGACGCCCCTTATTCTATAGGTATCGGATTCTGAAACCGTGCATTCGGGGAAAAAAGGAAAGAAAAAAATGGCACTTTACGCAATCGGAGACCTCCACCTGGCGTTTCAGTCGGAGGTCAAAACAGAGATGCAGCTCCGCTCGAAGCTGTGGATCGGGCACGAGGAGAGGTTCCGGGAGAACTGCGAACAGCTGATCCGGCCGGAGGACACGCTCGTCCTCGTCGGAGATCACAGCTGGGGAAAGAAGCTCGGAGAGTGTGAAAAAGACCTGCAGTATATCTGTGATCTGCCCGGCCGGAAGATCCTGATCCGGGGCAATCACGACATGTTCTGGGAGGCGAAAAAGACCGACAGGCTGAACGAGCTCTTCAAAGGCCGCCTGAACTTCCTCCAGAACAACTTTTATCCCTACGGGGACTACGCCCTGGTCGGAACGAAGGGCTACACCTTTGAGGGACCGTTCTACGTGGACCGAAGCGGCCATATCCTCGGCTGGGACGAGAAAGAGGCGGAGCACGCCGAAAAACTCGTCGCGCGGGAGATGGCGCGCCTCCGGACGTCCTTTGAGGCGGCGAGATCCGCGGGTTTCCGGAAATTCATCATGTTCCTGCATTATCCGCCGACCAACGTGTTGCAGTCGAACAGCTGCTTCACGAAAATCGCCGAAGAATACGGGGCGGAGCAGGTCGTCTACGCCCACAGCCACGGCGAGGCGCGGTTTCACGACAGCATTCAGGGAAAAAAGCGGAAAATCCGCTACAGCCTCGTCTCGGGCGACTTCCTCCGGTGGCACCCGAAGCGGATTCTGTAAAAATACATAAATTTTTTCCAAAATGTGTTTCTTTTCCGGCCTCTCTCCGGTTTTCCTAGTAGGAAGGCACCTGAAAAAAAGAATCCGGAGGACAAACCCATGAAAAGAAAACATACTAAGATCGCAGCCATTCTGATTTGCTGTCTGGCCATTCTGACCCTCGCTTCCTGCGGGAGCAATCATAACCAATCGGCGACGAACGACGATACCCAGACTCAGGGAGAAGCTTCCGATACCGCCGGTACGGAGGAATCCGGCGGGGATACCGGCTCATCCTCGGAAGACTCCTCGGAGTCCTACGATCCCTGGACGCAGTACGATCCGGAAAAATCGGACCAGAAACTTTCTTACAGCTGCTCCGTCGATCTCGAGACGAAGCAGTACAGTAAAGTAATCAGCGATCTGCACGACGAGATTGACCGCTGTGACGGCATCGTTTACCAGGAGGAAACCTCGCACAGCGATCCCTACTGGTATTATTCGGAGGAAAACAAGCCGGAAACCGGGAACGTGGACGGCCTGTTCGAGACGCACCTCACGGTCAAGATTCCGTCGAAGAATTACCAGGATTTCCTCGACGCCCTGAATCAGAACGAGGGAATCCACATCGTATCCCGCACGCAGAACGTCGCGGACATTACACAGTCCTACGTCGACAATAACTCAGAGATCCAGGTTCTGGAGAACCGTCAGCAGCGTCTGACGCAGATGATGCAGCAGGCGACTTCCCTTACCGATAAGCTCGAGCTTGAATCGTCCCTGACGGAGGTGGAGAGAGAGCTCATCCAGGCGAAAAGCGACAAGTCCGGCCTGACCGATTATGTCACGTACTCCACCGTAGAGCTCACCATCACAGAAGTTCAGGAGTACACAAAGGCATCGGATCACTCCTTCGGCTCGCGCGTGACGAGGGCACTCAGTAAGGCGTGGAAGGGATTCGTCCACTTCTGGCAGGGCTTCGTGATCTTCCTGATCTATCTGATCCCGGTTCTGATCGTCCTCGCGGCGTTCTTCTTCCTGATCCGCTTCATCACCCGCAAGGTGCGGAAAAAGAGCGGGAAACAAGGCTCCGGAGGAGGCAGCGGAAGCCATAAAGGCGGCTTTTTCGGGCGCAGAGGGAAAAACACCTGACAAATCATTCATTCAGAGATTCCGAAAAGGGGCCGGCGATCTGCCGGCTTCTTTTTTTCCGGCGTGCGCCCGGCGGCGCACGTTCCTAGCTGGTGAAAGTCCAGAGTCCGCCCGGTAGTGGGAAGGACATAGCCGAAGGCAAGGGTGCCCATCGCGAGATGGGATCCGAAGGAAGCCGGATGCACTGGGAAAATACTAACCAGTGCGGGCAAATCTCCGGCCTGACGTACAGAAATCTCATATAAGGTTTCATGTGAGGGTAAGACTGCGCGCCAAGTTGAAGCCCAGTAGCTACACGGAATCACATGGAA
>JBMNRP010000036.1:0-17652 GCA_050944685.1 Bilifractor sp.
TCACCGTATCATTTTCCAGATCGGACTCCGTCAGGTCCAGCAGTCCGAGCACCGTCGCTCTCTGATCAGAGGTAAGATCCGCTCCCAGGGAAACACAGGTATCGCCTTCCTCTGCTTCCTCGTCGGAGGAATCTGCGGAAGCTGTCTCTGTCAGACTGTCTGCCATAACCGCAGTCGGCGCCACGACCGTTGAAACCATTGCCGCGGATGCCAGAACCGCGGCAAGCCATTTATTGATTTTCATCATAATCTCTCCTTTACCAATCCCGGAATCCACCGGGAACCCCTTATTGTCGCCTCGTATTTCGTGATTATATCACACAGAATACTTCTGTCAAATGGATCCGGAGGTTCGGATATCCCTCTGAAGATCAATTTTTTTGTGCAAATTAACGAAATCCTCTGGTCTCACAGATCCGGTCTCCGCGGCGCTCCTGCGCGGAAAACGGATTGGCAAAAGATAATTGTGATTGTTCTCTCAGTGCATCAGCGCGTCGGAAAGTCTGGCGAACTCCTCGAGCGAGAGCTTCTCTCCCCGCACCCCGGCGGGGATCCCGCACAATGCGAGTGCTTCCTCGATTTCCTCTCTGGTGAAAGGCTTTCCGTCCTTCCTCCGGAGACCGGCCGCGCCGCGAAGGCTGTTCACGAGCGTCTTCCGCCGCTGCTCAAAGGAGGCGCGTATCACCCGGAATAAAAAAACCGGATCCCTGACAGGCACGCGGTCCTCTTTCGGAATCGGGGTCAGTGTAATCACAGCGCTTCCAACGTTCGGACGCGGCGTGAAGCAGTTCGGGGGAACGTGTGCCGCCACCTGCGGAACCGCGTAGTACTGAACCGCAAGAGAAAAGGCGCCGAAATTGTCCGTCCCCGGCTTCGCCCTCATGCGGTCCGCCACCTCTTCCTGCACCATTACCGTAACCGAATTGACCGGAAGCTCACCCTCCAGAATTTTCATCAGGACGGGGGTCGTGATGTAATAGGGAAGATTGGCGACAATCCTGACACCTGAAAGATCTCCCCTTTTTTCCGCGATCAGCGCAGCCAGGTCCATCTCCATCACATCTCCCCGGATCACCTCGGCATTGTCCCAGTCAGAGAGCGTGTCCTCGAGAATGGGCAGGAGCCGGCTGTCGATCTCGATCGCCTCAACCTTTCCGGCGTAGTAACACAAATATTGCGTCAGCGTTCCGATTCCCGGACCGATCTCAATCGCAAGATCGTCTCCGGAAAGGTCTGCTGCCGCAATAATCCGTTCGAGTACGTGCGCATCCAGAAGAAAGTTCTGGCCGAACTTCTTCCGGAAGCGAAATTCGTACTTCTGCAATATTTCTTTTGTTTTACCGGGCTGTGTGAGCCATGGTCTTTTTCTCAATTTGTCTCGAAATCCTTTTCCTGCAGGATCAGCCGTGCGACCGACTCTCTTCCGCGGCGGCCGCGGCCCTTGTGCTTCTGATTCTTGCGCGCATGTGAAATCGCCTGATCAAGCAGACCTTTTACTCTGGCGATGGTCATCGGCTCTTCATACGACTGATTGTTGCCGATAATCGTGTACAGCGCGAGCACGGCCATATCATCGATCTTGCAGTGGTTCTCCTCCGCGTACGTTCTGGCAAAGGTGATCAGCTCATCGTTGGTAAAGATCGGAATCGAAATGACCTTCTCGATCTTCTTCGCAAAATCAGGATACTTTTTCAGGAATCCGCGCATGGCGGCCTTCTCATCCTCAATGATCAGAACCATCCGGTCGGTGCGGAAATCCATCGCCTGGCTCAGCTTGCTGACGGTCTCCTCATTCATGTCGCTGCACTCTTCGATCATCAGGAATCCGCCGGCCATCTTGCTGACAACCTTCGCCGGATCCTTCAGATTCATCTGAATGCCGGAGATGCGGGCAATCTTTGCCGCCTCCATTCCCAGATCCAGGCACATTGCCAGGATCAGATCCTGAGTCAGCCGCGATTTTCCGCTGCCCTGCGCACCCATGACGGCCAGGTTTCCGTGACTGGATGTGTGCTCATCCGCGTGCTGGTAAACCGCTGTCATCGCGCTGAGGATCTGCGTATCCAGTCCGGGAATCCTCGCGAAATAGGTGAAGATTCTTCTCTGATCATCATTCATGCGAAGCGATTCTTCGTTGTGAAGGAAGCGGATTCTGCGCTCCTCCGGCGTCTCACTCATAATGATCTCATCCAGAGAGACCGGAATCGTATTCTCACCGACCTGGCTCAGGTCGAGCGTTCTGGAGTGCGAAAGCTTGTCGCGCGCGGCCGGTACCGGATCCGGAACCTCCAGCTCCTCGTTATACACCGGTTTGTGCTTCGGCGCGCTGCTGCTCTTCAGTCCTCTGGCTGCGAGCTCCGCCTTGTCGCGGGCATCCTCTTCCGCAAAGAGACGCTTATCCTGATCTGCCGCCTCGGCTTTCTTTTCCTGCTCCGGCTGTTCCCTGTCACCGAAATCAACCGTCTGAACGCGCGTTTCCCGCTCTTTCTTCGCTTTCTCATCGCGCTCCAGGGCGGAACGGATACTGTTGCGGAACGCGCTGCTCCGTTTTTCATCCTCGGCTCTTGCTCTCGCACGGGCAGCCTCTTTTTCCGCTGCCGCCTTCTTTGCTGCTTCTTTTTCCGCCGCCGCCTTTTCCGCCGCTGCTTTCTCGGCCGCCGCTTTTTCGGCCGCCGCGCGTGCCTCTGCCTCGAGCATGGCCGCTCTGGCTCTTTCCTCGGCTTCCTTTTCCGCCGCTGCCTTTGCCGTCTCAGCTTCCGCGGCCGCTTTCTCAGCCGCCGCTTTCTCGGCCGCCGCCTTTTCCTCAGCCGCGCGTTTCGCCCGCAGCTCTTCGGATTTTCTGGCCGCTTCCCGGACGGACTGTGCAAAGGAATTGATCGAGCGGCTGAGTCCCTCCTGCAGCTCTCTCTCTTCCTTCGTCATCTGATAGCTCTTTTCTTTTCCGGAAGACTGATCCTCCATATCTACATTTTCCTCCGCAGGAACCGGCTCTCCGGATTTCTCTTCTTCCATTGCCTCTGCGGACGGGGCTGCCGTCTCATTCCCGGAAACAGGAAGAGAAGCCTCACTCTCCTGCTCTGTCTCGTCCGCACTTTTCTCCGGTCTTTCATCGGAGGATGCTCCGGCAAAGGCAGATGCCGTATTCGTTTCCTCCGCCGGCTCCGGCGCCACATTTTCTTCAGCTTCTTTCTCCGTCTTCGCGGCTTCCGCGGCAGTTTTCTCCGCCGATGCCTTTTCTTCCGCAGCTGCCATTGCGGCAGCCTCTTCTGCCTCACGCTTCGCACGCCTTCCGAACAGGAATCCCCATCTTCTCTTCCTGGGTTTCTCTTCCTGTACGGATTCCATCGCCTTTTCCGCCGCGGCAGCTTCTTCTTTGGCTTCTGCTTCTTTTTCCGCCGGCTCTCCGAGCTCTGCCTCGGATTCCAGGTCCGGGACCTCTCCGGAAGCGGCTCCTGCCGCTTTCGCGCTGTCCAGCGCGCCGAATGGCTGACCGGTCACGGCAGAACTGCTCTTTTCCGCATCCGCTGAAAATCCGGAACTGCTCTCCTCCGGAATGGCTTCTTTCACTTCCGGAGCGGATTCTTCCGCCTCCGGCACGATTTTCCCGGCTTCCTGATGATCCGCGGCTTCGTCCGAAGCCTTGCCAAACGAGACAGCCGTCCATTCATCACCGGATTTCACGCTGTCAGGCTCATCATTCTCCGGTTTCGGTTCGAACGCCGGATTTTCTTCCGGCTCTTTCGCAGAAGGTTCAGACCCTGCTTCAGCTGTCTCTTCCTCAGCCGGTTCGGAAAGTGTTTCTCCGGTTTCTTCCGCAGCCGGTTCGGAATCTGCTTCTTCGTTCGCTTCAGCGGCTGCGCCTGTGACCGCACCTTCTTCCGAGGCCGGTTTTAAGTCACCGGACTCAGGTGCATTCTCAGACGCGGACCCGGTCCTTTCTGCATCGGACGGAGACTCTTCTGTCTCAAAACCGCCGCTGGCGATTTCTCTCGAAAACGTTCCCGCTGTTTCCTTCAGCAGGGAATCCAGATCCACATCCCCGGTATCCGGTTCTTTTTTCTTGTTGATGCCGATATCGGTCCAGACCTTCGGCTCTTCTTTCTCTTCCTTCCGGACTTCTTTTTTCCTCACATTCTCCGGTCTGGAGACAATGGTCTCCGCGCCCTGCGGAATGTCCACCATCTGGGTGTCGTCCGGCTCAAGATCCGAGATGTGAAGCTGATCGAGCGGAACCGTATTGTCCAGCTTCTCGGTGCGTTCGTCCTCTTTCACAGGCTTCTGCTCCAGCCCGGACACCACGTCATGAAAGCTGTCCGCCAGTTTTTCCTTCATCTCAAAGGAATTCTCCGGAAGCGGTTTCTTTTTCTTCGGGCGGACGGCCTCAGCCTTCTCCTCTTTTATCTTTTCCGCATCATAGGCTTTTTGCTGGGAAGCGGTGAGAGGACGGTATTTCTTCTTCAGCTCCATTGCCCGCAGAGCGTACTTGCCCCCGCCGAACCAGAGAATCAGATCGTCGCAGGCTGCCACGCACTTCTCTTCATCCCCGGCTTTGGCGTACAGCTTCGCCAGCTCATAGGCATATTTTTCGGTATATTCGTGGTCGCGGTATTCTTCCAGAACGGAAATCTGATCGTCCAGAGGGGCGCGTTTCGCCCGAAACAGCTTGTACTGAAGCAGATACCGGGCGTTATCATTGCCCGCGATTTCCGTGTATCGGTCGAAATATTCCTCTGCCTCGCTGATTTCGCCGAGTTTGATGCAAACCTCGACCAGCTTCTGCAGGATGGTCCGTCCGAGCGAGGTCCGGTTCAGAGCAAGCTTGAGGATGTGCTTCGCGTCCTCATACTCCTGATTCTCCTCATAAACATCGGCAACCATCAGCAGCGTATGGATGCTCTTCACGCGCTTCCAGTCAATCTCATTGACCAGCGTCAGCGCACTCTCGTAATCTTTGTCGTGCACATAACTGTTCAGCTCATCGAGCATGTCCTGATATTCTGCTTTATCCACGATTTCCCACCTCCTGATCTTGAGGTTTCAACAGTTCAGATATTATTTGACAGTGATCTTGTTCAGCTTCCAGATGTCATCGACATACTGCTGGATGGTGCGGTCACTGCTGAATTTTCCAGCCTTCGCCACATTGAGAATCGCACTTCTCGCCCATGCCGCCTCATCCTTGTATTTTTCTTCGACGCGCTTCTGCGCCTCGGCGTAGGAACGGAAGTCCGCAAGGATAAAGAAACGGTCAGCCGGCTCTCCGCCCTGGCTCTGGGTCAGAGAATTATACAGATCGCGGAACATATTCATGTCGCCCTTGGAGTACATGCCGTTGATCAGCTGCATCATTACGGTACGGATGTCCGAATCGTTGTTGAAATAATACATCGGATCGTATCCGCCGTTCTTCTCGTAATTCATAACTTCCTCGGCACTCAGACCGAAGATGAACGCGTTTTCTTCTCCGACTTCCTTCACGATCTCCACATTAGCGCCGTCCATCGTGCCCAGCGTCAGAGCTCCGTTCAGCATGAATTTCATGTTGCTGGTTCCGGAGGCTTCCTTCGAAGCGGTGGAAATCTGCTCGGAAACATCGGCCGCCGCAAAGATTATCTCCGCGTTGCTGACACGGTAGTCCTCGATGAAGACAACCTTGATCTTTCCCTTGATAGACGCGTCGTTGTTGATGACATCGCCCACGCAGTTGATCAGCCGGATGATCGATTTTGCTCTCTCATAGCCGGAACTCGCCTTCGCGCCGAAGATAAATGTTCTCGGCGTGAACTCCATTTCCGGATGCATCTTCAGCTGATTATACAGGTACATAACATGAAGGATATTCAGCAGCTGACGCTTATACTCGTGAAGTCTCTTGACCTGCACGTCAAAGATCGACCGCGGATCAACCTCGATGCCGTTGTTCTCACGGATATATTTCGCGAGACGAACCTTGTTCTGATACTTGATATTCATGAACTCGGCCTGAGCCTTCTTGTCATCGGCGTAGATCGCAAGACCTTCGTTCCGGGACAGATCGGTAATCCACTCGTTTCCGATATGATCCGTGACCCATTGCGCGAGGAGCGGATTCCCGTGGAGAAGGAAGCGGCGCTGAGAGATGCCGTTCGTCTTGTTGGAGAACTTCTCCGGCATCATCTCATAGAAGTCGTGCAGCTCTCTTTTCTCGAGAATCTCGGTGTGGAGCTGTGCCACGCCGTTGACGGAATATCCTCCGACGATGGCCAGATTGGCCATGCGGACCTGACCATCGTAGATAATGGCCATGGAACGGATCTTGTCCTCGGCATTGTCCGGATATTTTTCACGGATCTGATCACAGAACCGGCGGTTGATTTCCTCAACGATCTGATATACTCGCGGCAGCAGCCGGGAGAACAGCTCAATCGGCCATTTCTCGAGAGCTTCCGCCATGATGGTATGGTTGGTGTAAGCGCAGGACTTCCGGGTAACCTCCCACGCCTCATCCCAGGACAGATGATAGACGTCGAGCAGGATACGCATCAGCTCGGCGACCGCCAGTGTCGGATGCGTGTCATTCATATGGAAGGTAGCCTTCTCGTAGAGTTTCCGGATATCATCGTGGCGTTTCAGATATTTCGCGCAGGCGGTCTGCAGCGTTGCGGACACGAAGAAATACTGCTGTTTCAGGCGCAGCTCCTTGCCGGCCATGTGATTGTCGTTCGGATAAAGGACATTGCAGAGGTTCTGAGCCAGATTTTCCTGCTCGACCGCCTTGCGGTAATCGCCCTTGTCGAACTGTGCGAGTTCGAAATCGTTGATCGCCTCCGCGTCCCAGATGCGGAGCGTATTGACGACGTGGTTGTTGTATCCCAGAATCGGAAGATCGTACGGGATCGCGCGCACGGACTGGTATCCTTCCTGATTGAAGAAATAACGTCCCGTTTTCTCGTCGTATTTGCTGGTGACGTAGCCCCCGTAACGGATCTCCTTCGCGTACTCCGGGCGCTTCAGCTCAAACGGATAAAACCCGTCCTTCAGCCAGTTGTCCGGGGCCTCTACCTGGCACCCGTCCACGATTTTCTGACGGAACATGCCGTAATGGTAGCGGATACCGCAGCCGTAAGCCGCGTATCCGAGGGTGGAGAGAGAATCCAGAAAACAGGCGGCCAGTCTCCCCAGACCTCCGTTTCCGAGCGCAGGATCGCGCTCCTCATCCTCAATGGCATTGAGATTGATACCCAGTTCCTCCAGAGCCTCTTTTACTTCGTCGTATGCGGTCAGATCCAGAAGGTTATTGCCCAGATAGCGTCCGGTGAGAAATTCCATCGACATGTAATAGACGATCTTCGGATCCTCTTTCTGAATCTCCTTCTGCGTAGCCATCCAGTCGTCAATGATGACGTCTTTCACGACCTGACATACCGCCTGGTAAATCTGATGCGGCGTCGCCTCTTCCAGCGTGGTGCGAAATTGATTCTTAACTGCTTCTTTTAATTCTTTTTTAAATGCTTCTTTCTTCAGTGCCGGATACTTCATAATAGCAGATTCCTCCTTACTGCTTTTCTACTCCCAATGTCACCTCTTCAGAATTAATCTTCCATCGCTTTGTGTAGCCGGAAGTTGTTCCTGTCTCAATGCGGTCTGCCAGAACCACTTTCGAAATTTCGGATTCATGATCCTTCAGAATCTTTTCGATCTTTTCATTGCCTTCTGCATAAACGGCGATACGATCCATGACCTCAAACCCGGCTTCCTTGCGCATGGTCTGAATCTTGCTGGTCAGTTCGAGAACAAATCCCTCCTCGACCAGCTCGTCCGTCAGCACGGTATCCAGTACGACGGTTACGCCGTTGTCGGACTCGGCGACGAGATTGTCGTCGCTGGATGTCTCAACCAGAACGTCCTCTTCGGCGAGCTCGATTTCCTGTCCGCCCGCCTCGAACTTCAGAACGCCCGTGGCATTCAGCTCGGCGACTGCCTTCGCGCCGTTCATAGAAGCAAGTGCCTTGCGGATCGCTCCGACAAGCTTCCCGTACTTCGGTCCTACCGAGCGGAGCTGCGGCTTCAGCGTATAGGACACTTTATCCGCAAATTCAAAGGACTTGATATTCAGCTCATCGCAGATGATATCCTGATAAAACTTATTGAGCTCGAAATCGCTTTTCACATAAATATGCGCAAGCGGCTGGCGATTTTTCAGATTGGCCTTGTTCCGGCACGCTCTACCGAGAACGACGATCTGCAGAAGATGACCCATGTTCTCCTCAAGCTCCGGATCGATCCAGCTCTCGTTCACCTCGGGCCATCTGCACAGATGAATGCTGTCCGGCGCCTCCGGATCAACCGTGCGGACCAGATTCTGATAAATGTCCTCGCTCATAAAGGGGATCATCGGAGCCGCTGCCTTGCAGACGGTGACAATCGCGGTGTACAGCGTCATATATGCGTTGATCTTATCCTGGTCCATGCCGCCTGCCCAGAAGCGGGAGCGGGATCTTCTCACATACCAGTTGCTCATGTCGTCGACAAAAGACTCCAGCACCTTCGCGGCTTCCGGAATGCGGTACTGATCCAGGTTCTCATCGACGCCGCGGACCATAGAGTTCATGCGGGAGAGAAGCCACTTGTCCATGACGGACAGCTTGTCGTACTCAAGCTTGTGCTCCATGGGATTAAACTGGTCGATGTTCGCGTAAAGGACCCAGAACGCGTAGGTATTCCACAGTGTTCCGATAAATCTGCCCGCGTACTCCGTGGGGGCTTTTTCCGAAAAACGCTTCGGAAGCCACGGCGCGCCGGCGTTGTAAAAATACCAGCGGGTCGCATCCGCGCCGTATTTATTGAGAATGGACATCGGATCGACCGCATTGCCCCTGGACTTGGACATCTTGTTCCCGTCCTTGTCGAGCACGAGGCCCATAACGACGACATTCTTAAACGCAGGCCGGTTGAACAAAAGAGTCGCCTCGGCGTGAAGCGAATAGAACCACCCTCTCGTCTGGTCAACCGCCTCGCTGATAAAACTGGCCGGAAACTGCTTTTCAAAGAGTTCTTTATTTTCAAACGGATAATGAATCTCCGCGTACGGGCACGCGCCGGAATCAAACCAGCAGTCGATTACTTCGGGCACGCGCTCCATCTTTCCGCCGCAGTCCGGGCACTGGATATGGAAGCGGTCCACGTACGGTCTGTGAAGCTCCGTCGTAAGAGCAGAGGAATCCCCGGAGAGATCCGCCAGCTCCTGACGCGATCCGACGCAGATCTGCTTTCCGCAGTCCGGGCAGATCCAGACCGGAAGCGGGGTCCCCCAGTAGCGATTCCTGGAGATCGCCCAATCCTGGATATTCTCCAGCCAGTTTCCGAAACGGCCCTCGCCCATCGTCGGCGGAACCCAGTTGATTTCTTTGTTGTTGCGGACGAGATCGTCCTTGACCTCCGTCATTTTGATGAACCAGGACTCGCGCGCATAGTAAATGAGCGGCGTGTCGCAGCGCCAGCAGTGCGGGTAATCATGCTCGACCTTCGGCGCGGCAAAGAGAAGCTTCCGCTCGCTCAGGTCCTTCAGGACCTCCGGATCCGCGCTGATCGCTCCCTCGTCCTTCATTTCATGCTCGGTCGGCTTGCAGCGCATGCCGGCGAATTTTCCTGTCTCCGGTTTCATGCGGCCGTGGTCATCGACCATCTGTACGAACGGAGCGTCGTACTTTCTGCCGACGCGGGCATCATCTTCACCGAAGGCCGGCGCGATATGAACGATGCCGGTACCGTCGGTCATGGTGACATAGTCGTCGCAGTAAACGAAAAATGCCTTTTTGTGCTGCTTCGCGGCAGACTGCGCGGCACAGTCGTAGAGCGGCTCATACTCTTTGTACTCGAGATCCGTGCCCCGGAAAGTTGCCAGAACCTGATAGGCTTTTCCGCCAAACTCCCCGGAAGAGACTGCCTCCCTGAACTTGTCATCTTCGGCGATCGGTCCGAGGACCGTATCGAGCAGAGCGGACGCCATATAATAGGTATAACCGTCCGCACACTTTACTTTTGCGTACTCCTCCTCCGGGTTCACGCAGAGGCCGATATTCGACGGAAGCGTCCAGGGCGTGGTCGTCCACGCAAGAAAATACGCATCCTCCCCTTTTACCTTGAAACGGACGATCGCGGTGCGGTCCCTGATCGTCTTATAACCCTGTGCTACCTCGTGAGAAGAGAGCGGCGTTCCACAACTCGGGCAGTAGGGAACGACCTTAAAACCCTTATAAAGAAGCCCCTTCTTCCAGATCTCCTTCAGGGCCCACCACTCCGACTCGATATAATCATCCTCATAGGTGATATAGGGATGCTCCATATCCGCCCAGAATCCGACCTTGCGGGAGAAATCCTCCCACATGCCCTTGTATTTCCAGACAGATTCCTTGCACTTTTTGATAAACGGCTCGATGCCGTATTCCTCGATCTGATCTTTTCCCTCGATGCCGATCTCTTTCTCGACTTCGAGCTCAACCGGAAGACCGTGGGTGTCCCATCCCGCTTTCCGAGGAACCTGATACCCCTTCATCGTGCGGTATCTGGGGATCAGATCTTTGATGACACGTGTCTCGACGTGGCCGATATGCGGCTTTCCATTCGCCGTGGGCGGTCCGTCATAAAACTGATAAATCGGGCATCCTTCGCGCTCCTCGCAGCTTCTCTCAAAAATGCGGTTCTTTTCCCAGAATGCCCCGGTTTCTTTCTCCCTCTCAACAAAATTCAGCTTCGGGTTAACTTTCTGATACATATTTCCTCCATCTGTTCCGGCGCCGTTCTCGTAAGCACCGGATCCTATATTCCCGGATCTTTTATTCCGGACAGACTTATGACCCGGCGCTCATCCTTCCGCCGGGCATACTCTGACGCTTTAGTATATGAATGGATGAGGAGCGCTGTCAAGTCGCAGAAAAATATTTTCTGTATGAAATCCACCGTTCCGGCAGACCTTTCCGCGAAATGCCGGCTGCCCGACGGACGTCAGGATGTCGCTCGCAGCCTCTCTTCTATCTTCTGAGATCGGCGCCTGCGCCTTCTTCTCTCGCGCAGCTCGTCTCTCCGCGCGCGAATTTCCTCCGCCCGTTCTTCTCCGCAGGGCATAACTACCTTTTTTACATATACATTTCCGCTGGTACTCCGGCGGATCCGGATCACGCCTTCGAGCAGCCCGTGTTCCGGGCAGACCATAAGAGACATGTACTTGTGCGAGCCTGCCGCAAACCAGGTAATTTTCCGTCTGGCTTTTTTCCCGCACTTGCAGCAGTAAAGCGACCGCACTTCCGGATCCTGCATCGCCTCTTCCTTCGTCCGGAATTCCCGGGAAATAAAGAGAGAATACTCGTTGTAGACCGTGTGAATTTCTTCCGTCTTTGTCTTGGGATTCTGAAAAACATTGAGTGAGTCGTTTTCAGGAAGCAGCTCCTCCGGAATTCTGCGGAAAACATCTGCCGTATACTCGGCGTCCGCGAGAGCACTGTGGAACTCTTCGTTCCGTTCGATTCCGAGCACATCCGCAGCGTGCGGAAGAGCCCGGCAGGATTCCCCGTCCTCAAAGGCGATAGAAAACAGCCTCTGCACATCATAGTAGTGAAACGGCCCGGGGAGAAGATTCAGCTGATCGTAATACATCATATTGCGCTGCAGCTCATTGAGGTCGACGCACCCCCAGGTGCAGAAAATCGATCCGCCCCCTGCCCACTGCAGAAAATCCCGGACTGCCTGCGAAAAAGAAACGCCGTTCTTCAATTCCTCGGATGTCAGATGAATAATTTCCCTCGTGCGGAAATGCAGCTGCCGGTAAATGCGCGGACGGATCACCCGGTGAAAGGAGTCCGTCTGTCGCCGGTTCTGATCCAGCTTCACCGCTCCGATTTCAATTATTTCAAAAGGAAGCTTTTTGTTTGCCCGCTCCTTGCCATAAGGGCACTGGTTCCATTCCAGGTCAAAAACAACATAATCCATGGGATACGCAATCTCCCGTCTTTGCTGAAATCAATACAATTTATCATAACATAAAATGATGTCAAGGCAAACATCCTGATTGCAATTGCATTATAAGAAAGGCAGTAGTATTATTATAATATTATGATATATATCATTGTTCTGAAATATTTTTCAGATATAGAGAGGGCCTGCTATGGATATTACCTATGATTACTATCGAATTTTCTATTATGTCGCAAAATATAAGAGTTTTACCCGGGCGGCGTCCATTCTGCTGAACAGCCAGCCGAACATTACCCGCTCCATGAATAATCTGGAGAAGCAGCTCGGATGCAAGCTGTTTATCCGTTCGAACCGCGGAATCCGCCTGACCGAGGACGGTGAAAACCTCTACCGCCACGTGGAGGTGGCCTTTGAGCAGCTGCAGATGGCGGAACGCGAGCTGGAAAATTCAACCGGCCTGCGGAGCGGCTCCGTCAATGTGAGCGCCACCGAGACGGCGCTGCACGGCATTCTGCTCCCCGTCCTCCGCTCCTTCCACAACTGGTATCCGGATATTCACATCCGTGTGACGAACCAGAAAACCGTAGCCGCGGTGGAGGCCGTGCGGAACCACCTGTCTGACTTCGCCGTTGTGACGACGCCCGCAAAAATCGAGAAGCCCCTCAAGGTGACCCGCCTCATTGATTTTCAGGAGGTGCTGGTCTGCAGCGAACGCTACTCGCATCTGGCCTCCAGAAAACACCACCTCTCGGAGATTCTCTCCTACCCGATCGTCGGGCTCGGACGCGATCTGATGTCCTATCAGTTCTACACGGAACTGTTTTTCCAGTACAATCTGGACTACAACGTAGATATCGAAGCGGCCACCGCGGATCAGCTGCTTCCCATGATTACCTACGACCTGGGGATCGGCTTCGTGCCGGAATCCCTGATCGAAGATCGGAATCTGGAAGCGAAGATCTACCGTATCCCCCTCTACGAAGAAATTCCTGCCCGCTCGATCTGCCTCATCGAGCAGGACGGAGCCACTTTAAGCGCAGCCGCCGGAAAGCTTCGCGAGCTATTGCTTTCAGCTTCACACGATCCCGCGGCAGTAGACAAAAGTTTATAAATATTTTATAATCGTTAGTGTCTGTTATTTCTGACATTATTGCGAACCCGAAATGAGGAGGATTTTTTTATGTTTGAAAAGGTGTTCAAGCTGAAAGAGCACAATACCACGGTGCGGACGGAGGTCACCGCCGGCATCACAACTTTCCTCGCCATGGCTTACATTCTGGCGGTCAATCCGCAGATTCTGGGAACCGTCATGGACCAGAACGGCGTTTTCGTTGCAACCGCTCTGGCATCCGCCATCGCGACGTTCGTCATGGCATTCCTGGCCAATTATCCGATCGCTCTCTCCGCGGGGCTCGGCCTGAACGCGTACTTCGCATACACCGTATGCAAAACAGAGTTGAAGGATGCGCCCAATGCCTTTACGGTCGCTCTGACAGCCGTTCTGGTGGAAGGTATTATCTTTATTATCCTGTCCGTCTTAAAAATCCGCGAACAGATCATCAACGGAATTCCGCAGAACCTGAAAACCGGAATCACCGTCGGAATCGGTCTGTTTGTCGCCTACATCGGACTGAAAAATGTAAATATCGTAACCTACACTCCGCAGGAAGACGGCTCCACGCTGATCGGCCTGGGAGATTTCAAAGATGCCGCGGTTGCGCTGACGCTGATCGGATTTCTGATCATCTGCATTCTCGTTCAGAAGAAGGTGCCGGGGGCAATCCTGATCGGCATTCTGATTACCTGGGTTCTCACCATGATCGCCCAGGCGGCCGGATGGTACACGGCAGGAAATGTATTCCCTGATTTCTCCAATGGTCTGAACCTTTCCGGAATCCAGAACACCGCATTTAAATTCAATTTTGCCTGGGCGGGAAAACATATCATTCAGTTCATCGCGATCGTCTTTTCCTTCCTCTATGTTGACCTGTTCGACACCGTCGGAACCGTCATCGGTGTGGCGGACAAAGCCGGTCTGCTGGATGAAAAAGGACGCCTTCCCAGAGCAGGACGGGTTCTTCTCGCAGACGCCATCGGAACAACCGCCGGTGCCTGCCTCGGAACTTCCACCATCACCAGCTTCGTAGAATCCAGTGCAGGTGTCGCCGAAGGCGGAAAAACCGGTCTCACGGCATTCACGACCGGCTGCCTGTTCCTGGTCTCACTGCTGCTCTCCCCGATATTCCTGGCTATTCCTTCCTGCGCCACCGCGCCTGCCCTGATCTATGTCGGAATGCTGATGGCAAGCAGCATGCGCAACATTCTCTTTGAGGGAGACATCGCGGATGTCGTCGGTGCCTATCTCGCGGTGCTGATCATGCCGCTTACCTACTCGATCGCAAACGGCATCATGTTCGCTATCCTTGCGTGGGTCATCATTAAAGTATTTGAAAAAAAAGCAAAAGATGTCAGCCCGGTCATGTGGGTCATCTTTGTGCTCTTTGCTCTGCGAATCGTAACGCTGATAACAAACTTCCGGTAACAAGTTGTTTTCCTTTACCGGACATACATTGTTTCTAGTGGAATGAAGGCAGACGGGACTGCCGCGTCGGGGGATAACCTCCGGGGCGGCAGTCCCGTATTTTTCATCTCCCGGCATTAACCGGTACGTTCCGGACCGGATTTGCTTGTCGATCCGGCCGGTCTCTCTTATAATGAAAGCCATGAATACGAATAATATGACAAAACGAAAAATTTTATCCAGCAAAACCTTCCTGTATATGACCGAGTTTTTCTCGGGGATGTCCGTCATGGCGGTGGAACTGGGCGCAAACCGCCTTCTGGCACCGTATTTCAGCTCATCCCAGATCGTCTGGACGATCATCATCGGAACGATCATGATCGCAATGGCTCTGGGCAATGTCTATGGCGGCCGCGCGGCAGACAAGAACCCGGACCCCGACCGTCTCTACAAAAGAATTCTGATCGCCGCCGTCTGGATTGCCGCCATCCCGGTCTTCGGGAAATATGTAATTCTCGGAATTTCGGCCCTGATGATCGTGACGGTCAGTACCAATCTGCTGATCTGGGCGGCTCTGTTTTCGTGCCTGGTGATCTTTGTCTTTCCGCTCTTCCTCCTGGGAACGGTAACTCCCTCTCTGATCAAATTCACGGTAGATTCTCTGGAGACCAGCGGAAGCATCGCCGGAAAACTCAGCGCGGCCAATACGATCGGCAGCATCATCGGAACGTTTCTGCCGACCTTTGTCACAATACCGACGGTCGGTACCGCAGTCACCTTCCTGATCTTCGCCGGGGTTCTGCTTCTTCTCTGTCTGCTCTATTTTTTGAGCGGAAAAATGCCTCACCCTGCCAAATCCGTATCGATCGCTCTCGTTTTCATTCTCTGCTGCGTCTTCGGACACTCCGCGCGTTTCGCCTTCTGGGAAAACGATCTGACCTACGAGGGAGAATCCGTTTATAACTACCTGCAGGTAAAAGAGACCGACAAGAGCGTCTCCCTCTCCACGAACGTCCTGTTCGGCGTTCAGTCTGTCTACGAAAAAACGGATCAGCTGACGGGCATGTACTACGACTACGCGATGGCCGCTCCTCTCATGTGTGGTGCGAAATCTTCTTCCGTCTCCGGATCTGTTTCCGGACAATCGCCTGTCTCTTCCGGAGATGCTTCTGACAGCTCCTCTTCTTCTGATGCAGAAAACGGCAGAAATGAGTCTCTCCGGATTCTGATTCTCGGAAACGGCACCGGAACATACGCGACGCAGTGCGAACGCTACTTTGACAATACGGAAATCGAAGGTGTGGAGATTGACGGAAAGATCATAAAGCTGGCGACCGAGTTTTTCGAGGAACCATCTGATGTAAAAGTGACCGAATACGACGGACGCGCGTATCTCAACGCTATCGGCGGGACCTACGACGTCATCATGGTCGATGCCTACCGGGACATCACGATTCCTTTCCAGATGTCCTCGGTCGAATTCTTTACAGAAGTCCGCAGCCACCTGTCAGACGGCGGTGTGATGGTCGTCAATATGAACATGCGCGGGGAAGACAACGATGAAAACAGCGGATCATCCGTTCCGGATATCAACACCTATCTCGCGGATACCATTTCTTCTGTCTTTCCGCAGGTTTACACGGTCGATGTTCCGGAGAGCACCAACCGCGAACTCTTCGCCTCAAACCGTCCGGCAGATTCGGAAACCCTTCCTCAGTCTCTTCAGAACAGTCTCAGTACAGTCAGTCAGAAAGACCTTCGCGAACTGATGCAGACCGTCTCAGAAAATCTGCGCCCCTACAGCGGAGGCAATTATATCATGACCGATGACAGGGCTCCCGTCGAGATGCTCGGCATACGACAGATTGATTCCATCATTCAGGAAGAACTGCCTTATTACAAAGAGCAGATCAGGAGCGGTAATTTCTCGCTGTAAATAATGCTTTTCACAGTAAACATGAATCCCTTCTGATTCAGGCTGAATCCGAGCTATAAAAAAGAAGACTGGGGATGCCGATTTTTCGGCATCCCCAGTCATTTTGTAGCCTGCTTTCAGCGTTTAAAGGGGGGATAAGCAGGATACTAACTGGATTCAGTTGCTGCGGCGTCTTCTCCGGATAAGGATGATAACGCCCATCAGACCAAGCATCGCGAGCACTCCGTAAAGCACCGCATTGCTGGTGTCTCCCGTCTTCGGCAGGGAAGCAACCTGGGAGCTGCTGCCCGCTGTCGTCGCGGTCGATGTAATCCTTCTTCTATACGTCGTGCTGTTTCCAGGTGTCTTCGGTACGAAAGGATTCATCGGATAGTTCGTGACGACATAGCCGCCGTTCCCGTCAGACGTCACGGTGTAATTGTAGCTGTCTGTCTTCTCGTCCACGGTGTAGGAAATCAACTTTCCGTTCGCGTCATACTTCGGCAGATTCGTGAAGCTTCCCTTCCAGCTGTTGTTCTCTGTCAGGGTGAGGGTCTGATCCGTCTCTTCTCCGTTCTTCACCAGAACGATGACGGCCTCTTCGCCGGACGCTCCGTCCGCCCATTTCTTCTCGACCGGAATGTCAACCGTCTCCGTGCTCGGGCTGTTCGTGACGACATAGCCGTCGTTTCCGTCCGATTTTACGGAATAGTAGTAATTGCTGGTCTTCTCGGTGACGGTGTAGGAAATCTCGTTTCCGTCGTCGTCGTACTTCGGCAGATTCTCGAAGGTTCCCTTCCAGCTGTTATTCTCTGTCAGGGTGAGAGTCTGATCCGTCTCTTCTCCGTTCTTCACCAGAACGATGACGGCCTGCTCTCCGGACGCTCCGTCCGCCCACTTCTTCTCGACCGGGATATCCACGGTGTCTTCACCGGTGTGCGGTGTAGTCGGCTGGCGGTTCGTTACGATGTATCCGCCCTTGCCGTCGGACTCGACCGTGTACAGGTAAGTACTGGTCTTCTCGGTGACGGTGTAGGAGTTTTCAGTTCCCGTCCCGTCGTACTTCGGCAGGTTCGTGAAGCTTCCCTTCCAGCTGTTTTCCTCTGTCAGGGTGAGAGTCTGATCCGTCTCTTCTCCGTTCTTCACCAGAACGATGACGGCCTCTTCCCCGGACGCTCCGTCCGCCCACTTCTTCTCGACCGGAACCTCAACGGTCTCGCTGCTCGGACTGTTGGTTACCACATATCCGCCGTTTCCGTCGGATTCG
>JBMNRP010000037.1:0-16323 GCA_050944685.1 Bilifractor sp.
TGCGCTCTGATTTCATTCTCCATCACCCCCTTTCAGACTGGAAGCAAAATGAGTGTGTAACTTCATAAACCAAATTGGCTTATGTGCTTACACACTCACTCTAATAAAAACTCACACCTTCGGATCCGTGATAACATAGGAACTGTGCATCTGCAGAAGGTTCGGCTTGAGCCAAAACCTTGTTTTGCCGGATCCGGACCCGCCGATGATCAGTACGTTCTTGTTCCTCGCGTATTTCGGATTCTTCGGACGGCTCTCCATCGTGAGGGCCTCTGTTTTGGTCAGGATAACATTCTGATGAAAGTCCGGATTGATGAACGGCTGGATATCTTTTTTCGTTCCCCAGCGTGCCGATCCGTACTCGACTCCCTGCCGGTACTTCTTCGCGTTCATGCGCTTCACCTTCACAGCCAGCGCAAAGGCCGCGGCAACGGCAGCTCCGACCAGAAGATCAAACGGATGAAATGACGGTAGGAAATTCCGGAAGGCATCCGGGAATACCTTCATAAAGGACAGAACACGTTCAGACGCGTCCGAGCCGGAGGAGAGGCGGATCGCCTCTCCCAGATTCGTTCCGAAAAGGCCGGTAATAACATAGGGGAAAGCCTTCTTCGCTTTTCCCGTAGCATCTTCGATTCTCATAGTGACAGATCCTTCTCCTTCTGATGCGTTCTGGCCGGTTTTTCTGCAGCCAGCTCCTTTGCCTCTCTGAGGATGTTCCGAACACTCGGCTTCTGAAGCGTCTCTTCTCCAAGCTGCTTCTTCATGCACTCCGTGATCACGCCGGAAAGGACAGCTTCATCCTTAGCTTTGAAAAACACGAGGTAACGGGAAGAATCCCCGTTCTCTTTCGTGACAGCAAAATCGACGCCGTATTTCTTCAAGACACGCTCGAATTCCTTCAGATGTTCTCCCTGTACGGGAACCTGCTTCAGTCCGCCGCCGTTCCGGACAAGCTGCTTCACCGTCTGTTTTCCGTGAGGACCTTCCGCTCTTTTCTGTTCTTTCCGGCGCATTTTCGCTTCCGTTTTCACGGCGATCTTTCTGTCTTTAACCGTCAGTCTTTCTGTGGACCGCTGATTCAGAAATCTCCGGATCCCGTCCATCAAAGCGCGGGCCGTAAGCCGCGTAGTCATCACCACGATATTAACGGTTCTGTTTTCCACCTCTTCCTGCATGGATCATCACCTCCTTTTCGGCAGGAGTTTTTCTCATTCGTCCTTTGACGCAAGTCCCAGAACGGCTTTCAGTACGCTAGCCGCAAACGCTTCATCGCTGTCTTCTTCGGACGTTTCCGGATGCGCAGCAGAAAGCAGGGGCGCCAGAAGATCCGAAAGCTCCTCAAGGGCATTTCCCGCAGCTTCCGCATGGGCAACAGCTTCCATCAGTGTGCGCCCGATCTGTTTTGCCTCTTCCTCTGTCACGCAGACAGTAACTCGTTTTTCATTTGTCATTGAATCATTTCTCCTCATAAGCTCATGTCATTTCTTTCCCGTTTCTTCTGCCACTGAGACAGAAGACGGAGAATAGTGTCCTGCATCTGTTTCGGTGTATAGGATTTGGGAAAATATTTCCTCAGCTCATCTCCCTTGAAAGTGACCTTATCCAACATTTCCTTCTTTTCTTCGGACATGACCGCGTACATGACCTCCGGAGAACATTTGCCTTCCGCGGCCAGTTTTTTCAGTCTCTGGGCCTGTGAAAGGGACGGGGACGTCTGTGCCTCGTCCATCGCTTCGACAAAGTCCTTCTGCTGCTGCTCGGAAAGATAGGACAGCTCCACGGCCGGATTAAATGCCAGCCGTTTCTGGTCCACCATCTCCAGAAGCTCCGGGATCAGGTAGGTGAGACGGACAAAGCGCTGGACCTGGGTACGGCTTTGCCCTGTGTTTTCCGCAACTTGTTGTCGAGCATCTAACTTTTGTCCAAGTTGGACAGAAGTTAGATCCGTCCTCAGCCCCTGATGTTTCATCGCTTCGATCTTCATCCGATAGGCCCATGCCCGTTCGCTCGGCAGAATCATTTCTCTCTGGAGATTGGAATCCACCATCAGGATCGTTGCGGCATCATCGTCCATATCCCGGACAAGCACCGGAACGGTTGCCAGACCTGCCAGCTCCGCAGCGTGCTTTCTTCGATGACCGGAAATCACTTCATAGCTGCCGTCCGGTCCGGGACGGGCGATCAGCGGAGATAAGACTCCGTACTGGGCGACGCTTTCCACGATCCGGAGCATCGCTTCGTCATCCACCACCTTGAACGGATGATTCTTGAAGGGAATCAGCTGCTCAACGGGTATTTCCTAAACCTTTTCAAGCTTCGCATCCTGCCGTTCTTTCTCCGTGGAAAAAAGATCCTCAATGCCTCCGAGCGTCAGTTTTCTTTTCTTTTCCGCCATCCGCGGCCTCCTTCTTCCGATTGATGAGTTTACGGACATCTTCGAGATAATTCTTCAGTCTTTCATTCATGCATTCTTCCCCCTTTCCTGAAAGTGGCGCCGGAAAAGTCTTCCCTCTTCCGGCGCCGAATCAGTCTTATTGCTTAATGCTTCTTTCTCGCCCGATATATTACAATTGCCGCCGTTCCTGCCAGAGCAATAAGAACGAGATACATCCCGGTTCTGGAATTGTCTCCGGTTTTAACCGGAGCTGCTCTATAGGAACTTCCCGAAGACGTGACGGAAGGAGTACTGGGCGTTGAGGGTGTTTCTGATGTTTCAGGCGTTTCCGGTGTTTCCGGAGTCGGAGTGGAAGTCGTTTCCGGCTTCTCGAAGGCAATGGTCTGACTGGTGTCGCCTGCGTCAAGGTGCTCCGCAACAACCAGGCTTCCCTGCCTCGCTTCCTCAAACACAACAACTTTCGAACCGGCCAGCGAGGTCGAGTCAAACGTGAACGTCATCTGAACTTCTCCGTCCGATTTTTCCGGCGTGAACTTCTCTTCAGCAGTCACCTTCTTGCCGTCAATCAGCAGTTCCTCCGCACTCTTTCCGTCTTCAGAAGGAACCATCACCATTCCGTGCATCGTATATTCCGTGCCCGGCTTCAGGTTTTTATAGGTGACCGTATCGATGATCACCGTAGATTTCGATGGCTGCGTCTGGTGCGTTCCCGTATCCTTCGCGATCGCTTCCGTATGGATCTCCGGCTTTTCCTCTTCTTCATCCGTCAGCGTTCCGAGATCGATAATCGGCTCAACACTCTGGTCCGACTCCACATAAAAGCGGATATCCAGCAGCTTATAGCCTGCATTGGCCTCACAGCGAAGTTCCTGCATGCGGTAAGATCCATAAGGCAGAGCACCGAGACCGTCCTGTACCGGAGCTTCCGATCCCTTCTGACCGAGACCGAACCAGCATCCGGCCTTATAATCCAGTTCGTCCGAAGGAATGACGTCGTTCTCGCCGGCATATTTTTTCAGGACAAAATCATTTCCGTTGGTGTTCTGCGAATGCGGATTCACTTTGCTCTTCGAGTTGAACACACCGTTCTGGTCCGTCACGATGACATGCTGTTCCCCGGTTTCAAGCTGGGTGACGACGAAGACCGTCCTTCCCATGCGGGCGTTGGATTTATCCGCGATCTTATTGAAGTGGAAATCATTCCTCACCGTCTGGTTGCGGAAGACCAGCTCATTTCCGGAGACATCCGCCTTCACCGTTTCCTGATCCTTTCGGATCTGGAAGGTTCTCGCTTCCCCATCCGTCAGCAGATAGCTGTCATTAGTTTTCGTCTCCTGAATAGAATAGGTTCCGTACGGCAGGGAGTCCTCCGGAAGGGAAGCATGGCCTTCCTCATCGGTTACCAGTGTTGTGATAACTTCCTCCGGATCATAGCTTTTTCCGTCGACAAGGACACGGTGGGCCGAAGCATTTCGGATGGTGAATTCAATCCCGGAAAGATTTGCTCCGCCGAGTGCTTCATTCTTGTCGAGCTCACGGTCCCTCTTTTCGATTTCCACGCCGCCGCGGATAATCGTCTCGTCACACGGCTCTTTCGTCAGATCGACAATCTTTCCGTTTTCGCGGATCTCAAAGGACTGTTTCCACTTTTCGTTGAGCAGATATCCTTCGCCTGCCTTTGTCTCACGGATCTCATAGGAACCGTAGGGAAGTGCGTCCGCAGCAGATGCTGCCACGCCGTTTTCGTCCGTACAGATCGTAAGAACGTCTTCGCCGGGCTTGTACTTTTTTCCGCCGACTGCGACAGTCCCTTTGCTCTTGTTTGTGATCGTAAATTCCGCATCTTTCAGGGAAGCGTCGCCCTGCGAATCGTTGTCCTGATAATCGACGTCCTGCTTTTTGATCTTGACGCCGCCGCGGATAATCGTCTCATCACACGGCTCTTTTGTCAGATCGACAATTTTTCCGTTTTCACGGATCTCAAAGGTCGGCTTCCATTTTTCATTGAGCAGATATCCTTCGCCCGCTTTTGTCTCACGGATCTCATAGGAACCATAGGGAAGTACATCCGCGGCAGATGCTGCCACGCCTTTTTCGTCCGTGCGGATCGTAAGAACGTCTTCGCCGAACTTATATTTCTTCCCGCCGACAACGACGGTCCCTTTGCTCTTGTTTGTGATCGTGAATTCCGCATTTTTCAGGGAAGCATCGCCTTGCGGATCGTCATTCTTATAGTCGACGTCCTGTTTTTTGATCTTCACGCCGCCGCGAACAATCGTTTCATCACACGGCTCTTTCGTCAGATCGACGATCTCTCCGTTTTCACGAATCTCAAAGGACTGTTTCCACTTTTCGTTAAGCAGATAACCTTCGCCTGCCTTTGTCTCACGGATCTCATAGGAACCGTAGGGAAGAGCATTCGCGGAAGATGCTGCCACGCCTTTTTCGTCCGTGCGGATCGTAAGCACGTCTTCGTCGGGTTTGTATTTTTTCCCACCGACTACGACGGTCCCTTTGCTCTTGTTCGTGATCGTAAATTCCGCGTCTTTCAGGGAAGCATCACCCTGCGAATTGTCGTCCTGATAATCAGCATCCTGCTTTTTGATCTTCACGCCGCCGCGGATGACGAGATTTTTGATGCTGTTGTCCGGACCGGTCATATCAACCAGTGTTCCAGCGGTCTTTCCCGTTATCTCAACAGTCTTTGCCGTCACTCCCTTGCCAAGATATCCGACCGGAGCTGTTTTTTCCCGGACAAGATATTTGCCGGCCTGCAGCTCTTTTTCTCCTGTAGCGGCATACCCCTTTTCGTCCGTCTTCAGTGTTTTTACAACAGCACCGTCGGCGTATTTTTTGCCGTTTACCTGCACGGCATATCCGCTTTTATTGACGATCTCGAATTCCGCATTCGCCAGGGAAGCGTCGCCCTGCGGAATCGTATCAGCCGTATCCGCGTCTCGTTTGCTGATCTTCAGGCCGCCGTATACCGGAACGGTATAGACGGACAGCTGATCCGTGACCGTCGTATGCACGGGATTGCCTGCGACGAGGATTTCCTGGGCGTCGGAATCGTTGATCGCCAGATAGCTGATGACCGATTTGTTGAATACTGCGCTGACCTTGACCTTGAAATGATACTGGCCGTCCACAGGAACGGAGGCGATCGGAACACGCACCGCGATGCTGCTGAGGAGATCCCCGTTCTTCTGGTAAACGATGGAGGATCCCTCAGGCGCACCCTCAAGCGTGAATTCTCTGGATACCAGATCGCCTCTGGAAGATACGTCGATCCAGTCAGACTGCAGATAGCTTCCGTCTTCCGAGATGTTTTTCACTTCGAAATCGGCAGGCTCGCAATGGAATTTCTGCGCCTTGCTGTTATTCGCCTGGTACAGCTGAATGTTCGTGCCGTTGACAAACACGCCGTTTTTCACATCAACCCTTTTATCCGGTGCGGTTTTCGGGGCGAGCTGCACTGAGCCGTCAGCTTCCGCAATGAGTTTCCATTTCTGCTTGTCAGAACCGTCCTTGCTGTTCTGCTGAATGTCCGATCCGTTGGTACTTCCGTCCGTCTCAAGATATTTGCCGGAATTTTTGTTCTTCAAGAAGTAATAACCTTCCTCGCCGCTCTTTTCGAAGATCCACTGCTGAGCTCCGGAATAATTCTTCCGGTAGAGCTGCACCGTGGCCTCATCGCTTGCGGAACCGCCGCGCACATCCAGCGCATACCCAGGCTCCTCTGCCGAAGTGATGGAAACCGGTTTGTCCGTGATCGTCTTCGATGCCTGCTTATATTCCGGATTTTCCATGACGTAATACGGATCCGCCGTGCTTCCATCGCTCTGCTTGGAAGCGAAATACTTCGCGTCGTTGTAAAGATTGCGCATCATGTTGAAGACGTTCTCGTATCCGGAGACCGGCTGCGTGGTTGCCATGTCGATTCCGGCGTCCTGACCCTTCGCGTCTTTGATCCCGTAATCGTGCAGGATGGCCCAAACGACCATCTGCGTGGCGTACCAGTCTCTTCCGGAATCGCCGGTCGAGTATTTCGAAGCCGCGAGTCCGTTTGCTTTTTTGACACCGTTTTCAAAGGTGTAGGCGAGCGCGGAACACATCGCGTCGCTGCGCCACTGGCCGGCAACCTCGTAAATGGTGCCGCTGACGAAATGGCGGTTGATGTTCGCGCAGTAAACCGCGTTGTTCGTATTCACGTCATAGTGGGCATACGTGCTGACTGGAGAAATTTCCGCGTGGCTCTCACGGTAAGCACTGACATACCGCATGATTTTTCCGTAGCTTTTGGCGTGAACCTGCCGGATTTCCACCGAAGCAGCCGCAGCGAGAAACAACGTGTTCTCTGTGGCAAGAGCGGTTTCTTCATCCTCCTGATCCGTTTCCGTATTACCGGAAGATGCACCGGAGTCATTCCCGGACTCGCTTTTGTCACCAGCAGCGTTCCGGACCTCACTCTTATCCCCGGATCCGCTCTCCTTCTCAGTTTCTGTGCTTTCCGTTTTCTTTTCCTCCCCGGCAGATTCTCCTATCACGGAGATGGAACTCTCTCCGGCGGAATTCGCTTCTGCAGCCGGAGAGGCTTCTGTGACCGATTCACCGGCGGAACCTTCCGCAAACGCCGGCACGGCGAGCAGGCCGACGAGACAGACGATCACAAGAAGCATGGAAATGATTTTCTGCTTTTTCATTTTCAACGTATGATCCTCCTTGCTTGGTATTGTTTTCTGGTTCTGTTACAGGCAGGCTTCCCGGCCGCGCGAAAGGCGCCTTTCCGCGTCCTGCAGCACTTCCTTGGTCAGTGCCCGATAAGCTTCAGCCACCTTCCCTTTTGGATCGTGCAGGTAGATGCTTTTTCCTTCCGCGCTGATCTCGGCCGCCCGGACGGACCGCGGAATCTCCGTCTCGTAGATCCGGATCTTTTTTCCGTAGGTCTCCCGGATGAGCCCCGCGATTTCCTTCGCGTAATTCGTCCTGGCGTCTACCATCGTCAGCAGAACGCCTTCGATCCGCAGCTTCGGGTTGATCTGTTTTTTTACCTTGCCGACCGTGGATAGCAGCTGCTCCAGTCCTTTTGCCGAGAGATACTGTGCCTGGACCGGCACCAGAACGGAATCCGACGCTGCCAGCATGTTGATGGTCAGCATACCTAGTGACGGCGAACCGTCAAGCAGAATATAGTCGTACTGTCTTTTCACGGTTTCGAGATACTGCTTCAGGACGGTCTCGCGGCTCATCACGTTCACCAGCGACGCCTCAAGGCCGGACAGCAGAATGTTCCCCGGCATCAGATCGACTCCCTCCGGGTGGCGGAGGATCCCTTCGCCGGGCAGAATCGGTTCATCGCGGATCACCCGCTCCAGAAAGTCCGCGAGCGTCGGCTCCATGCTGTCCGGCTGCTGATTCCCGAGTGCGATGGTCAGAGAACCCTGCGGATCCACATCCACCAGAAGGACCCTTTTTCCTTCCATCGCCAGACCGATTCCAAGATTTTCACAGGTCGTTGTTTTGGCCGTTCCTCCCTTCTGGTTGGCAATGGAGATCACGGCCGCTTTGTTTCCCATTCTTTTTCATTCCCTCCTTCAGACTTTTCCTTCCGCCATGTCGTGCTGGACCAGCATCGAGTAATAGTGATCCATCGTGACCGGCGCATTATAAAGGACTGCCAGAAGATACTGACGGATGTTGGTGATTTTCGTCGTCGTCTTCTCAAGGCAGTCCAGTACATAAGCGATATGAAAACTGTTCAGCTTTTTCAGGCGGCTGATCACAACCGCCGCGGGCTTGTCTTCTCCCGAGATCCGGATCGTGGGCTTTGTCGTCGTACAGACATCCACAAGAAGCTCCCGGATTTCATCCAGTTCCCTGGCTCGGTTTGGATAATCGATCTTCAGGGCATCGAAAGCGCAGGAATAATCAAACCATGCGCGGATCTCTTTCTCCGCATCCATCGGATCGATAGGATTGGTCTTGTTCCTCTCAGTCTTATTCTTATCAGTATTATTTTCGTTTCCTCCGGAAACTTCTTGAAGTTCACTTTGGATACTTCCAGAAGTTTCCATTGGATACTTCTGGGAGTTTCCATCGGATACCGGTTCGGACTGTCTCCGGACGTGAAACCTCCGCACGTAAATCCGGTTCGGTCTGCCCTGTCCCTGCCGTGTTCTTCTGATCAGTCCCGCCTGATTTTCCAGTTCATTCAGCATGGCCGCCGCTTTTTTACGGCTAACAAACAGATCCCCGCAGATCTGCTCAAACGTGTAGTAGATAAAGACCCGTCCTTTCTCATCGTGCCAGCCGTTCCGGACGGAAAGCTCATGCCGGTCCAGCATGCATCCGTACAGGACTTTCGCCTCCATCGAGATGTTCCGGTACGCCGGGCTGCGGATGAGTTCCTTCGGCAAACGGTAAAAAGCAAACTCGTACTCATCTCCGACATAAAAATACTCAAAGCTCATGCATCATCCGCCGCCTCCTTTCCGGTCCGTCACGGACGTGACTTCGCACGGCCCTCACAGTGCCATGCTCCCTCTGTCCTGGAGGGGCTTCTGTTTCTGCGGATGGTCATGCGCACTCTTCCGGTTTTCCGACAGGTCCTTCAGGACGGATCCTTTTTCCTGCATGCCCCTGTCTGCCTGACGGTCTGCGTAATCTTTCGCAGTCTCAAAAACCTGTTCCGCCGTGTCATAGTGGTACACCGTATCGGTCAGGCGGTCCTTCGGCTCGACCTGCGTGGCGTTGATATCCTTGACCATGGCTTCAAGGTCACGATAATCAGCAGCTCCGTCATCACGAAACAGCAGAACCTCGTGGATCGAAGAGGGCAGAATGAAAAAATCACCCTTCATCACCTCCGCGGCATCCCGCATGAAATCCGGATGCGCGATAACGCCGGCCCCATACATGCTCTGCGGATTCGTCGCTATATAAAGCACGTCGCCCGTACCGGTATCCGGCTCCTCCCCTTCGGGTCCGAGCAGACCGGCAAGCACCTCCCGGAGCGGGCGGATGGAGTATGCGTTCCGCTGCTTCATAGCTGCGGCAGCGTCGGCCTCCAGCTGCTCCTGTGAAACGCCGTACTGCTGGAGGACCGGATTCGTGACCAGCAGCGACATCTGACCGTCCGGCCGGCTGTCCAGCATGACACGGTACACGACGGCCATATCCTCCAGCTTCCGATGAGGCATTTCCTTCAGGCGTTCCTCGTTTCCTTTGACCGGAATAACCTGCATGATCAGATGGTCTTTCATCTCCTCGTAATTCTGCACCCGACCAGTCGGAATCTCCGGCACCTCCCGCATCACATCGGCCAGATCGGACTTGATCCGCGAAAGCTCCTTCTGGAGAGAAACGCCCTCTGTCATTTCCTGGTAGTACGGTTCGAGATTGAGGACCGGCGAGGCGGCCTCATTCCCAAGGTCCAAACGAATCCCGAGATAGGACTCTCCCATGATTTTTTCTACGGGCTGGATCATGGGAGTCACTCCCATATATCCGGGCGAAAAAACGCGGTCCAGCTCTTCCCTGACCGCCTCTGCGAATTCCTGCAGTGACATGGATTCTGTTCTCATTTGGTTCCTCCTTTTCTTTCCAAAAAATGAAACACGTGCAGAAGAATCTCCCGGATCGGTTTCCGGAAGATCTGTCAATTGCACGATGTAAGGGTTCTGCTAAAAACGGGGAACGCTTTTAGAATTTCTAAAAAATGCCCGGATTTCTTCTAACGGCCGTTAGAAGGAACCGGATTCTGAACATGAAAAAAGATCCGCCCAAAGGGTGATCCCGGACGATCTGTCCCGGTCCAGGACAGATTTCGGATCACTCGCCTTTTTTAGCAGACCCTTTTCTGACTGACGAAAAAATGCCCATTAGAAATCCGGCGATTTTTTTAGCTGATTTCTAACACGATTAGAAGAAAAATCTTGGGCATAAAAAAACCGCCGGAGACTGATTTTTTCACAAAATCTCCGACAGTAAAAGCGTCCACGAGAGGATTCGAACCTCCGACCTACCGCTTAGGAGGCGGTCGCTCTATCCAACTGAGCTACGCAGACATCTATTCATTTTTCCCGGTTTTTCAAGGTTTCTGGCCTTTCGGTATCTCGGGGCCGGGTCCCGATCTTGCTGCCTTCTAATATTTTTTACCCGTTTTTCTAATCAAAACAGTACCGATTTCTAGTTTATTTCCGAAAACGGACAATCCGCCTTTTTTAGAAAAAACGGTTATAACAGCCCCTTCAGCTTCTTAAATAACTCCCAAGTTTATTTCTGTTTTCCGCTCCGGCGCGTGACGCTCATGCGCTTAGGAGGCGAACGCTCTATCCAGCTGAGCTACAGGAACATTCTATATTATCTGCCGATTTTGCTTGACTTTACAGGCTTTTTCAAGCTTGTGATTTCATCGGACGGCAGTTCCGATTCAGGTATTTCTTTCTAATCGCAATTGATTGAATTGTCCACTTTGAACGTTAGCAAATCTTAGATCCCCATATCGCTCACAGCGATTTTATTGAAGAAGAAGCGATTGAAAAATTTTTAAAAGAGCAACGCTATGCTTCCGCTTAGGAGGCGGTCGCTCTATCCAACTGAGCTACGCAGACATCTATTCATTTTCCCCGGTTTTTCAAGGTTTCTGGCCTTTCGGTATCGCGGGTCCGGGTCCCGATCTTGCTGCCTTCTAATATTTTTTACCCGTTTTTCTAATAGAAACAGCAACGATTCCCAGTTTATTTCCGAAAACGGACAATCCGCCTTTTTTAGAAAAAACGGTTATAACAGCCCCTACAGATTCTTCAAATTCTCCCAAGTTTATTTCCGTTTTCCGCTCCGGCGCGTGACGCTCATGCGCTTAGGAAGCGGACACTCTTATCCAACTGAGCTACAAGAACATCGGCCTTGTCAGCCAGAACCCATTATACAATAAAACTAAAAATTTATCATCCCCTGAAGCCACACAATTCCTTTAAACCGCCTGCCGTTTTCCGGCTCTCCGGTCAGATCGCTCTCATGAATGCAGATATCCAGCGGAATTCCGTTTGCAGAGACCGTCAGGATAAAAACCGGCTCTCCGGTCACGCTGTTCTTGATTTTCCTGCATTCGGTAATCATCCCCATAATGTTGTACAGATTGCATTCCAGTCCAAAAGGCATGAAATAACTGTCCACGATGGTATAGACGTCCTCGTGGCGAATTCTTCTCGCCGCTGTCGTGTAGGCGTCAAAATTTTCAAGCGTCAGGCTGTTATACGCCTTTTCATCTCCCTTTGACGCTGCATCGTACAGGGAGTTCCACTCCGCCTGCTTCTTGCTCTCGTTCGCGATCTGGGCGGCATTTTTCTCAATGGGAAGCAGAATCGTTCCGCTCTCTGCAAGACCCGAGAGCGAAACCGGAGTCGATGAATCATAGACTTCGTTTCGCTGTTTTTCGTTTACATAATCTACCGCATTGATAACCTGAAAAATCAGGGTGGTCCCCACGCGGGGATCCTCACAAGCTCCATTGTAAGATTCGCTGAGCGCTGTGCGCTCAACGGCGATCTGCCGGCAGAAAGAGGTCTGCGATCCGAACAGATAGGGATAATAATATTCCAGATGAAACAGGTTTTCCCTGTCGTAATATCCGCAGACCATCACTCCGATGTCCTGCCCGTACTCTTTGGAAATCTGAGCGAACAGCAAGTGATCTTCGTTTTCGGCCACCTTTTTAAAGTCATAATTTTTCAGTACGTCTTCCATCAGCCGATCCTGATCTTCAATGCTGCGAATGCTGTCAAATCCGATCGATCTGAGATAATAGTGCATTCCATACCCCTTTATCATGCATGAGTAAATTCTGGTACTCCCCGAGTCAGAAACATGAAGCTATTTTTTCGGAATCAGTTTTTCCTTTCCGCCCATATAAGGACGAAGAACTTCCGGAATGCGGACGGTTCCGTCGGCGTTTAGATTGTTCTCCAGGAGCGCGATCAGCATACGCGGGGGCGCCACAACTGTGTTATTCAGTGTATGTGCCAGATATCGCTTCCCGTCCTCTCCCTGAATGCGGATGCGAAGACGTCTTGCCTGGGCATCTCCGAGATTCGAGCAGCTGCCGACCTCGAAATACTTTTTCTGACGCGGCGACCACGCCTCGACGTCACAGGATTTCACCTTCAGATCCGCCAGGTCACCGGAACAGCATTCCAGCGTGCGAACCGGAATATCCATCGAACGGAACAGTTCCACCGTATAGCCCCAGAGCTTATCATACCACTCTTTGCTTTCTTCCGGCCGGCACACAACGATCATCTCCTGCTTTTCAAACTGATGAATGCGGTAAACGCCGCGCTCCTCAATTCCGTGCGCACCCTTTTCTTTTCGGAAACAGGGCGAATAGCTCGTCAGATGAATCGGCATTTCCGATTCCGGAATAACCTGGTCGACGAAACGGCCGATCATCGAGTGCTCAGATGTACCAATCAGGTAAAGATCCTCTCCCTCAATTTTGTACATCATCGCGTCCATCTCCGCAAAGCTCATGACTCCGTCGACAACGGCGCTGCGAATCATGTACGGCGGGATCACATAGGTAAATCCCTTGTCAATCATAAAATCGCGTGCGTAAGAAAGAACACCGGAATGAAGACGGGCAATATCTCCAATCAGGTAATAAAATCCGTTGCCGGCCACGCGACCCGCGGCGTCCAGATCAATGCCGCCGAAGGACTCCATAATATCGGTATGATATGGGATTTCAAAATCCGGAACCTTCGGGTCTCCGTATCGCTGAATCTCGACATTCTCACTGTCATCCTTTCCGATCGGAACGGATGGATCAATGATCTGCGGAATGACCATCATCCGCTTTTTGATTTCTTGATCGATCTCTTTTTCTCTTGCCGTCAGTTCCTCAATCTTATCTTTCGAGGAAGCCACTTCCTCTTTGATCTTCTGCGCTTCCTCACGTTTTCCCTGGCCCATCAGCGCACCGATCTGCTTCGACGCCTTGTTCCGGTTTGCGCGGAGCGTCTCTACCACCTGGAGATTCTCACGGCGCTCTTTATCCAGCGCAATCACTTCGTCAACCAGCGGTAGTTTTTCATCCTGAAATTTTTTGCGAATATTTTCTTTTACAATGTCCGGATTTTCTCTCAGAAATTTAATATCGATCATATCCAGTATTCTCCTTGATTCCGGCTTCAGCCTTCCTGATCTTCCGTTCCTGCCGCCTGCTTCAGTGCGGTCATTTCCTCGTCGCTTAACATAATATACGATTCGCCGTTTACGATTTCCTTCAGATATACAAAACAGTTATCTTTGCTGTGAATCGCATCCAGAACAAACCCGGTGTTATCATCATCCAGCATTGCCAGAACAAAACTAAGTTTCCCGCCGACATCGTCAAATGCATCGTACTTGACGATTCCGTAATGCGTCAGCACCTTTGTCATACGGCGGCGAATCATGGACATATCCGCCTGATTGATCCCCTGACGGCCGTTTACCTTCTCAAGCTCCTTCATGCGCTCTTCCAATTCTCTTTCCAGCGATTTTCCATTCTTACCGCGCATAAAGACCTTCATCCGGTAACTGAGCCGGTTCTGCCGGACAATGAGTGAGATCGTCAAAAACAGCAGAACAATCACAGCAATAACCATAACGATAAAAAGTGTCCCCATCGTACTGCCGAATGTATCTATTATTTTTTGCATTTTTTACTCCCCGTCAACGGAATGTATCAATAATCCGATCCAGATCTTCTCTGGAATAATATTCAATTTCGATTTTCCCCCTTTTCCCTCTGCCGTGAAGAATACGGACGCGGGTTCCGAAACGTTCGCTGAGCTGATTCTCCATATCCCGGTAGACGGCTTCCAGTTGCTCATTCACCGCGCGTTCTTTCCTTTCACGCGTCGGCTTCACAAGTTCTTTCACCAGAAGCTCCGTTTCACGCACGCTGAGATCGCCACGGACCACTTCCTCCGCAGCCTTTCTCTGAAGTTCCGGTTCACTGAGTCCCAGGAGTGCTCTGGCATGACCGGAGGACAAAGTCCCGTCCGATACCATCTCCTGTACAGCAGGTTCCAGATTAAGGAGCCGCAGCGAATTGGCAATGGAAGGACGACTCTTTGATACACGGGCAGAAATTTCCTCCTGCGTCATGGAAAATTCTTCAATAAGCCGCTTATATGCCTTTGCTTCCTCAATAGCGTTTAAATCCTGGCGCTGAATATTCTCGATCAGAGAGACTTCAACTGTCTCTCTCTCGGAAAAATCACGAATCACAGCAGGAACTGTCTTCAAACCCGCCTTTCTGGCAGCTCTCCACCTGCGTTCACCGGCAATGATCTCATAATATTTGCCGTTCTTCTGGACCAGAAGCGGCTGAATAACACCAAACTGACGGATAGAATCCGCCAATTCATCAAGTGCCTTTTCATCGAACTTTTGCCGCGGCTGATCTTTATTCGGCACAATTTCGGAAATCCTGAGCTCAACAACACCATCTGAAGTATTCTCATCAGGATCATTTCCGGAATTTTGCGGGGAAATATCATTTTTTCCTGATGAAACAGATATTTCGTTAACTTCTTCAGGATCCTTCGATTTATTATCAGAATAGGCTATGGCACCGGATGGCTCATCCGGTGAATCTGAAGAAGAATACCCAGGCTGTTCAGATGAAGCAGAAAATCCGGAATTCTCACCGGGAACAGCTTTTTTTTCAATATTTCCTTGTTCGCTGTTCTTTTTTTCAACCGAATAATTCTGTGGTATCAGAGAACTGAGACCTTTGGCTTTATTTAACCCTCGTTTAGCAGCCACTTTTGTCTTCCTTTCAAAAAATACTATTAAACTTATCCGCTGTTTTTCTTTATCAGCTCCCTGGCAAGCTTGCGATATCGCTTCGTTCCGATACACCTCTTGTCATATTCGTTAATTGGCAGCCCATAGCTCGGAGCCTCGGCAAGCCGAACCGTACGAGGAATGATCGTATTAAAAATGTAAGCATCCAGATTCTCACGGACATTGTCGACAACCTCCTGAGAAAGGTTGTTTCGACTATCATACATTGTAAAAAGGATTCCCTCAATCTCCAGATTCGGATTCAACCCGTTCTGAATTAATTCCAGTGTATAAAGAACCTGAGCAAGGCCCTCCAGAGCATAATACTCACATTGGATTGGAACGAGCATGGAATCCGCAGCTGTGAGAGCATTAATCGTGAGCTGGCCAAGTGAAGGGGGACAATCGATGATAATATAGTCATATCGATCACGAATCGGCTGAATGGCATTTTTCAGGCGAAAATCCCTGTCCTCAAACTCGGTAAGTTCAATCTCAGCTCCGGCAAGATTTACGTTTGAGGGAATAATATCATGAAACTTCGGTCGAATCTCAACAATACAGTCATCTGCCGAACAAAGTCCGGAAATCAATTCATAAACCGTATTTCTCTGCTCATTCTTATCTACACCGAGACCACTGGTTGTATTTCCCTGCGGATCTATATCGATCGTAAGAATTTTTTTATGAAAAACCGCCAGGGCGGCAGAAAGATTAATGGCCGTAGTGGACTTTCCAACCCCGCCTTTTTGATTTGTAATGGCTATGATTTTGCCCAAAGCAAACTCCTGTAAGAAAAATAAAAATAAATTTCTACTGAAACCTCATTATACACTATCAAATAATAAAAAGAAACTATTCATGTGATCTTTCCGAAAAATGTTTCACGTGAAACACTAGCATAATTATTTGATGAGGTACTTTCTGATCCTGATAACCTGCCCCAGGTAAAAATATAAAAAAGTGATATCGGGAGAAAAATCACGATGATCACCGGAAAGTTTTTCGAATAGCAGAGTCATGAGAAAAAAATTAAATATGTTTCACGTGAAACATATTTATGGATATATGAATCTCAAAGAACACAA
>JBMNRP010000038.1:0-11059 GCA_050944685.1 Bilifractor sp.
CCCACATCCTTCAGCTGCAGCGGAATGACCTTCACCGCCCAGTTATGTTCCAGCGCGGAGTACGTATTCATCGTCTCGGTGATGCGGTCCTCGGTCAGCTGGTCGTGAAAGGACTGTCCCACATCTCCGATCACGCTCTCCAGTTTCCCGTCATACCGCTCCGGCCGGTACATAACGCTGATGACCCCGTAAAAATTCCGTGTCGTGCCGGTCTGAAAATAGTTACGGAGATTGACCGGAACCGTAACCACGATCGGCTTTTTCCGATCTCTGGTCCTCATGGAACGAATGATTCCCTCAATCACGAGAGAGGTGGTAAAAACGGCCAGCGTCGCATGGTACCGATGGCAGAGATCCAGATATTTCTTCACGGAAACACAGCCCTCGATCATATGAATGCGCAAATTCGGATCCAGTTCTCCCTTCAGCTGGTAGGCTTTCGTGTGTGTCGACATAACCTTGGACATCGCGCTGGCATGTTTTTTATTTTTTGTATAAAAGCGATCGAACGCATCCGTCGCCTTCTCTCTGACCGAGGAAGAATCCTCCTGCGCACCGGACGCGTCAATATGGTATTTTTCGATCAGATAATTTGCTGCAAGTTCTTTCAGGAAGACGAAACCGCCCGCTCCGTCGGTGAGCACGTGGTACATCTCCAGATTGATTTTTCTGTGAAAATAACTGACGCGATACAGAAGATTCTTTCGTCCTCGCTCATAGATCGCAGACAGAGCCGGAAGATGATCTTCCGAAACCTGAGCCTTCATTGTCCGCGACTGCTCGAGATAATACCAGAACAGACCCCTCTGCAGATAGCAGTTGAAGTGCGGAAATTCATCTATCGTCCGTTCCAGAGCAGACTGCAGAACATCCCCGTCCACTTCTTCCTTCAGCTCGCAGGTCAGCCGGAACACTCTCGTGTCTGCCCCGCGTTCTGTTGAAGGGATGATCTTCGCCGCATTATCGAGTTTATACCATTTTTGGTCTGTGACCGGCATACTGACTGTTCCCCCAATGACAATCCTGCGACCCTGTTATTCTTTCCGTATCGGATCCCTCATCGAATCCGCTCCCGCGTTTCCCGCCTCCGGACGGAGCCGGCATCTTCAGCGGGATTCGCACGCGAACAGGAGTGAATGCATGTTACGCAATTTCCGGAGCATCCTGAGGAAGATCCCCCGCAGCACTTTCCGGATTTTTTCTGTTTCCGGATCGAGCGGACCGCGAATACGGCCGCCGCCGCGATCAGAATCAGAATGATGATATCTACCGCATGCATTATCGTCTCTCCTTTCAGGCATCCGCGCAGAAAACCTGAGAAAAAAGGCTGTCACATTAAGAACCGCCCTTTGCATTCTTAATATAACAGCCTTTCGCGACCCGGATCGGGATCGAACCGACGACCTCCGCCGTGACAGGGCGGCGCTCTAACCAGCTGAGCCACCGGGCCAGAAAAATGAAAAGTGGATCATCGGGGACTCGAACCCTGGACCGACCGGTTATGAGCCGGCTGCTCTAACCAACTGAGCTAATGATCCGCAAAAAGCCGATGATCGGACTCGAACCGATAACCTGCTGATTACAAATCAGCTGCTCTGCCAATTGAGCCACATCGGCGAACGTGCCGGTGTTCGAGTAAAGATTCACCGTGACAACATCCAAATAATACCATAATTCAGGCGCGCCCGCAACAGCGCACGGAATTTTTTCCGGGCGCTGCAGCACAAAATTCAGCGCTCGTAACCGTGCGCTTCTTCAAGCATCATATCCTTTACTTTCATCAGACGCACCTGCGTGCTTCGCTCGTTCTCGTCGAGCTTCATCGTAATATAACGGATGCCCTCCTGAGTCTCCGGAATAATCACATGCTCCAGTGCATTGACGCGGCGCCGGGTCTTCTCGATCTCCGCCGCCATCAGCTGACAGGACTTTTCCACCTCCGCCAGCTTCAGCATGTCCGGAAGCGTATCGGAGAGCGATTTGACCGCGTCATCCAGATCGCTGGAGGTATAGGCAAAACCGTACGGATAAATATCATTCTCATCGGGAGTCCTGGTCTTCGTATGATAGACAGGAACATCGACACTCATGACATTTTTCGTACTGATATCCAGCTGAACCTCCTGCTTGGGCGCGATCATCGCGCTCTGCAGGATTTCCTCAGACATGCCGGCCTTCGCCAGGACAAAATTCCGGTTTGCGTTCCTGATCTGATTCTCCACCTGAAGACGAAGCTTCATATCTTCCCGGACCAGGTCAAGAAACTGCCTCATCAGCTCATCGCGTTTATTCTTCAGAAGTCTGTGACCCTTTACCGCCGTCGTCAGTTTTCTCTTCAGGCGGGTCAGTTCCATACGGGTCGGATTCACAACCGTCGCCATAATATACCCTCAGTCATTTTTTAATATAATACCGGTCAAGCATCTCATCCGGAATTCGTTTCAGCTCAGACCGCGGCAGCATGCGCAGCAGATCCCAGCCGAGATCCAGCGTCTCCTCGATGCTGCGGTTCGCGCGGTATCCCTGATTGACATATCTCTGCTCGAATTCATCCGCGAACTTCGCGTAGATCAGGTCGATATCGGTCAGTGCCGCCTCGCCCAGAATCACCATCAGCTCTTTCGCGTCTTTGCCTCGCGCGTACGCCGCAAACAGCTGGTTCATCGTCGCCGCGTGGTCTGCCCTGGTCCTTCCCTCGCCGATCCCTTTATCCTTCAGCCGGGAAAGAGACGGAAGCACGTCGATCGGCGGCTGGATACCCTTCCGGTATAATTCACGGGAGAGAATGATCTGCCCCTCGGTGATATACCCGGTCAGATCGGGGATCGGGTGCGTCTTGTCGTCCTCGGGCATGGTCAGAATCGGAATCAGCGTGATAGATCCCTTCTTGCCCTTCTGACGGCCGGCGCGCTCGTACATGGTCGCCAGATCGGTGTACATGTATCCGGGATAGCCCCGGCGTCCGGGAACCTCTTTACGCGCGGCGGAAACCTCACGCAGCGCGTCCGCGTAGTTTGTTATATCGGTGAGAATGACAAGCACGTGCATGTCTTTCTCAAACGCCAGATACTCCGCCGCCGTCAGTGCCATGCGGGGCGTAGAAATACGCTCGACGGCGGGGTCATTGGCCAGATTGATGAAAAGCACCGTGCGGTCGAGAGCCCCGGTCTCACGAAACGATTCCTCGAAGAAGTGCGCTTCCTCATAAGTAATACCGATAGCCGCAAATACAACGGCGAACGGTTCGCTCGTTCCCAGAACCTTCGCCTGCCTGGCGATCTGCGCCGCAAGCTGTGCGTGCGGAAGACCGGAGGCGGAGAAAATCGGAAGCTTCTGTCCTCTGACCAGCGTGTTCAGACCATCAATGGCGGATACACCGGTCTGGATGAACTCCGACGGGTAATCACGGGCAGACGGGTTCATCGGAAGTCCGTTGATATCCTTCCGGGCCTCCGGCAGAATCTCCGGTCCGCCATCTGTCGTGCGTCCCATCCCGTCAAAGACACGTCCCAGCATATCCTCCGAAACGCCGAGTTCCATGGCTCTCCCGAGAAAATGCACCTTGCTGTCCGACAGATTGATTCCCGTCGAATCTTCAAACAGCTGAACCAGCGCATTGCCCCCGTCAATCTCGAGAACCTTGCATCTTCGCAGCTCTCCGTTTGAGAGCTCGATCTCACCGAGCTCATTGTATTTAACATTTTCTACGCCCTTGACCATCATCAGGGGGCCGGCGACTTCCTGAATGGTACGATATTCCTTCGACATTCTTTACCGGTCCTCCTTTCCCGCAAGTGAGCCGATCTCTGCGATCAGTGCGTCAGAAACCGCTTTATACTGCTCTTCGATACGATCTTCCGTCGTATACTTGTACCGGCCGATACTCTCACGGACCTTCGCCTTGACGAGATCCTCAATATCCGCTCCGTCCGAGAGCGCCTTCGATCCCAGATCATAGAACGCATAAACCAGTTTCATCAGGTAATACTGCTTCTTCAGGGAAGTATAGGTATCGATCTCATCGAAGGAGTTCTGATGAAGGAAGTCCTCACGGATGGACCGGGCGGCCTCCATCTTCAGGCGCTCCTGCGGAGACAGCGCGTCCATACCGACCATCTTCACGATATCGTTCAGGGACGCCTCCTCCTGGAGCAGACTCATCAGATGCTGTCTGGTCTCCAGCCAGTCCTCTTCTACATTTTCATTGAACCAGGGCTCCAGATCGTCCAGATACAGGCTGTAGGATGTCAGCCAGTTGATCGCCGGAAAATGTCTCTGGTAGGCGAGATCCGAATCCAGACTCCAGAACACCTTTACGATTCGAAGAGTCGCCTGGCTGACCGGCTCGGAAATATCTCCGCCGGGCGGGGAAACCGCTCCGATAACCGAAAGGAATCCCTCTCGTCCATCCTTGCCAAGCGAGATCACGCGGCCGGCGCGCTCGTAAAACTGGGCAAGACGGGAACCGAGGTAGGCAGGATAGCCCTCCTCGCCGGGCATCTCCTCCAGGCGGCCGGACATCTCACGGAGGGCCTCCGCCCAGCGGGATGTAGAATCTGCCATCAGTGCCACCGAGTATCCCATGTCGCGGAAATATTCCGCAATGGTAATTCCGGTATAGATTGAAGCCTCACGGGCAGCAACCGGCATATCCGAGGTATTGGCGATCAGAACCGTCCGGTTCATCAGGGATTCACCGGTCTTCGGATCCTTCAGCTCCGGAAACTCATTCAGTACATCGGTCATCTCGTTTCCGCGCTCTCCGCATCCGATGTAAACGACGATGTCCGCGTCCGCCCACTTCGCGAGCTGGTGCTGGATAACCGTCTTGCCGGATCCGAACGGTCCGGGAACAGCGGCCGTGCCGCCCTTGGCGATCGGGAAAAATCCGTCGATAACTCTCTGCCCGGTGACCAGCGGCTGATTCGGAGGCAGTTTCTTCAGATACGGACGACCCCGCCGCACCGGCCACTTCTGCATCAGCGTCAGCTTCTTTTCATCTCCGCGGTCGTCCCGGATGACTGCGACCGGATCCTCCACCGTGAAGGTGCCGGAATCAATAGAGACGATGGTCCCCTTCATTCCGTTCGGAATCATGATTTTCTGGGTAACAAGAGGCGTCTCCTTCACCGTTCCGATCACGTCGCCCGCCTGAACTTTGTCGCCCGCCTTTGCGGTCGCCTCGAAGTTCCACTTCCGATTGCGGTCCAGCGACGGAACTTCGACTCCTCGCGAGAGCAGATTACTTCCCGTCATCTCACGGATCTTATCCAGCGGTCGCTGGATTCCGTCGTATATCGCACCGATGAGTCCGGGTCCCAGCTCAACCGAGAGGGGCGCGCCCGTCGACTCGACCGGCTCTCCGGGTCCCAGGCCCTGGGTCTCTTCATAGACCTGGATGGAAGCCTGATCTCCGTGCATTTCAATAATCTCGCCGATCAGCCGCTCGCTGGAGACGCGTACCACGTCAAACATGTTCGCGTCGCGCATTCCCTCCGCGATGACAAGCGGGCCGGCGACCTTCTTTATCGTTCCGGTGCTGCTCATGACTCCTCTTTCCTTTCTTTTTCGCCCGAGAACAGGATATCGCTTCCGACTGCCTGTTCCACCGATTTGCGCACATCGGCGACTCCCTGACCTGTATTTCCGGTCACTCCGGGAATCGCAATAATAGCGGGCGATAATTTTTCTCTGTAGCGGTCCAACTCCGCCCCCATCTTCTTCATCAGCGCCTCGGTCATATAAATGATACCGAAACCGCCTGTGTCGGCCCGCCGGATCAGATGAACGACTTCTTCATTTGACATATCGTCTGTGGGAAATATGGTCAGTCCCAGGGTGGCAAACCCATAGATGCTGTCATAATCTCCCATTACCGCGATTTTATACATACATCTTCCTTGCCCTTTCCGCTATGACCTCTTCCGGAAAATCATTGGCTTTCGCCGTCAGAATGATCCGTACGGTTTTGATCTCGTTTTCCCTCGCCAGATAATAGGCGAGAACCGGTCCCACTGACTCATTGACCGTGCGCATCGGACGGATCAGGTCGATCAGCTCATCGTCGCACCAGCGCTCAAACGAAGCGGGTGACTCCTTCAGCGCCTCCACTGCCTTCTCAAAGCCGGCACGCTTCAGATAGCGGTAGAGCGGGTCGTCCGCATTATCCGCCGCAGCGGACACGTTTTCTCCTTCCCCGGGAACTTTCTCCGGAGCGGACGCCGCATCGGCGAGCTGCTTCACATCCAGAAGTTCCGTGGCAGCCAGCGCGTTTTCAAAATAATCGCGCGGCTTTTTCATTTTTCTTCCGCGTACGGCGATCCGGATATCCGTGAGTGCGTTCGTCAGTTCGATATACCGGCGCAGAAGCCTGTTGTGCGCGTGTTCCGCGGATTCTGTCATCGATTCCATGCAGACGCGGTCCACCATGGTATCCACTATCTGCCCGTCACGCGTCTTCAGCATGACCTCCAGCGCACGCTGTGCAACATCCCGCATCATTTCCGGAAGCTCATCAAAGTCATGCTTTTTCAGGATATTCTCTACCTTTTCCCTGTCGAAGTCCGGCATATCATAAAACGCCTTCACATGAGATTCGGACGTCGTGATTTCCTGAATACCCGTCTTCAGATTATGGAAAAGTCTGGGATAGGATAAGATGTCAAGTGTCTCCTGGTCCAGTCCCAGATCGAGAATGACATCCATCATCCGTCTCTCCTCGGCGGCGAGCATTTCTTCCGCGCTCGCGTCTGCAGACTCGCCGCCCCAGCCGCGGGCCTTCAGATATTCCATCACGTCCTGCTCCGTGTCCATAGCGGTCATGGCCTGGATATCCGCGTCGGTAAGCAGAGATTTTTCTTTTACGCGGATTCTTGAGACCGCATAAATATAATCCAGATTATTCATGGTTCACTCCGGTGTTCCACAGGATCTGGCAGGCCAGATCCGTCAGATCTTCTTTCTTCTCCTCGAAAAGCGCCCGAAACGTGCAGTTCTCGTCAATGTCCCCGAGTCCGGCGCTGTGATAGCGGAGGACAAAACCGTCCTCGATTTCCGCGGATTCTTTCGAGAGCTTCAGACTGCCTCCCTTTTTTCTGGCGATCGCGTCTGCCCGTTTCTCAAAATCCGCCGGCATCCGTTCCCGGTCTCGTCTGTTGAGGAGGATCTCACCGTCCTCTGCGTGCGCGTTACGTCCGATCTGATTCTCCAGAATGGAGAAATAACGATCCGCGTCCAGATTCTTCAGCTGCTCATATGCGCGGTCGATAACCTCCGCGACCCGCTCACGTCTCGCGGCCAGAAGACGCTGTCGCTTCTGCATTCCGATCTGCGACCGGACGCGGGCTTCATAATCTTTCGATTCTTTTTCTGACAGACTCTGCGCGCGCTTCATTTCCTTTCTTACGTCCGCTTCCGCCGCATCGGTCACCGCTTTCGCCTTTTCCTCCGCTTCGCGGATAATTCCGGACGCCTTTTCATTCGCGTCATCGAGAATCTGCTGAATAATTGTGTCTACTCCGGCCATTGCTTACTCCTTTAATATCCGTCCCGGAACCGAACCGCCGGAAAACGGTTCGCGTTCCCCTGTTGCCGGGATTACCCGATATTCGTCACTGCCAGGATCGAAACCAGAAGTGCCAGAATCGCATACGTCTCAACCATAGCCGGGAACAGCATCGCCTTACCGAACTGATCCTCACGCTTGGCAACCAGATTAATACCGGCGATAGCCGTCTTGCCCTGATAAATGGCGGAAAACAGTCCGACTACCGCAATCGGAAGGCAGGCAAACAGGTAAAGCAGTCCGGTATTGGTATCCGTGACCGCATTTCCTCCCAGAATACCGATTCGGGACAGGGTAATAAAGGTCACCAGCAGTCCGTAAATCCCCTGTGTGCCGGGAAGCAGCTGCAGTACCAGCACCTTGGCGAAGAGTTCCGGATTTTCTGCCGTGACGCCCGCCGCCGCCTGACCCGCAATGCGGACACCGAAGGCGGATCCGATACCGGCCAGAATAGTTGCCAGCGCGGCTCCCAGTAATGCAATAACCATACCTGTACTCATGATTCTTTACCCTCCTTAATCTGGACATATTTATGAATAGTATGAAACGGTTGAAATGCCTTTCCCCCCGCATCGTAGAATTTTCCGAAAAACTCTACATACTGCAGACGGTTTGTATGTACATAAGCACCGAGTGCGTTAATAGCGATGTTCAGTGTGTGCCCCAGAAGAAGCACGAGAATATAGCAGATCACCCCGGCAATACCGGGTGCCCCTCCGCACATCGCAGCCATCATGTTGATGACATTGGCGATAACTCCTGTCGCCAGTCCCAGTGCGAGCAGTCTCGAATAGGAAAGCAGATCCGACAGCCAGGATGTTACGCCGTAGAGGTCGTAGGCTCCCAGAGCGATGCGTATAGCCCAGTTTCGCTTTCCTCTGCCGCCCAGAAGAATGATCATGACCATTCCGATAATCGTGATCCATTTCGCAATCTGAGAGACAGCCGCCGGAAGCCGGATGGATGTTCCGGCCATCGATGCAAAAAGATCGGAAGGAATCAGGAGAAGGACAAGCCCCAGGATAAACAGATACCAGTCGATCACATCTCCCAGAAGACCTCCCCAGTCCTTCTGCTGAATGCACTCAAAGCCTTTTATTCCAAGACCCGCAAAGAGGTGGATCAGCCCGAAGAGCAGACACCAGACGAGCAGCTTCATAGGATTATCCAGCGGAGCGAACCAGATCGGCTTCAGGATGAGATCCCCCTTGTAGCCGAAGAAGGTCGTCGCCGTGGTGTCGATCAGATCTCCGAAAAAGCCTCCGTACATGAAGCCCCAGAAGGTCGTCGACAAGCCACACCAGAAAAACAGTCTCAGCATCTTCTGCAATCCTTTTTCCATACGCTTCTTCCTGGTCAGAAGAACGGCGCAGGCGACGGCCATCACAATCCCGTATCCGGCATCCGACAGCATCATTCCAAAAAAGAATACGTAGAAGATCGACATGACAAACGTCGGATCCACATGTTTGTGCTGGGGAAGGCCGTAAGATTCGAGCACACCCTCCGCCGTCTCGGAAAAACGGTTGTTCCGAAGAAGCGTCGGCTCCACATCATCTTCCGTTGTCTCTTCAAAATCTACGACCGCACGGTACTTCTCCTCCAGCAGATTTTTCACCGGGGCGGCCTTTTCCTTCGGCACGTACCCCTCGAGGAAGAAGACGTTCTCCGTCTGCGGAATCGTCGCCAGAAGCCTGTACTTTTCCGCCCTGGTCCGATAATAATCCGAGGCGATCCGGAATTCGTCCGCCTCCGTCGCCAGAGAGGAAATATTTTTCTTCAGATCCTCGCTTTCCTGCGTGAGACGTTCATTTTCCTTCGTGATCTCCTCCATGATCTGCTTCGGCTCTCCGCTTTCCATCTGCTGGGGCCGGGCGAAACCGATATTTCTCAGATTGTCCTCGACCCGGGGGAGATCCTTTTTCAGACAGATGCACGCCAGATAGGTCAGGCCGGAGTCCGTCGCGAGCACCGAGACATCCACCGGTGCGGGATCCTCCATTCCCTTCGAAGCCGCGCTGTAAAGATCCGGGGCGGAAACCTGTCCCGGGACGGTCCCGAGAAGGACACCCGTCAAACGCGTCCCCTGTGAATTCAGCGGAATATCCAGTGACATCCAGGGAGCCAGAGCATGAAGCCGGTCCCGGTTTTTGATGATGATTCCCTGATTTTCATCAATCTGTTTCTGAAAGGCGAGAATCGACTTCGCCACGTTCATATAATTTTTCTGATTGGAGACAATCTCCTCAAACCGCTTGCGGGTAACGAGTTCTCTCTCGGAGAACAGGCCGCCGGTTTTTGTGGATGGCGCGTATGACGCGAGCAGGCGGAGCGCCTGATCCAGGATATCCGCATTTTTTTCGAACGTGGCAATGGCGTTATCCGTATCCATCTTCTTCATCTCGTCGTCATCAATCATCGAATTGTCGATCTGCATGACGCCGAGTGTCTGAAGCGTTTCCAGCACGGCCTTTCTATTCTTTTTATCCGCGCAGATGCTTAGCTTCTGCATTTCAACAATTGCCATAAACAACTCCCGTTCCGCCGGTTTTCCTGTCTGTCGTCGGCGCAGCTTCTGACAGAGCTTCCGCCGAAAATCCGACCGGATTTCCGCCTGTCAGTTAAGAATCGCTTCAACGACGGCATCAACTGCCGCCTGCATCTTCGGTTCCGTATAGGAAACCATCGCTTTTGCCTCGATTTCCGCACGCGTCTTCGCCGCCTTCAGATCCCGTTTCCCCTTTTCCTCCGACTGACTCTGCGCGTGCGCAATCAGGTCTCTTGCCTGCTTTTTTCCGTTTTCGCGGATTTTCTCCGCGTCCTCCTGCGACTGATGATAGATCGCGTCCGATTTTTCCCAGGCGTCCGAAACTATTTCGGCAGCCTTCGCTTCCGCGTCCTTTACTGCCTGAATCGTATCCTTGATCATGTTTTTCACCCCGATCACTGCAGAACCGATAATGCCGATGTGATTAATTACTGTACATTATTTTACAAAAAATCCCGTCGATTCGCACAAATTCTATTATATATTACAGCATCATTCTCACAATTACAACCAACATCAATTTATTGTGTCCAAAAAAATACCTTTAACATTGCTATGATTCCAGCCTTGTCCAATTGCCCGAAAAGCGTGCGGAATTGGAAAAGGACGCTTTCCGGATCACAAAAAAAGGATCCTGAAAAATCAGGATCCATGAAAAGAGGCGTCGACCGGATTTGAACCGGTGCATACTGGTGTTGCAGACCATTGCCTTACCACTTGGCTACGACGCCATATTAACAATAAATGACTCCGACGGGAATTGAACCCGTGTTACCGCCGTGAAAGGGCGATGTCTTAACCGCTTGACCACGGAGCCATAACTCCCCGAGTAGGGCTCGAACCTACAACCCTTCGGTTAACAGCCGAATGCTCTACCATTGAGCTATCGAGGATCATTCGCCGCGGCCCTTCCTCCACGGGTTCCGGACCGCTCCGGCTGTCTCGCA
>JBMNRP010000039.1:0-9006 GCA_050944685.1 Bilifractor sp.
CTGGAAGGGATAAACGCTGAAGGCATCTAAGCGTGAAGCCCCCCTCGAGATGAGATATCCCATGCGCAAGCGGTAAGACCCCTGAGAGACGATCAGGTTGATAGGGCAGAGGTGGAAGCGCTGCAAAGTGTGGAGCTGACTGCTACTAATCGGTCGAGGGCTTGACCGAGAGAGGTGAAAGGGGATGGAGTTTGTATATGCGGTTTTGAAGGCACGTTGAAGCCTTTACTTTATGGCCCGGTGGCTCAGCTGGTTAGAGCGCCGCCCTGTCACGGCGGAGGTCGTCGGTTCGATCCCGATCCGGGTCGCTTTTATGTAAATAGTTTAATAGTTTGAGGGGTCTTAGCTCAGCTGGGAGAGCATCTGCCTTACAAGCAGAGGGTCACAGGTTCGAGCCCTGTAGGCCCCATATGGGCGATTTCCCGAGTGGCCAAAGGGGACAGACTGTAAATCTGCTGGCGATGCCTTCGGTGGTTCGAATCCACCATCGCCCACGCTTCTGCTGATCCGTTTATCTGACGGTATGAGCTGAATACGCCGATGTGGCTCAATTGGCAGAGCAGCTGATTTGTAATCAGCAGGTTATCGGTTCGAGTCCGATCATCGGCTCTGACGGAGTTCCGTCAATAGATAACTTCTTATTTATTTTATTATTATTATATGGAAGATTTCTATCGGGTAATAACGATCGGAATCTAATAATATCGCGGGGTGGAGCAGTTGGAAGCTCGTCGGGCTCATAACCCGAAGGTCGCAGGTTCAAGTCCTGCCCCCGCAACTTTGTGCCCAGTTAGCTCAGTTGGTAGAGCAGGGGACTGAAAATCCCCGTGTCTCTGGTTCGATTCCGGAACTGGGCACTTTCTTTTTATCAGAATACGGAGCATTAGCTCAGGTGGTAGAGCACTTGACTTTTAATCAAGTTGTCCGGGGTTCGAGTCCCCGATGCTTCATATATATTGCCGGACAGATCTTCCATCTGTCCGGTTTTGTTATATAAAATGGATCACAGATCCATTATTTTCAGAAAATATTCGGCGGTCTCACATTTTGACACTGCTGTACATTAATGGTATATTTTTTTTATACGGATTCCGGACGGATCCTTATTTTTAGTTGGATGTCCGAAATATCGCCCACTTCCGGATATGGGGAGATGTTATCCGGAGAAGAGCCGAATTATTATCCGGGAGAGTATGAAGGCAAGGAGAGTTATCAAGGGGAGAGAACCATGGGAAATAAGAAAAAGAAGAAAAAACGTGGTGGTGCTGCCACGACTGTGATTATTTTGATTCTGGCTATTGCGGTCCTCGGTGCGATGATGTACGAGGGAGGAGTTTTTGACCGGCTTCTCGGGAAGAACACAGGGAGCGGTGAAACCATAGAGTCCGGGTCGGACGGCGTGGATGAGTTCACCATGCACTTTGTCGGTACGCAGTCTTCGTCGGACGAGGATCTGTATACAAATTCCGTGTCGTCGTCTTCTTCTTCGGAGACCGGGGATACGGAAGAGGTGAAGCAGCTTTCTTCCTATAACGTACACAGCGACAATGCCCTGATGATCCGTCTGAGAGACGGGGCGGTTTTCTTTGACAAGGCCAGCACGGAGAAAATGTATCCGGCATCCATGACGAAGATTATGACCTGTATTCTGGCGCTCGAGAACATCCCGGATCTGAATACTTCGATCACGATCAATCAGGAAGATATTGACGCCAACTTTGATGAGGGTGCGTCCCGCGCCGGTTTTGAGGCGGGAGAGACGGTACCGGCCAAAGATATCCTGTACGGAATCATGCTTCCGTCCGGTGCGGAGTGCTGTGAGGCGATCTGCCGCTGGGTGGCGGGATCGGATGACAAATTTGTCGAGATGATGAATCAGAAGGCACAGGATCTCGGCATGACGAATACGCATTTTACCAATGCGATCGGTCTTCATGACGATAACCACTATTCGACCTGCGCGGATTTCATCAAGCTGGAAGCATATGCGCTGAAGAATGAGACGTTTAAGACGATCTTTACGACCCGGAATTATACGACGACAGCCACGCAGCAGCACCCGCAGGGGATTACGATGACGAATAACAGTTTTCGTCATCTGGAGACGACGAATCTTTCGAACGGGGCGCTGTACGAGGGAGGGAAAACCGGATATACGGATGAAGCCCTCCAGACCCTGGCGAGCATTGCGAAATACGGGGATGACGAATATATTATGGTTACTGCTCACGGAGGCGGAACCGAGCACGCGAATATTGATGACGCGGTCACTTTGTACAGTCGCCTCGGGACGGACGAGGTAGCGGGGACGGAACCGACCGCGACGCCGACACCGACCGCTGCAGAAACGACCCAGGCTCCTTCCGGGACCCAGGCTGCGGCGCAGTGATCATCCGGGCGGAGTGTTTCTTTATTACAGAATAACTGCCGGTGATTGAAAGAAGGAGAGGGACCGGGAATGAGGATCGACGAAAGCAAAGAAGAATTGGAGATGAAATATCTCCGGGGGCTGTCGGAGCTTTATCCGAATATTGCCAGCGCTTCGACGCAGATCATCAATCTGCAGTCGATTCTGAATCTGCCGAAGGGGACGGAGCATTTTATCACGGATATTCACGGAGAATATCAGGCTTTCGCCCATGTCCTGAAAAACGGGTCCGGCGCGGTAAAAAAGAAAGTGAAAGAGGTTTTCGGCCGTACGATGAGTGAGGCGGAGACGAAAACGCTCTCGACGCTGATCTATTATCCGAGAAGAAAGATGGACCTGATCCGGAAAACGGAGCCGGACATGAATGACTGGTACCGCGTGACGCTCTATCGCCTGATCGAAATCTGCAAACGAACGGCGTCGAAGTATACGCGCGCCAAAGTCCGGAGGATGCTGCCGCCGGATTTTGCCTATGTCATTGAGGAGCTGATCACGGAGAAGGCTGAGATTCAGGACAAAGAGGCCTATTATAACGCGATTATTGACACGATCATCGACATCGGGCGCGCGGAACCCTTTATTATTGCCCTCTGCGAACTTATTCAGAAGCTGGTTGTCGATCATCTGTATATTCTCGGGGATATTTACGACAGAGGACCTGCCGCGGACAAAATTCTGGACCGGCTGATGTCCTACCGCTCGCTCAATATTACCTGGGGCAATCACGATATGATCTGGATGGGAGCTGCCGCGGGATCGCTGCCCTGTATTGCAACGGTGCTGCGACTGAGTATTCGATACCGGAATCTTGACACGCTCGAGGAGGGCTACGGAATCAATTTGCTGCCGCTGGCCACGTTTGCGACCGAGACCTACGGCGACGATCCCTGTGAGTGTTTCGGAAAGATTAAAAGCGACAACTATTCCGGAGCGGAAGATATCCTGAATCAGAAAATGCATAAAGCGATCGCGATTCTTCAGTTCAAGCTGGAGGGACAGCTGATCAAGAAGCGCAGGTCGTTCGAAATGGAGGATCGCCTGTACCTGGAGTATATCGATTATAAAAAGGGGACAATCACGCTGGACGGCGTGACATATCCTCTGAAGGATATGAATTTCCCGACGATCGATCCGGCGGATCCCTACAGGCTTACCGAAGAAGAGGAGCGTGTGATGGAAAGACTCCGCAGTGCGTTTGTCCACTGCGAAAAGCTTCAGGATCACATGAATCTTCTGCTTACGCGGGGAAGCATTTACCTCACTTCCAACAACAATCTCCTGTATCACGGCTGCGTGCCGATGACAGAAGACGGCGAATTTATGAAGGTCAATGTGTTCGGCCGGGAGTATTCCGGAAGAGCGCTGTATGATATTCTGGAGAAATATGTCCGGCTGGGATTTGTCGGGGAGGGAGAGGAAAAGATCCGCGGCCAGGATATTATGTGGTATATCTGGTGCGGACCGAAATCACCGCTGTTTGGAAAGGACCGAATGACGACCTTCGAGCGCTATTTCATCGAAGACAAGCGTACACATGCAGAGCACAAGAACGCCTACTACAGTCTGCTGGACAATGAGACGGCGATGGATAAAATCCTGAAGGAGTTCGGACTCGGAAAAGATGCGCACATCCTGAACGGGCACGTTCCGGTTCTGCAGGTCGAGGGAGAAAGTCCGGTGCGGTGCAACGGGAAGGTACTGCTGATCGATGGCGGATTTTCGAAGGCATATCAGGGAAAGACGGGAATCGCGGGATACACGCTGATTTATAATTCCTACGGGATGAAGCTGGTCGCGATGCATCCGTTTACTTCTACGGAAGAGGCGATCATCAATGAAACCGATATTGAACAGGATCAGATCATGGTCATGACTTCTCCCAGGAGACTGCGGGTGGCGGATACAGACAACGGCCGCCGCATCCGCGAGCGGATCGATGAGCTGAAAGAACTTCTGAAGGCTTACCGGGCCGGCATTATTCAGGAGCACAACTGAAAGTAAAACAAAAGCATCCGCCGCACAAATGTGCGGCGGATGTTCTTTTCAATGCATAATGTCAGGGTGGATTTTTCGCTTTGCTCCAGTACTCAGGAGAGTTTGATACCCTTCAGCATATCGCCGAGACTGGTTGTGAGTTCCTCACTCTTCGGCAGCTTGTAATCCGACGGCATAGCACCCTCGCTGTCGCGTCTGTCGCGGCGCGGACGATCTGAAGATCCTTCCGGACGTTCCTCCAGAGCCTTCATCGAAAGGCTGAGTTTTCCATCCTTGTTATTGATCACTTTTACCTTTACGGTATCGCCGACACTCAGTACGACGGAAGGATCTTTGATGCGAGTGTGGGAAATCTGAGAGACATGCAGCAGCCCGGAGATTCGGTCCCCGAGATCGATGAATGCACCATAAGGCTGTATGTTTTCTACTTTTCCTTCAAGAATGGTTCCAACCTCGATCGCGTCAATTTTTTTCCGGCGCTCCTCGGCTGCCTGTGCGCGAAGCACTCCGCGGGAAGAAAGAAGAAGACGATTCTTTTTCTGTTCCGCTTCCAGGACCTGAACCGGGATCTCTTTTCCGACATACTCGTTCAGGTCATCCACATGAGTGAGCGCCAGATGAGAAGCGGGAATGAAGGCCCGGATCCCCTCGAGGTGAGTCACCACCCCTTTATTGACGACTTCCTCAACGGTAACAGTGAGGACCGTTTTTTCTGTGAGATACTGGTTGATCTTGTCCCAGTTTGCCTCGCCTTCGTCCTTGAATGTGTCAAAGGACTCATCCACGGCATTTGAAAGATCATCCATTGTCATATTTTCTTCCGACATATTTCCACCTCATTTTATTATTTTAATTTTATTTTTATCATGGGCCCGTAGATAATCCCACAATTTTCTTACGGAATCTTATTTAGTATAACACAGAAACCGCAGGGCAGGAAGCAAAATTCTCGGGTTTTCCATACAATTCCTTTATTTTCTGGATTTTCCCGGAGTCCAAAGACCGACGGATGCCGGACTTTGTGAAATATGGAGAAGCGGCCGAATAAGAATGAGAATACACGCGAAAAAGGACGCCGATCCCTTTTCGCCTTTTCCGGCGAAACGAACCGGCGTCCGATGATTCACTGAGTTTTCCTATCCCCTGTCTTGAAAGCACGACGGCGGAAATCAGATTATCACACGATACCCTGAGCCATCATGGCATCCAGAACCTTGAGGAATCCGGCAATGTTTGCTCCGGCGACGTAGTCACCCTCTCTGCCGTATCTCTTCGCCGCGCTGTCGATGTTCTCGACGATGCTGGTCATGATCATGCTGAGACGATGATCAACCTCTTCGAATGTCCAGGACAGACGCTCTGCGTTCTGAGTCATCTCCAGGGCGGATGTCGCTACACCGCCTGCGTTGCAGGCCTTGGCCGGTCCGAAGATGACGCCGTGCTCCTGCAGATACCGGGTCGCTTCCAGCGTGCAGGGCATGTTTGCACCCTCGCAGAGAGCAAGGCATCCGTTTTCCACAAGCATCTTTGCGTCGTCGATGCCGACCTCGTTCTGGGTCGCGCACGGAAGAGCAATATCGCACTTGATCTGCCATACGCCGCGTCCTTCGTGGTACTCGGAGTTCGGACGATATTTCCTGTACTCGGTCAGACGCGCGCGGTTGACTTCCTTGATCTCTTTCAGGGCGTCAATGTCGATGCCGTCCGGATCGTAAACCCATCCGGTGGAATCGGAGCAGGTAACGACTTTCGCGCCCATCTGCTGAGCTTTTTCAATCGCATAGATTGCGACATTTCCCGCACCGGAGATGTCGATGATCTTTCCCTCAATATCGATGTTGTTTTTCTTCAGGAGTTCTTTGGTAAAGTACAGAACGCCGTAGCCGGTTGCTTCTGTTCTCGCCAGGGATCCGCCGTAAGTCAGTCCCTTTCCGGTCAGGATACCTTCGTTGCGGTTTGCGATGCGCTTGTACTGTCCGAACAGATAACCGATCTCACGTCCTCCGACGCCGATATCACCTGCCGGCACGTCGGTATCCGGTCCGATGTGTCTGTAGAGCTCGGTCATGAAACTCTGACAGAAACGCATTACTTCCATATCGGATTTGCCCTTCGGGTCAAAATCAGAACCGCCCTTGCCGCCGCCGATCGGCAGTCCGGTCAGGGAGTTTTTGAAGATCTGCTCGAATCCGAGGAATTTCAGGATACCGATGTTTACGGTCGGATGAAACCGAAGTCCGCCCTTGTACGGTCCGATCGCGCTGTTGAACTGAACGCGGTAACCGCAGTTGACCTGAACGTTTCCATTGTCGTCGATCCACGGAACGCGGAACTTGATCTGGCGCTCCGGCTCGGTCAGGCGCTCAAGAATGGCGAGCTTTTTGTACTCTGCCTCATTTTCCTCGATTACCGGACGGATCGATTCCAGAACTTCTTTGACGGTCTGGTGGAATTCCGGCTGACCGGGATTCTTTGCGATAACGTTAGCTATTACATCATCAACGTATGACATAGTGCACCTCCTGATTTTGCTTACATACGAAAGAAAGTATATCATTGTGAAATCTCTGACGCAACATTAATTTTGAAAACAATTTATCCGATTACAATATTTTTCTCCAATAAAGGAAAATAATGATTGTTTAAAGTCAATTTAAGATGCTTCCATATCAATATGATATGAATAATATTCGGGTATTCACTGCGGTGCGGGAAGGGAAGGTCTGACGAGCGGCGCGCAGACAGAAGATTAGGCGAATTCCACAAAATTTTTCTGCGTTTTTGTGAATGTTTTTGTTACAATCTTGTCTGGAAAAATTTCGAAAAACAGCCTATCTTGTTACCGGACCCGCGAAAATCCTCTATATTGTTTTTCCGGGGCGGGGATCAGGGAGGCTCTTCCCGCACGCGGAAAGATCGGCTGTGTTTACAAATCTGGTCAAATAAGGTAATATTACTAGTATCGCATTGAAGTTTTACATTTTCCGTACTTTGTCGGGAACTGTGAAATTTCATGGGAGTGATAAAAACAAAATAAGAGGTGGAGAATGGATAAGTACGTCATAAGAGGGGGAATTCCTCTTGCCGGCGAAGTGGAAATCGGGGGGGCCAAAAACGCTGCGCTTGCTATCCTGACGGCTGCCATCATGACAGATGAACCTGTCACGATTGACAATATTCCGGACGTCAGTGATACGAACGTACTGCTCGAGGCGATTTCCGTAATCGGAGCAACTGTAAAACGGGTTGACCGACATACGGCTGTGATCAATGGGGTTACGATCCAGTCAGTATGTGTGGACTATGAGTACATCAAGAAAATCCGTGCATCCTACTATCTGCTCGGCGCGCTGCTGGGGAAATATAAGCGCGCTGAAGTGCCGCTTCCTGGCGGGTGCAATATCGGAAGCAGACCGATTGACCAGCATCTGAAGGGATTCCGGGCACTCGGAGCAAAGGTCGAGATTCGCAATGGAAATATCGTAGCTTCTGCGGAACGTCTGCACGGAGCGCATATTTTCATGGATATGGTGTCCGTGGGAGCGACCATCAATATCATGATGGCGGCGGTGCTCGCGGAGGGAGAAACGATTATTGAGAACTCAGCCAGGGAACCGCACGTCGTCGATGTCGCGAATTTCCTGAACTGTCTCGGCGCCAATATCAAGGGAGCCGGTACGGATGTGATCCGTATCCGCGGAGTGAAGTCTCTGCACAAGTGCTCTTATACGATCGTGCCGGATATGATTGAAGCCGGAACCTATATGCTGGCAGCGGCCGCAACGCGCGGGGACGTCCTCGTAAAGAATGTGATTCCGAAGCATCTGGAGGCAATGACCGCAAAGCTGATCGAGATCGGCTGTGAAGTCGAAGAATTTGACGACGCCGTACGTGTGACGTGCCGGCAGCGGCTGGGAAGAACCCATGTGAAAACACTTCCCTATCCGGGATTTCCCACGGATATGCAGCCGCAGATGAGCGTGGTGCTCTCTCTCGCGAAAGGCACGAGCATTGTCACGGAGAGTATATTTGAAAATCGCTTTAAGTATGCGGACGAGCTGATGCGGATGGGCGCCAATATCAAGATCGAGGGAAATACCGCGATTATTGACGGCGTGGAAAAGCTCAGCGGAGCAAGAATCAGTGCGCCGGATCTCCGCGCAGGTGCCGCTCTGGTGATCGCCGGGCTGGCGGCAGAGGGCTGTACGGTTATCGACGATATCGTATACATCCAGCGCGGCTATGAAGATTTTCCGGGCAAGCTCCGGGGAATCGGAGCCGAGATCGAGCAGGTCTCGGAGGAGCGTGAGATTCAGAAGTTCCGTATGCGCGAAGTCGTCTGAGTTTCGCACATAAAAGGCGAAGGGCACGAAGACCCTTTTGCTGCGGGAGCAAGCGGAACATGAAATAATATCAGGTATGGTAAAGAGCTGTGGCGTTGCCGCGGCTCTTTTTCTGCGTGCGCCCGGCGGCGCACGTTCCTAGCTGGTGAAAGTCCAGAGTCCGCCCGGTAGTGGGAAGGACATAGCCGAAGGCAAGGGTGCCCATCGCGAGATGGGATCCGAAGGAAGCCGGATGCGCTG
>JBMNRP010000040.1:0-8574 GCA_050944685.1 Bilifractor sp.
CGCCGATCTTTGACGTCGCGGATTACGGGATTGTCGGCGATCTGAACAAGATCGTTCCGAAGCTGACGGAGATGATCAACGAGGCGAAAGCCAACAAGTAATTTCGTTTCCGTGTGACCGGAAACATTGCTTCCGTTCCTTTTTTCCGTGAGGCATGTTATACTGATTAACCGGACAGGCTGACTGAAGACGGGAGGCCGGTCCGCGCTGTAAATGTTTTCTGCCTGTTCAGAAAGAGAATATAACATGCTGGATGTTTGTTTGCTGGGAACCGGCGGCATGATGCCGCTCCCCGGCCGCTGGCTGACTTCACTGATGACACGCTTCAACGGGAGCAGCCTTCTGATTGACTGCGGCGAGGGGACCCAGATTGCGATAAAAGAAAAAGGATGGACGTTCAAGCCGATTGACACGATCTGCTTTACGCATTATCACGCGGACCACATCAGCGGACTGCCGGGAATATTGCTCGCGATGGCGAACGCGGAGCGGACGGATCCGCTAGCGGTGGTCGGTCCGAAGGGACTTTCCCGCGTGGTTTCCGGACTCCGCGTGATTGCCCCGGAGCTTCCGTTTGAGCTGAAGTTCATCGAATTGACCGAACCGGAACAGAAAATCGAGCGGAACGGTTACCATATTACTGCGTTCCGTCTCCGTCACAATATGGTCTGCTACGGTTACACGATTGAGATCCCGCGGACCGGAAAATTCGACGCCGTGCGGGCGAAGGAGCAGGGGATTCCGCTTCAGTACTGGAATCCGCTCCAGAAAGGGCAGACCATCGAGGCGGACGGAAGGGTTTACACTCCGGATATGGTGCTCGGCCCAGAGCGGAAGGGACTGAAGGTGACGTATGCGACCGATACCCGTCCGACCGAGTCGATCGTGAAACACGCGCAGGATTCGGATCTGATGATCTGTGAAGGAATGTACGGAGAATCCGACAAGCAGGAGAAGGCGGTCGAGCACCGCCATATGACGATGCAGGAGGCGGCAGGCCTCGCGGCAAAGGCACAGCCCGGGGAGCTCTGGCTGACGCATTTTTCGCCGTCTGTGACGCGGCCGAAGCAGTATGAAAAAGAACTGCGGAAAATATTTCCGGGCACCTGCATCGGAAAAGACGGGATGTCGCGGGATCTCAGCTTCGAAGAAGACGGAAGGACGGCGTGAGGGACCATGGAAGATATTAATATTCTGGCAATCGAGAGTTCGTGTGACGAGACCGCCGCGGCGGTCGTGCAGAACGGCAGAACGGTCCGCTCCAACATCATTTCGTCGCAGATTGATCTGCACACGCTCTTCGGCGGCGTCGTTCCGGAAATTGCCTCCCGGAAGCATATTGAGAAGATCAATCAGGTGATTCAGATGGCGCTGGATCAGGCGGGTATGACGCTCGAGGATATCACGGCCGTCGGCGTGACGTACGGGCCGGGGCTCGTCGGTGCGCTTCTGGTCGGCGTCGCGGAGGCGAAGGCGATCGCCTGGGCGGCGAAAAAGCCTCTGGTTGGCGTGCATCATATCGAGGGACATGTGTCCGCCAATTATATCGAGCATCCGGAGCTGGAGCCTCCGTTTCTCTGTGAAATTATTTCCGGCGGCCACACGCATCTGGTGATCGTGGAGGATTATGGGAAATTCAGGATCCTGGGCAGGACGCGCGATGACGCGGCAGGAGAAGCCTTTGACAAGGTCGCCCGCGCGATCGGGCTCGGTTATCCGGGAGGTCCGAAGATCGACCGGGCAGCCAAAAAGGGCGATCCGCACGCGATCGAGTTTCCCCGGGCTCACGTGGCGGACGCCCCCTATGATTTCAGCTTCAGCGGTCTGAAGTCCGCCGTTCTGAATTATCTGAATCAGTGCAGAATGACGGGAAAGAAGTGGAATCAGGCCGATGTGGCGGCTTCGTTTCAGAAAGCGGTTGTCGATGTTCTGGTGGCGAACGCCATGCAGGCCGCGCGCGATTTCGGCATTTCCCGGTTCGCGATTGCCGGAGGAGTTGCCTCCAATTCCGCTCTGCGCGCCGCCATGAAGAAGGAGTGTGCGGAAAACGGCATCGAATTTTTCTATCCTTCCCCGATTCTCTGTACCGACAACGCGGCCATGATCGGGTGTGCCGCTTATTACGAATATCTCAGCGGAACACGCAGCGGCTGGAACCTCAATGCCGTTCCGAACCTGAAACTGGGCGAGCGCTGAAGCCGGCAGGCTGATGGCTCGCTTTTTATCGTTCCGTTCCGGATATTATTTCCGGCCGGTGACGCAGATGTACTCGCCTTCTCCGCGGTAATAGCGGACGGCGTTCATTCCGCAGTTTTTCAAAAGAGCGGTGAGCTCTTCCGGGCGGTAGATGCGGTAGAAGCCATCCACCTCCGGGAAAGCAGTGTGATCCGGGTCGCTTCCCTCATTCAGGATGAAGAAGCGGCCGTAGGGTTTGAGCACGCGGCGGATTTCCCGGATTCCCTTTTCGATGTCCGGCCAGAAATAGACGGTCTCCACCGCGGTGACCAGATCAAAGGTGTTTTCTACGAACGGGAGATGCGTCACGTCCGCTTTTTTGATATCGACCCGGTAACCCAGGTATTCCGCGTTCCGTCTTCTCGCTTCTTCCACACTGACATCCGAATAATCGATGCCGTCAATTACGGAGTCGGGCGCAAGATTCAGCATGTCTGCGATCGTCGCGCCCCCGCCGCACCCCACATCGAGGATGCGCATCTCTTTCGTCCATTCAATATGGGGGAGCCCCCATTTGCGAAGCGGGGCGTGGCCCTCATTCATCATCTCCAGAATCTGTGCCCCGGCATTCCCTTCCGGCTTTTCGGGATGGCCGGCTTTTTTAATCTCTTCGTTCATCATAATCCCCCCTTTTCTTGTGTCTGAAATGTTCAGTGTCCTGCGGGACCTGACTGCTCCGGCTGTATTCCGGCAGATCCGCGCTGCCTAAAAAAACGACCGGTAGTTTCTGTCTATTATATCACGGAACGGAATTCGTACATGTAGAAATATCCTGCCCGGGACTGGTTATTTGTTACGGAAGAGCGTGCTACAGTGTCCCGGAACAAGGCGCGCTGTCCGAAAAACTTACAGAAATTTGACATCCACCTCATATAGAAATAACGGTCGGCTGATATGATGAAACCGTGTAAAGAGAGTGATCCCGACCCGTCCGATTCCGATGGAAGGTGAAGAAGATGAAGAAAAACGGAAGAATTCTATTATTTGTCGGGGCTTTCGCACTGGCAGGAGGACTCTGCGGATATTGGCTCAGTCCCCGGACGAGCGCGGACGATTTTTATGCAGACGCAGACGTGACGGATATCTCTGACCTGGATGCCTACGAAGCTTCTGTCCCGGTTTCTTACGAGACCGTGTACTCTGCGGATCCGGCCTGCGCGCCGGGCGCGGATGATTTTGCCGGAGGAAGTGCGGTTTCGCTTTTTTCACAGGGAAGAGACGCCAATGATTTTTCCGGTCAGATGAGGGCGAAAGGCTATTCGGTAGAAGAGCGTTCAGAAGAGGCGGGACCCGGACTGGGCGTGGACCGTTTGCTCGTGGCGAATTCTCCGGATCTGCAATGCCAGATTGCTTTTTATGATTTTGATTCGGAAAAGCACTGTAGCGAGGAATACGAACAAATCTGTTCCGGAATAAAAGCTCAGGCGGGGAATCAGGCGGATGCCGGAAATACAGAGAACGGTGAAACCGGGCATCTCCAGATTGAAACGCCAAACGGATACTATTACGTATCCAGAAAAAATGACACCCTCGTTTCTGCGTCGACCAGACCGGAAAACCGGGAGGATGTCATTGCCTGTGTGACAGACTTGGGATATTAATCCTGTTTCAGATACAAGTCTGCAATTTTTCTTTTTCCTAATCAAAGGCAGGACAGAAATGTCCTGCTTTTGATTTACGCGGTTTCATTTTTCTTCCGGACAGGAAGGCGGCGTTCCCCTTCTCAGCGGAGGCATTTCATCACCGCTTTATTATCCCCGAAGACGAGAAGCGACATGGTATCCGTCAGGACCAGGTCCGGCGTGACGGTCATCGTAGTCTCTCCGTTCTCCCGCACCGCGAGAATGTTGAGGCCGTATTTTTTGCGGATATCGAGAGTCTGGACCGATTTGCCGATCCAGTTCTCGAGGGGCTCGATCTCGTAGATCGCGTGGTCCGAGGAGACCGCAATATAGTTGAGGATGTGGTCGAGACTGCACCGGATCGCCGTCCAGTTGGCGACCTGTTTTTCCGGATAGACCACCTCGTCCGCGCCGATCTTTTTCAGGAAGCCTTCATGAATCGCGCTGGACGCCCGGGCGACGATCTTCTGCGCGCCGAGCTCCTTCAGAAGAGAGGTTGTGATGACGGATTCTTTGAAGTGATCCCCGATCGCCACGATGCAGCAGTCAAAATTTCTCACGCCGAGCGTCTCGAGAAATTTCCGGTCCGTCGTGTCTCCGATCTGAGCGTTTGTCACGACGTCCATGGAATCATTGACGCGCTGTTCGTTCAGGTCTACCGCCAGCACTTCGTCGTCCAGCTCGTGAAGCTTTTTCGCGATGTTTCCGCCGAACCTTCCCAGTCCGATTAATAAAATAGATTTCAAGAGTATGTTCTCCTTTCCGATAGCCGTGAAGGCTTTCCGCCTTTTTTCCGGGAATGCTGTGAATTATCCGACCATTATTTTTTCCATGGGATCCTTTCCCGCGTTGGGGGCGTTCGCGACAGTCGCGTAGATCAGTGTCAGACCGCCGACCCTTCCGGAATACATCAGGATCATCAGAAGAATTTTTGAAACCAGGTGAAGCCCGGGCGTGATTCCAAGCGTCAGCCCGACCGTCCCGATCGCGGAGGCAGTCTCGAAGAGACACGTCAGGATCGGGAGATTCTCGATCCGGCTGATTACGATCGCAGCGATGGAAAAGAACGACAGGTACATCAGCAGGATGGCGGATGCCTTCTGCGAGGTCTCCTCCGGAATTCTGCGGTGAAACAGGGACGCGTCATTTTTTCTCCGGAACACACTGAGCGCTCCGGCCATCAGGACTGCGACTGTCGTCGTTTTCATGCCGCCGGCCGTGGAACCAGGCGAGCCTCCGATGAGCATCAGAATGATAAAAATCAGGACGTCCGCGCTGCTCAGCTTCGTCAGATCCGTCGTGTTGAAGCCGGCCGTTCTCGTTGTGACGGACTGAAACAGAGATCCCAGAATCCGTTCCTCCCCGCTCAGGTCTCCGTATTCTCCGAAATAGAATAACAGCGCCGGAACTGTGATCAGGATGATTGTGACGGTCAGAACGGTTTTTGTCTGCATCCGGAGCTTATTGCCTTTTCCGACGCAGCTGAAGATATCATTCCAGGTCACAAACCCGAGTCCGCCGATGACAATCAGAGCCATGACCGTGATGTTGATCACCGGCTGAGAGGCGAAGTTTGTGAGGGAGCCGAATTTCTGTTCCGCTCCCAGAATATCAAATCCGGCGTTGCAGAAAGCCGATACGGAATGGAAAACCGAGTACCAGATGCCTCTTCCCACGCCGTATCGCGGTATGAAGACCGTCATCATGGCGGCCGCGCCCGCCCCTTCGACGGCGGCTGTGAACAGAAGAATAAATCTGGTCAGTCTTAATATGCCGGACAGGTAAGGGGCGTTGATTGACTCCGCCATCTGGTTTCGAAGCACCAGCCCGATCTTTTTGCCCGAGAAAAGGATGATGGTCAGCGCCATGGTGATGATCCCCAGTCCGCCGACCTGAATCAGGGCGAGGATTACGATCTGCCCGAAGAGCGACCAGTAGGTTCCGGTGTCCTGCACGACCAGGCCGGTCACGCACGAAGCCGAAACGGAAGTAAACAGAGCGTCTGAAAAGGAGGCGTGGCCCGCCCCGGCTTTCGAAATCGGGAGCGTCAGCAGGAGGGCGCCGGTCAGAATCAGAAGCAGAAATCCCAGTATAACAGACTGGGAAGAGTCCAGATCACGCAGGCGGAATCTTTTCCGGGACGGTTTCTTTCCGCCACCGCTTCGAATTCCTTCCCCTGCGTGATCGTTTTGATCAAAAGATGGCATAGGAGAGCCTCCGGGTGTGATCCATGTATTTTGTATGACAGAAGCTCGCTTTCCGCCCTCCGGATACAGATTCCGGAATCTGAAGACAGAGGAAACACAGAAAGCGTTATCTGCAGTATAATAAATTTTAACGCGGTGGATTGGATATAATAGGAACATTCGTTCCTGATTTGTTTTCATTTTATTATAAGTGGTTTTTTTTAAAATGTAAAGTAAAATATATGGAACAAAGAAAGGAAACAGGAGTAAGAGAAATGTCCGAAAAACAAATCAGATGTACGGCGCTGATGCTGGCGGCCGGGAGCGGGAGCAGAATGAAGGCCGGCGTGCGGAAACAGTATCTGGAACTCGGTGGTATGCCGCTGTTTCTTCACTCAGTGCGGACAATGAATGCATGCGGGATTATTACAGACCTGGTTCTGGTGGTTCCGGAGGGAGATGAGGCGTACTGCCGGGATCTGGCAAAGCAGCACGGGGCGGACGGAAAGCTGCGCGCGATCTGCGATGGCGGAGCCGAGCGCTTTCTTTCGGCCGCGAAGGGACTGGAGGCGGTCACCTGGCCGTGCGATTATGTTTTTATTCACGACTGTGCCCGGCCTTTTCTGGACGAGGAGACGATCCGGCGCCTGTTTGATGCCGTGCAAAAAGAGCGCGCCTGTGTCGCGGGGATGCGCTCGAAGGACACAGTCCGGATCACGGACGCGGACGGGTACGGCGAAATGACCCCGGATCGCTCGAATGTCTGGGTCGTGCAGACTCCGCAGGTTTTTGAATATGATCTGATCCGGGAGGCGAACAGGCGCCTGCTCAGGGATGTGGAAACCGCCGGGGGGAAAAAGGTCCGCGTTACGGATGACGCGATGGTCGTCGAGTCCATGATGCACTGCCGTATCCGGATGGTCGAATCGTCTTATCGGAATATCAAGGTCACGACTCCCGAAGATCTTCCTCTGGCGGAAGCCCTCCTGCGGGACATACAGAAAGAGTGAGGCCGGATCGGAATGTATTGTGGTATGTTATAATAAATATGTATGACGGCTGTGAGGCAAATAGAACTTTCCCGTAATACGGGCAGAGAGGGAATTGTTATGAAGGTATTACTGGTGAACGGAAGCAGTCATCTTCACGGGACGACCATGCGGGCGCTCTCGGAGATGATATCGGTATTTGAGAAAGAGGGCGTTGAGACCGAGGTGATTCAGCTCGGCGGGAAACCTCTCTCCGACTGTCTGCAGTGCGGCGGATGTTCGGAGACGGGGAAATGCGTTATTCAGGGTGACGGGGTGAATGATTTTATTGACAAGGCGTACGGAGCGGACGGATTTGTGTTTGCTTCGCCGACCTATTATGCCCATCCGAGCGGACGCTTGTTTTCTTTCCTGGACCGGGTGTTTAATGCCAGCGGAAAGGATGAGGTGTACGAAGCATTTCAATTTAAGCCGGGAGCTGCCGTCACCGTCGCGCGCCGCGCGGGTACTTCCTCGACGCTGGATGCGATCAACAAGTATTTCGGAATCGCGCAGATGCCGGTGGCCGGATCCACCTACTGGAACAATGTGCACGGCCTTCTGGCGGAGGACGCGGAGCGGGATGAAGAGGGCCTGCAGACCATGCGCAATCTCGCCCGGAATATGATCTGGATGATGCGGTGCTTTGAAGAAGGAAAGAAAAACGGCGTTCCGTATCCGCAGACCGAGTGCGAATATACGACCAATTTCGTGCGGAGAAAGGATCTCCGCTGAAGGGTTCAGGGGAAACATTTGTGAATTGACAAGCATTTTTCAAGCTGATAGAATGACAGAAGCGCACAGCATCTGAGGGCTGGTGCGCTTCCTGTGCAGTGGTATCGAAGCGGTCATAACGAGGCGGTCTTGAAAACCGTTTGGGGGCAACCCCACGGGGGTTCGAATCCCTCCCACTGCGTTTTATCTGGAAAGACTCCTTTTCCGGCTTGTAGGTTCAATAACAGAACGTATGCCGGAAGGGAGTTTTTTTCTGTTTCAGAAAAGAAGATCGCTCCGTTTTTCTCCTGTATATCCAGGTGTTTCTCTGCGGCGCAAATATTCCATTTACGGTGCGAAAAATCCTTGACACGTGCTTTACAGAATGGTAGTATAAAAAAGCACGCAAGAAGAAAGGGCTTTTATGACTGCGTTCTTTGATGAAGCGAGAAGAATGCAGTTATTATTTTTCACTTTCTTCGGGCGGAAAAAGAAAAGATCGGATCGTGGATTCGAGCATTTTGGAGAAGTACCCAAGATGGCCGAAGGGGCTCCCCTGGAAAGGGAGTAGGTCGTTAATAGCGGCGCAAGGGTTCAAATCCCTTCTTCTCCGCTCATTGCCGGCAAAGAAATTTCTCTGAATTTTTCATATAAAAAGAATTTTTAGGGAAATAAAAAAAATGGTTGACAATGACTTTGAAAAATTATATATTGGTTAAGCTGTCGCCCGGGAAACGCCCGCGGAAACAGCAAAAATCCATACAGAACCATGACAACTGAACAGTAAAA
>JBMNRP010000041.1:0-6068 GCA_050944685.1 Bilifractor sp.
TGCGAGACAGCCGGAGCGGTCCGGAACCCGTGGAGGAAGGGCCGCGGCGAATGATCCTCGATAGCTCAATGGTAGAGCATTCGGCTGTTAACCGAAGGGTTGTAGGTTCGAGCCCTACTCGGGGAGTAAAGGCAATGAGACGAAAGGAATTACCTCGTTTCATTGTCTTTTTTCTGTTTCAGGGGAAAAATATTCCGGAGAAACCGGTTCGGATCAGAAGGAGAAGGGAAAGAAGGCGGTTTTATGGCGGACATCAGAGAAGCTGAAGTTACATATTTAAAAGAAGGGTGCCGTCTCTGCCCCCGATCGTGCGGCGCAAAGCGTGCGGACGGCCATACGGGATTCTGCGGCGTACCCTCTGATCTGTATGTTGCGCGGGCCGCGCTTCACTTCTGGGAAGAACCCTGTATTTCCGGCAAAAGCGGTTCCGGTGCCGTGTTCTTTTCCGGCTGTCCGCTCCGGTGCGTCTACTGTCAGAATTTCGAGCTGGCGCACGCACGGGCGGGGATACGGGTCACTCCCTCCCGGCTGGCGGAGATTTTTCTGGAACTTCAGGATCAGGGGGCCAATAACATCAACCTCGTCACCCCGACGCAATATACATTTCCTGTCATCGAATCCGTTCAGAAAGCCCGAAACAGCGGGCTTCATATTCCCATTGTCTATAATTGCAGCGGATACGAGAGCGTCTGGTCGCTCCGCCTGCTCGAAGGAATTGTCGACATCTATCTGACGGATTTTAAATACATAGATTCCGAAACCGCACAGAAATACAGCAGGGCGGCCGACTATCCGGAGCGCGTGAAGGAAGCGCTTGAGGAGATGGTCCGTCAGTGCGGGACGGGACGAAATGTCTGCACATCCGGCCATTCTGCCTGCGCCCAGGAGCTTGACGAAAACGGAATCATGCAGAAGGGCGTCATTGTCCGCCATCTTTTGCTCCCCGGCCAGGTGAACGCGGCGAAACGGATTGTCCGCTATGTATACGAAAGGTATCATAACGCGGTCTGGCTGAGCCTGATGAATCAGTATACGCCGTTCCCGAGGGTCGTACAGGAGTTTCCGGAACTCGGGAGAAAGGTGACCCGCAGGGAGTACGAATCGCTGACGGATTTTGCCATCGATCTCGGGGTGGAGAAAGCGTTCATCCAGGAGGGAGATACGGCAAAGGAGAGTTTCATACCGGATTTCGATGGGGAAGGCGTTCTTTGCCAATAATTTTTCATGTATACAATAAAATCGAAAACGGATAAATTGACATTGTTCAAAAATAATACTACACTAAACCGGTATTGCATTTCGTACATTAAGTTTAATGACGCGAGGCTGTGAAAAAATGAACCAGAAATCGACAATGAATAAGCATCGGACCATGCGGCGGAGGAATCGCATCCTGCCGGTAATGATTTCCGTGTGCGTCGTGTCGGTGTTGATTATTATTGCAGTGGTCAGCCATTTGAAAAAGTCCGATTCATCGGCTGTAGCGGAGGGAACGGCATATCTGCAGCGGCTGGAGAACCGCGATATGGACCAGATAAGCGCAGACGTCATAGCTGTGCGCAAGAAGGCACGAGCGGAGAAAATTGCGTCCGGGGAGCTTTCGCTGTGGGCACAGTTCGAAGGAAGTGTATTTTTCGGAGATTCCCGTACGGTCGGCCTTTATTACTACGGTTTCATTGATCAGGCGTATGTTCTCGCGGACGCAGGATGGACGATCGCTGATCTTAAGGAAAAGGAGGACGAAATCGTGGCAAAATCGCCGGAGAATCTTTTCCTCTGCACCGGCCTGAATGACGTCAGTATCGGCCTCTGGAATACGCCGGAAGAATACACGTCCGCGTATGACGAGGTTGTGACCGAGCTGATGCAGAAGCTTCCGAATACGCATATATACATTAATTCTATTTTCCCGGCACAGGATCCGGCGTTTGAAAAGAGTGAAAAGTGGCGGGAGATTCCAGAGTATACGAAAGCGGTAAAAAATATGTGCGAGGAAAAAGGCTATACATATATTGACAATACAGAGGTTTATGAACAGCATAAGGATCTGTATGACCAGGACGGGATTCATTTTCAGAAGGAATTTTACGAGTACTGGGGTCGGAATATGGCGAATGCACTCGATCTGTAACAACAACAGGGAGACTACCTGACAGAAAGGCAAGTGTTAAACATTGAAGCAGAAGGTTCTGGACAACTTAAGAATCATCAACTTTATTCTGATCTTTTTCCTGATCCTGTTCATTGTCAGACTGCTGTCCGGCGGGAAGACGAGCAGCACGCCGGTTGAAGAAGTGGCAGCTGAGGTAACTGCTGTGATGGATATGACAAATATGTCGGAAGGAGACAGTCTGAAGGTAAAACAATTTTACGGACTGAACGTCAACGATTATGATGGTGCGGTTCTGTACTGCGGGACATCAAACATGGATGTTCAGGAGCTGTTGATCGTCCGGATGAAGGATGATTCACAGGCAGACACAGTTCGTGAGGCGATGCAGGAGCGGGTCGATACGCAGACGCAGAGCTTTGAGGGCTATGGAGTCAGTCAGACGAAGCTTCTGAAGGATTCTGTGCTTGACGTTCAGGGAAATTACGCGATGCTTTGTATCAACAGCAAGGCAGAAGAGGCAGACGAGGCATATCGGAAAAGCCTTTGATGAATGAGGGGTTTTCACAATGATTTTCAGCAGTATCTTTTTCATATTCGTATTTTTGCCGGTGACACTCCTCGTGTATTTTCTGGTGCCGAAAGTCCTGAAGAACTTCGTTCTTCTGATTTGCAGTCTGGTCTTCTATGCCTGGGGAGAGCCGATCTATATTCTGCTGATGATCTTTAGCATTTTCTACAATTATATCAGCGGAGTTGAGATGGAGTTCTACCGGAGCCGGAATCAGACAGCAAAGCTGAAATTTATTTTCTGGCTGGCGGTGGGTGTCAATCTCGGGATACTCGGATTTTTCAAGTATTACGGATTCATTCTTGATAATCTGAACCATATTCTGCCGGTTGATATCAAATATACGTCACTTCCCCTTCCGATCGGTATTTCGTTCTACACGTTTCAGACCTTGTCGTATATCATCGATGTATATCGCGGCAAAGTCGAGGTTCAGAAAAATCTGATTAATTTCGGCCTTTATATTTCCATGTTCCCGCAGTTAATCGCAGGACCGATCGTCCGCTACGCGGATATTGAGAAACAGCTGACAGACCGGACCGTAACCATGGAAGGGTTCGGAGAGGGTGTCATGTTTTTCCTGAAGGGACTCGGGAAAAAAGTTCTTCTGGCCAATAATATCGGCATGGCGTATACGGCTGTTTCTGAGCTGCCCGCCGAGAAATTCTCTGCCCTCGCGGCATGGATCGGAGCGATCGCCTATACGTTTCAGATCTATTTCGATTTCAGCGGGTATTCCGACATGGCCATCGGGCTGGGGAAAATGTTCGGTTTTTCCTTTATGAAGAACTTCGATCATCCCTATATTTCCGCAAGCATCACGGAGTTCTGGAGAAGATGGCATATCTCCCTGAGTTCGTGGTTCAAGGAATACGTTTACATCCCCCTCGGCGGAAACCGCGTCAGCGTCGCAAAGCATATCCGCAATATTTTCATCGTCTGGATCCTGACCGGATTCTGGCACGGAGCCGCATGGAATTTCGTTTTCTGGGGACTGTATTACGGTGTTCTGCTGACGCTCGAAAAATATGTTCTGGCGCCGGTTCTTGACCGTATGCCGGAGATCGTCCGTCATCTGTACGCGCTGTTTTTTATCGTAATCGGATGGGTGTTCTTTTCTTCGTCGTCGCTGCCGGCCGCGTTTCATTACCTCGCTGTCATGTTCGGCGGAGGCTCCGCAGTGAACGCATCTGCGGGTCTGTATTATCTTTATAATTACATCATCCTGTTTATCATCTGCGTGATCTGTTCCGGCCCTGGCTTTACCAGAGAACTCAACCGCTTTATCGTCTCAAAGAAAAAGCACAGACGCGTGATTGCTTATTGCCTGTATATCGCATCATTTGTATGCTGCATTGCATTCCTGGTGAATGCCACGTACAATCCATTCCTGTATTTCCGGTTCTGATGTGACCGGATCTGCTGATTCATGTATTATTGGAGAGTTTGTTATGGAACCAGAAGAGCGTGTGAAACGGATCCAAAAAATCAGAAAAAGAAAAAGGGCGCGGATGGCGAAATTCCGCCGCTTTTTCGCGCTCTTTTTTGTTGCATCGCTGGTCATCGTGGCTGTTCTGAACCTGGTGGTTCCGGACCGGAAATTTTCCGGGGAGGAAAATCGGAACCTTGCCCAGAAGCCGGCTTTGACCAGGACCGGAATCACAACAGGAAAGTTTATGGAGAATTTTGAGAATTATTTCTCGGACCAGTTTGTGGGACGCGATATGTGGATCTCCATAAAGCTCACTCTGGAAAGAGCTTCCGGCAAACGGGAGTCAAACGGGGTCTACCTCGGGAAAAAGGGACATCTCCTGGAACAGCCCAATGAGCCCTCCTGGGATGATGTTCAGAAAAATATGAATGCGGTGCAGAACTTTGCTTCCCGGCATTCGGACCTGAATATCAACTTCTGCCTCGTTCCCAATGCGTTTTATATTCAGAGTCAGTATCTTCCCAAGGACGCTCCTGTGCGTGACCAGCGGAAAGATATCGAGCGAATCAAATCCATGGCGGGTTCGGTTTCGTTTTTGGATCCGAGCGATACGCTGAAAGAACATTCCGACGAGTATATTTATTACAAGACGGATCATCACTGGACGAGCCTTGGGGCAAGCTATGCGTTTTCTGCGATTGCCGGCTCTCTGGGGATCGAGAATCCGGAGACCGAATACCAGATTTACACGGTGTCTGATGATTTTCAGGGTACGCTTTCGTCCAAAAGCGGATATCACGGAACCAGCGACACGGTGCAGGTATTTAAACCGAAGGGGGAAGACCTGGAATATGTGGTGGAGTATGTCGATACCGGTGAAAAGACCACGTCAATTTTTGACAGCAGCGCGCTGAAAGAGAAGGATAAATATCAGGTATTTTTCGGAGGCAATCACGCGCAGATCAATATTACCACGACCAATACGGAAGGGAAGAATCTGCTCATCTTTAAGGATTCTTACGCAAACTGCTTCGTGCAGTTCCTGCTGCCGTATTATCAGAGCATCACGATCATTGACCCCAGATATTATTACGATAATATCGACACGCTGGTGTCAAACAGCGCGATAACGGATGTACTTTTCCTTTACAATGTCAATTCGTTTGTTACGGATAATTCACTCGGGGATGTTTTGGCTCCTTCCGATTCAGAAAGTGAATCAGAGACCGAGGAACAGGGCATGGAGAGCATAAATGCCAGCAGCTCCAGCTCGGAATCGGTGGTATCGGACAGCGCAGAAGCGGCCGGAGCAGAGTCCGTGCAGTCGGACAGTTCGGAGTCTGTCGAGGCAGAGTCCGTGCAATCGGACAGTTCGGAGTCGGCCGATTCCGAGTCCGCGAATCCGCAGTCCGGGGATAACAGCAGCTGACGCGCGCCTCCGGAATCGTTAATGCATCATCTCGTGTTCTTTTTTCAGCTCTCCGAGCAGCTTCGCCGGCGTCCAGTTCTGGCTGGACGGGGTCATCACCGCCTTGTAGGGGAGTGCGATCTGGTTTTTCCGGAGGGATCGGAGCACCTGATCGAGCCGGCCGGATGTGAGGCCGGCAAATACGAGCATCGGATCGGAGAGGACGCCTCCCGCCGGATCTGTTCCGGGGGCGTCTTTTTGCCCTTCTTTCGCGGTGACTCCCGCGATCTCTCCGATGGTCTGACCGCACTCTTCCGGGGAAACCTCTCGGACCTTCAGGCGCAGGGGCATCAGAGCCCGCTGCAGTTTTTTCTTCAGTTCGGGGTCAGTGACACCGAAAACCAGAATCTGTTCTTTCATGAAATTCTCCTCCTACAATAAAGTCAGGGTATAGATAACCCAACAGCCAGTTGGGCTCTACATCCTTCATTGCTAAAGCTGTTAGAATGGAATGGCATGGATCTGACGCATTTCTCCTTGGACCCAT
>JBMNRP010000042.1:0-4633 GCA_050944685.1 Bilifractor sp.
TGGGGCTTTTATGATTTGGCCTCAGCATATCAGTCTGTGCACGTCAACTGTTGAAACCGCCGTGTACCGAACGGTATGCACGTGTGGTGTGAGAGGTCGGGGGCTAACCACCCCCTCCTACTCGATCTATTATTTTTTCAATGATCAGTCAGCTGCTGAAATAGCACCTGTCGGACATGCGCTCTCGCAAGCTCCGCAATCGATGCAGGCATCAGCGTCGATCTCATACTGGGTATCTCCGCTGTGGATAGCTCCTACCGGGCACTCACCCTCGCAGGTTCCGCAGGATACACATGCATCAGAAATCACTCTAGCCATTGTAAAATCCTCCTTTAGTATTTATTATAGTAAGAATTGGCAGTTCTTTTTACCAAGTCATGTTTATTGTATACGAACCGTTCTCACAATACAAGTGCAAAATTTAATTCGTGAGTGTGTGAAAGCGGGAAGTCCGGCCGGCGTTTTTTTCGGGAAATTGCCGCCGGGGTGTTTGAATACCGACAGAAAGGCAGAAGCCGATCCATGAAAATAAACAAGCAGATGACGATTTCCGAGCTGATGGCGATAGACCCGATGATTACGAACATCCTGATGCATGAAGGGATGCACTGCGTGTCCTGTATCGCTGCTTCGGGCGAGACGCTCGAAGAGGCGGGCGCGGTTCACGGAATGACGGGAGAGGACCTCGACGGTCTGGTTGACCGGATCAATGATTTTCTCTCGGGCATCTGACGGTTCGATTTCCCTTTAGCGCACACGGAACCAGTACTCATAGAAATCCCTGAATCCGAGAGACCGGTACAGATTTCTGGCCGGGTTATTTTCCCGGACAACCTGGAGGTACGCTCCGGTTACATTCTTTGAGGCCGCCTGTTCCAGTATGATCTCTACGATTCGCCGGGCGATTCCGCGGCGCCGGTAGTCCGGATGCACGTGAATCGCGTAAACGCCGACGAAGTTCCGGTCCAGAATGCCCAGACCGGTGCCGATGTACCGGTCTCCGTCCAGAACCTGGACGCAGAGCGTTTCCTTTGGAATGGCGCGGTACATGGACGGAACCACCATCCGGTGCATCACATTCGTCGTCTGCTTCAGATGAAACAGAGACTGAATCCATGCGTTCGGAATGAAGGGCGTGCATGTGATTTTCAGACTGCCGTATGTCTCGTGCAGCGATCTGTCGTCGTACAGGATACGGGCACTCCGATCCGGAAGACCGGAGGCTTTTTTCCCTGTATCCCGCGTGTCATCCGATGCGGAAGGAAGCGCAGACAGGTCTTTCACCATGACGATCGTCCGGTGCTGAATCAGATATCCCCTCGCTTCCAGCAGCCCGTCAAACTCCGGGTCCAGAAGAGGAGTGATCTTAAAGATGGCAGGGGTCCCCCACTTCCGATATTCCTCCTCACAGTAGAGGATTTTTTCCGCGACGGGAATCGTGGATTCTCCGACCTGCTCCACACTGTTGGTCCGGTGGGTATAGAAATAGGAGAAGCGCAGGAGCCACCCGTCGTAATACTGTATCTGATGAGACGGCCACGCGTTCAGCGACAGGTCTTCTATTGTTTTGATTTTTTCCCGGATCTGATTTTTTTGTTCCATTTTATCTGTTTTATCTGTACTCTCAGGCGTCATCGGATGTGAGCGGGAGCACAGTCAACATCACTGCTCTCCGCTGAAATAGGCATCCACTCCGTTTGCGATTCCGTCTGCAATCTTCTGCTGGCAGGAGGCGTCCGAAAGAAAATAATCCTCATTCCGGTTGCTCAGAAATCCTGTCTCCACAATCGTGACGGGCATGGAAGCCCAGTTGATTCCGGACATATCATTCGTGTAGATGTTTGAGCATTTCTTCTGGCCGGTCGCCGCACACTGGTATTTCTGAAGGATTCTGGTGAGACGCTGGCTCTCCCGGATGATCTTTCCGCTGAGATACGGATTATTGTCCGCGGGACCGCAGCAGAGTACTCCGTTTGCCGTGTGCGAGGATACGCTGTTGCAGTGGATCCGGATGAAAATATCGGCATGATCCCGGGCAGCTTTCTGAGCTCGTTCTATGTTGCTGATGTTGACCTGGTTCGATTCGCGGGTCAGGTGAACCTCGTATCCGCGGCTTTCCAGAACTGCCCGCAGTTTCCTGGAGATGTCAAGGTTGATCTGATACTCCATATTTTTTGTGTAATCGCCGCGCGCCCCTCCGGTCACTTTGTACTTCGTTTGGGACGAACCGGGGCCAATGGGTTCCCTGCCCAGATTTGCCCGTTCCTGGTGGCCGGGATCAATTTCGATGACCGCTTTTGGCGGCTGTTCGTAATCCGCGGGATTGAAGGAAAGGCTGTACCAGGAAATTCCTTCCGCGCGCCATCCGATTTGGGCGAGATGATCATTTTCAGCCTTTTTCGTCGTGAAATTATGAGTGCCCGAGACGGCGTTCGGATTATACTGGCGGTAAACCGGTACGGTTTCGTTTTCATCCGAGTACCATCCGATTCCCTCGTAACGCCATCCGACGGAGACCAGATGGTCCCGCTCTGCTGAGGACAGGGTGTAGTGGTGGTCGCCCGCAACGGGATTATAGAGACGGAAGACCTGGACAGAGGAGGTCACCGGAGAAACCCATCCGACCCCTTCATACTTCCATCCGAGGGATCTCAGATGTTTTTTTTCGGTTTCGCTTTTTGTGTAAAAATGTTCCCCGCTGTTCGGATTATACATGCGGTAGACCGGAACACTCTCTTTGCTCTGCGCGAAGACCTTTTCCGTACTTTTCCCCGGAAAAATCAGAAAAGATGCGATCAGAAGAAAAGAGACGATGAGACGGACAGCGGAACAGAAGCTCCTGTTTGATTTCACAGATATTACCTCCGTCTGTGCGCAGCTGAGGATTTCGGTTCTGCTACCATCATATTCTTTCAGAAAGCTTCACGCAAGCATTACTCCCGGTTTTCAGAACAAAGCGGGAGATCCTCATTTCTTGCAATATGCCTGCTCTTGCGGTATAATACCCACGTATGTTTTTATGAAAGCAGGAGAACACTATGTCTAAATTTTTGAGAGTATTAGTACGGATCATGCTGATTGTACTGATCGCCTGCGGCGCCGCGCTGCTGCTTCCGCCCCTCTTCGGGATTGACACGGTAGTCATCCGCAGCGAGATGAGCAATCTGGATCAGGGTACAGTCGTATATGCCCGCTCGGTTTCTCCTTCTTCGCTGAAGAGCGGTGACCGCTTCCTTCACGCGGGAGAAAATGACGAGGTCGATTCCTACATTGTAAAAGAGTACGACGATTCCAACGACGTGATCGTTGCCTCCGCGTCGGAAGACGCCGCGGAGCAGAAGTTCCAGGCGAACGGGGACACCGTCCGCAAGATCCTGTTTACGGTTCCGTTTATCGGATATCTGTTTATCGCCACTCAGTCGACGACCGGCCTGATGATACTCGGCGGGATTCTTTTGATCATCATCATTCTCTTCATCATCTCCGAGGTTCTGAGAAGAGGGGAAGAGGATGACGACGAGGAGAGCAGTGACGAGGAGGACGAGGATTACTTCGCTTCCCTGGAGAAGAAAAAAAGAGAAAAGTTCAACGCTGAGAAAGAAAAAGAAGCGGAGAAAGAGAAAAAGGCCGATTCCTTCCCGGTAGAGGGCGAGGGAGAGGACTTCATCGAGAATCTGAAGGGCGCGGTCAGCGGAAATACACTTCCTCCGGGAGAATCCGGACCGAAAGCGGCCCCGGATGAGGAAGAAGCGGTTCAGACCGACGGTCTCCCGAATGTCCAGGCGGCTCTGGAAGCGGCGCTGGACGGCAGGCAGATCGTTACCCCGAAAAAGAACGAGAAGCCGGTCGAGGTGCTTCACACCACGCCGAAGTCCGGAGAGATCGAACTCGCGATTCCGATCCGCAGCAAGGAGGAGTTCCTTGAGAAAGCGCATAAGGACGGCGACGAGCCCGAGGTGCGCGAGGACGAGGGGACCGGCATTGATCTGGTCGATTACTCCGACTGCCTGTAAAATCTTTCTGCAATCTGTGAAAAGGGAGTTCCCGGAAGCTCAGGCTTTCCGGGAACTATTTTATTTTTGTGCGCCCGGCGGCGCACGTTTCTAGCTGGTGAAAGTCCAGAGTCCGCCCGGTAGTGGGAAGGACATAGCCGAAGGCAAGGGTGCCCATCGCGAGGTGGGATCCGAAGGAAGCCGGATGCGCTGGGAAAATACTAACCAGTGCGGGCAAATCTCCGGCCTGACGTACAGAAATCTCATATAAGGTTTCATGCGAGGGTAAGACTGCGAGCCAAGTTGAAGCCCAGTAGCTACACGGAATCACATGGAATAAATGAGACAGGTGGATGGAGAGAAAGAAACGTGTGGTACCCGGGGAGACCTGAGCGGATATGTCCTGAAAAGGATAACCATCATTGCAAGACGATGCTGAACGCTCAGGAGTCAGCAGAGGCCATAGTAGCCGGAAGGTGAAGGGCCGAATTAACAGGAGTTCCAAGTACGACCCGGAAAGGAGGAAGAGCTTTGGATGCGGAAAACAATAAAGAAAGCTGCTCGCAAAGGAATAGCCCGGAAGGCAAAAAGTATGTGAGAGCGCACCGCTCTTTCAACCGGATATGGAAGAAAAGGGACAG